>NZ_WBOF01000001.1:0-622500 GCF_009569385.1 Streptomyces kaniharaensis
ACATGACCCCTCCAAGGGTGGACGGCACCGGCGGGGTGCGGAGACGACGCGGCACGAAGCCGCCCGCCTCCGGGGCCACCGGCGCGAGAAGGAGGTGATACGAGGAAACGACCGCCCGCCCCCCGCACTCGGAGCCGGTTGGGGCAAGGGACGGGCGGCGGTGTTCGGCACAGGCACTGGCGAACGGCACCGGGCCCGTGCGCGCGGCCGGCAACGAGCGGGAAGGAGCTCGGGCTTACCGGACGGCGGTGACGACCGCGACAGCGACGATCCGCGGCCGGCTATGCGGCGGGCGGTCGTGGTGGCGTGTCGAGCGGTGCATGTCCCCCATCAAAGCCTTCCCGAAATGCCCCGGGCAAGCCCGTTCACTCTCCCTGACGAACCCCTGACGCAGTGTCGACGCGTCGTTGATGCTCAGGTCCCGACCGCCGTCGAGTTTCCGGAACTCGCCAAGGCCCTGTGCCCAGCATGGGAAGGCAGCGGTCCGGGGGGCGTGGTTGCCCCAGCTGGGCGCTCGCCGAGGCGGCGGGCTTCCGGCCGGTGCGGCACGGGGTGGCGTACTGGGCGGGCCCGGCCCTCCCTGGTTGACGAACGCGTGTCCGACAAGTCGTCAGGGAACTGTCAAAGAGGCCACTCGGCACGCCAAGCCGGCGTCAAGACGCGCACGTCGCGTGAAAAGCCGGTGCTTCGCTGTCCGGCGTTCCCGTCGCTCCCCGAACCGCCGCCCCTCTCCCGGGCGGCCCGGAAGGTCCCCGAGACGATGCGCCGTTCGGCCCTCACCCCACCGGCCACCACCGACGACCAGCAGAACTGGTTCCGCCGCCCGGACCGTGTTCCCGAGCAGCCACCGCACCACCCGAGCCACCGGCCCAGCACGCCGAGGAGCCGTCGTCGGCTCATCACCCGTCACCAGCTCGCCGAGGCGCTGCCCGCCGCCGTCCGCAAGCTCCGCCCGCGCACCATGGCGCGCAACCCGGTGATGCTCGTCGTCGAAACCGGCTCCGCCCTCACCACACTCAGCGCCGTCATCCACCCCAGCGTCTTCTCGTGGATGATCAGCTTCTGGCTCTGGCTCACCGTCCTGTTCGCCAACCTCGCCGAGGCCGTCGCCGAGGCCCGCGGCAAGGCTCAGGCCGACTCCCTGCGCCGCGCCCAGTCCGCCACCACCGCGAGGCGGCTGCTGCGCTGGCGGGTCGGCACCCGCGATCGGCGCCACGAGGTCATCCCCGCCGAGCAGTTGCTGCTGCACGACATCGTGTTGGTGCCGGCCGGAGAGGTCATCCCGCAGGACGGCGAGGTGGTCGAGGGCGTCGCGAGCGTCGACGAGTCGGCGATCACCGGCGAGTCCGCGCCCGTCATCCGCGAGTCCGGCGGCGACCGCACGAGCGTGACCGGCGGCACCAAGGTGCTCTCCGACCACCTGATCATCCGGATCACCTCCCGGCCCGGGCAGAGCTTCATCGACCGCATGATCAACCTGGTCGAGGGCGCCAACCGGCAGAAGACCCCGAACGAGATCGCGCTTAACATTCTGCTCGCCTCGCTCACCATCGTCTTCCTGCTCTCCGTCGTCTCCCTCCAGCCGATGGCCATCTACGCCCACGCGCCCCAAACCACCATCGTGCTGGTCGCGTTGATGGTCGCGCTCATCCCGACCACCATCGGCGCGCTGCTCTCCGCGATCGGCATCGCCGGGATGGACCGGCTCGTGCAGCGCAACGTCGTCGCCCTTTCCGGCCGGGCGGTCGAGGCGGCCGGGGACGTCGACGTGCTGCTGCTCGACAAAACCGGCACCATCACCCACGGCAACCGTCACGCTGTCGCCCTCCACCCCCTGCCCGGCGCCGCCACCGAACAGCTCGCCGAGGCCGCGCAGTTGGCGTCGGTGGCCGACGAGACACCGGAGGGTCGTTCACTGATGGAACTGACGAACCGTCAGTACTGGGTGCCGCCAAGGGCTCCCGGCGAACTCGGCGAGCAGCGGCCCGTCCCGTTCACCGCACACAGTCGGATGAGCGGCGTCGACCTGCGCTGGCCCGACGGCACCACCTGCCTCATCCGCAAGGGCGCCGCAGGCGCCGTCGCCCGGTGGGTCGTGGAGTCCGGCGGACGGCTGCCCATGGAGGCCAAGCCGCTCGTCGACGGGATCGCCGAGGCCGGCGGCACCCCGCTGCTCGTCGCCGTCCACGACCGGCACGGCGCCCGCGCGCTCGGCGTCGTCGAACTCAAGGACGTCGTCAAGGAAGGCATCGCGGAACGCTTCGCCGAACTGCGCCGGATGGGCATCCGCACCGTCATGGTCACCGGCGACAACCCGCTCACCGCCAGGGCCATCGCGGAGGAGGCCGGGGTCGACGACTTCCTCGCCGAGGCCACCCCGGAGGACAAACTCGCCTACCTGCGGCAGGAACAGGCCGCTGGGAACATGGTCGCCATGACCGGCGACGGCACCAACGACGCCCCCGCCCTCGCCCAGGCCGACGTCGGCGTCGCCATGAACTCCGGCACCCCGGCCGCCAAGGAGGCCGGCAACATGGTCGACCTCGACTCCAACCCGGCCAAGCTCATCGACATCATCCGGGTCGGCAAGCAACTCCTCATCACCCGAGGGGCGTTGACCACCTTCTCGATCACCAACGACGTGGCCAAGTTCTTCGCGATCATCCCCGCGATGTTCGCCGGCGCCTACCCCGGCCTGCACCACCTCAACATCATGGGCCTGCACAGCCCCACCTCGGCGATCGCCTCCGCGATCATCTTCAACGCGCTGATCATCGTCGCGCTCATCCCGCTCGCCCTGCGCGGCGTGCGCTACCAGCCCGCGTCGGCCACCGACCTGCTCCGGCGCAACCTGCGGGTGTACGGCCTGGGAGGGCTGATCCTGCCGTTCCTCGGCATCAAGGCGATCGACCTGCTGATCGAGTTCGTGCCGGGGCTGGGATAGCACACCCGGCCTGCCGCCTGCGGAGCGACTCCGGAGGCGGCAGGCTCAGCCGAAACGGTTCCCGGAGTCCTCGCCGACCGGAAGGCGCTCGACGCGGATCGCCCGGCGCGGCAGCGCGGCCGGCAGCGAAATCACCAGGGCTGCCACCGTGAACAGGGCGAAGTGCCCGCCTTCCACCCCCGGACCCGACCATCCGAGTTCGGCATGGCGGTGCTCGACGAAGGCGTTGCAGCACAACCAGGCGGCCAGTCCGACCAGCGGCGCGGCCAGGGGCCGGGAGAAGGCTCCTGCCAGCGCGGCCAGGCCGACGTACGCGACGTACGGGAAGCAGCCGGCATGCAGCTCGCCCAGCCAGCCGAGGCCGAGCGCGAGCGCGCCACCGGCGACCAGGGCCACCGTGCCGGACGCTGCGACCGGCAGGCGGTCGAGGACGGGGTGGTAGCGACGGCCGCCGGGGCGGGCGGAGTACATGCGCAATGTCCTGTCCCAGCTTCGCCGCAAGTCCGTTCGACGCCAGCCAATCCGACGGCCGCAGCCCCGCCGCCTCGCCTTGACGGAATCCTGACGCCGCCGCCCGGAATCACAACGCGATCTTGACGCCCCGGATCGCCGACCAGCCCGGAGCCACGGCATCACGCCACCGCGCGAGCCAGGCTGATCACGTAGGCGGTACCGCCGCCGGGAGCCTCCTCGACGGCCAGTTCGCCGTTCATCGCCTCCACGAATCCCCGCACCACCGCCAGACCCGCAGGCTCCCCGGCAACGGCCTCGCCGCCGTGGGCGGTCACCCGGACATCCACCCGCCCGGCCACCACGCCGGCGTCGACCACCACCGCCCCCGCCGCCGTCCCCCCGGAGGCCAGGACGTCCGCGAGCGCCCGCTCCAGCAGCCCGGGATCGGCGAGCACCTGCGGCAGACCCGAACCGAGGTCGATGCGGACGCCCGCCAGCCCCTCCGCGGCAGCCCGCACCACCTCCGCCACCGCCGTCGGCCGCAGCACCACCGGCATGACCCCGGCCCGCAGCCGGCTCAGGTCCAACAGGTTGGCGACCAGCCGCTCCATCCGCGCCACCTCGGCGTCGATCCGCTCCACGGCCGGCTCAGGCAGCCGCTCGGTCTCCCGGCGCACCGCCGCCAGCGGCGCCCGCAGGTCCTGCCCGACGGCTTCCAGCAGTGCGGTGTGCAGAGCGTCGGTCTGCGCGAGCACCTCCGCCGCCGACGCCTGCGCGACCAACCGTTCCCGCTCCCGGGCCAGCTTCAACTGGGTGACGTACGGTCCGAGCAGCCGGGCGTCCTCCTCGGTGAGCGGTGTGCCACGCAGCACCAGCAACGCGTCGTCGCCCAGGTCGACCGAGAACGATGCCTCGTCCGGCCGCAGCGGCACCTCCGGCCCGGCTGTGGCCACCGGCAGCCAGAGCGCACCCGTCCGCACCAGCACGGCGACGCCGTCGAGTTGGAACACCTGCCGCAGCTCCGCCACCAGATCGGGCAGCACCCGCGCCCCGGACTCCACCGTCTCCCCCGCCAGCCGGGCCAGCACCGCCGCCTCCGCTCGCGCCCGGCCCGCCTGCTGCGAGCGCCGCGTCAGACCGTCGATCAGATGGGAGATCACCCCGGCCACCGCGAGGAACAGCAGCAGCGCCGCGACGTCCACACCCCGCTCCACCATCAGGCTGTGCCACGGCGTGGTGAAGAAGAAGTCCGCCGCCAGCGCCCCGGCCGCCGTGCTGCCCGCCGCCGGCAGCAGACCGCCCAACCGGGCCGTCCCGGCCACCAGCAGCAGCAGGCACAGCAGCACGCCGGACAGGCCGAGCGAGTCACGCAGCGGCGACAGCGCCCAGGCCAGCGCGACCGCCCCGACCGGCCCGAGCAACCACGCCAGCCGGCGCCGCCGAACCGGGACCAGCGCCGGGCGACGGCGTCGGGGCGCGGGCGGCACGGTCAGCAGTCCCGGCTCGGGCGGCGGCAGCACACGCACGTCGATCGGGCCGGCCAGCCGGATCACCCGGTTGATCACCGAGCCGGAGACCAACTCGCGCAACCGGCTGCGACTCGTCGGCCCCAACAGGATCTGCGTGGCACTCTCCGTCCGGGCGAAGTCCACCAACGTCCGGGCCACATCTCCGCCACTCACCTCGACGAAGGTGCCGTGCAGCTCCCGCAGCAGCGCCCGCTGCTCCGCCAGGCCCGGCGGCTCCCGCTGCGCCGTAGCGTCGTCCAGCCGGACGTGCACGCCGATCAGGTCCCCGTGCACGCGGGTCGCGGTGCGGGCGCCCCGGCGGATCAGGTGCTCGCCTTGCGGGGCGCCGTTGAGCGCGACCATGATCCGCTCCTTGGTCTCCCAAGGCGCCCGGATGCCGTGCCGGGCACGGTAGTCGGCCAGCTCCTCCTCCACCCGGTCCGCGAGCCACAGCAACGCCAGCTCCCGCAGGGCGCCGAGGTTGCCGGCCCGGAAGTAGTGGTCCAGGGCCACGTCGATCCGGTCCGGCGCGTAGATCTCCCCCTGTGCCATCCGCGTGCGCAGCGCCTGCGGGCTCAGATCGACCAGCTCGATCCGGTCGGCGGCCCGGACCACCTCGTCGGGGATCGTCTCGCGCTGGGCGACGCCGGTGATCTGCTCCACGACGTCGTTGAGGCTCTCCAGGTGCTGGATGTTGAGCGTCGTCGCCACGTCGATCCCGGCGTCCAGCAGCTCCCGCACGTCCTGCCAGCGCTTCTCGTTCCGCCCGCCGGGCACGTCGGTGTGAGCGAGCTCGTCCACCAGCGCGAGGGCCGGACGGCGCGCCAGCAGGGCGTCCACGTCCAGCTCCGTCAGTTCCACGCCCCGGTACGACACCGGCCGCCGGGGCAGCACCGGCAAGTCCCCCAGCTGCTCGTCCGTGCCGCGACGGCCGTACGTCTCGACCAGGCCGACCACCACGTCCAGTCCCTCCCCGCGCAGCCGCCGCCCCTCCCGGAGCATGGCGTACGTCTTCCCCACCCCCGGCGCCGCCCCCAGGAACACCCGCAGCTTCCCGGTCACCGCCGCCCCGCCACCTCCCCCGCTTCCACGTCCATGCTCCGCCCCTCTTGAAGACATGCCCTACCCGACGTGGACACGCGGGCGCCGGGAACGGTCCGGCTCGGCCTCGCGCAGCACCTCGCGGGTGACCGGGGCGACCTCGCCCTGACCGAACAGGAAGAAGCGCAGGAAGTGGCTGAACGGGTTTCCCTCGGTCCACCCGAAGTAGATGTGCGGCAGCTGCCCGGTGCGGTCCCGGATGGTCAGCAGCAGGGCGGCCAACGCGTTCGAGACGCTGGAGCTCTCCAGCGACAGCAGCCGGTAGCGATCGTGCAGCACCTCGCCGTGCACGTCCAGCACCGACTCGAACTCGGACGGATCCCGTACCGTCACCTCGACGAAGACCAGGTCGAGGTCGGCCGGGATCTCGTGGTGCGCCCGGATCTCCCGCTTCTTCTCCTGGTAGTCCGCCAGGTCCCGGTTGTTCGGCTCGCTGGCGATCAGCCGCATCGGCCGGTAGGTGTAGTCGCGGACGAACCGCTCGGCTGCCTCGTCCAACACCACGTCGGTGACGCGCAGTTCGAAGGCCCGCTTGAGCCGGGACAGGAACGAGACCAGGACGATCCCGCCGATGAAGCAGGCACCGATCTTCACACCGTCCGGACGTTCGGCGATGTTCGCGCCCGTCGTGTAGAGGAACACCGCCGCGATCGCGGCGAAGCCGATGGTCCAGTTGCGCTGCCGGGCCTTGTGGGCGGCGATGGTGACGGCGATGGCGGCCGAGGAGATCAGCACCAGCACACCGGTCGCGTACGCGCCGCTCTGGGCGTCCACGTTCGCGTCGAAGATCCATGTCACCAGGAACCCGATCAGCGTCAGCACGATCACCATCGGCCGCACCGCCCGCGCCCAGTGCGGCGCCATGCCGTACCGCGGCAGGTAGCGCGGCAGCAGATTGAGCATGCCCGCCATCGCCGACGCGCCGGCGAACCAGAGGATCGCGATGGTCGACAGATCGTAGACGGTGCCGAAGGTGCCGCCCAGGTTCTGGTGGGCGAGGTACGCCAGGGCGCGGCCGTTGGCCTGCCCGCCGGTCTCGAACGCGGCCTTGGGGATCAGCAGGGTGGTGATGAAGCTCGTCGTGATCAGGAACGCGCTCATGATCAGCGCGGCGGTGGAGAGCAGCCTGCGGGCGCCCCGGATCCGCCCGGTGGGCTTGTCCTCGGTGTCCTCGGGATCACCCTCGATGTGCGGCATCACGGCGACGCCGGTCTCGAAGCCGGACAGGCCGAGCGCCAGTTTCGGGAAGACGATCAGCGCGACGCCGATCATCGCGAGCACGTTGCCGTGCTCGGCGGTGAGCGCGTCCGCCCAGTCGGTGACCACGTGCGGGGCTTGCAGCACGTGCCAGAGCCCGTTCACCACGACGACGACGTTGAGCGCCAGGTAGACCACGACCAGGAACACCGCCAGGCCGATAGCCTCGCTGAACCCCTTCAGGAAGACCCCGCCGAGCAGCGCGACCAGCAGCAGGGTGATCAGCATCTGCTTGCCGGACAGCGCGCTGTGCAGACTCGGATTCTCCACCAGGTGCGCGGTCGCGTCCGCCGCCGACAGGGTGATGGTGATCATGAAGTCCGTCGCCGCGAACCCGAGCAGCGCCAGGACGAACAACTTCCCCTGCCAGAACGACAGCAGCCGCTCCAGCATCGCGATCGACCCCTCACCGTGCGGGCTCTCCTGCGCCACCCGCCGGTACACCGGCAGCGCGCCGAACAGCGTCACGATCACCAGCACGATCGTCGCCACCGGCGACAGCAGCCCGGCCGCGAGCGCCGCGATGCCGGGCTGGTAGCCGAGCGTGGAGAAGTAGTCCAGACCGGTCAGGCACATCACCCGCCACCAGCGCTGGCCCCTGTGCTCGACCGGCGCCTCCGCGTGCGGCCCCGGGTGCTGCTTGGCCATGTCGGACAGGCCTGCCAGCAGCCACGCCCGGAACCTCGCCCGCCGCGTCGACGCGGCCGCACCCGACGAACTCACCCTGCGCCCCTGTCCACGTCCCGATACCGGCGCCACCGAGGCGGCGGCAGGGCGAAAGGCTATGCGACCAGCCGCTGCACTCTCGGTATCCGCTCGCCCGGTGTACCCCCATTGGTCCAGCCGCCGCGGTTACCTCACCAACACCTCCCTGCGCTTCGCACTCCGGCCGCCGGGCTTCCCATGACCCGGCATCGGAAGGCCTGTCAGGGTTGGTCCGGATTCGCCGGTTGTCAGCGCTGGACCTGAGGACGCGCTGGGCTTCGCGCCGGCCCTGTGGCTCAAGAGAGCGGCGGTGATCAGCCTGATGAATCGTCAGCCGATCACCGATCTGTCGGTGCTGCTCAGGCACTATGTGAGCACAGGCGCGATTCTGGCGCCGCTCCCCACCGGCTGCGTTGCCCTGGACGACCAGCAGGTCGCCGCCTGGCCCCTGGCAGACCCGGCCGCTTTCGCGCCCGACTACCCGCTGAGCATGTGCTGGTCCCCGATCGTGCGCTGCAACCTGGCCTGCCCCCAGTGCCTCGACGACGAGAGCGTGCCCGGCCACCAAACACACGCATGCGGCCAGTGCGCCGGACCAGGGCGGCGGCTCACCGGTGTTCGGGGTTCTCGAAGTCGAAGCGGCAGCCGGCGTCCCACTCCGAGCGCTGGTTGCCGTGGGCCGGGATGCCGCCGGCGTCCTTGAGCATGCGGGCCATGTGGAGCTGGTTCCAGGTCATGAAGGTGGCGTTGCGGTTGGTGAAATCGTTCTCCGGCCCACCGGAGCCGGGGTCGAGGTAGGACGGGCCGGGGCCGGCCTCGCCGACCCAGCCGGCGTCGGCCTGCGGCGGGATGACGTAACCAAGGTGCTGCAGGCTGTAGAGGACGTTCATCGCGCAATGCTTGGCGCCGTCCTCGTTGCCGGTGATCAGACAGCCGCCGACCCGGCCGTAGTAGGCGTACTGGCCATCGGAGTTGAGGATCGACGAGCAGGCATACAGGCGCTCGATGACCTTCTTCATCACTGACGAGTTATCTCCCAGCCAGACAGGCCCGGCTAACCTCGATCTTTCGTGACGGTCCGTCGGTTCATCCGGCGGGCCGTTTCGGCTTTCTGGCGGTGGCGAGGATGCCTGTGGCCCGGCTGTCGCGTCGGGTGGGCGCCGGGTTCCACGTCTCCGGGGAGGGTCAGTTGCTGGCTGGGATAGGGCATCGACGCTGGTCAGCCCGGGTTCGGCAGGGCTTGTAGCCGTTCGAAGGCGCTGGTGATCACATCGGTCCAGGGCCAGTGTCGAGCGAGGCGGAGCACGCGGCGGCGGCTGGTGGTGACGAGTTGGGCGGCGGCGGAGAACAGCCGTAGCCGCAGGCGTTTGGGTTCCCACCGGCGGGCGGGCCCAGTGAGGGCGAGCATGGGCATCCAGGCGAGCAGGTCGAGCGCGAGCTGGATGATCTCGAGCCAGACCTGGTTCTGCGCGGCCGCTTGGAGGGGGAGGTTGCGCAGGCCGGTGTCGCGGGCGGCGCGGATGCGGTCCTCGGCGCGGGCGCGCTGGCGGTGCCGCAGCTCCAGGTGGGCGATCGGGACGTGGGCGGTGTTGGTGGCGAAGCAGGTCAGCCGCATTCCGTCGGCGTCGGTGAAGCGCAACTGGGCTCCGGGGTGCGGCCGTTCCTTGCGGACGATCAGCCGCATGCCCTTCGGCCAGCCAGTGAGGACGTCCCCGGCGAGTTCGGCCACCCAGGCGCCGTCCCGGATCTCGCCGTCCGGCCCGATCGCGGGCGTCCAGGCCGAGGCCGGCACGAGCAGGACGGTCTGGTGGATGGCGTCGGTGATGGTCATCCCCACCGAGTAGGAAAGCCACCTTCCGCGTGCAGTGATCCAGTTGAGGAACTTGTGGGTGCCGCCGCCGGAGTCGGCGCGGATCAGGGTGTGGCGTCCACGCCGGTACTTCTTCGGCAGCTGGCCCAGGGCCATTCGGGCGGCCTCGATGTGGTCGGCGGCGGTGTTGCTGCCCGCGTTCCCGCGCCTGAGCAGGCCGGCGACAGGTTCCCCGGACCCGTCTCGGCCGTGGTCGACGAACGCGAACAGCGGGTGATGGCCGAACGTCTTCTTCCAGGTCTTGGCGGCGTGCTCCTTCTCGGAATGCGCCATGACCAGCACGCCGTCGATGTCCACGATCACCTCGCCGCCCGCGTCCGGGGCCGCCTCGCGGGCCAACCGCCAGACCCGCTCGCGGACTTCGGCCCGAGCACGGCGGATTGCCGTCAGTGCCTTGGGTCCAGCCGCCGCCAGGGTGTCGACCAGGCGGGAAACAGTCGGATCCGATGCCACCGGCCCGAACACGGCGGGCTCGGCCCGCAGCATCGCGACGTCCGCCAGGCAGTCCCCGCCCAATGCCACTGTCAGCGCGAGATCCAACAGGATCTTGCCGGGGTCATGAACCGCCCTGGGCTTGCGCCACGGCGCGAGCGCCGCAGACAGCGCATCAGCCAGCCCTGTTCTTCGGGTCGTTTCCACCAGCAGCACCCCGCCGGCCTGCGAGACAATCCCGCCACCGCCACCCGACACCCGCACACGCGGATACGACCCGATACGCTTACTCACCTGGGAAGTGCCTCCGGCTGGTGCGGGAACAAGGGCCTAGACAATCCTTATTCTCGCAGGTCAGAGGCACTTTCTGCTTTGCTGATCACCTGCCGGACAGCCCACTTCGTGAAAGCGCGAGGCTAACGTGAGGATGTCGGCGTCCATCACCTTCGAGTAGATGACCGGCCACTCGTCGGTCTCCCAGCCGTGCTCCGTCATGTCCGGCCACACGCCGGTCGCGATGTCGATGTCCACCGCCCTGAGCACCTCGACCTGCACGCCTTGGCGCTCCATGATGCCGGTGCTGACGTCGATCAAGCCCTGCGTGTGGCTGCGCTCCGGGAAGCGCTTGAGCGTGCAGTTGATGACCAGGGCGCGCAGGTCGTTGTAGGAGGTGGTGGTGCCGGTCATCGCGGGAGGTTCCGTCATGGGAACAGTTGAGCAGGGCGGGGCCGCCTGCGCGGGCGCAGGCGGCCGATCGGAGTAGTGGGCTACGGGCGGGCGGCGGTGATGACGGTCGCGTCGAGGTCCTCGTGCCAGGAGGCGGCGGCGTCCAGGCCGGCGGCGCGGGAGACGGCGAGGGCGTCGGGGATCTGGCGTTCGCTGCTCTCGAAGAGGAGCGAGCCGCCGGGGGCCAGCCAGTGCGGGGCGTCGGCGGTGACGCGGCGGAGCACGTCGAGGCCGTCGGTGCCGCCGTCGAGGGCGGGCAGGGCCTCGTGGAGGCGGGCCTCGGGGGGCAGGAGGTCGATGTCCGCGGTGGGGACGTAGGGGACGTTGGCGAGCAGGACGTCGATCCGGCCGCGCAGGTGGACGGGCAGGGCCGCGAAGAGGTCCCCGTGGTAGGCCCGGCCGCCGTACGGGGCGAGGTTGCGGCGGGCGCAGCGGACGGCGGCCGGGTCGACGTCGGCCGCGTACAGCTCGACGGGGTGCGGGACGGCGGCGGCGACGGCGGCACCGAGGGCGCCGCTGCCGCAGCAGAGGTCGACGACCAGGGCGTCCGGGCCAATGAGCGTGGCGGCCGTGGCAACCAGGAACTCGCTGCGGCGGCGCGGCACGAAGACGCCCGGGTCGACGGCGATCCGCAGGCCCGCGAACTCGGCCCAGCCGACGACGTGTTCCAGCGGGTGGCCCTCTGCACGGGAGCGGACCATCGCCGCGAGGTCGGCCGGGGTGGCGGCGGCGGCGAGGAGGATGCGCGCCTCGTCCTCGGCGAAGACGCAACCGGCGGCCCGAAGGCGGGACACCACGGAGGAACGGAGGGTTGCGGAAGGGAAGACCGACAAAGAGAACCCCTTGAGGGAATCGAGATGAAGCTGAACGACTCCGTCAGGGCCCCGCGAGGGCCGCCACCGTCCGGGCGAGACCGCGCAACCTACCGGCTGCTGCCCGTTGGCTACTGCTTGCCGGCTGCGCGACGCGCCGCCCGTACGGCCGGACCCGGGAGCACCCGCTCGGAGCTACCGGTCATGGGTCCCACCTCCCTGAGTCGCGGTCATACTCGACGTCGGCCACCCTACCGCACCGCTGCGACGGGTGGATCTACGATGTCAGTCGACGTCCAGGTGGTCGGCTACCAGCACGGCGAACTCCTCGGGGGTCACGATCCGGATGCCGAGCTCCTCGGCCTTGGCCCGCTTCGAGCCGGCCTTCTCCCCCGCGACGAGCAGGGTGGTGCGCTTGGAGACGGAGGACGAGGCCTTGCCGCCGGCGCGCTCGATCAGCTCGTTCATCGCGTTCCGGGAGAGGTCCGCGAGGGCACCGGTCATCGCGCCGGTGACGACGACGCTCTGGCCGGCCAGCGGGCCCGCCTCGGGCGCGTCCGTGGAGGCGGCGGCGGGTGCGGCCGGCTCGCTGACCGCCGTCCCGACGCCCTGGGCCGCCAGCTTGTCCAACAGCGTTGCCACGTCCACGAGTTCGGCGACGATCACGGCGGCCTTCTCGACGCCGATGCCGTCCACTCCTGCCAGCGCCTCGGCGTCCGCGGCGCGGATGGCGACCATGCTGCCGAAGTGGGCGGCTATCCGGCGGGACATCGTGCGGCCGGTGCCGCGGATGCCGAGCGCGCAGAACACCCGGTTCAGCGGCCGGCTGCGGGCGGTCTCGATGGCGGCGAGCAGGTTGTCGGCGCTGGTCTCGCCCATTCGGTCCAGGGTGAGCAGCTGCTCCCGGGTGAGGGTGAACAGGTCGGCAATGTCCGAGACCAGGCCGGCCTCGACCAGTTGGACGGCCCGGGTGCCGCCGAGGCCCTCGATGTCGAGCTGGTCGCGCCCGGCCGCGTAGATCACCGAGGCGACGGCCTGGCAGCCCCGGCCGCGCACGCAGCGCCAGCGCTGCTCGGAGGTGTCGATCGCGTCGCCGCAGCGCGGGCAGACCTCGGGGAAGGCGATCGGCTGCTCGTCGCCGGTGCGCTCGTCGACGAGCGGCGCCTCGACGCGCGGGATGACGTCTCCGGCCCGGTAGACGAACACCTGGTCGCCGATCATCAGGCCGCGGCGCTCGATGTCGGCCGGGTTGTGCAGCGTCGCGTACGTGACGGTGACGCCGTCGATCACGACCGGTTCGAGGACGGCGCGGGGCGCGATGATCCCGGTGCGGCCGACGTTCCACTCGACGGCGAGCAGGCGGGTGACCTTGTGCTGTGCCTGGAGCTTGCGGGCGACGGCCCAGCGCGGCGCGCGGGAGCCGGAACCGGCCTCCTCCTGGTCGGCCACCGCGTCCGCCTTGACGACGACACCGTCGATGCCGAACGGCAGCGCGGCGCGCAGGGCGGCGATCTCGTCGATGCGCTGCTGGGCCTCGGCGAGGGTGGCGCAGCGGCGGGGTGCGGCGTCGGTGGTGACGGCGGTGTTGGCTCCGAGCTCGGCGAGGCGGGCCAACAGGTCGGCGTGGCCGAGGCCGGGCAGGCCGAGGGCGCTGTAGGCGAAGAAGGTGAGCTCGACGCGGTAGGGGCGGTCCTTGGCACGCAGGGTGCCGGCGGCGCCGCTGCGCGGGTGGGCGAACGGGGTGGCGCCGTGGGCGGTGCGGACGGCGTTGGCCTGCTCGAACTGCTCGTGGGTGAGGAGGACTTCGCCGCGCAGCTCGATGTCGAGCGGTTCGGCAAGCTGCACGGGCAGGCCGAGGACGGCGTCGGCTGCGTGGGTGATGTCCTCTCCCGCCAGGCCGTCGCCGCGGGTGAGCACCTGGGTGAGGCGGCCGGAACGGTAGCGGGCGGCGACGGCGAGGCCGTCCAGCTTCGGCTCGACGCACCAGGCGGCGACCGGGCGGCCGAGGCGGCGCTCCAGGCCGGCGGCCCAGGACTCCAGCTCCTCGGCCGAGAAGACGTTGTCGAGCGAGAGCATCGGCGCGCTGTGCGGGACGTCGCCGACCACCGCGCCGCCGGCGACCTTGCCGGTCGGCGACTCGGGCAGCACCTCGTCCGGGTGCTCGCGCTCGTACGCCTCGACCGCGCGGACCAGGGCGTCGTACTCGTCGTCGCCGAGCGGGGTGTCGCCGTCGGCGTAGTACGCCGCGGCGGCCCGGACCGCGGTGGCGACGGCGTCGGCGTAGGCCTCCGGGGAGGTCAGGGCTGCGGGAGAGGCCATGGTGGCTGCGTCCTTCATACCTGCCATCATGGCGACCCGCACTGACATTCGAGCCGGAGCCGGCTGTGCGGCTTGGTGTCGATGCGGCCGGGTCCCCTGGGTTCCGTGCGAGGGCCGAGCGGTGCGGTGCTGGTCGGTTTGCCGTGGCCGGGCAGGTTGTCGCGGAGTGCCCGAAGCGGGGCGGGTGGTTGCACGGCTGGTCTGTCCCGGCGCAAAACCGGACGCGCTGTTTGGTTGGACGCATCGGTGCGGCCGGCCGCTCAGGCCGCCGCGACCCCCTCGTCGACCGGCTTCACCTCGCGGGCCGCCGCCACCTCGGCCATCACCTGGGCGCCGCGGTCCGGGCCC
The DNA here is from genome assembly GCF_009569385.1 of Streptomyces kaniharaensis. NCBI lineage: Bacteria > Bacillati > Actinomycetota > Actinomycetes > Kitasatosporales > Streptomycetaceae > Streptomyces > Streptomyces kaniharaensis. Next base: position 14,476 of record NZ_WBOF01000001.1, read on the forward strand.
ATCCGCAGGGAACCGAGCACACCCGGCACCGCGACGCTCGGCATCAGGTGCCGGAACAGGGAGGACACCCGCTGCTCCAGGTCGGCGCGCCCGGTGAGCCTCTGCGACTGGATCTGCACACCCGCCCACGCCGCCGTGACCAGCCACGCGGTGTCCGCCGGAACGACGTGCGGGAGCAGTTCGCCCCGCTCGCCGGCCGCGACCAGCAGCGCCTCCAGCCGGCCGATCCACCCGGGAATCGCGCCGCCGCCGAGGTCCTCGAACACGTCCTGGCCGAGGGAGAGGCGGGCCCCGGCGCTCAACAGGGGGTCACGCGGCATCAGATGGGCGATCACCATGCCGGTGTCCACGAACTCCTGGAGCTTGCAGGCGCGTTCCGGCACCCCGTCCTGGGCGAACTGCTCGTCGACCACGCCCTGCGCCAGATCCCGCTTGGACGCGAAGTGGAAGTAGACCGCGCCGCGCGTCACGCCGGCCCGGGCGACCACCTCGCCGATCGTGGCGCCCTCGTACCCGAACTCGTCGAAGACGGATGCCGCCGCCTCCAGGATCAGCCGACGCGTCCGGAGCGCGCGCTCCTGCCTCACCACCGCAACCACCCGCCCTGGCGCTCCCCCGAAACAAAACCAAACACCCCGTATCTTAGCGACCGGCCGCCGGACGGCGACAAGACGATGTCCGGGAATCGCCCCAAGCGCTTCCTTCATCCGCGCGCTTCCTCCATACCGTGGAGACGGGCCAACGACCTGCCGACGCCCCGAGAAGCTCTACAACCGATCGGTTGAATACGCTGGCGGGTCGGCGTAGCGTTGTTCTCAACCAATCGGTTGAGAAGGAGCAGGTGCACGGTGGCCGTCGATCAGCTGTCCCGGGCGTTCGTCGCCCTGGCCGATCCGACCCGGCGCGACATCGTCGCCCGCCTCTCGGTCCGTGACGCGACCGTAGGCGAGCTTGCGGAGTCGTACGCGATGTCGATGCAGGCCGTCTCCAAGCACCTCAAGGTGCTGGAGGAGGCCGGCCTGGTGAGCCGCAGCCGCGACGCACAGCGGCGGCCGTGCCACCTCGAACCGCAGGTGTTCGACTTGATGACGAGCTGGATCGAGCGTTACCGCCGCCAGGCGGAGGAACGCTTCCGCCGCCTGGACGCCGTCCTCGCGACCATGGACGAACCCGACCGCGGCGAATCCGAGCAGAGCAACCACGACCAGGACCAAGAAGACCAAGGAGACCTGTCATGACCTCCACCACCGGCCACGAGACCCGGATCGAGGCGGACCCGGCGCTGCCCACCATCCGGATCGTCCGCGAGTTCGACGCCCCGCAGGCGCGGGTGTTCCGGGCCTGGATCGAGCCCGAGCTGGTCACCCAGTGGCTGGGCCCCAAGGACCTCGACATGAAGATCGACACCTGGGACGCCCGCACCGGCGGCAGCTACCGGTATTCGATGCACCGCGAGGGCCAGGAGATCGCCGCCTTCTACGGCTCGTTCCACGAGGTCCGGCCGGACACCCGGCTCGTCCAGACCTTCACCTACGAGGGCGTACCGGACGGTGTCTCGCTGGAGACCGCCTCGTTCGAGGCGATCGGCGAGGGTCGCACCCGCGTCACCGTGCTGTCGGTGGTCGACAGCCTGGTCGCGCGCGACGCGATCCTCGCGAGCGGCATGGAGCGCGGCGTCGTCGAGGGCTACCAGAAGCTGGACGCGCTGCTCGCCTCGGCCTGACGGTCGCGGTCCGCCGGGGCCCTCCCCCCACCCCCTCCCCTACCCCTTTCCCCCGGCTGGGCCCGGCCGGAGCGACGGCCCGGTCAGGGCAGCACGGCCACCGCCTCGACCTCCACCAGCTGGTCGTCGTAACCCAGCAAAGCGACCCCGAGCAGCGTGCTGGGGGCATCGTGCTCCCCCATGTACGCGCGATACACGTCCCACACCTTGACCAGGTCGTCCTGGTCGGAGGACGCCACGTACACCGTGGTCCGGGCGACGTCGGTCAGCCCGGCGCCCGCGTCCTCCAGCACGGCTATCAGGTTCCGCATGACCTGATGGGCCTGTCCCTCGTAGTCGCCGACGGCGACCGTCCGCCCTTCCTCGTCGAGCGGGCAGGCGCCCGCGAGCCAGAGCGTGCGCACCGGTGCATCGACGACGGACGCGTAGGCGTAGTCCACGGCACTGGTGAGCCTGGTGTTCCGGATCAGCTTGACGCCGCTGCTCATGAGGTCCTCCATGGGTTGCGGTCGAACGTTCGCGCCCATCGTTGGCGGCCTCATGACCGACCGTCAAACCATTTACCAGCGGATTTCCCACCCCACCAAGGCCGTTGCGTCCACGATTCACCGCTGCGGGTGATGGCGGGCCGGCCCTCACAACCGGGATCCTGGTGGCCGCCGAGAGGCCGCCACCGACCGCACGGACCACAAGGGAGTCAGTGATGGAACCCCGACTGCCGTACCGCGACGAGGATTCGGGCGTCGGCCGCCGCCGGCTGCTGGGCCTGGCACTCGGGGCGGGACTCGTCCCGACGCTGGGCTCCGCCACCGCGCACGCCGAGCCCGCGCCCGCACCGGAGGGGGCACGGGCGCCCGAGGCGGCGCGGGCGCCCGTCGCCCTCGGCCGCCGGGTCGCCGAGGTGGCCGCCGCCCAGATCGGCGTGCCGTACGCCTGGGGCGGCGGCGACCGGCTCGGTGCGAGCCTCGGCTTCTGCGACGACGAGAACGGCTACCTCGACGGCAAGTGCCTCGGCGAGAGCACTGTCGGCTTCGACTGCAGCGGGCTCTCCCTCTACTGCTGGTACCGGGCCAGCCACGGCACGGTCGAGCTCGGGCACTACACCGTCGCCCAGTTCCACCGCAGCGCGGTGGTGGATCGCGACGCGCTGCTGCCGGGCGATCTGCTGTTCTTCTCCCGCCCGGAGGCGCCCCTGCACCACGTCGGGATCTACGCGGGCGACGGAGCGATGATCCACGCCGAGCGGACCGGCACACTGGTCGCCCGTGTGGAGGGCGTGCTCGAAATCCCGCGCTGGTCCGGCGAGTTCGCGGGCGCGCGCCGACCGCAGCCGTTCGGCTGACGGTTCACAGGCGGCGGCCCTCCAGCCCTCGGTGGACCCGCAGCAGCAACTCCTGCAGAACGTGCCGCTCCCGCGCGTCCAGCGGCGCGAGCACCTCGTCCTGCACCGCGCGCGCCTCGGCGTCGAGTTCGGCGAGCAGTGCCCGTCCCGCGTCGGTGACGGACACCGACATTCGCCGCCGGTCCGCGGTGTCGCGGGTCCGCTCGACGTACCCGCCGGCTGCCAGCTGGTCGGCGATCTTGGCCAGGTCGCTCGGGTCCAGGCCCAGCCGTTCGACCAGGTCCCGCTGGGCGTGCGGCCCGAAGTCGGCGAGCGCGGCGAGCACGGCCATGTCCCAGAGCCGCAGCCCGCGGCCGGCCAGCCGCTCGCCGAGCTGCCCGCGTGTGGCCTTGCCGATCCGGGAGAGCAGGTAGGTGCTGAGGTCCAGCAGTGTCGGCGGCAGGGCGTCGGCGGGCGGCGAGGGCGGCGAGGGCGGCGAGGAGGTCATGGCCCAATTCTAGGGTTCATCCCTATAGTGGGGCGGAACCTACTAATATTCGAGCCAGGAGCTCTGCCATGGATGCCCTGTACCCCCGCCTGCTCGTCACCCGCTTCGCCGAGTGCTTCGGCTTCTACGGCGCGATCCTCCCGCCCCTCACCGGCGCCACCCTGGTCAAGGGCGCACCCGAGGGCCCGTACGCCAACTGGGACGTCGACGACCAGGCCGTCCTGGTGCTGTTCGACCGCGCGGCGATGGCCGCCACCCTCGGCACCACCGGTCTGCCCGAGCACCCCGCCGCCCCCGCCCAGGACTCCGCGATGCTGGTGCTCCGCGTCGACGACGTGGACAAGGCCCTCGCCCTCTGCCTCGACCACGGCGGCACCCTCGCCGTCGCCGCCACCGACCGCCCGGAGTGGGGGCCGAACCTGCGCAGCGCCCACCTGCGGGACCCGGAGGGCCACCTGATCGAGCTGCAGTCCTACTGACGGGCCGAACGGCCGCCCGGCCCATTCGACGGGCGGCCGCTGTCCCCGAACGGCCGGACACACCTCGGACCGCACTAGTCGTACGTACGCCACCGGATCAGCACCCGGGGACGTCCTCCCACAGCTCCCCGCTGCACGCGGCCGCCAGGGCGCCGATCCGCACAAGCGCCTCCTCCGCCGGCAGCGGATCGAGCCGGCGGCCGTCGCGCAGGCGCAGCGCGACGCGCTCGTCCACGGCCTCCTTGGCGCCGATCACCGCCTGGTAGGGCACCAGCCGCGCCTCCCGGATGCGGGCGCCGAGGCTGCCGTGCTCGGGGCCGGCGACCTCGGCGCGCAGTCCGAGGTCGAAGCAGCGCTCCCGCAGCCGTTCGGCCTGCGGAAGTTCGGCCTCGGAGATCGGCAGGAACACGATCTGGGTGGGTGCGAGCCAGGCCGGGAAGGCGCCCGCGTACCGCTCGATCAGGTAGGCGACCACCCGCTCGACGCTGCCGATCACGCTGCGGTGGACCATCACCGGCCGGTGCTTGGCGCCGTCCGGGCCGATGTAGTGCAGGCCGAACCGCTCGGGCTGGTGGAAGTCGATCTGGACGGTGGAGAGGGTGAACTCGCGCCCGGCGCCGTCGGCGATCTGGACGTCGATCTTGGGACCGTAGAACGCGGCCTCGCCCTCCGCGGCCTCGAAGGGCACCCCGGAGCGCTCCAGGACCTCGGTCAGCAGGGCGACGGCGCGCTCCCAGAGGGCCGGGTCGGCCACGTACTTGCCGCCCTCGCCGGGGAGCGAGAGGCGGTAGCGGACCGGCACGATGCCCAGCGCGCGGTGCGCCTCGCGGATCAACTCCAGTGCGGCGACGGCCTCGTCGGCCGCCTGCTCTGGGGTGCAGAACACGTGCGCGTCGTTCAGCTGGATCGCCCGCACCCTGGTCAGCCCGCCCAGCACGCCGGACAGTTCGGAGCGGTACATGCCTCCCAACTCAGCCATGCGCAGCGGCAGTTCACGGTAGCTGTGGGAGCGGGAGCGGTAGATCAGGGCGTGGTGGGGACAGAGGCTCGGCCGCAGCACCATCTCCTCCGAGCCCAGTCGCATCGGCGGGTACATGTCGTCGCGGTAGTGCGCCCAGTGGCCGGAGATCTCGTACAGTTCGCGCTTGCCGAGCACGGGCGAGTAGACGTGGCGGTAGCCGGCCCGCCGTTCGCGCCCGCGGATGAACTCCTCCAGGGTGTGCCGGACGGCGGCGCCGCCGGGCAGCCAGTAGGGCAGGCCGGAGCCCATCAGCGGGTCGGTGTCGAAGAGGTCGAGCTCACGGCCGAGCCTGCGGTGGTCGTGCGGGTGGACGTGGGCGTCGTGGTCCTGCGGGCGGTCGTGCGCGGCGGAGTTCGCGCGGGAGTTCGCAGGGGCGTTCACGTGGGCGTTCATGAGGGTGGTCTCCACTCGGGCGTGCGGGCGAGTGGACCGGAACGACGAAGCCCCGGGGCACTCGCCCCGGGGCTTCGGACTAGGTCAGCAGTCAGCGCGCCGGGACTCTTTCCGGCGTCGTCGTGGCGAGTGCAGCGCGCTTCATGTGATCAACGGTAGCAGGTCGGCGGCTGTTGTGGTGATCTTTCTTCCCTTGGGCCCGTCAGTGGAGCACCACGCACCCGCGTGCGGTGAGGGCGTCGAGCAGTCGCACGGCCGGCCGGACCTCGTTCCACCGCAGGTCCAGCTTCTCCAGGGCCGGCAGATCGGCGAGCCAGTCCGGCAGTTCGGTGATCGCGTTGCCGCGCAGGTCGAGGCGGCGCAGCCGGGGCAGGCCTTCGAGGGCGGGCGGGATCTCGATGAAGGCGTTCTCGCGCAGTTCGAGTTCCCGCAGTTCGGTGAGTCCGGCGACGGCGGCCGGCAGGGTGCTCAACTGGTTGCCGCGGAGCCAGAGTTCGCGCAGGGCACGGAGGCCGCCGATCGTCTCGGGGAGGGCGGTCAAGCGGTTGTGCTGGGCGCGCAGCTCGACGATGGCAGTCATCTCGCCGATGCTGTCGGGGAGTTCGGTGATCCCGTTCTCGCCGATGTTGAGGTAGCGCAGCGCGGTGAGCCGGCCGAGCGTGGCCGGGAGCGCGGTCAGCGCGTTGTCGTGCAGGTAGAGGAAGTCACGCAGGCCGGTGAGGTCACCGAGTTCGGCGGGGACGTCGGCGAGTCGGTTGTGCCCGAGGTCGAGGGTGCGCAGCCGCTGCAACCTCCCGACGCCTGGAGGCAGTTGGGTGAGTCCGGTCTCGGCGAGGATCAGCACGGTCAGGTCGGTGCGGTCCCACAGGTCGGCCGGCACCTCGCCGAGGGGCTGACGCCAGAGGTTGAGGGTGGTGTCGATCACGCCGCCCATTGTGCGGCACGCCGCAACCGGCCGTGCCCCGGCGAGCGGGCCGGGGCACGGCGGACGGCGGATGGGGCTACAGGTACATGGTGTTGGGCGGCAGCCCGCAGAGGACCCGGCCGTAGAGCTCGGTGTTGGTCGAGGAGTGCATGAGGGCGTGCAGGCTCAGCGCGTGCAGGTCCCGGACGGTGCGCTGGAGCGTTCCGGTGAGGTAGAGCGAGCCGCCGCCGCTCGCGTCGCCGAGGGTGCGGGCCGTCCGGGTGGCCAACTGGAAGACCCGGCCGAGGTAGGCCCGGGAGCGGGCCCGCTCCTCGACCGTCCACGGCTCGCCGGCGGCGCCCTTGGCGTCCACCATGGCGGCCAGCCGGGCGGCGTGCGCTTCGGCCTCCTCGATCCGGAGCGCCGCCTCGGCGACCTGGAGGTGGGTGATCGGGGCCTCGCGCCGGGACGCGTACTCGGTGTAGGTGATCTTCTTGTCGAGCTGCTCCAGGAAGACCGCCAGGGCGGACTTCGCCAGGCCGATCGCGGTGCCGGTGAAGGTCGTGGAGCCAGTCGCGATCAGCGGGGCGCGGTAGAGCGGCGACTCCGGGTTGAGCTTCGAGGCGGACTGCTCCTGCAGGACCAGCGCCAGCGGCAGCAGGCGGTCGTGCGGCACGAACACGTTCTCGGCGACGGTGGTGACGCTGCCGGTGCCGCGCAGGCCGGTGGTGTCCCAGTCGTCGACGATGGTCAGGTCGGACAGCGGGATCAGAGCCATCAGCGGCCACTGCGACGATCCGTCGGGCGTCGGGCCCATGGCGAGGGCGACCTGCCACTGGCTGTGATGGGCGCCGCTGATGAACTGCCACCGGCCGTTCACCACCGCGCCGTCGGCGGCGGGCACGGCGCTGGCGCTCGGGCTCAGCACGCCGCACACCCGCACGTCCGACGCGAACACCTCGTCCTGGACGTGGTCGGGGAACTGGCAGGCCATCCAGGCGGAGATGGACCAGGCGGAGACGTTCCACGCGGCCGAGCCGTCGCCCTGGGCGAGCTCGGTCATGACCTCCACGAAGGTGGCGGCCTCGGTCTCGTAGCCGCCGTACCGGGTGGGCACCCGCATCCGGAAGAGGCCGGCGTCGGTGAGCGCCGCCAGGGACTCCTCGTGCAGCCGCCGGTGCTCCTCCCCCCACGGGGCGTGGGAGCGCAGAACGGGCGCCACTTCGGCAGCCCGGCGGACCAGCTCCGCGCGGGCAGGGACGTTCGGGTTCATCGGGCTCCTCGGGTTCGCGGGGGTTCTCGACGGCATGGCAGGACGGCCGGGCCGGACGGCGGGGCTATTCGGCCGGGGTGAGGCGGATGGGCAGGGTGGCGGCGCCGTTGAGCAGGAAGGTGCCCTGCGGTTCGACCTCGTCGGCCGGCACGGCGAGCGCGAGGTCCGGGAAGCGTTCGAACAGCGCGGGCAGGCCGATGGCAGCCTCCATCCTGGCCAGCGGGGCGCCGAGGCAGTGGTGGACGCCGTAGCCGAAGGACAGGTGCTCCTTGTCGGCGCGGGTGATGTCGAAGCGGTCGGCGCTCTCCCCGTGCCGGTCCCGGTCGCGGCCGGAGGCGGCGAAGCCGATCAGCACCGGGTCGCCCTTCGGGATCCTGACTCCGGCGATCTCCACCTCCTCGGTGGTGAAGCGGAAGGGCAGCTGTGCGATCGGCGACTCGACGCGGAGCGTCTCCTCGATGACGTCCCGCCACGGGACCCGCCCGTCGCGGACCATCGCGAACTGCTCAGGGTGGGTGAGCAGCGCGACGACCGCCTTGCTGAGCAGGTTGGTGGTGGTCTCCGAGCCCGCGCCGAGCATCAGGTGGAGAGTGCCGGCGAGTTCGGACTGGTTGAGTCTGGAGCCGTTGTCCTGGGCCTCGATGAGCATGCTCAGCAGGTCGTCGTCAGGTTCCTTGCGCTTCATGTCGATGAGTTCGTACATGGCGTTGTGCCACGACTCGACGTTGGCGACGGCTTCCTCGTGGTTGATGGTGGTCTCGGTGTTGACCTCGCCGCCGCGCATCACGTCGGCGCGCATGTGCTCGGGGACGCCGAAGAGTTCGCAGATCACCTTGGTGGGCAGCGGGTAGGCGTAGCGGGCCTTCAGGTCGACCACCTCGCCGGGGGCGGCGGTGGCCAGGTCGTCCAGCAGCTCCCGGACGATGCGTTCGACCCGCGGGCGCATGGCCTCGGTGCGCCGCATGGTGAACGCCTTGGCGGTCAGGTTGCGCAGTCGGGCGTGCGCGGCGCCGTCGCTGGTGGTCATGTTGTCCATCAGCACCCAGCCGATCAGCGGGAACTCCTCGCTGATCTCGCCGTTGACGAAGGCCGGCCAGTGCTTGCGGGCGTCCTTGGCGAAGCGTTCGTCGTTCAGCACCTGGCGGACCGTGTCGTAGCCGACGACCGACCAGGCCCGGACGCCGCCGGGCAGCGTCACCTGGGCCACTGCGCCCCGGGCGCGCAGTTGTGCGGCCTCGGCGTGGACGTCCCGGCCGGTGGGGTCGAGCACGATGGGCTCGGGGTGGGGTGTCACGGGGGAACCTCCGGTGATTCCGTGCTGGGTATCCGTCAGAACGAGCCGTCAGAAGATGAGCTTCGGAAGGTGAGCGTCAGAAAAAAAGCCGTGGGATCCGGCCGCCGGAAGGCCCCGTCGGCGGGCGTCAGTGCCTTCCCGCCCGGCGGAGCACGCGGTACACCACGACGGGCCGCATGAGCGCCTGGGGAGGGTCGACCAGGCCCGCCGCGCGCAGGAAGGCGGTGGAGAGGTGCCCGTCGTGGGCGGCGGCGGCCTGGAGCCGCGGGAGGTAGAGGTTGCCCATCCGCACCTTGAGGGTGCGCCGGCCCTGGACGCCCGGGAAGCCGAGGTCGCCGCCGACGGCCATGTCCCACGGCGCGTCGATGGCCGCAGCGAGGTCGCGGAAGAAGTCCTGCGGCCGGGGCGGCAGCCCCCGCTCCAGGTGGGTGCGGAGCACGACGGCCTCGGTCGCGGCGACGGTCATGCCCTGGGCGTAGATCGGGTTGAACACGCACGCGGCGTCGCCCATGACGAGCAGGCCGTCGGGGAGGCGGTCCATCCGCTCGTAGCGGTGGCGGACGTTCGCCGGGAAGTGCATCGACACCGGCTCGGTGAGCATGCGTGCGTGCTCGACGGCCGCGTGGATCTCGGGGACGGGCAGCGCCTTCGCGTAGGCGAGGAAGCCCGCGGGGTCGGTGGGCGGGCGCTCGCCGAGCAGGCCGTAGAGCGAGAGGGCGTAGCGGTCGCGCAGCCGGACCAGGGTCGCCCCGCGGGGCCGGCCGGGGCCTGCCACGCAGACCAGCCCGATGCCGTCGCCGATCGGGTCGACCGGCAGCGGGGCGGCGAACTCGGCGGTGGTGTAGGTGAGGTCGATCTTCACGCGTTCCTCGGGCACCTGGGGGTAGCCCAGCTCGTGGAGCCAGCGCGGGGTCCGGGAGCCGCGGCCGGTGGCGTCGACGACCAGGTCGGCGTCCAGGAGTTGCTCGGTGGTGCCGTCGGAGGGCTGGACGCGGACGCCGGTGATCCGGCGGCGGTCCGGTGCGGCGTCGAGGCCGATGATGTCGCAGCGGTCGACCAGGGTGACGTTGTGGAGGGCGAGGACGCGCTCGCGCACCCGGGCCTCCAGCAGCGGACGCTCGGCCGAGACGCACGTCAGCCCGGTCTCGGCCTTGCGGATCATGCGGCCGTTGAAGTACCAGTTCAGGCCGGTGCCGAAGTCGCGGACGGGCACGCCGAGTTCGGCGAGTTCCTTGGTGAGGCCGGGGAAGAGGTCCTCCAGCACCTGCTGGCCCCGGGCGAGCAGGCCGTGGATGTGGCGGCCCTGCGGCACGGTGCGGCGCGGGCCGGCGGAGGGCGTGAGCGCGTCCCGGTCCACCAGGGTGACGCTGCGGTAGGCGTCGGCCAGCAGGCGGGCCGCGAGCAGACCCGCCACGCTCGCGCCGAGCACCACGGCCCGATCCCCGACGAAAACAGCCACCGTGCCCCCTCGTTGGAGCGTCACCGCCGCGAACGTCGTCGCGGCGAACACATGTGGAGCGAACCTCATTCGGAGCGTCCGAATTGCGGCGCATCGAGGCAGCGCCGGCCTGTCGACGGCACCATCATTGACCTCCCGGGAAAAGGCCTCTACTCCCAGATTGCTCATTCGGCCGGCCGCCCCCCGGTCGTCCCTGTTTACCGCCCGGGACCGCTGGTAGCGTCCCCGGGCGGCAGGGACGAAGGGTCGGTGTTCCGTCCGACGAAATGAGGAGGCCCTGAAATGCAGCCATTCCGAATCGCCATTCCGCAGGAGGACCTGGACGACCTCCACCGCCGGCTCGCCGACGTGCGGTGGCCGGCCGAGGTCCCCGGCGTCGGCTGGGCCCGCGGGGTGCCGGTGGAGTACCTCAGGGAGCTGGCCGAGTACTGGCGGACGGGCTTCGACTGGCGGGCCGCGGAGGAGCGGCTCAACCGGTTCCCGCAGTTCCTCACCGAGATCGACGGGGCCACCGTGCACTTCCTGCACGTGCGCTCGCCCGAGCCGGACGCCACCCCGCTGGTCCTCACCCACGGCTGGCCCGGCTCGGTCGCCGAGTACCTGGACGTCATCGAGCTGCTGACGGACCCGCGCAGCCACGGCGGCGACCCGGCGGACGCCTTCCACGTGGTGGTCCCGGCGCCGCCCGGCTTCGGCTTCTCCGGGCCGGCGCCGGAGTCCGGCTGGGACGTCACCCGGATCGCGCGGGCCTGGACGGAGCTGATGCGCCGGCTCGGCTACGAGCGGTACCTGGCCCACGGCGGCGACCTCGGCGTGTGGATCTCGCTGACCGCCGCCGCGCTCGACCCCGAGCACCTGGCCGGCGCGCACGTGAGCTTCCTGCTCACGCCACCCGCGGGCCCGGAGGAGCTGGAGGGCCTCGACGAGGCGGACCTGGCGCGGCTGGCCTACCTGGCGGCGTTCGAGACGACCGGCCGGGCCGGCTACATGAAGATCCAGAGCACCCGCCCGCAGACCCTGGCGTACGGGCTGACCGACTCGCCGGTGGGCCAACTCGCCTGGATCGCCGAGAAGTTCCAGGACTGGACCAGCGGGGACTCGGTCAGCCGGGACCAGCTGCTGACCAACGTCTCGCTCTACTGGCTGACGGCGACGGCCGGTTCGTCGGCGCAGCTGTACTACGAGATGGCCGACCTGCTGCCGGACGCCTCGCGCCCGCCCGTGGTGGCGCCGCCGCTGCCGGTTCCGCTGGCGGTCGCGGCCTTCGCGCACGACGGGAGCCTGCCGATCCGGCGGATCGCCGAGCGGCGGTTCCCGAACATCGTGCAGTGGAGCGAGTTCGCCGAGGGCGGGCACTTCCCGGCGCTGGAGGTGCCGGAGCTGCTGGCGGGCGACCTGCGGTCGTTCGCCCGTGCGGTGCGGGCCCGGCAGAAGGGCGCCGCGACGCCCACCGCCACGCCAGCAACACCGCCCGCGGCGGAGCCCGTCGAAATCCGCTGAAGTTTTTCGGGGCCGGCCGTCCAATCCGCGGTCCTCCCGTTCGTCGGAGTGTCGAACCGCACTCCGACAGCCGAGGAGACGACGTGCCGCACACCCAGGTCGCAGCGCCGGTCCCGCCCTCCGGGGACGGGACCGGCCGGTTCCCCCTCTCCAGCCAGCAGGAGCTGTGGTGCGCCGGTGAGCAGTCCGGGTCCTTCGGGCCCCGGTTCACCGTGACCAAGGCCCTGCGCATCACCGGCCCCGTCGACGTGGCCGCGCTCCAGGGCGCCCTGGACGACGTGGTCGCGCGGCACGAGGTGTTGCGGACGGTGATCGTGCGCGACGCGCGGCCGCCGTACCAGGAGGTGCACCCGCCGTCGCGGGTGCCGCTGCACGTCCGCGACCTGCCGCCGGCCGAGGGGCAGGACCGCGAGCTGATGGCGCAGCACCTGCTCGCCGAGACCGAGTCGGTCGTCCTCCCGGTGGAGGACCTGCCACTGCTGCGGGCCTTCCTGACCCGGTTCGACGACCGCGACGCGGTGCTGGGCCTGGCCAGCCATCACACGGCGGCCGACGGCTGGTCCCTGCAGCTGATCAACCGCGACCTGGCGACGTGCTACGCGGCCCGGACGCGCGGAGCGGAGCCGGAGCTGCCGCAGCTGCGGCAGTACCGCGAGTACACGCAGTGGCAGTCGGAGAACGCGGCCGGGGCCTCGGCGGCCGAGAACCTGGCGTACTGGCGCAAGCGGCTGGACGGCGCGCCGTTCTTCACCCTGCCCACCGACCGGCCGATTCCGCCGGAGCACACCGAGCCGTACGTCGCGCACACCTTCCGCTTCGACACGGCGACGATGGACGCGGTGTCGGCGCTCGGCAGGGCCGCCCGGTGCTCGCGGTTCATGGTGATGCTGGCGGCGTTCTCGGTGCTGGCGCGCCGCATCGGCGGTGTGGACGACCCGGTGGTCAACACGATCGTCCACGGCCGGGGCCGGCCCGAGTACCAGGACACGGTGGGCCCGTTCCTCAACTTCCTGGCCCTGCGGACCGACCTCGCGGACGCCGGAACGTTCCGCGAACTGCTCCTGGCCACCCGCACCACGTGCCTGGAGGCGTACCGGCACGAGGTGCCGATCCAGTGGGTGGAGCAGGCCGTCCCCTCACTCATGGCGCCGATGGCCGACCCGCGCAACTGCGACTTCATCTTCGGGTTCTCCGAGTCGCTGGCGGCCTCCCCCGGCGCCGGGGACCCGTTCCTGATCTCCGAGAGCACGGTGCCGGTCGCCAAGCGCGAGAGCGTGACCGAGCAGATCCCGGGCGGCGCCGCCTGGAACATGGGCGTGACCGCGTCCGGCGAGGTCAGCGGCACGCTGCAGTTCAACCCCGAGGAGTTCGACGCCGGGACCGCGGCCGGGTGGGTGGAGGCGTACCGCAGCATCGTGCTCGGCGTCCTGGCCGACCCGGACCGCGACTGGCGCACCCTCTGACGCCGCTTCCCCGTAGGGCCGAAGGCGCTCCGAAACCCCCCTCACGTATCAGGAGAGGATTCATGACGTCCTACACACTCGAACCGCTGGGCCCCGTCTTCGGCGCCCGGCTCACCGGCCTCGACCTGCGCGAGGAGGTCGACCGGGCGACCGCCGACCGGATCCTCGACGACCTCGTCCGCCACCGCGTGCTCGTCCTGCCCGGCCAGGACCTGAGCCATGCCGACCACGTCCGGTTCAGCCGCCTCTTCGGGCCGCTGGACGTCTACCCGGTCGCCCGGTACGTCGTGCCGGAGCACCCGGAGGTGCTGAAGATCAGCAACATCTTCGAGCACGGCGAGCCGATCGGCCTCTACGACGGCGACAACCAGGAGGAGTGGCACACCGACTACTCCTGGCGGGAGGTGATGAGCCGGGCCTCGCTGCTGTACTCCGCGATCGCCCCGCGGGAGGGCGGCGACACGATCTTCGCGGACTCGACCACCGCCTACGACGAACTGCCCGAGGAGGTCAGGGCACGGATAGCCGGCCTGCGGGCGGTGCACTCCATGGCGCACCTCGTCGACCAGGAGCTGCTCACTAACCCGCACAAGAAGCCGCTCTCCCCGGAGGAGCGCGAGCGCACCCCGGACGTAGCGCAGCCGCTGGTGCGGCGCCACCCCGTCACCGGCCGCAGCTCGCTCCTGCTCGGCAGCATGATCATCAGCGGCGTCGTCGGACTCGACGAGAAGGAGAGCGCCGAGCTGCTCGACGACCTGCACGCGCACGCCACCGCCGAGCGCTACCTCTACCGCCACCACTGGAACGTCGGCGACCTCGTCATCTGGGACAACGACGCGACGATGCACACGCGCACCCCCTGCGACAGCCGCTACCACCACCGGCTGCTCTACCGCACCACCGTGATGTGACGGCCCGTCGCGCCGTTCACCCCTCTTCTCCGCAATCCGTCTCCCTTCCGCCGCGACCAACCGAAAGCGAGCAGCGGAAACGAGCAGCGGAAATCACCGCCGCAACCGGAACCGCATTCTCGAAGATGCGGTCCCGCAGACCTGACCTGGGACAATTCCCGGGGACTGAAAACCCAGGAGGAATACATGGCCGGGGCAATTTCGGAGAGCATCGCGCCGCTGCGCGTCGGCGCCGGCACGGAAATCGCCGCCGCATTTCCGGCGGACGGCACGGAGCCGGACACCGCCGTCCGCTTCGCCCTGATGGAGCGGCTGCACCGCCACTACACGTCCTATCTGGCCGGCGCGGAATCCTTCCTGACCGTCCCGCGGCTGGGCGGGGACCCGCTCACGGCCGCCACCGAGGACGCCTGGCTCCGTTGGGAGGACCGGCAGGTGGACCCGGCGGGGCTGCCGGAGTCCGCCGAGGGCCTGGCGGACTGGTTCGCGGCGTTGCGCTCGCGCCACGTCCAGCCGGCCTTCTGCCGCTACCTCGCCGACGAGGCGACGATCGAGGAGATCGCGCTGTTCTTCCTGGCCGAGGAGCTGGTCGACAGCCGCTTCGACGACCTGGTCGCGCTGGCGCAGATCGGCTCGACGGGCACCAGCAAGCTCACCATGGCCGAGAACTACTGGGACGAGATGGGCGAGGGCAAGCTGGAGCAGATGCACACCCGGCTGTTCGAGCACTCGGCCCGGTACATGCGCGGCCGGCTCGAACTCGGCGGGGTCGACATCTCCGGGCTCGGCGGCACGGAGGTGTACGAGAACGCCAACCTGGTGCTCATGTACGGGGTCCACCGCCACCTGACGCCCCGGCTGCTGGCCGCGATGGGGCTGATGGAGTACACCGCGCCGGTGCGCTTCCAGGCGATGGTCGACGGGTGCAGCCGGCTGGCCGTGCCGGACGACGTCATCCACTACCAGCGCATCCACGTCCACGTGGACGCCGACCACGGCGCCGAGTGGCTGGAGAACGTGCTGATCCCGCTGGCCCACCACTCCCCCGAGGTGCTGCGCGAGATCGGCATGGGCGCGCTGACCCGGGAGCGGGTGGCCAACGCCTACTACGAGAGGGTCTGGCGGCAGATGCGGGCCCTGCGGTGACGCCGTGAAGCCCGAGGACTTCTACCACGACGGCAGCCGGGAGCTGCAACACCGCTTCGGCACCGAGGAGTTGGCCGCACACCTGGCGCGCGCGTACGTGCTCGACGAGCTGGAGGAGGCGCACGCCGAGTGGATCCGCGGGGCCGACGCCGTCTACGTGGCGACGCTCGACCCGCAGGGGTTCCCCGAGTGCTCGTACAAGGGCGGGCTGCCGGGCTTCGTCCGGGTGCCGGACCTGCGGACGCTGGAGATCCCGAGCTACGACGGCAACGGCATGTACCGCACGCTCGGCAACGCCGCGGCCGGGCGGCGGGTCGGACTGCTGTTCCTCTTCCCGGCCCGACGCGCCAAGCTGCGCGTGAACGGCACCTGCGAGGTGCTGGCCGACCCGGCCGCGCTCGCCCCGCACCACGGCGCGGAGGCCGTGCTGCGGGTCGGCGTGACCGCGGTGTTCGAGAACTGCCCGCGCTACCTGCACGACCCGGAGACCGGCGAGCACTCGGCGCACTGCCCCCGCCCCGGCCACCGGCCCCCCGAGCCCGACTGGAAGAAGAAGCCCGAGTACGACGGGCTGCTGCCGGTCCGAGAACCCAGGAGCTGACGCCCATGAGCGGACGACCCGTCATCGACCTGTCACATCCCATCGAGCACGGCATGACCACCTATCCCGGCCTGCCCGGGCCGCTGATCGGCGACCACATGTCCCGCGCCGACTCCCGGCCCCGGTACACCCCGGGCACCGAGTTCCAGATCGGGCGGATCGAGATGGTCGCCAACACCGGCACCTACCTCGACACCCCGTTCCACCGCTACCCGGACGGCGCCGACCTCTCCGGCCTCGACCTCGCCCGGCTCGCCGACGTCCCCGGCGTCCTGGTCGACGCGACGGGCTGCGGCCGGGCCATCGGCCCCGAACTGTTCGGCCGCCACCCCGTCACCGGGCGGGCGGCGCTGGTGCGCACCGGCTGGGACCGGCACTGGGGCACGGAGAAGTACGGCGACCCCGAGCACCCGTTCCTGACCGCCGAGGCGGTGGCCCGGCTGATCGCCGAGGGGGCGGCCCTGGTGGGCATCGACTCGGTCAACATCGACGACATGGCGGACCTGGACCGGCCCGCGCACACCGGGCTGCTCCGCGCGAAGATCCCGATCGTCGAGCACCTGAGCGGCCTGGAGCGCCTGCCGGCGACCGGCTTCCGCTTCCACGCGGCCCCGCCGCCGGTGGTCGGCATGGGCAGCTTCCCCGTCCGGGCCTACGCCGTCGTGGAGTAGACCGGCCGGAACGGTCGGCCGATGTCCATCCGCCGCGGGCCCGTTCGTCGCCTTCGCAGAGAACCGGACGGCCGACGGGCGCACGACGGGCCCGGACGGCGACGGACGCCCCCGAGCGAAGGAGACCGACCATGAAGTACCTGCTGCTGATCTGCGCCGACCAGGACGCCGAGGTCACGCCCGAGGACGAGGCGGGCATGGCGGTCGGGACGGCCGACTGGGTGTCCGAGATGGACGGGCGCGGCGTGCGGCTGGAGGGCAACCGGCTGCGCCCGGCCGGCGACGCCACCTCGGTGCAGGTCCGGGACGGCCGGGTCGTCGTGCTGGACGGGCCGTTCGCCGATGCCGAGGGGCGGATCGCCGGCTTCGACGTCATCGAGTGCGCCGACCTCGACGAGGCGATCGAGGTCGCGGGCAAGCACCCGGTCGCCCGCTTCGGCACCATCGACGTCCGCCCCGTCTGGTAGCCGGGCGCGGCGGCCCGGCCGCGCCGGACGTCCGGCCGTGGAACGACTCCGAACCGATCGAGGAAGGGCCTGAGCAATGACGCACGACGCGGCCGGCACGTCCGGCGACCGACGGGGACCGCTCACCCCCGAGCTCATCGCGCAGTACCACCGGGACGGTTTCCTGCTGCTGCCGCCCGGGTCCCTGGCTGAGGACCTGTTGGACGTGGCGACCGCCGCCCTGCCGGAGGTGCTCACGGAGGACGGCCCGGCCCGGGTCCTGGAGCGGGACGGCCGGACGGTCCGCTCGGTGTACGGGCTGCACCGCTCGCACCCCGGGATCGCCGGGCTGACCAGGCGGGCGGCCCTGCTCGGCGCCGTCCGCCAGCTGCTCGACGGCAGCGACGTGTACGTGCACCAGTCGAAGGTGAACGTCAAGGCACCGTTCGCCGGCGACCAGTGGGAGTGGCACCAGGACTACGTCTACTGGCTGACCGGCGACGGCCTGCCGCGGCCCGACCTGCTGAACGTGGCGGTGTTCCTCGACGAGGTGACCGAGTTCAACGGGCCGCTCACCTTCGTCCCCGGCACGCACACCGCGGGCCTGCTCGCGAGCGTCGACGCGCAGGGGATGCCGCTCGGCTACGAGGACGCGCCGGCCTGGGTGGCGACCCTGACCGCCGACGAGAAGTTCCGGGTGCGCCACTCGGTCATCGAGGAACTCGCCCGCGCCCACGGCATGGTGAGCCCCAAGGGGCCGGCCGGGTCGGTGCTGCTGTTCCACCCGAACATCCTGCACTCGTCGGCCGCGAACATCTCGCCGTTCGGCCGGGCGATGCTGATGTTCGTCTACAACAGCGTCACCAACCGCCCCGAAGTCACCGGGCGGCGGCCGGACTTCCTCGCCGACCCGGAGGCGGTCGCGCTCCAGCCGATCGGGACGCCGGCGGGCAGGTGACGCGATGACGGACGGGACTTCGGTGCTGCGGGGGCCGCGGGTGCCCCACCGCGCGCCGTACGGCATCCCCGGCCTGGTCCGCGACCAGCGGCTGCGCACTCCCGACGCCGTGGCCTGCTCCGACCCGCACCGCTCCCTCACCTACACCGAGCTGGACCTGCTCAGCGACGCGGCGGCGGCGGCCGTGCTGCGGGCGACGGGCGGCCGTCGCGGCGCGGTGGCCGTCCGGATGCCCCGGCAGACCGATCTGCTGGTCGCCCTGCTCGGGATCCTGAAGGCCGGCTGCCACTACGTGCCGATCGCGACCGACGAGCCGGCCGAGCGGGTCGCGGCCATGGTGGACACCGTCCGGCCGCTGTGCACGGTGGTGGCGCAGCGGCAGGAAGCCCTCGCCCCGGACGGCGCACCGGCCGTGACGGTGCCCCGGACGCCGCCCGCCGACGCCTCGCCGCTGCGGGAAGTCGCCCCGGACGACCCGGTCTACGCGCTGTTCACCTCCGGCTCGACGGGCACACCGAAGGCCGTGCTCGTGGGCGCCGCCGCGCTGGCCAACCGGATCCTCTGGATGTCCGGGCGGTTCGGCCTCGACGGCCGCGACCGCGTGCTGCAGAAGACGCCCTCCACCTTCGACGTGGCGGGCTGGGAGTTCTTCCTGCCCGTCGTGACCGGGGCCCGGTGCGTGTTCGCGCCCCCCGACGCCCACTACGACCCGCAAGCGCTCGGGCGCGTCGTCGACGACGAGGGCATCACGGTCTGCCACTTCGTCCCGACCGTGCTGGACGCCCACCTGCGGCTGACCGACGCCCACCACCCCTCGCTGCGGCTGGTGTTCTGCAGCGGGGAGCCGCTGCCACCGGCGCTCGCCGCCCGCTGCGCCGAGCGGTTCGCGGCACGGCTCCACAACCTCTACGGGCCGACCGAGGCCGGCATCGACGTCACCCACTGGCCGGTGCCGCGCGGCCTCACGGCCGACGGTGAGGTCCTCATCGGGGCCCCGATCGACAACGTCGACCTGCGCGTGCTCGGCCCCGGCGGTGAGCCCGTCCCCGACGGCGAGCCGGGCGAGTTGTGGATCGGCGGCGTCCAGGTCGCGCTCGGCTACGTCGGCCGGCCCGATCTGACCGAGGCGGCGTTCGCCGTGCGGGACGGCCGGCGCTGGTACCGGACCGGGGACCTCGTCCGGGCCGAGGGCGGCCTGCTACGTCATCTCGGCCGCACCGACGCCCAGTTGAAGATCCGCGGCGTGCGGATCGAACCCGCCGAGGTGGAGGCCGCGCTCACCACCCACCCGGCGGTCGGTGCCGCCGCGGTCGTCGCGGTCCGCCCGCCCGGCGGCGCCGCGCCCGAGCTGGTCGCCGTGGCCGTCCGGACCCGCGGCCGCGCCGGCGCGGACCACGAGATCCTCGCCCACGTCGCCGACCGGCTGCCGCGGGCCTTCGTGCCGCACACCCTGCGCTGGGTCGAGCGGCTCCCGCTCACCTCCTCCGGCAAGGCCGACCGGCGGCGGATCGGCACCGAGACCGCCCGCTGGTGGGCCTCGGCCGTGGCCGGCCCCGACGAGCCGCTCGACGAGCTCGCCCGCGTCTGGTGGGAGGTGCTCGCCGTCCCGGCCGACCGGCGGCGCGAGGACGTCGGCTTCCTCAGCCTGGGCGGGCACTCGCTGGCCGCCCTCACCCTGCTGGCCCGCGTCGCGCAGCTGTACCGGATCGAGGTGCCGCTGCCGCTGCTGCTGTTGGAGAACCTCACCCTGGCCGGCCTGCGTACCCTGGTGGCCCGCACGCCGCGCGGCCCGCGCCGGCCCGCGTCGGCGGCGCCGGCCGACCACAGCCCGCTGACCCCGGTCCAGGAGCCGCTCTGGCTGCTCAACCGCGCCCTCGCCGACGACTCGGGCAACAACGTCGTCGGGGCACTGCGGATATCCGCCGCCGTCGACGGCGAGGCGCTGCGGGCCGCCGCACGGGACGTGGTGGAGCGCCACGACCTCTTGCGCGCCGCCGTCCAGGCCACCAGCGGCGTACCCCGGTGGTCGTACGCGCCGCACGCCGATCCGCCGATCACCACCCGCACGCTGACCCGACCGTTCGACGAGGCGGCGGTCCGCGGCTTCGTCGCGGAGATCGCCACGCGGGCCGTCCCGCTGGACAGGCCGCCGCTGCTGAACCTCGGCCTGCTGCACGGCCCGGGCGAAGCGCTGCTCGTCCTCTCCCTGCACCACCTGGTGGCAGACCAGCACGCCCTCGAACTCGTGGCGGGGGACCTCGCCGCCGCCTACACTGCCCGGGCCGCAGGCCTCGCCCCCGAGTGGCCGCCCGCCCCGAGCTTCGCCGCCTTCGCGCACGAGCGGGCGGACACCGCCGGCTCGGCCCGCTGGCACGACGACCTCGCCTACTGGGAACGGCTGCTGCGCGACGCGCCCGCCCGCACCCCGCTGCCGTTCCGGCTGACCGGCCCGGCCGCCCCCACACTCGCCGGCCGCCGGGCGACGGCCGTGCTCGGCGCGGACCTCAGCGCCGCCGTCGACGCCCTCCTGATCCGCACCGGCCACACCCGGGCGACGTACGTCCTCGCCTGTGTAACCGCCGTGCTCGCCGCGTGGACGGGCGAGGAGTCCGTCGCCGTGGGCGTGCCGGTGAGCCGGCGGCTGCACCCCGAGGAGCCGGAACTGGTGGGGCCGGTGCTCACCACCGTGCCGCTGTGGCTGGACGCCGGGAAGTACCGGGACCGGGACGAACTGCTCGACCACGTCCGCGAGCGGTCGCTGGAGGCGCTCGGCCACGCCACGCCCACGTTCCAGGCGATCGTGCGCCGTCTCGGCCTGCCGCCCTCGCCCCGGGACAACCCGCTGTTCCAGGTCTGGGTGAACGACCTCAGCCGGGTCGGGCCGGCCCCCGGCTTCGCCGGCACACCCGCGCGGTGGGTGGACGCCGCGCCACCGGCCGCGCTGTTCGACCTCAACTTCTACCTCCGGCACGACGCCTCCGACGGCTACCGCATCGAACTCCTCAGCCGAGAAGGGCTGTTCGATGACGCGGTGGTCGCCGAACTGCTGCGCCAGGTGGTGGAGGTCGCCACCGCGTTCGCCGAGGACCGGCCCCCGTTCGGGCTCCCCGCTCCGACGCCACCCGCGCCCGAGGTCGCGCCTGCGGCGCCCGACGTCCTCGCCCGGATCCGCGCCGTCGCCGCGCGGCACCCGGACGCACTCGCCGTCATCGGCCCCCAACACGCCCTGACATACGTCGAGTTGGTGCGGGCCTGCGAACGGGTGGCCGCCGACGTCACCGCGGCCGGGATCGGCCCGGGGGACGTCCTGGAACTGCGCGCCACCCGCACACCCGGCCTGCCCGCCGCCCTGCTCGGCGCCCGGCAGGCCGGCGCGGCCGTGGCGATCACCGACGCCGGCCTGCCCGGGCCAGCCCTCGCCGAACGGCAGGAACTGCTGCGCCCCAAGGCCGTCCTGACGGTCGACGGCCTCGCGCCCGGCTCGGCCCATGAGCCGCGCCGACTGCCCGGCATCAGCCACGTCCTGTTCACCTCCGGCACCTCCGGCCGCCCGGCCGCGGTCGCCGTGCCGCCGACGGCCCTCGCCGCCACCCTGGACTGGTACGGACGCACCTTCGGCCTCGGCCCGCAGGACCGGATCGCCCTCCTCGGCGGCCTCGGCCACGACCCGCTGCTGCGCGACGTCCTCGCGCCGCTGCTGGCCGGCGGCACCGCGGTCGTCCCACCCGAGTCCGCCTTCACCGCGCCCGACCGGCTGTTCGCGCTGCTGGACGACGAACGGATCACCGTCCTGCACGCCACTCCCGCCCTCCTGGAACTGATCCTCTCCGGCCGCCCCGCCCACGCCACCGCCCGCCTGCCGCACCTGCGCCTGGTCGTCAGCGGCGGCGCCCCGCTCACCGCGGGCCTGGTCCGCTCGCTGCGCACCGTCACGGCGGCGCCCGTGGTGAACGCCTACGGCGCCACCGAGACCCCCCAGCTCGCCTCCGTCTGGCAGCTCGCCGCCGGGCAACTTCCACCCGCCGGACTGCCGGACACGGCCGAACTGCCCGTCGGCACCGGCGCCGGGGCCTCCGACCTGCTGGTGCTGCGCCCGGACGGGACGCCCGCGCCGGTGGGCCACACCGGGGAGGTCGTCGTCAGGTCACCGCACCTCGCCGCGGGGTACCTCGACGCCGCCGGCCGGAGCGACCGCTTCGACGCCGCGGCGGGCACCTACCGCACCGGCGACCGGGGCAGGCGCGACCCGTCCGGCGCCGTCGTCCTGCACGGCCGGCTCGACCGCCAACTGTCCGTCAACGGCTACCGTCTCGACCCCGAACAGGTCGAACGCGCGGCCCTGGACCACCCCGCGGTCCGGCGGGCCGTCGCCGGGCTGACCCCGACCGCCGCCGGGCCGGTGCTGTCGCTGTCCGTCCGCACGGCGCCCGGCGCGACAACCCCGGACAGCGCCGACCTCCGCTCCCACCTGCGCCGCCTGCTGCCCCGGTACGCCGTCCCCACCGAGATCCGCGTCACCACCGGCGAGGCCCCCGGCGACCGGTCCGACCGCTCGAAGGCCGCCGGGGCAGCGGCCCCCGCGCCGGCCCCGGGCACCCCGCAGGACGGACAGCTCGCCGCCCAACTCGCCGGACTGGTACGGGAGATCGTCGGCCTCGACCTCCCGCCGGCGGACAACTTCTTCGACGCCGGGCTGAACTCGATGGCCGTGGTACGGCTGCACGCGCTGCTGTGCGAGCGGCTGGCCACCGCCTTCCCGGTGACCGCGATGTTCGAGCATCCGAACCTCCTCGCGCTGGCCCGGTTCCTCTCCGGCGAGGCCCGCACCGCCCCGCCGCCGGCCCTCCGCGGCGGACCCCCCGGCTCCCCCGCCTCGCCCGTTCGCGAGGCCGAACAGCGCCTGCAGTTGCGCCGGCGCATCCGACACGACCTTCGAAGGCAGGTATGAGCGACCAGACCAGGCACGAACCCGTCGCCGTCGTGGGGATGGCGGGCCGATTCCCCGGAGCCCTCGACATCGGCGGGTTCTGGGCCAACCTCCGCGGCGGTGTCGAGTCCATCCGCTTCCCCTCCGACGAGGAGCTGCTCACGGCCGGCGTCCCGGCCCGGGCGCTCGCCGACCCGCGGTACGTCAAGGCCGTCGCGACCGTGCCGGAGATCGACGGCTTCGACGCCGAGCTGTTCGGGCTCACCCCGCGCGAGGCGCGGATCTGCGACCCGCAGATCCGGCTCTTCCTGGAGTGCGCCCACGCGGCGCTGGAGGACGCCGGTTACGACGCCGAACGGCTCGCGGACGTGGGTGTGTTCGGATCGGCCGGGACGGGCCGCTACCTCGACATCGTCCGGCGCAGCGAGGGCCTCGCCGGGTACGACCGCGCCGGGATGTCGCTGAACAGCTGGAACTCCACCGACTACCTGGCCCCGCTGGTCTCGTACAAGCTCGGCCTGCACGGCCCCAGCCTGGCGGTCGCGTCGGCCTGTTCGAGCCCGCTGGTGGCGCTGCACCTGGCCGCGGCCGCGCTGCGGGCGGGCGAGTGCGAACTCGCCCTGGTCGGCGGGGCGGAGGTCGAGCTGCCGCTGAACCACGGCTACTGGTGGGAGGCCGGCGGGGCGCACAGCCGGGACGGGCACTGCCGGCCGTTCGACCGGGCCGCCACGGGCACGGTGTTCGGCTCCGGGGCCGCGGTGGTGGCGCTCAAGCGGCTCTCGGACGCGGTCGCCGACCGCGACCACGTCCGGGCGGTGATCCGCGCGACGGCCGTCACCAACGACGGCTCCGCCAGGGCCGGTTTCGCCGCACCGAGCGTCTCCGGGCAGTCGGCGGCGATCGCCGAGGCGATGATGCTGGCCGGTGTGGCGCCGCGGGACGTGGCCGTGGTGGAGGCGCACGCCGCCGGCACCGTCCTCGGCGATCCGATCGAGGTGGCCGCCCTCGCCTCGGCGTACCGCTACCTGGGCGCCCGCGGGACCGGCGGCACCGTCCTGACCTCGGTCAAGGGCAACATCGGCCACCTCGGGCACGCCTCCGGGATGGCCTCGCTGATCAAGGTGGTGCTGTCCCTGGAGAACGAGACCGTCCCGCTCACCGCCGGCTTCCGGGAGGCCAACCCGGAGCTGGCGATCGACGACTCGCCGTTCGAGCTGCCGACCGGTCCGACGCCGTGGGCGCGCCGCGCGGAGCGGACCCGCGTCGCCGCCGTCAACTCCTATGGCGTGGGCGGCACCAACGCGCACGTCATCGTCGAGGAGGCGCCCGCGCCAGCACCGGTGCCCTCCGCCGAGGACCGGCCGCGGATCGTCGTGTGGTCGGCGCACACGCCCGAGGCGGCGGGGCGCTACCGCGAGCGGCTGGCCGAGCACTTCGCCTCCGGCACGCGGGACTTCACGGCGAGCGTCGCCACCCTGCAGCACGGCCGCACGCCTCACCCCTACCGCGGCGCGGTGGTCGCGGCGGGGGCACGGGAGACGACCGCGCTGCTGCGCGACCCGCAGGCGGCCGGCCTGCTCACCGCACCGGTCGGCGTCCCGGACAGCCGGATCGTGCTGCTCTTCCCCGGCACGGGGCTCCAGCACACGGGCATGGCCCTCGACCTCTACGAGCGAACTCCCGCCTACGCCACCGCCTTCGACGAGTGCATCGACCTCTTCGAGGCCCACGGGGTGCCGCTGGGCCGGCTCTGGCGGGAGGCCGGCCCCGCCGAGCTCCACGCCCCGGACGTCGCCCAGCCGCTGCTGTTCGCCGTGGAGCACTCGCTGGCCCGCGCCTGGCAGGCGTGGGGCATCCGGCCCGGCGCCGTCGTGGGACACAGCCTCGGCGAGCTCGCCGCGGCCGAGGCCGCGGGCGTGCTGACCCCGGAGGACGCCGTCCGGGCGGTGCTGGCCCGGGCGCGGGCGCTCGCCGGCACGCCGGCCGGCGGCATGCTCGCCGTCGCGGCGTCCGCGGCGGAGGTCGCCCCGCTGCTGCCCGAGGAGGTGCACGTCTCCGTCGTCAACGGCCCCCGCATGGTGGTGGTCGCGGGCCCGCGCGACGCCATGGCCGAGGCCGAGGCCGCGCTGCGGCGGGCGGGACTGAACGTCCGCCCGGTGCCGTTCACCCGTGCCTCCCATGTGCCGCTCGCCGCGCCGGCGGTGCCGCTGTTCGAGGAGGCCCTGCGCGGGCTACGGCTGGCTCCGCCTGCCCTCGACCTCTACTCGTCGGCGGCCGGTGGCCTCGTCACCGCCGCCGAGGCCACCGATCCGGCCTTCTGGGCGCGGCAGTTGGTCCAGCCGGTGCGGTTCGCGGACGCGGTGGACGCGCTCACCGCCACCAAGACGCGGCAGCTGATGATCGAGGCCGGGCCCGGCCGGGCCCTCACCTCCGCCCTGCGACAGCACCCGGCGGTGATCGCGGACCGCCACCGGGTGCTGCCGACCCTGGCCCAGCGCCGCACCGAGCCGCTGGCCGACGTGCACGCGGCGCTCACCGCGATCGCCGGCGTGTGGACGGAGGGCCACGCCATCGACTGGGCGGAGGTCGAGGACCTGTCGGGCGCCGGCCGGGTGCCCGTCCCCGGCTACCCCTACGAGCGCCGCCGGTACTGGGCCGACGCCGCCCCTGCCGACGACCACGAGCAGGACCACGACCACGGCACCGCCGCCGGCTCGCCGTTCGCCCTGCCGGGCTGGCGGGAGCGGCCCCGCGACCCGGGGCCGACCACAGCCGAGCCGGCGCGCACAGCGGTGGCCGTGCTCCCGCCGGACGAGGCCTCGGCGCGCCGGGTCACGGTCGCGCTGCGGGAAGCCGGCCTGCGGGTCGTCCCCCTGACGCCGGGAGAGGCGTACGAGGAACGCGAGGACGGCTTCGTCGTCCGCGTCGGCCAGGCGCGGGACCTCGCCCGTGTCCTCCGTACCCTGCGGGAGCGTGGCGTGGTACCCGGCCTGCTCGTCCACGCCGCCACTGTCGGCCTGCCCGAGGGCGCGCAGCTGCCCGAGCAGCTCACGACGGGCTACGCCGCCGTGTCCGAGCTGCTGCGCCAGGCCGGTGAGGCGGGCCCCCGGCCCGAACTGCTCGTCCTCACCGAACAGGCCGTGGACGTCAGCGGCCAGGACCCGCTGCGGCCGGGCCACGCCGCGCTGACCGCGCTGGTGCGGCCCGCCGCGGACGGTGACGGCGGCACCCGCCTGATCGACCTCGGCCCCACCGTTTCCGACAGGGACCTTGCAGCTGAACTCCGGTGCGACGACGACCGGTTGGTCGCGCTGCGTGGAGGCCGCCGCTGGGTGCCGGCGGAGCACGCGCTGGCGGTGGCCCCGGCCCCGGGCTCCGCGCTGCGCCCCGCCGGGACGTACCTGATCACCGGCGGCACGGGCCGTCTCGGCGGCACGCTGGCCAGGGCGCTGGCCGCCACCGGAATGCGGCCCGTGCTCGTGCTGCTCGGCCGGAAGGCGGCGGCGAAGCCCGAGCTGCTCGCCGAGCTGGAGGCGCTCGGCGCCACCGTCGAGCTCGCCGCCTGCGACGTGACGGACCGGCAGGCGCTCTCGACGCTGCTCGACGACGTCACCAGCCGACACGGCACGGTCCACGGAGTCCTCCACGTCGCGGGGCCCGACAGCCCTGCCGCCGATGTCTTCGGCCCCCGGGTGTTCGGCCTGGCGGCCCTGGCCCGGGCCTTCGCGAGCCGGCCGCCTCTCGACCTGTTCGTGACCGTCACCGGGCACCCGGCCCCACCGGACGACCCCGACCGCGCCGCCGCCGACGCCGTCCTCACCGCCCTGGCCGCCACCGGCGCCCCGGCGGCGGCCCGAACCCTCACCGTCGCCTGGCCGCGACCGGGGCAGCCTGACGACCCGGCCACTGCGCAGCGCGGCGCCGCGCTGCTGCTGGACCTGCTGCACGCACACACGCCGAGCAAGGTGATGATCCGTCAACTGACCGACTGGAGCGCCAAGTCGGCGGCCGAGTCCGTCCCGCCCGACCGGCAGCCCGAAGCCGCCGAGGCCGGGCCGCAGGGCACGGACACCATGGGCCGGCTGCACGAGCTGTGGACGGGCCTGCTGGGCTGGCCCGAGATCGCCCACGACGCGGACTTCTTCGACCTGGGCGGCAACTCCCTCACCGCGGTGGAGCTGGTCACCCGCATCCACCACGAGTTCGGCGTCGATCTCGACATCGCCGCCCTCTTCGACTACCCCACCCTGGACGCCCTGGCGGACCAGATCGACCGGCGGAAGGTGTAGATGACCAGATCCGAGGAGTCGCACCTGGTCCCGTTGGGCACCACGGGCTGGGCCGTGTGGCGCGACGTCGTCCTGCGCAGCACCGGGTTTCCGGCCGACACCGTGCGGCCGCTGGCGGACCCGGCGCTGGCCGCCGCGGCCGACGCCGTGGAAGACACCGCCGTGGACGCCGTGGAAGCCGTGGACGCCTACCGCGCGGAGTACGCGAGGGCCGCGGAGCGCCTGTCCGCGGCGGTCCGCGAGGCCGCGCGGACGCCGCGCTTCCGGGAGGCCGTCGCCTGGCAGAACCCGAAGCTGCTGCGGCTGTGCCTGGACAAGCTCGCGGCCGGCGAGCCCCGCAACGTCCGGGGGCGCAACCACGAGCTCACGGTGGCCGGCTACCTCCAGCGCTACGGCCTGAAGAACGACACCATCGGCTTCGTCGGCCCGGTCGGCTGGGCCCGCTGGACGGGCGACGGCGCGCCGGTGGCGACGGAGGTCGGCCCGGGGTTCCTGGCCCGGCGCACGGTGTACTTCGAGATCTGGGCGATCGACGCCGTCGCGCGGGCGCTGTCGGACGATCCGCGGGTCCGGCCCTGGCTGGCGCCGCGGCTGTTCGCGGCCCACCGCCTGGCGGGGTCGGCCCTGCTGCTGCCGGGGCGGGACCCGGTGCCGCTCACGCCCGCCGAGAGCGAGCTGCTCGCGCTGGTGAACGGGGTCCGCTCGGTGCGGGCGATCGCCGACGAGCTGGCCTGGTCCGAGTTCCCCGAACTCGGTGACCCAACAGCGGTGTTGGCGGCCGTCGAGAGCCTGGTGGAGCGGCAGCTGCTCCGGCTCGACCTGGTCGGCACGATCGAGGCACATCCGGAGCGGACGCTCATCGCCCGGCTGGAGCTGATCCCCGACCCGGAGGTCCGCGCGCATGCGATCGCCATGGTGGACCGGCTCGTGGCCGCTCGCGACGAGGTCGCCGCGGCCGCGGGGGACGACGTGGCGCTGGAGGCGGCGATGGCGCGCCTGGGCGCGTGCTTCGAGGAGATCACCGGTGTCGGCGGCGAGCGCCGCCCGGGCCAGACCTACGCCGGCCGGACGCTGGTCTACGAGGACACCGTCCGCGACGTGCGGGTGGCGCTCGGGCCGGCGCTGCGGGAGCAGCTCGCGGGCCCGCTGACGCTGCTGCTGGACAGCGGGCGTTGGCTGGTCGCGGAGATCGGCCAGGAGTACGAGCGCTACCTGACGGAGGTGTACGAGCGCCGGGTCGCCCAGACCGGCGGCCCGCAGGTGCCGCTGGCCTCGATCCTGAGCCTGGTGACCCCTCAGCTGTACTTCAACGTCCGGAGCCTGTCAAAGCCGGTCCGCCGGGCGGTCGACGAGTTCCAGCGGCGGTGGGCGGACGTCCTGCGGCTGCCGCCGGACGCCCGTCATGTGACGCTGCGCAGCGCGGACATCGCCGGGCGGGTGGCCGAGCTGTTCCCGCCGCGCCCGCTGCCGTGGCCGACCGCCGTACACCACTCGCCGGACTTCATGCTCGCCGCCGCGGACGAGGCGGCGGTCGATCGGGGCGAATTCCTGCTCGTGCTGGGCGAGTTGCACCTGTCGTTCAACACCATGGAGAGCCGGGTCTTCGTCGAGCAGCACGACGATCCGCCGTCGATGCTGGCCGCCGCCGAGGCGGACCTGGGCCGGCGCCGGATCTACGGGATCACCTCCCGGGACGTGCCCGGGGTGAGTTCGCGGGTGGCACCACCGTCGGCGCTGCTCTCCCCCGGGTACACGTACTGGACGATGCATCCCGAGGCCGTGACGCCGCCCGCGCCGATCATTCCGGCGGCCGATCTGGTCGTGGACCGGGAGGGCGAGCGGCTGGTGGTCCGCTCGCGGAGCGGGGACTTCGAGGCGCCGCTGGCCCACGTGGTGGGCGAGCCGCTGGCGGCCGCGGCGATCAACGCGTTCAAGCCGGTCGCGCGGGGCAGCCACAGCCCGCGGATCACCGTCGACCGGCTGGTGGTCGCCCGCGAGTCGTGGACCTTCCCGGCCGGCGAACTCGCCTGGGCCGCGGTGCGGTCGGAGCCGGACCGCTTCCTCGCCGCCCGGCGCTGGCGGCTGGCGCACGGCCTGCCCGAGCGCGCGTTCTACAAGGTGCCCGTGGAGGACAAGCCCGCGTTCGTGGACTTCACCAGCCTGGTGCTGGTCAACACGCTCGCCAAGGCCGTCCGCCGTTCGGCCGAGCAGGAGAACGGCGCGGTCACACTCACCGAGATGCTGCCGGACGCGGACGGGCTGTGGCTGCGCGACGCGGAAGGGGCCCGGTACACCTCCGAGTTCCGCGTCCTCGCCGTCGATCTCCCGGCCCGGGATCTCTGACCCGCGGGGTGTCCATCCGGGCGGCCCCCGTTCGTCGTGGGGGTGGTCCGCCCTCCGGGGTGGCCGCGGCAACACCCGTACGAGAGCACGAGAGCTGAGGAGCAGCACATGATCAAGGCCCTGAACGAGATCGAGGTCATCACCCTGTTCGTGGAGGACCTGGCCGCCACGAAGGCCTTCTACCTGGACGTGTTCGGCCTGACCGTGGTCTACCAGGACGGGGAGTCGGCCGTCCTGAAGATGCGGAACCTGATGATCAACCTGCTGGAGGTCGGCGAGGCGCACGGCCTGGTCGCGCCGGCACCGGTCGCCGGCCCGCAGACGGGTGCCCGCGCGCTGCTCACCGTCAACGTCCGGGACGCCGACGCCGTCTGCGCCGAGCTGGAGCAGCACGGCGTGAAGCTCGTCAACGGGCCGGTGGACCAGCCGTGGGGCCGGCGGACGGCCACCTTCGCCGACCCGGCCGGGAACATGTGGGAGATCGCCCAGGAGATCGCCGCGCCGTAACGGCACCGCCGCCCGGCGCCGGCCGAAGTCGCCGGGAAACACCGAGAAGCACCGAGAAGCGCCGAGAACGCCGATGGACCGCGAAACGCCGAGCACCTCCGAGAACCACCGAGAATCGAGGCCCCCGCAGATGTCGCAAGTCGTCGAGCTCATCGTTCCCAACAGTGCCGAGTACCACCTGCGCAACCCCTCCCTGAACCTCACCGGTGAGGAGCGGGAGCGGGTGGTGCGGTTCAGCGGCACCTACGAGTGCGAGCACTCGGTGTTCTGGAGCCCCAACCCGCGGGTCCTGGTGCTTCCCACCGGCTGGAACCGGCAGTGGTTCGACGACATCCACCGGACGCTCGGGCTGGACCCGGCGCCGGTGGTGTCGCCGGCCATGCGGACCGGGCTGCTGGTGGAGGACCTGCTGAAGGACGGCGACGCGCAGGCCGAGCTGCGCGAACTGCTGTCGCCGTACCGGGTGGTGCGGCTGCACATCGTCGGCCCGACGCCGCAGACGTACCTGCTGGCAGCGCTGGTGCGCGGCTGGGGCCTGGCGGTGGAACTGGACCACGTCGACGAGGACGCCTACTGGGCGAGCCTCTACCTGGACTCCAAGATCAGCCCGCTGGACCTGGCCCGGGAGCTGCCCGGCATCAACGTCGCCCAGGGCATGGTGGCGGGCAACTGGGTGGAGCTGCGCGGGGCGCTGAAGGCGATGACCGCCCGGCACGGCCGGGTGATCGCCCGCACCCTGTTCGGCGTGGCGGGCGACGGCTCGGGGGTGGTCTCCGACGCCCCGGGCGCCGTCGAGGAGTTCCTGGACAACGCGGGCCGCGACTCGTTCTTCGCGTTCCCCATCCTGGTCCAGCAGTTCCAGGAGCACGCCGAGGGCGTCGGCTGCCCGGCCGCCGACATCCTGGTCGGCGAGAACGGCGTCGAGGACGTCGTGCTGTGCGCGCTGACGGTCGAGCACGGCTACTCCTTCCGCAGCGTGGACGTGGGCGTCGGGGCGCTGCCGCCGGCGTGGGGCGACCGGGTCACCCAGGTCGCGCACGAGCTCGGCACGGCGGCCCACCGGCTGGGCTACCGCGGCTGGATGTGCGTGGACTGCGTGGCCGGCTCCGACGACCGGCTCTACGTCACCGAGATCAACGCCCGGCGCAGCGGCTCGCTGCACGCCGGCGGCCTGCTGCGGATGTGGGGCGCCGAGAAGGAGCTGACGCTCTCCGCGCACTTCATGCTGCCGGTCGTCGAGGGCACCACGTACGAGGAGCACATCCGGCCGGTGTTCCAGGAGCTGTGGGCCGACGGCGTCAAGGCGTACCCGACGAGCGTGCGGGCGCTGCCGTGGCCGGAGCCGATCGTCGCGGTGATCGCGGCGGCGCCCACGGCGGCGCAGGCGCAGCGGATCGTCGCCGGGATCAAGGAGGGGATCGACGCCCGGACGGCGGGCCTCGCCGCCGGTGCGGGCGCCGCCGAGCCGAGCAGGGGGTGAGATCGCGGGCGGGTCGGCCGCCACACAGGGGGGAGTTCACGTGAGGCTGGGTCGTGAGGTGCACCTGGTGTCCCGGCCGCGGGGCCGCTTTCCTGCGGCCGGAGACACCCGGATCGTGGAGGTGCCGGTCCCGGAGCCGGGCCCGGGGCAGGTCGTCGTGCGCAACCTGTTCATGTCGATCGACCCCGGGCTGGTCCTGCGGACGAACGACCTGAGCCGGCTGGACATCCCCGACTTCACGCCCGGGGAGCCGATGTGGAGCGATGCGATCGGCGAGGTCGTCGAGAGCGCCGACGAGCGGCTGGGCCCCGGCGACATCGTCTGGCACCGGTTCGGCTTCCGCGACTACGCCGTCGCGCAGGCCGGCGAGTTCCGCCGGGTCGACCCGGACGCCTATCCGTCGTTGACCCACCACCTGTGCTTCGGGCTGACGGCCTACGTCGGCACCGAGGTCGCCCAGATCCGCGCCGGGGACACGTTCTTCGTGTCCAGCGCGGCCGGCGCGGTGGGCAGCATGGCGGGCCAGCTCGCCCGGCTGCGGGGGGCGACCCGGGTGATCGGCTCGGCGGGCACGCCGGAGAAGGTGCGCTACCTGAAGGAGCGCCTCGGCTTCGACGACGCCTTCGACTACCACCAGGACGTCCGGCCCCGGCTGCCGGAGCTGGACGTGTTCTACGACAACGTCGGCGGTGCCCAGCTGGAGGCGGCGATCGACGCGATGCGGCCGCGCGGACGGATCGTCATGGGCGGGCGCAACGAGGAGATCCGCACCGGGGTCGTGCAGGGCCCGCGGAACATGATGGCCGTGATCGGCAAGCGGCTCGAACTCCTCGGCTACTACACCTTCGACCACCCCGAGCTGTTCCCGGTCTTCGACGAGCGGTTCCCGCGCTGGGTCCGCTCAGGGGAGATCGTCGTCGCGGAGACGATCGTGGACGGCCTGGAGAACGGCGTCGACGCGGCGGTCAACCTGATGCACGGCGCGTACGTGGGCAAGGTCGTGCTCCGTCTCTGAGCGGCGGCGACGGCCGTCGGGCGGGGTGTGGCGGGTTCTCCCGGCGCACCCCGGCCCCGGTGTCCATCAGGCAGTTGGCGGTTCGTCGCGGTGGCGGCAGTGGCCCGGTCACCACGCGGCCACGAGACACGACCGGAGACACGGAGGAGCGATGGCGAAGGATCTGGAACGCGGCGCCCTGGAGCGTGCGAGGTGACCGCCCCGGGGCCGGAGAGCACGGCCGCCCGGCTGGTCCGGGAACGCCTGGAGATCTCGGCGCTGACCCGCCGCGCGGGCGCCGGGCTGATCGCCGTCGACGTGCTGGTGAACCTGCTGCTCGGCGCCCTGCCGGTGGTGTTCGTCGTCGCCACCGCGGTGCTGCTCGGCAAGGTGCCCGCGGCGATGGCCGGCGGGCTGGACTCGGACGCCTGGAGCTCGCTGCTCGGCGCGTTCACGGTGGCCGCGGTGGCCTTCATCGGGCAGCAGGTCGTCGCGCCGGTCCGCGAGTCGGTCGGCGAGCTGGTGGCCCGGCGGATCGACGGCCGGGTGATCGACGACGTGATCGCCGCCTCGACCGGCACGACGAGCGTCGGCCCGCTGGAGGACCCGCAGGTCGTCGAGGACCTGCGGACCGCCGCGCGGGAGCTGGAGACCTGGGTGCAGAGCCCCGGCCAGGCCTGCGCTGGGCAGCTGGCGCTGATCGGCCGCTACACCCAACTCGCCGGCTACGCCGGGGTGGTGGGCGCCGTCTTTTCCTGGCCGGCCGCGGCCGGGCTGGTCGTCGCGGTCATGCTGTTCCGCTACGGGCTGCGCGGCGGCCTGCGCAAGTACGCCGACGTCCGCTTCGAACTCGACGGCGCCGAGCTCAAGAACGACTATCTGCGCGCCCTGGCGATCGACGCCGGCGCGGCCAAGGAGATCCGGATCTTCGGCCTGATCGGGTGGCTGCGCGGCCTGTGGCGGCAGTGCTACCTCGACTGGCTGAAGCCGCTGTGGGCGGCCCGCCGCCGGATCTACCTCTGGCCGTTCGTCTGGTTCACGGCCTGGGGCATGGCGGTGACCGCGACGGTGATGGCCCTGGTGGGGCGCGGCGCGGCCGGGCCGGACCCGGAGCTCACCCTCACCGACTTCGCCCTCGTGGTCACCGCGGCGCTCAGCGCGCTGAACCTCGGGGAGTTCTACCGGGAATCCGACCTTCCGACGGCCGTCGGCATGCACGCCTACGGCGCCGTCAGGCGCTTCCTGGCCCGGATCGGCGAGGACGAACCGCAGCCCGTGGCCGCTTCGACGGCCCCCGCCGAGGTGCCCGAGCCCGCCGCCACCATCACCTTCGAGAACGTGTGCTTCCACTACCCCGGCGAGGACCGGATGATCCTCGACGGGCTGGACCTCACCCTGACGGTCGGCCGGTGCACCGCCCTGGTCGGCCTCAACGGCGCGGGCAAGACCACCCTCGTCAAGCTGCTCGCCCGGCTCTACGAGCCGACCTCCGGCACGATCCGGCTGGACGGGGTGGACATCCGCTCCTACCCGGTCAACGCCTGGCGGGCCAAACTCGGCGTCATCTTCCAGGACTTCGCGCGGTACGAGGTGTCCGCGGCCGACAACATCGCCTTCGGGTCGGTCGCCCACCTCGACGACCGCGCCGGGGTGGCGGCCGTGGTGGACGCCGTCGGCCTGCGGGAGGCCCTCGACGGGCTGCCCCGCGGCCTGGACACCCCGCTCGCACGCCACCTGGACGGCGGCGGCGACCTCTCCGGCGGGCAGTGGCAGCGCGTCGCCCTCGCCCGCGCCCTGTTCGCGCTGCGGCACGGCTCGCCCGTCCTCGTCCTGGACGAGCCCACGGCGAGCCTCGACGTCCGCGCCGAGGCCGGCTTCTTCCAGGAGTTCACCGAACTGTCCCGCGGGGCCACCACCCTGCTGATCTCGCACCGCTTCTCCACCGTCCGGCAGGCCGACCGGATCGTCGTGCTCGAGGGCGGCCGGGTGGCCGAGCAGGGCAGCCACGACGAACTGCTCGCCGCCGACGGCCGGTACGCCCGCCTCTTCCGCCTCCAGGCGGACCGTTTCACGGACGGGACGGACGGGGACGCCGGCGAGGTTGCCGAGACCGCCGAGGCGGACCCCGACGCCGAGACCGCCGGGAGGGCGCGATGAAGGAGACACTGACCGGCGCGTGGCGGCTGCTTTCGATCGCCTGGCGCGTGGACTGGCGCAAGACCGTCACCGCCGTCGTCCTGATGATGGCCGGGGCCGTCGCCGCCCCCCTGCTCGCCGCCTTCCTGGGCCTGATGACGGACGCCGTCGTCGACGGCCGGACCGGCGACGCTGGCGGGTACGGCGTGGTCGTCGCCGTCCTGGCCGTGGTGACGCTGTCGTTCGGCAACTTCGCCCACGTCGCCTACTTCGAGCTCGCCGAACTCGCCGAACTGCACTTCGTCGAGGAGCTGATGACCCTCTCCAACGGCTACGAGGGCATCGAGCACCACGAACGACCGGACTACGCCGACCTCGTGACCGTCCTCCAGCCCGAGAGCCGGCGCTTCCCGAACGCGCTCCAGGCGCTGTTCAGCACCTTCGGGCTGCTCCTGGCCGTCGTCTTCACCGCCGTCCTGCTGGCCCGGCTGAACCCGCTGCTCCTGCTGCTGCCGCTGGCCGCCGTGCCGCCGCTGATCGCCGGCCGCAAGGCCGAGGCCATCACCGACCGGGCCAGGACGGACACCGCCCAACCCACCCGGATCGCGCTCAACCTCTTCCGCCTGGCCTCCTCCGCCCGCTTCGCCGGCGAGCTGCGGGTCTTCCGGATGAGCGACGAACTGCGCCGCCGCCACGCCGAGTTGTGGGAGACCACCAGCCGCGGCCTGTGGCACGCCAACACCCGCGCCGCCTTGGTCCGCGCGGCCGGCCAGACCGTCTTCGGCCTCGCCTACATGGGCGCGATGATCCTGGTGATCCGCGAGGCGATCGCCGGCCACCACGGCGTCGGCGACGTCGTCCTGGTGATCTCGCTCGCCACCCAGGTCAACCGGCAGGTCGCCTCCGCCGTCAACCTGCTGGGCGACCTGCAGCGGATGGCCGGCACGCTGCGCCGGATGGACACCATGCGCGGCCTGGTGACCACGGCCGCGGCGACGGCGCCGGCGCAGCGGCCCTCCGCCGAGACCGCGCCCGGCGCAGGGCGGCAGACGCCGCCGGAGACGTTCACCCGCGGCATCGAGCTGGAGGGCGTCGACTTCGCCTACCCCGGCACGGACACCCCGGTGCTGACCGACGTCTCGCTGACCCTGCCCGCCGGCTCCACCGTCGCCGTCATCGGCGAGAACGGCGCGGGCAAGAGCACCCTGGTGAAGCTGCTCTGCGGGCTCTACCGGCCCTCCCGGGGGCGCGTCCTGCTCGACGGCACCGACCTGCGGCAGCTGCCGGCCGAGCAGTGGCGCGAGCGGATCGCCGCCGGCTTCCAGGACTTCGTCCGCTACGAGCTGCCCGCCCGGTCCACCGTCGGCCTCGGCGACCTGCCCCGGATCGACGACGACACGTCCGTCCGGGCGGCCCTGGAGAAGGCCCACGCCACCGACCTCATCGGCCAGTTGGCGGACGGCCTGGACACGCAGCTAGGCACCAGCTACACCGAGGGCGCCGAACTCTCCGGCGGGCAGTGGCAGAAGCTGGCCCTCGGCCGGGCGCTCATGCGCGAGACCCCGCTGCTCCTGGTGCTGGACGAACCCACCTCCGCACTCGACCCGGAGGCCGAGCACCACCTGTTCGAGCGTTACGCGGCGCAGGCGCGCACGCTCGGGGCATCGACCGGCGCGATCACGCTGCTCGTCTCGCACCGGTTCTCCACCGTCCGGATGGCGGACCTGATCGTCGTCGTCCGCGACGGCCGGATCGTCGAGACCGGGGACCACACCGCCCTGATGAAGGCCGGCGGCCTCTACGCGGAGCTGTTCGAGCTCCAGGCGCTCGCCTACAAGTAGGCCCGCCACACGTAGGCCCCGCCGCACCGACCACGGCCCGCCGGGTTCCCCCGGCGGGCCGTTCCACCTGGCACCACCCGATACGAGGAGGAACCTTGCGAAGATGGTTCGCTGTCCTGACCACCCTGCTCACCACGGTCGCCGTCGCGGGGACGGCACAGCCGGCGAGCGCCGAGGACGTCTCCGGTGACCTCGCCGCGGCCCGGGGCGTGACGGCCCGGGGCATCCTCGCCCACGAACGCGCGCTCCAGCGCATCGCCGACCGCCACGAGGGCATCCGCACCTCCGGGACTCCCGGCTTCGACGCGGCCGCCGACTACGTCGAGCGGACCCTGCGGGCCGCGGGGTACACGATCCAGGAGCAGCCCTTCACCGTCCCGCTCTACCGGGAGCTGGCGCCCGCGGCGCTGAACGAGGTCTCCCCCGCGGCCGTGACCTTCCACGCCGACACGTTCGTCTACTCGGGCAGCGGGGACGTGACCGGCCAACTGGTCCCGACGAGCAACGTCGTCATCCCGCCGACGCCGCAGCCGAGTTCGGCCTCCGGGTGCGCCGTCGCGGACTTCCCGCTGGTGCCGGCCGGCAGCGTCCGCATCGCCCTGATCCAGCGCGGCGGCTGCGGCTTCGGCGTCAAGGCGCTCAACGCCCAGGCGGCCGGCTACGCGGCGGCGGTGCTCTTCAACGAGGGCCAGCCGGGCCGGGACCAGCCGATGTCCGGCACCATCGGCGAGCCCGCGGCGATACCCGTGGTGGGCGCGCTGGGCTACGCCGACGGACTCGCGCTCTACCAGGCGTCCCAGGCCGCCGGCGGTGCGGTCGTCCACGTGACCACCCACACGCTGAACGACCCCCACGCGCGCACCAGGAACATCATCGCGGAGACCCGGGGCGGAGACCCGGACCACGTCCTGCTGGTGCACGCCGAACTCGACGCGCTGCCCAGCGGGCCGGGCATCAACGAGAACGGCAGCGGCGTGGCCACCGCCCTGGAGATCGCCCGGCAGCTCTCCCGCCTGCGGGTGCCGCCGCATTACAAGGTCCGGTTCGCCTTCTTCGGCGCCGAGGAGACGCGCGCGGTGCGCGACCCCGCCACCGGCGCGATCGGGCGGCAGGGGTCGTACCACTACGTGAACACGGTCGGCCCGGCCGAACTCGGGAAGATCTTCGCGGCGGTGCACCTCGACTCGATCGGCTCGCCGAACTACGTCCGCTACGTCTTCGACGGCAGCGGCCCGGCCGGGTCGGAGCGGATCGCCGAGCTGTTCACCGACGAGTTCGCCAGGCGCGGCATGGTCACCGACCCGCACCCGCCCACCAGTTTCGTCGGCGGGTCCGACTACGGCCCCCTGATGAACGCCGGCGTCCCGACCGGCGGCCTGTTCGGCGGCGCCGCCGAGGTCAAGACCGAGGAACAGGCCGGGAAGTACGGCGGCACGGCGGGCAAGGAGAACGATCCCTGCTTCCACCAGGCCTGCGACACGCTCGACAACGTCAACCGGCAGGCGCTGGCGGAGTTCGGCGCCGTCGCGTGGGCCGTCGTCAAGCGGCTCGCCGCGGAAGGCCTGCCCGGCCGGGTCTGACGGCCGGGTCTGAGCGCGCGGGCGGCCCGGCGCCACGGACCTCCGGCCGCGACACGGCTGTCCAATTCCGTACTCCCTGTTCGTCGTGGGGGTGCGGTGGCGGGATACTCCTCCCCGGCCGCCTGGTGCGATCACCGGGCGGCCGGCGGCGGGGCACCCTAGAATCGGACTGCCGCGGATGCGTCAACTGGAGGTAGGAGCCATGAAGTTCATGCTCTTCGTCTGTGTCGACCGGGCCGCCTACGAGCGCGAGCCGCAGGAGCCGGTCGAGCCCGACGAGCCGATGCCCTGGGCCGACGAGCTGGACGCAGCCGGCATCCGGCTGCACGGCGACGAGCTGAGCCCCTACCACGCGGCCACCACCGTCCGTCTGCGCGGCGGCGAGGTCGTGCTCGGCGACGGACCGTTCGCGGAGACCAAGGAGGTCATCGCCGGTTACGACATCATCGACTGCGCCGACCTGAAGGAGGCGATCGACATCGCCTCCCGCCACCCGGTCGCCGAGCGGGGCGTGATCGAGATCCGGCCGTTCCGGGGGTGAGCGTCGAGTCGGCGGTCGCGGCCACCTTTCGGGCCGAATGGGCCCGGGTGGTCGCGACGTTGATCCGCACCACCGGCGACTGGAACCTCGCCGAGGAATGCGCGCAGGAGGCCTTCGCGCAGGCGCTCGCCCGATGGCCGCAGGACGGCGTTCCCGCCCGCCCGGGCGCGTGGATCGTCACCACCGCCCGCAACCGGGCGATCGACCGGCTGCGCCGCCGCAAGGTCGAGGCCGTCAAGCTCCAGCAGATCGCCGTGGACCTGCGCCACGCGGAGGAACGCCTGCCCGCCGAGCCGAGCGGCATCGGGGACGACCGCCTCCGGCTCATGTTCACCTGCTGCCACCCCGCGCTGCCGCTGGTCTCCCGGGTCGCCCTGACCCTGCGCACCCTGGCCGGCCTGACCACCGCCGAGATCGCCCGCGCCTGCCTCGTCTCCGAGCAGACCATGGCCAAGCGCCTGGTGCGCGGCAAGGAGAAGATCCGCCACTCCCGCATCCCGTACCAGGTGCCCGGCGCGGAACTGCTGCCGCAGCGGCTGCCCGGCGTCCTCGCCGTGCTGTACCTGCTGTTCAACGAGGGCTACGCCGCCTCCACCGGCGCCGACCTGCTGCGGCCCGACCTGTGCGGCGAGGCGATCCGGCTCGCCCGGCTGCTCGCCCGGCTGATGCCCGACCAGCCCGAGGTGCTCGGCCTCAACGCGCTGATGCTGCTCCACCACGCCCGCCGGGACGCCCGGGTCAGCGAGAACGGCGAACTCGTCCCGCTCGCCGACCAGGACCGCGCCCGCTGGCGGCGAGCGGAGATCGACGAGGGCGTCGCCCTGCTGGAGTCCGCCCTGGACCTCGGCGAGGTCGGCCACTACCAGCTGCAGGCCACCATCGCCGCCTGCCACGCGACCGCGGACTCCGAGGCGGACACCGACTGGGCGGCCATCGCCCATCTGTACGGGCGCCTCGCCGGGCTCGCGCCGTCGCCTGTCGTGGAGCTGAACCGGGCGGTGGCCGTCGCGATGGCCGAGGGGCCGGCGGCCGGCCTGGCGCTGGTCGACGAGCTCTCCAACGGCCGCGAGCTCAACGGCTACCACCTGCTGCCCGCCGTCCGGGCGGACCTGCTGCGCAGGCTCAACCGCTGGGAGGAGGCCGCCCAGGCGTACCGTAGCGCTCTCGACCTGGCCACCAGCGACACCGAGCGCAAGTACCTCGCCCGCCGCATCGCCGAGGTCGGCGCCTGCGCCGGGTGACCTCGGCGGCCCGTGCCCCCTGTACGGGCGGGAGCGGCACGGGAAGGACCCGCCACCGGCGGGTGGCGGGTCCCGGGGTCCGGTGCGCGGTGTCAGCCCGCGTGGATCGGGGTGTTCTGGTAGCCGGCGATCAGCCAGCCGCCGTCCTGCCGGGCCAGCATCCAGGTCGCCCGGATCGCCCGCTCGCCGGCGACCTCGGTCTCGCCCGGGGCGAGCACGCCGCCCTGGGTGACCACGAGGGCGAAGTCCGGCCCGTGGAACTTCGCCGCCAGCGGCTGGCCGGTCACCTGGGTGCCCTTGAACGGGCCGGCGTAGGGCCTGGGCCATGAACGCGCGGATGGCCTCGCGCCCCTGGAGGAAGACGCCGCCGGCGAGGATCAGGTGGGCGTCCTCGGTGAAGAGGTCGGCGAAGGCGTCGTGGTCGTGCCCGGCCCAGGCGGCGACGATGCGCTGCGGGACGCCGACGGCGGCGGCCTGGTCCGGGGTGAGGTCGGGCATCTCGGGCATGGCGGGTTCCTTAAGAATGTTGGGCGGTCCGGGAGGACCGGGTGTGGCTGATGGCGTGGTTGCCCTTGATGGCTCCAGGAGAATGGCCGCCCGGTCCTCCGGGACGCTCCGACTGCTGATTGAGAACTGCGGGCATCGCTGGTTAAGGACCTGTCGGCGGAGTGTTCCTCGGGCCATGGAGGTGCTGGTCACGGTGGAACGGAGCGCAAGGCTTGAGCGGGTCGCACGAGCGGATATGGGTCGGCATCGACGCCGGCAAGGGGCATCACTGGGCGGTGGCGGTCGACGCCGAGGGCCGGACGCTGTTCTCGACCAAGGTGATCAACGACGAGGGCCAGATCCTCCAACTCATCGGGGCGGCCCGGGAGAAGGCCGATGAGGTGCGCTGGGCGGTGGACATCTCCGGCAGGGCCAGCGCGCTGCTGCTGGCCCTGCTGATCGCCGACGGCCAGCAGGTCGTCTACGTGCCCGGCCGTACCGTCAATCGCATGACAGGCGCCTACCGCGGCGAGGGTAAGACCGACGCCAAGGACGCCCTGGTCATCGCCGACCAGGCTCGCATGCGCCGAGACTTCGCCCCGATCGAGACGCCGCCGGAACTGGTGTCCACGCTGCAGTTGCTGACCGGCTACCGGCGCGACCTGATCGCCGACCGCGTCCGGCTGATCAACCGGCTGCGGGACCTGCTGGTGGGTATCTGCCCGGCCCTGGAACGGGCCTTCGACTACTCGGCGGCCAAGGGCCCGGTCGTGATGCTGACCGAGTACCAGACCCCGGCCGCCCTGCGGCGGATCGGCGTCAAGCGGCTGACCACCTGGCTGGATCGGCGCAGGGTGCGCAACGCCGCCGACGTCGCCGTCAAGGCCGTGGAGGCCGCCCAGTCCCAGCTCACCGCCCTGCCCGGCGAGGTTCGTGCCGCCAAACTGGTCTGCGACCTGGCCCACCAGCTCCTCGCCCTGGACGAGCGGATCAAGGACAACGACCGGGAGATCCGGAAGACCTTCCGCACCGACGAACGCGCCGAGATCATCGAGTCCCTGCCCGGCATGGGCCCCATCCTGGGCGCCGAGTTCGTCGCCATCGCCGGCGACCTGTCCGGCTACCGGGACGCCGGCCGCCTGGCCTCGCATGCCGGCCTCGCGCCGGTGCCCCGCGACTCCGGGCGCCGGACCGGCAACTATCACCGGCCCAAG
Source organism: Streptomyces kaniharaensis (assembly GCF_009569385.1). NCBI lineage: Bacteria > Bacillati > Actinomycetota > Actinomycetes > Kitasatosporales > Streptomycetaceae > Streptomyces > Streptomyces kaniharaensis. The sequence continues at coordinate 56,126 of NZ_WBOF01000001.1, forward strand.
CGCTACAACCGCCGTCTGCGCTGGCTGTTCTACATGTCCGCGCAGTCCTCGATGATGCGTCCGGGCCCATCGCGGGACTACTACCTCAAGAAGCGCGCCGAGGGGCTGATCCATACTCAGGCCCTGCTCGCGCTCGCCCGCCGCCGAGTGAACGTCCTGTGGGCGATGCTGCGTGACAAGAGGGAGTTCACCTCCGTCCCACCCGTCACGCAGACGGCTTGACACGGTCATTGAGATTCTCCTGTCGGTCGGAATCCTCGGGTTGCCGGTGCTTCGGGTTGCCGGTGCTTCGGGTTGTCGCCGCTTCCGGTCGCCGCTGCCTCGGGGCCTACCGGCCGGCGAACTGCCCGGGGGTGCGGCCCTCCCCGGCGGGCCCGCGGTAGGCCTGCGCGATGTCCATCCAGTGCTGTGCGTCGGCGCCCGTGGCGGTCACCGCGAGGTCGTCACGGTGCCGGCGCCTGGTCACCAGCAGGCAGAAGTCCTCGGCCGGCCCGGTCACCCGGTCCGTCGCGTCGACCGGGCCGTACGCCCAGAGCGCGCCGGACGGAGCCGTGATCTCGAACCGGAACTCCTTGTCGGGCGGCGTGAGTTGCCGCGCCTGGTAGCCGAAGTCCCAGACCCGGACGGCGAATTCCACCAGCGGCCGGAGCCGGTCGGTGTGCCGGCGGGCGACCCCGAGGGTGTCCGCGATGTCCTGGCCGTGGGCGAACAGCTCCATCATCCCCGCGGCGGCCAGCACCGGCGCCGGGAGCGGCCGCACCAGCCAGGGCACCACCTGCCCGGCCGGCACCTCCGCCAACGCCTTCTCCGCCGCCGCCCGTTCGGCCTGCCAGAGGGCGTAGAGCCGCTCCGGCGGCTCGGCCAGGTACGGGAGCAGCGCGGTCTGCACCGCCCCGTTGAAGTCGCCGCCGATCCGGGAGGCGACCGCCCGGAAGGCGTCCGGCTCCCCCGCCGCCGTACCGGCCATCTTGAAGGTCGCCGACAGATGGGCGATCTGGTGGGCGATGGTCCAGCCCGGTGCCGGGGTGGGCAGGCGCCACTGCTCGTCGTCCAGGTCCGCCACGAGCCGGTCGACCTCGGCACCCTCGGCGCTCAGCGCCGCGATCACGTCCTGCGGGTCCGCCATCCTGTGTCCGTCCTCATTCCGATCGATCTGAACTGATTGGCCGTCATATCGACTGAGCTGCACTACGATTGGCGACCTTCAGTATGGGCCGGGGGAGATCTCCGGCCTTCTCCGATCGTGCGGACCCCCCGCGCACGCCGACGGCAGGCACGGGCCACGCGCACCACGACTGCGCAATCTCGAAGACGGGTACGGAATCCGGGAGTTGGCAGTCTGGGTGTACCAGCGTGGCGCAGGCCCCACCGCCTGCCGGAGACCCCGCCCCCGTACATCCGCCCCCAACGGGAGGACTCATGAGGACGACACTCGTCCAGCACCACCGGGCCGCGCTCAACCTCTTCCTGTTCGTCGTCATCGCGCACTGGGCCGAACACCTGACCCAGGCCTACCAGATCTGGGGCCTCGGCTGGCCCGTCCCCAAGGCCAGAGGCGTGCTCGGGTACGCCTACCCGTGGCTGGTCACCTCCGAGTGGCTGCACTACGGCTACGCGATCGTCATGCTGATCGGCCTGTTCCTGTTGCGCCCCGGCTTCGTCGGACGCGCGCGGACGTGGTGGAACATCGCGCTGGGCATCCAGTTCTGGCACCACATCGAGCACCTGCTGCTCCTGCTCCAGGCGCAGACCGGCCACAACCTGTTCGGCAGGCCGGTACCGACCAGCATCCTGCAACTGGTGTTCGCCCGGGTCGAGTTGCACCTCTTCTACAACACGATCGTCTTCCTCCCGATGGTTGTCGCGATGTACCTCCACCTGCGGCCCAGCGCGGCCGAGGCCGAGCAGATGACGTGCAGCTGCCAGGCCGTCGAGCACAGGCCGCTGGCCGCGACGGGCGCATGACGCTCGCTCCGGCCCGCCCCGCCCGCCGTGCCGGGGGGAGCGCGCCACCCGCCGTGCGCTCCTTCCAGCGGCGGATGGCCACCGGCGTCGCCGCGCTGGTGGTGCTGCTCGTCGCGGTCGGCTGGCTCAGCTCCTCGGAGCCGGTCCGGCTGAAGGCGGCCACGCCGGCCGACGGCGGCTCGGTGCAGTCGCCGCCCGCCGAGGTGGCGCTGGCGTTCACCGGTGAGCTCCGGCCGAGGAGCGTCTTCGTCCGGGTGACCGGCGAGAACGGCGTCGCGGTCGACGGCAGCGCCCCCCGGGTGGACGGGCAACGGGTGATCACCCCGGTGTCGATCTCCCGGACGGGCGCCTACCTGGTCACCTACCGGCTCGCCCTCGCCGGCGGCGGGGAGGTCTCGGGGGTGACCGGCTTCTCGGTGGGCTCCGGCGCCGCCGGGCCGCAGGGCGACACCGGAGCCGTCTCCGGGCCCTCCGGCCACGGCGCCCACGACCACGGCGTCGACGGCCCGTGGAACATCGCGCTGCTCTGCCTGGACGCCCTGCTCCTGCCCGGGGCCGTCCTGCTGATGATCCGCCGCCCTCGGGTGCGTCGCGGCCGCGCCCGCCCAAAGGCCCGCTCCGACCCCTGAGCACGCCCCCTGCGACCGATCTCTGGAGACCACACCGGTATGAGTCCCCGTCGCCGCGATCCCGCCGCCCGCCCGGCCCTGCTCGACATCGCCGCCCGGCTGCTCACTGAGGAGGGGCCCAGAGCGCTCTCCGCACGGCGGATCGCCGCCGAGGCGGGCAGCTCGACGATGGCCCTCTACACCCACTTCGGCGGGATGAACGGCCTGGTGCGCGCCACCGTGCACGAGGGGTTCACCCGGCTCCAGCGGCACTTCGACCGGGTCCGCCGCACGACCGACCCGGTCGCCGACCTCACCGTCCTGGGCTTCGCCTACCGCTGCAACGCGCTCGACAACCCGCACCTGTACGGGGTGATGTTCGGCGGGGCGCTGCTGGGCGGGTTCTCGATCGGCGAGGAGGATCGCCAGCACGGCCGGTACACGCTGACCGGGGTGGTGCAGTGCGCCGCCCGTTGCATCGAGGCGGGCCGCTTCCGCGCGTCGGACCCGGCCCTGGTGGCCCACCAGATGTGGTCCGCCGTGCACGGCCTGGTCACCCTCGAACTGGGCGGCTACCTCCTGCCGCCCTGGAACGCCGAGAGCTGCCTGCTCGCGCAACTGACGGCCCTGATGGTCGGTCTCGGCGACACCCCGTCCAACGCCGCCGCCTCGGTGGCCTCCGCCCTCCTGCGGATGCCGGGCGAGGTCATGGCCCACGACGACAGCCGCGCACCGGAGCCTGACGCCGCTCATGACGCCCGGCCGGGCACGCGGGACGCGGTGGGCTGATTCGGGCTCCGGGCGGCCGGTCACGGTGGGCGGGGCGACACTGGTCGGGGCGGGGCGCAACGGGCGGGCGTTCGGCAGAGGTGGGCCGAGGACGGGAGTGGACCGATGCCTGAGGACGGAGACGGCACGTACCGCGCGCTGATCGCGGAGCTGGCCGGTCTGGTCCGGCTGGCGCACACCGCGCTGAGCGGGGCGACGGCCGCGCTGACGAGTCCGGCCGACGAGGTCGAGGGCGTGCCGGCCGCCGAGAAGGCCCTGGCGGAGCTGCGGGCCCGGATCGAGGAGGACGCGGCCGGCCTGCTCGACGGGCCGGCCGGGGTGGTCGTCGGCGTCCATGTGGGCACCGAGGCGGAGGCGCTCGGGCAGCTCGCCCAGCGGCTGCTGGAGGCGGCGTGGGCGCGACAGGAGCGGGAGCCGTTCGACGAGCCGTTGCGGGCCCCGCTGGACGGGATCGCGGACGCGGCCCTGGACCTGGTCGCGCGGGCGGCCGACGTCCTGGAGTCCGGTGCGCCCGAGGGCGTCGCGGACGTCCTGACGGAGCTGCACGAGGCCGGCCGGCGCCAGCGGCTTCTCTACGAGCGGCTGATCCGTGCCGAGGAGGCGGATCCCGTCGACACCGCAGACCTCGTGCTGCTGGCCTGCTGCTACCAGCAGTGCGCGGCACACGCCGGATCGATCGCCCGCCACGCCGTGCTGTTCTCGCACGCCGGGGCCTCGGTCTGAGAGCTATGGCAGGCCGGCCGCGGCGGTCGCCTCCAGGAGCAGCCGTCCGGTGGGTTCGTGCAGCACGGTCCCCCGGTGGGTCACCAGCATCGGGCCCAGGACAGGGTCGGCCACGAGCGATCCGTCGTGCGGCAGGCGGGCGAGCAGCGCGACCACGTTGTGGGCGTAGGCACGCGACGCCGTGCCGGGCACCTGCGCGGCGAGGTCCCCGGCGCCGATCACCGTGACCCCGTCGCCGACCAGCATCGTGGTGTCCGGCCGGACGCCCTCGATGTTGCCGCCCTCGGGGCCGGCCGCCAGGTCCACCAGCACCGAGCCGGGCCGCATCGCCGCCACCGCGGCCGTGGTGAGCAGCACAGGGGGCATCCGGCCGGGCAGCCCGAGGTCGGTGACCACGAGGTCGTGGTGCGCGGCGGCCTCGCCGAGTCCCGCCGTCCAGGCGGAGCGCTCGTGGTCGAGGGTGCGCCGCAGTTCCCGGTCGTCGGCGACGGGGTGAAGACCGGGGAGGTCCAGCAGGCCGACCCCCAGCGCGGCCACGGCGGCCCGCTCGTGGCGGCGCAGCTCGACCGCGCCGACCTGTGCGCCGAGCCGGCGGGCCGTGTCGGTCGCCTGGAGGCCGGCGTGACCGGCCCCGACCACCAGGACCCGGACCGGGTCGAACAGCGCGTCTGCCGTGCCCCAGGGCGGCAGGCAGCGGTCGAGCCGGGCGGCCGCGAGCAGCACCGCCCGGTAGCCGGCGACCCTGGCCTGGGAGGCCTCGGCGTCCAGCGGGTAGCCGGCGGGCAGGACGGATGGCGCCAGGTCGAGGCCGATCGCCGTGACTCCCCGGTCCGCCCACTGCCGGACCAGGTACGGGATCCGGTGCGGGCGCAGCATCGCGGCCAGCACCTGCCCGGGGTGCAGGTCGTGCGCCGGGTCGACGGCCGGCGGGTGGACGCCGAGCAGCACGTCCGCTCGGCGCAGCAGTTCGGCGCGCCCGGCGAGGGCGGCGCCCGCGGCCCGGTAGTCGGCGTCGTGGTGGCCGGCGAGGGCGCCGGCGCCGGGCTCGACGAGAACCTTCGCGCCGAGGCGGCCGACGGCCGGCACGAGGTCGGGCACGAGGGCCACCCGGCGCTCGCCCGGGGCGGTCTCCCGGAGCACCCCCACCGTCGTGGTCGTCATCACTGCCTCCCGGGTCGGTCCGCATGCCCAGTATGTCCCGTTTGCCCGGCTGGTTCGCCCGGTCGGATACTCGTCCAGGGGTTACCGGGGCACGGCGGAGGGAGCCGGGCATGGCCCGATCCGAAGGGGCGCAGTCCAGGGGCTGGCAGTTCTGGGTGGACCGGGGCGGAACCTTCACCGACGTCGTCGCGCTCGCGCCGGACGGCCGCCTGCTGACCCACAAGCTGCTCTCGCACGACCCCGCCCGCTACCGGGACCCGGCCGTGGCCGGCATCCGGGCCCTGCTTCCACCCGGCGCGGGCATCGACACCGTACGGATGGGCACCACGGTGGCCACCAACGCCCTGCTGGAGCGCACCGGAGAGCCGACCGCCCTGGTCATCACGCGCGGGTTCGCGGACGCGCTGCGGATCGGCTACCAGAACCGGCCGCACATCTTCGCCCGTGAGATCGTGCTGCCCGAGCCGCTGTACGCCCGGGTCGTCGAGGTGGACGAGCGGATCGCCGCCGACGGCACGGTGCTGCGGTCGCCCGATCTCGACCGGCTCGCCGAGGACCTGCGCCGCTGCCTGCGGGACGACATCCGGTCCGTCGCCGTGGTCTGCCTGCACAGCTACCTGCACCCCGCGCACGAGCAGGCGATCGGCCGCCTCGCCGCACAACTCGGCTTCGCCCAGGTGTCGTTGTCCAGCGAGGCGAGCCCGCTGATGAAGCTGGTGCCGCGCGGGGACACCGCCGTGGTCGACGCCTACCTCTCCCCCGGCCTGCGCCGCTACGTCCGGCAGGTGGCCGACGAACTGGCCGGTGTCCGGCTGATGTTCATGCAGTCCAACGGCGGCCTGGCCGAGGCCGGGCACTTCCGCGGCAAGGACGCGATCCTCTCCGGCCCGGCCGGCGGCATCGTCGGCATGGTGCGGATGTCCCGACTGGCCGGCTACGACCGCGTGATCGGCTTCGACATGGGCGGCACGTCCACCGACGTCTCGCACTTCGCGGGCGAGTACGAGCGGGTGGTGACCACCCAGGTCTCCGGGGTGCGGCTGCGGGCGCCGATGCTGGCGATCCACACCGTCGCGGCCGGCGGCGGCTCGGTGCTGCGCTTCGACGGCGGCCGGCTGCGGGTCGGGCCGGACTCGGCGGGCGCCGACCCCGGCCCGGCCTGCTACCGGGGCGGCGGGCCGCTGACCGTGACCGACGCCAATCTGCTGCTCGGCCGGATCCAGGCCGACCACTTCCCCCGCGTCTTCGGGCCCGACGGCGACGAGGGACTCGACCTCGACCTGACGCGACACCGCTTCTCCGAACTGGTCAGGGAGATCGGCGACTGCTCGGCGGAGGAGGCCGCCGAGGGCTTCCTGCGGATCGCGGTCGGAAACATCGCCAACGCGATCAAGCGGATCTCCGTCCAGCAGGGCCACGACGTGACCCGGTACGCGCTGACCACCTTCGGCGGCGCGGGCGGCCAGCACGCCTGCGCGGTCGCCGAGGCGCTGGGCGTCCGCACCGTGCTGGTCCCGCCGATGGCCGGGGTGCTGTCCGCCCTCGGCATCGGCCTGGCCGACACCACCGTCCTGCGCGAGCACGCCGTCGAACGCCCGCTGGCCGCCCAGGAGATGGCCGGTGTCCGTGCGCTGGCCGACGAGCTGGCGGCGGCCTCCACCGCCGAACTGCTCGACCAGGGCACCCCGCCGGACCGGATCCGACTGGTCTACCGGGCCCGGCTGCGCTACCAGGGCACCGACACCACCATCGGCGTCACGCTGGGCCAACCCGACGTCATGGCCGCCGAGTTCGAGGAGCGGCACCGCGCCACCTACTCCTTCCTGATGGACCGTCCGCTGGTGATCGAGGCGCTCGCCGTCGAGGCCACCGGCCTCACCGAGCAGCCCGGACTCGACGCGCTCTCCCCCGCCCCGGCCGAGTCGCCCGAGCCTACCGAGGTGCCGCTCTACACGGGTGGCGCCTGGCGCCAAGTCCCGCTGCTGGAGCGCGAGTCGATGCGACCGGACGACACCGTGACCGGTCCGGCCGTCATCGCCGAGGCCAACGCCACCACCGTCGTGGACGACGGCTGGCGAGCCACCGTGACGCCGGCCGGCCACCTGCTGGTCGAGCAGGTCGAGGCCCGCGCCGAAGCCGGGGTGTCGACCCGGGCCGACCCCGTACTGCTGGAGATCTTCAACAACCTCTTCATGGCGATCGCCCAACAGATGGGCGCCCGGCTGGAATCCACCGCGCAGTCGGTCAACATCAAGGAGCGGCTCGACTTCTCCTGCGCCCTCTTCGACCCGGACGGCAACCTCGTCGCCAACGCGCCGCACATCCCGGTCCACCTCGGTTCGATGGGCACCACCGTCAAGGAGGTGCTCCGCCGCCGCGGCCCGCGCCTGCGCCCCGGCGACGCCTACGCCGTCAACGACCCGTACCACGGCGGCACCCACCTGCCCGACATCACCGTGGTGACGCCGGTCTTCGACCCGGCCGGCCGCGAACTGCTGTTCTTCGTCGCCTCCCGCGGCCACCACGCCGAGATCGGCGGCATCAGCCCCGGCTCGATGCCCGCCGCCAGCCGGGAAATCCACGAGGAGGGCGTGCTCCTCGACAACTGGCTGCTGGTGACGGACGGCCGGCTCCGCGAGGCCGAGACCCTGCGGCTGCTCACCGAGGCCCCGTTCCCGTCCCGCGACCCGGCCACCAACCTCGCCGACCTGCGCGCCCAGATCGCCGCCAACCGCAAGGGCGTCGACGAAGTGAAGGCGATGATCGAGCACTTCGGCCTCGACGTCGTCCAGGCCTACATGCGGCACGTCCAGGACAACGCCGAGCAGGCGGTGCGCAGGGCCGTCGACGGCCTGTCCGACGGCGCCTACCGCTACGAGACGGACTCCGGCGCCGTGATCGCCGTCGAGGTCCGGGTCGACCGCGAACACCGCACCGCGACCATCGACTTCACCGGCACCTCGCCCCAGCTCGACGGCAACCTCAACGCGCCCTCCGCCGTCGTCACCGCGGCCGTCCTGTACGTGTTCCGCACCCTCGTCGCCGACGACATCCCGCTCAACGACGGCTGCCTGCGCCCCCTGCGGATCGTCGTCCCGCCCGGCTCGATGCTCGCCCCGGTGTACCCCGCCGCCGTCGCCGCCGGCAACGTCGAGACCTCACAGGCCATCACCGGCGCGCTCTACGCCGCTCTCGGCGTCCAGGCCGAGGGCTCCGGCACGATGAACAACCTCAGTTTCGGCAACGAACGCCACCAGTACTACGAGACCATCGCCTCCGGCTCCGGCGCCGGCCCGGGCTTCCCCGGCGCCGACGCCGTCCAGACCCACATGACCAACTCCCGGCTCACCGACCCCGAAGTCCTCGAATGGCGCCTGCCCGTCCTCGTCGAGGAGTTCGCCGTCCGCCCCGACAGCGGCGGCACCGGCCGCTGGCCCGGCGGCAACGGCGCCCTGCGCCGGCTGCGCTTCCGCGAACCGGTGACGATCAGCATCCTGTCCGGCCACCGCCGCGTCCCGCCGTACGGCCTGGCCGGCGGCTCGCCGGGCACCCTCGGCAGCAACCGCGTCCTGCGCCACGACGGCAGCACCGAGACCCTCCCCGGCTGCGCCAACGCCGACCTGGCGGCCGGCGACGCCCTGGAGGTCCGCACCCCGGGCGGTGGCGGCTACGGCCATGCATAAGCTCCGCTTGAGGCTCCCCAATATCCACTTCTGAGACCCTCATCGTCAGTAACATTGCACTCACTCTGTGAAATTTCACAAATGAAGCATGCCCGGCCAAAGATAACGATCAGATAACTTTGGACTAGACCGGTTTAAACCGCAGTTCATCAAGTGCCCGATGGGCGCCCCTCGTTGAAGCCCTCGCGCCCGCCCTCTATGCGCGCAACCCGAAATCTGATCGGACGTTGACGTTCCGCTTCCGGTGGCAGCTCTGCCAGACTCCCCCGCATTCAGTTTTCACCGTTAACGGGGAGTGAGATCTGACGCATGAGCAGACACCGTAGAAAGACACGTCGGGTGGCCGTGGTTGCGGCGGCCGCCACCGTGCTGGCCGGAGCCGTCGCACTGGGCATCGAGGCCGAGGCCGAGGCCGGGCTGGTCAAGGGAACCGTCATAGGAGGGCAGGGCAACTACAGCACCATCAACGAACGCGTACTGGCCTCGCTCTCGGCCAGGATCACCGGCCGCGCGCTGCCGAACGACCGCATTCCGATGGTCTGTCGGACCACGGGGGACACGGTCGAGAACAACAACCGCTGGATCTGGTCCGGCGCGTTCTACATCGCCGACGCCTTCATCCGCGAGAACACCGGCAACCTGCCGGTCTGCAGCTCCACCCGGCCCACCAGCTGGACGGCGCTCGACATCACCATGCAGAAGCAGGTCCAGGACCAGTGGTGCTGGGACGCCTCCGGGCTCACCATCGCCAACTACTGGGGCTACAACCAGTACAACCAGTACGACTTCTGCCGGCTCGCCCAGCAGGGCCGCTGGGTGGACTGCAACGACCGGCCCGCCACGCTGGACGACATGGCCAACGCCCTGAACAGCATGGGCTTCCACAACAGCGGCTACGACCTGAACCGCAACGCGTCGTTCAACGAGGTCGCCAACGAGATAGCCAGCGGGCGCCCGTTCGCGGTGCGCATCGGCTGGACCTCCGGCGGCGGCCACATGAACGTCATCTACGGCTACGACAGCACCAGCAACATGATCGCCGTCGGCGATCCGTGGCCCAGCACGCAGACGTACACCTGGTGGAACTTCAACACCTACGTCAACAACGGTTCGTTCCAGTGGACCCACTCGCGGATCGGCATCCACGCATGAGGAGACAACCGACTATGCGGACTACGCGGACACTGAAGGCCGTCGCCCTCACCGCCGCCGCCCTCGTGGCCGCGGGTGCCGCCACGACGACGGCGTGGGCCGACGGCGGCACGGACGTGCCCGACTACGGCGGCGCCCAGAAGGTGCTGCGCTCCGGCACGACGCACGACACCGTCTCCCGCTTCCTCGGCGCCGCGAAGACCGCGGCCGCGCCCGGCGGCGGGACCGGGACCGGAGCCGACGGCGGCGCGGGCGGCCGGCCGAACAGCCCGAACGCGGCCGCCGCGCCGTCGTTCGATCTCAAGGACCCGGTCCCGCTGTACGAGCTGTCGGCGGACTTCGTCACCGGGAAGGCCCAGCCGACACCGCAGGGCGCGCTCAAGCTCTCCTACCTCGCCTCACGGGTGAGCGCGGCCGACGGCCACCAGGCCGCCGTCCTGCTCGCTCCGCCGGCCAAGGGCGGCGGCTGGCAGCTCGCCGGCATCCGGGACGGCGACAACGAGCTCAAGCTGGCCGAACGCGCGACCGCCGGCGCCCGCACCTTCACCGAGCCGCAGATCCACGCCTGGTACCGGCTCACCGAGAGCGGCAACGTCGAACCGCTCAACTCCGAGGCCACCACCGGCCTCGGCGGCAAGCAGAGCGTCCCCCTGGCCGCCTACCAGAAGATGGTGACCGGCCGGTACGCGGACAAGCTCCCGGGCTCCGGCTACGACAAGAAGGGGCTCGCCGGCGGGTTCGGGCTGTTCGACGGCACGGGAGCCTCGGCCGAGGCACAGGCCGGGGCTCAGGCCGAGCCGCCGGCACAACCCGCGTCACAGGCACAGGCCGAGCCGCAGACAACGCCCGTGTCGCAGGCATCGGCCGAACCGTCCCCGGCGTCCTGGCAGTTGCCGGCGGCCGGGGCCGCGGCCGCGGTGCTGGCGGCCGGCGCCGCAGGACTCTACCTGCGCCGTCGCCGCCACGCGGCGGCAACGGACTGACGTCCCCGGGGCGGCGGTCGCGGTCACCCCGCGCCCGCCGCCCCTCTCCGTTCACCGGCCGCGCGCAGCCACCGCCGGTACGCCGGGCTGCGCCCGGCCGCGACCCGGTGGGCCGCGCGCGCGTGCTCGACCAGCGCCGCGTCCAGGGCGGCCAGCGGACCCGCCTCGTGCCACGCGATCAGGTGCCGGTACCAGAGCGGGTCGCCGGCGATGGGCCGTACCGCGATGCCCGGCACCTCCTCGAAGGTGGCCTGGCACAGGCTCACCGCGTGCCCACCGCGGACCAGTTCGAGCAGCAGTCGCCCCTCCGCCTCATGGACGGTCCGCATCCGGTGGCCGGTCGCGTGGAAGGTGGTGGCCCAGTACTCCCGCACCCGGTCGTCGTCCGGCCGGGGCGAGACCCAGTCCTCGTCGGCGAGTTCGTCCAGCCCGACCGCCGGCCGCCCGGCGAGGCGGTGGCCGGCCGGCAGGGCGACGAAGACCGGCTCGGTGACCACCGGCCGCAGGACGACGCCGGGCCTCGCGGGCAGCTCGTACCCGGGGCAGTCGCCGACCACGGCGGCTTCGAGGCGCCCGTGCGCGAGGTCGTCGACCAGGGGGACGGACGAGCCCTGGGCGCGGGAGACGATCCGAGCCTCGGGGTGGTGGGTGCGCAGCGCGGCGATCAGCCCGCCGAGCAGCGGGGCGTTGACGGACCCGAGCCGGAAGCGGGGGGTCGGGCTGCCGGTGGAGGCGGCCGCCAGGGCGGAGGCGCTCAGCAGCTCGTCGACGGTCGGCAGCACGGCGCGGGCGCGGGTGAGCACGGTCTCGCCGAACGCGGTCGGCACCGCCCCGGTGGGCCGGCGGTCGAACAGCGGACCACCCAACATGCCCTCGATGCGGCGCAGTTGGGCGCTGAGACCGGGCTGCGTGAGCCGGAGCGAGGCGGCGGCCCGGGTGAGGCTGCCGGTCTCGGCGATGGCGCAGATCATCCGCAGATGCCGTATCTCCAGCTCCATAACCGGATGTTATGAGCAGCTGAGAGCTCCCGGAAGGCCCTGCGACGGCCCAATCTTGTCCCCACATGTGAAATGTCATATCGCACCAAGGGGTACACATGAGGACACGAAGAGCCGCACTCGCCCTGACCGCGGCCCTCGGTCTGCTGTCCGCGGCGGCCTGCGGCGGACCGAACGGGGCCGGCGCCGCCGGGGACGCCGCCCCGACGAAGGGCGGCACCCTGCACGTCCTGTCCAGCATCGACCTGGAGCACCTGGACCCGGCCCGCGCCTACGTCACCTCCACCCAGGACGTGGGCCGGCTGATCTACCGGACGCTGACCACCTTCGCCCCCGCCCCCGGGCCGGCCGGCGGGCAGATCGTCCCGGACCTGGCCACCGACACCGGGCGCCCCACCGACGGCTCGCGGACCTGGACCTTCACCCTCAGGGACGGCGTGAAGTTCGAGGACGGCCGGCCCGTCACCAGCAAGGACGTCAAGTACGGCGTCGAGCGCACCTTCGCCGCCGAGCTGCCCGAGGGCCCGCCGTACGCCCGGCTCTGGCTGGCGGGCGGCGACACCTACAAGGGCCCGTACCCGGACCGGGCGGGCCTCGCGTCGATCGAGACCCCGGACGAGCGGACCGTCGTCTTCCACCTCAACCGGCCGGTGGCCGACTTCGGCTCCGCCGTGTCGCTGCCGATGTTCGCCCCGGTGCCGCAGGACAAGGACACCGGCGTCGGCTACGACAACCGCCCGTTCTCCTCCGGTCCGTACCGGATCGACGCCTTCGAGCCCAAGAAGCGGCTCACGCTCGTCCGCAACCCCTCGTGGGACCCGGCGACCGACACCGTTCGCAAGGGCCTGCCCGACAAGGTCGTCATCGACCTCAACCTCGACCCGGCCGTGGTCGACCAGCGGCTGATCGCCGGTCAGGGCGAGGACGCGAACGCCGTCGCCCTGGAGCCGATCGGCCCGGCCTCCGTCGGGCGGGTGGTCAACGACCCGCAGCTGAAGAAGCGCCTGGTCACCGGCGAGTCCATCAACACCCGGTTCCTCGCCGTCAACACCAGGCACCAGCCGCTGGACGACGTCCGGGTGCGGCAGGCGATCGCGTACGCGCTCGACAAGGACGCGCTGCGCACCACCCGCGGCGGCCCGATCGCCGGCGACCTCGCCACCACGCTGCTGCCGCCCACCCTGCCCGGCGCGGCGCCCGAGGACCCGTACCCGAGCCAGGACGGCAAGGGCGACCCGGACAAGGCCAAGGCCCTGCTCGCCGAGGCCGGCCACGCCTCCGGCCTGGAGCTCACCCTCGACACCCCGGCCACCGCGGGCGGCAAGGCGCAGGGCGAGGCGGTGCAGGCCTCGCTCGCCCGGGCCGGCATCACCGTGAAGATCAACGAGATCAGCTCCTCGGCGTTCTACAGCACGGTCGGCAGCCCGGCCCGCCAGCACGACCTGGTGATCGACGGCTGGACACCGGACTGGCCGGGCGCCTCCACCTACCTGCCGATCCTGTTCGACGGCCGGCTCGTCACCGCCGAGGGCAACAACAACCGCGCCCAGTACGACTCCCCCGAGGTCGACACCCGGCTGGACGAGATCGCCGCCACCGGCGACCCGGCCGCCGCCCAGCGCGCGTACGGCGAGCTCGCGAAGCGGATCATGCGGGACGCCCCGGTCGTCCCGTTCCTCTGGGACCGCGCCGCCGTCCTGGTCGGGCCGAACGTGGCCGGCGCGTACGGCCACACCGCCTTCGTCGGCCGGCTCGACCTCGTCTCGCTGGGGCTGCGGAAGTGACCGTCCTGCGCAAGCTGCTCGCCCAGCGTTCGGCCCTGCTCGCGCTGGCCTCGGTGGCGCTGCTGGTGCTCGTCGCGCTCGCCGCCCCGCTGATCACCTGGCTGGCCGGCAGCTCCCCGACGGCCTTCCACGGCGAGGCCGTGGACCCGGCGCTCGGCGGCCTGCCGCGCGGCGCCGCGGGCGGGATCGGCAGCGAGCACTGGCTGGGCGTCGAACCCGTCAACGGCCGGGACGTGCTCGCCCGGGTCGTGTACGGCGCGCGGGTCTCGCTGCTGATCGCCGTGCTGGCCACCGCCGTGTCCGTGGTCCTCGGCACCACGCTCGGCCTGCTCGCCGGCTTCCTCGGCGGCTGGGCCGACACCGTGATCGGCCGGCTGATGGACCTGCTGATGTCCTTCCCCAGCCTGATCTTCATGATCGCGCTGATCTCGGCCGCGCCCGGGGCCGACCGCCGGCTGCTGCTGGTCGTGGTGCTCGGCTTCTTCGGCTGGCCGTACGTCGGGCGGATCGTCCGCGGTCAGGCGATGGTGCTCGCCCGCGGCGAGTTCGTGGCGGCGGCCCGGGTGCTCGGTGCGTCCCGGCGGACGCTGCTGCTGCGCGAAGTCCTGCCCAACCTGACCGGACCGGTGCTGGTGGTGGCGACGATGTCGATCCCGGCCTGCATCGCCACCGAGGCCGGGCTGTCCTTCCTCGGCGTGGGCGTGCAGCCGCCGACACCCTCCTGGGGGCAGATGATCGCCACCGCCGTGCCCTGGTACGCCTCCGACCCGGCCTACTTCCTCATCCCCGGCGTCCTCCTGTTCGTCACCGTGCTCGCCTTCAACGTGCTGGGCGACGCCGTGCGCGACGCGCTCGACCCCCGGAGCAAGCGACGATGATCCTCTACCTGCTGCGAAGACTGGCCGTCACCGCGCTCATCCTGCTGGTGATCTGCGCCGCCACCTTCGCGATCTTCTACCTGATGCCCGCCGACCCAGCCCAGGGCGCCTGCGGCAAGGCCTGCAGCCCCGAACGGCTCGCCGCGATCCGCGCCACCCTCGGGCTGGACCGCTCCCCGATCGCCCAGTTCGGGGACTACCTCGGCGGCATCCTCTCCGGCCGCACCTACGGCACCGGCGCGCAGGCCGTCCAGTGCCCGTTCCCCTGCCTGGGCTTCAGCTTCCAGACGGACCGGCCGGTCTGGGAGCTGCTGACCAGCCGGCTGCCCGTCAGCGTCTCCATCGCCGTCGGTGCGGCGGTGCTGTGGCTGGCGGTCGGCGTGGCGGCGGGCGTGGTGTCGGCGCTGCGGCACGGGAGCCTGTGGGACCGCGCCGCCATGACGGCCGCCCTCGGCGGGGTCTCGCTGCCGATCTACTTCACCGCGCTGGTGCTCCAGTACCTGCTGGTGGTCGAGTTGAACGTGCTGCCCTACCCGACGGCCGTCCCCCTCACCGAGGACCCGGCCGGCTGGGCGGAGTCCATGGCCATGCCCTGGATCACCCTGGCCATGCTCTACGCCGGGGTGTACGCCCGGATCACCCGCAGCGAGATGCTGGAGAGCCTCGGCCAGAACTACGTCCGCACGGCGCGCGCCAAGGGGCTGGCCGAAGTCACCGTGGTGCGCCGGCACGCGCTGCGGCCCGCGCTGATGCCGATCGTGACGATCTTCGGGATGGACCTCGGCGCGCTGCTCGGCGGCGCGCTGATCACCGAGTCGGTCTTCGGCCTGCCCGGCGTCGGCAAGCTCGCCGCCGACGCGATCGCTGGCGCCGACCAGCCGGTGATCCTCGGCGTGACGCTGTTCGCCGCCTCCTTCGTGGTCCTCGCCAACCTGGTGGTCGACCTCGTCTACGCCGTGCTCGACCCGAGAGTGAGGGCCGTGGGATGACCCTGCTGACCGTACGGGACCTCACCGTCGACTTCGCCTCCGGCACCCGCGCCGTCGCCGGGCTCGACCTCGACCTGGCGGCCGGGCAGGTGCTGGGTGTGGTCGGGGAGTCCGGCAGCGGCAAGTCCGTCACCAGCCTCGCCGTCCTCGGGCTGCTGCCCCGCGACGCCCGGATCGGCGGCGAAATCCGGTTCGACGGACGCGAGTTGACCGGAATGGACCAGCGCTCCCTGCGCCGGCTGCGCGGCAACCGGATCGCCATGGTCTTCCAGGACCCGCTGTCCTGCCTCAACCCGTACTACCCGGTGGCCTTCCAGATCGCCGAGGCCTACCGCGCGCACCACCGCGCCGGACGGAAGGAGGCCCACCGCGTCGCCGTCCGGATGCTGGAGCGGGTCGGCATCCCCGAGCCCGAACGGCGCGCCCGCTCCTACCCGCACGAGTTCTCCGGCGGGATGCGGCAGCGGGTGATGATCGCGATGGCGCTCTGCCTGGAACCCGACCTGCTGATCGCCGACGAGCCGACCACCGCGCTCGACGTCACCGTCCAGGCCCAGATCCTCGGCCTGCTGCGCGAACTCCGGCAGGAGGCCGGCACCGCGATCATGCTGATCACCCACGACATGGGCGTGGTCGCCGGACTCGCCGACCAGGTCGTCGTCATGCACGACGGCCGCGCGGTCGAGCACGGCTCCGTCCGCGACGTCTTCCACCGCCCGCAACAGCCCTACACCCGCGGCCTGCTCGCCTGCGTCCCCCGCGTCGACGGGCCGCTGCCGCACCGGCTGCCCACCCTGACGGAGACGGCATGACCGCACTGCTCGAAACCCACCACCTGGTCAAGCGCTTCCCCGTCCGCCACGGCCTCACCCGGCGCCTCGCCGGACACGTCACCGCCGTCGACGGCGTCTCGCTGCGGGTCGAGGCGGGCGAAACCCTCGGCCTGGTCGGCGAGTCCGGCTGCGGCAAGTCCACCGTGGCCCGCCTGCTCACCCGGCTGGAACACCCGACCTCCGGCACCGTCCGGTTCGCCGGCCGGGACCTCGCCGACCTGGACGAGAACGGGCTGCGGCCCGTCCGCCGCGAGCTCCAGATGGTCTTCCAGGACCCGTTCTCCTCCCTCAACCCGCGCCAGACCGTCCGCCGGATCCTCGCCTCGCCCTTCGCCTACCAGGGGCTGGAGCCCGACGAACCGGTGGAGCGACTGCTGGAACGGGTCGGCCTGCGGCCCGAACACGCCGACCGCCACCCGCACGAGTTCTCCGGCGGCCAGGCCCAACGCATCGGCATCGCCCGGGCGTTGGCGCTGCGGCCGAAGCTGGTGGTGTGCGACGAACCGGTCTCCGCCCTCGACGTCTCGGTGCAGGCGCAGATCCTCAACCTGCTCAGGGACCTCCAGGACGAGTACGGCCTCGCCTACCTGTTCATCGCCCACGACCTCGGCGCCGTCCGGCAGATCAGCACCCGGATCGCCGTCATGTACCTCGGCGCCGTCGTCGAGACCACCGACCGCGACACCCTCTTCGACACCCCCGCCCACCCCTACACCCGCGCCCTGCTGTCCGCCGTGCCACTGCCCGACCCGGACGCCGAACGCGACCGCGAGCGGATCGTGCTCCACGGCGACCTGCCCAGCCCCCTGAACCCGCCCAGCGGCTGTCGGTTCCGCACCCGCTGTCCGAAGGCGGCCGACCGCTGCGCCGCCGAGCGGCCCGCCCTGCGGACGATCGCCCCCGGGCACGACGTCGCCTGTCACTTCGCTGAGCGTAGCGAGCGGAACGACGGACACCGCCCCGAGCGGGACGAGGGGAACGATCAACACCGCGCCGGGAGGACCCCGTGATCCGTACCAGCTACCGCCTGCCCGGGCTCGCGGTGACCGACCACGTCTTCACCGTCCCGCTCGACCACGCCGACCCCGGCGGCGCGAGCATCGAGGTCTTCGCCCGGGAACTGGCCGACCCGGGCCGCCCGGGAGAGCGGCTGCCCTGGCTGCTCTACCTGCAGGGCGGCCCGGGCGGCAAGTCGCCGCGTCCACTGAACACCGGCGGCTGGCTCGACCGCGCGCTCAGGACCCACCGGGTGCTGCTGCTCGACCAGCGCGGCACCGGCCGCTCCACCCCCGTCACCGCCCGCGCGGCAGCCGCCCTCGGCCCGGCCCGGCTGGCCGACCACCTCGCGCTGCACCGGGCCGACGCGATCGTCGCCGACGCAGAACTGATCCGGCGTCAACTCTGCGGCGACGAACCGTGGGAGACGCTCGGCCAGAGCTACGGCGGCTTCGTCACCCTCAGCTACCTCTCCTTCGCGCCCCAGGGCCTGCGCGCCTGCTACATCACCGGCGGCCTGCCCGGTCTCGACGCCACCGCCGACGATGTGTACGCCGCCACCTACCCCCGCGTCCGCGAGCGGTTCGACGCCCACTGCACCCGCCACCCCGGCGACCGCGTGCTGCTCCGACGCCTCGCCGACCTGCTCGACCGCCGCCCCGTCCACCTCCCGGACGGCGACCGGCTCACCGTACGGCGCCTGCGCACCCTCGGCCTGATGCTCGGCATGGGCGACGGCTCCGCCCGCCTGCACTGGCTGCTCGACGAGGCCCTCGGCCCCGACGACGAACCCACCGCCACATTCCTGAACCAGGTCATGCAGCTGACCGGCTTCACCGACAACCCGCTCTTCGCCGTCCTCCAGGAGTCCATCTACGGCCAGGGCGGCACCGCCACCGGCTGGGCCGCCCACCGCGCCCTGGCCGCCCACCCGGAGTTCGCCGAGCACGCCGACCCGCTGCTGCTCACCGGCGAGATGATCTACCCCTGGATGTTCCGGGAGATCGCCGGCCTGCGCCCGTTCGCCGAGGCCGCCGACGTGCTCGCCGCCCGCACCGACTGGCCCGAGCTGTACGACCCGGCCCGGCTCGCCGCCAACCGGGTCCCGGTGGCCGCCGCCGTCTACCACGACGACATGTACGTGGACGCCGGACTGTCACTGCGCACCGCCCGCGCCGTCGGCGGCCTGCGCGCCTGGGTCACCAACGAGTGGGAACACGACGGTGTCACCGCCGGTGGCGGCCGTGTCCTCGCCCGCCTGATGGACCTGGCCTCCGGCCGGGCCTGATCCGCCGCACCCGAAAGGAGCAGACGTTGACCCCCCGAATCCTCGCCGGCGCCCTGGCGCTGGCCCTCCCGCTGATCGTCGCCGCATCTCCCGACCCCGCCGAAAGCGCCGCCTCCGCCGCACCCGCCGCCGACTGCGCCCTGCCCGGCCGCACCGGCTGGACCGACGAGGGGCACGACACCGACCGCAAACAGTTCCTGCAACCGCTCGGCACCAAGCACGTGCTGATGCTCTTCGTCGACTTCCCCGACGCTCCCGCCACCGGTGACCCCGGCGACTACTACGACGAACTCGCCCCGGCCGCCGACTGGATGAGACAGGACTCCTACGGACGGACCCGCCTCGACATCACCCCGCTCGATCGCTGGCTCCACATGCCGCAGGCGTCCACCTCCTACGGCTTCCAGCGCGGCATCACCTTCGAGCAGCACGAGGCGTACGTGCGCCAGGCCGTCGAAGCCGCCGGACCGGACGTGGACTTCTCCCGCTACGACCTGCTCTACGTCGTCCCGACCAGCTCCGCCTCCGCCATCACGTTCTCCCCCACCTACCTCTACGATCCGGCCGCCCCCGGCATCGTGGCCGGCGGCACCCGGATCAAGTGGGCGGTCACCTTCGGCCAGGACCGCTACCGCTGGGGCCCGAAGGTCGCCGACCACGAGACCTCGCACATCTTCGGCCTGCCCGACCTGTACGCCTTCGACGGCACCGGCACCCACCGCCACGTCGGCGGCTGGGACCTGATGGGCCTCATCTCCGGCCCGTCGCCGCAGCATCTGGGCTGGGAGCGCTGGAAGTTCGGCTGGATCGACGACCGCCAGGTCGCCTGCCTGCCCACCGCCGGCAGCCGTACCGTCCGCCTGCACGCGATCGAACGCCCCGGCGGCACCAAGATCGCGGTGATCCGCACCGGCGAGACCACCGCCTACGTCGCCGAGTCCCGCCGGGCCGTCAGCGGCGACGCGTCCGCCTGCTCCACCGGCGTGCTCGTCTACCGGGTCGACACCGCCGCCCCGACCGGCTCCGGCCCGGTCCGGGTGGTCAACGGCAACCCCGCCGACACCCCGCCGGCCGGCTGCACACCGCTCGACATGGCCGCCTTCCGCCCCGGCCAGTCCTTCACCGACCCCGCGACCGGGGTCCGGATCGACGTCGTCCGGAGCGGATCGCTCTCCGATACCATCACCCTCACCAAGTCGACTGTCACCACCTCCGGTTGACGGCTCCCGGACCGCGCCGTGGCCACTCGGCGGCCCCACCCCCGGGGCCACGGCGCGCCCCTGCCCGGCCAGGGTGGCTGGCCCTGGCCGGGCCTCCCCCACGCCCCAGGAGGCACACCCGTGCGATCCCCCGCCACGCATGCCCCACTCGCCGCTCTGCTGGCCCTCGTCGGCGCCCTCGTCCTGCTCATCGCCCCCGCCCCGGACGCCACCGCCGCCGCCTCACCGGCCCCCACCTCACCGGCCTCCGGCTGCGCCCTGGCCGGCGCCACCGGCTGGACCGACGAGGGCCACGACACCGACCGCATCCGCTTCCAGCAGCCGCTCGGCACCAAGCGTGTGCTCACCCTCTTCGTCGACTTCCCCGACGCCCCTGCCGACGGCCCCACCACCCCCTACACCGCCCAACTGACCCCCGCCGCCGACTGGATGTGGCAGGCGTCCTACGGCCGCACCTGGCTGGCGATCACCCCGCTCGACCGCTGGCTCCGCATGCCGCAGGCCTCCACCGCCTACGGCTTCCAGCGCGGCATCAGCTTCGAGCAGCACGAGGCCTACGTGCGGGACGCCGTCCGGGCCGCCGCGCCCTACGCGGACTTCTCCCGGTACGACCTGGTCTACGTCGTCCCGCCCAGGACCGCCTCCGCCATCACCTTCACACCCACCTACGTCTACGACCCCGCCACGGCGGGCGTCACCGTGGCCGGCACCCGGATCAAGTGGGCCGTCACCTTCGGCCAGGACATGTGGTACTGGGGCCCGAAGATCGCCGACCACGAGACCGGCCACACCTTCGGCCTGCCCGACCTGTACGCCTTCACCGGCTCCGAGCAGCACCGGTACGTCGGCGGCTGGGACGTCATGGGCAGGATCGGCGGGCCCGCCCCGCAGTACGTCGGCTGGGAGACCTGGAAACTCGGCTGGATCGACGACGGCCAGGTGGCGTGCCTGCCCTCCCCGGGCTGGACCACCGTCCAGCTCACCGCGGTGGAGTACGTCGGCGGCACCAAGATCGCGGTGATCCGCACCGGCGACACCACCGCGTACGTCGTCGAGTCCCGCCGGGCCGCGTACACCGACCGGTACCCGTGCTCCACCGGGGTGCTGGTCTACCGGGTCGACACCTCCGTCCAGACCGGCTACGGCCCGGTCCGGGTGGTCAACGGCAACCCCGCCGACACCCCGCCGACCGGCTGCACTCCGCTCGACCTGGCCGCCTTCCACCCCGGCCAGTCCTTCACCGACTGGTCCGCCCGGGTGCAGGTCTCCGTGCGCAGCGGCGGCCCGTACGGCGACACGGTGCAGATCAGCAGCTGGTGACGGCGTCGGCCTCGCGTCACCGCAGCCCTGCGGCCAGCCCTGCCTGACGATCAGTCAGCAGGCCGGTGCCGTGCAGCCAGCGGACGGTGTCCGCCATCGTCTCGGCCGTCGGCCGGGCGGACAGACCGCCGGTGCGTTGGTGGCCCGCATGGCTGCGTGGCGACGGCTGTCGAAGGAGTAGACGGAGGCGGCGTGCAGGACGGCGTCGGCGCCGGCGACCGCCCGGCGGACGTCGCGCTCCTCGGTGACGTCGCTGGCCAGCAGGTCGACGGCGGCGGGGTCGACGGCGAGCGTGGCCAGGACGCGTTCGGCGGCGGCCGGGTCGCGGACGAGCATCCGGACCCGGTGGCCGCGCCGGACGATCTCCGCCACGGAGTGGACGCCGACGAACCCCGTGCCGCCGGTCACGCTCACCAGCATGGGCCTGCCCCTCTCGGTCGGTCTCTGCGGTCGGTCTCTGCGGTCGGTCTCTGCGGTCGGTCTCTTCAGTCGGTCTCTTCGGTGCGGACGGTGCCGCGCAGTGGCGCGCGGGCGGCCGGGCCGGGCGGATGGCAGCCCACCCGGTGGAAGCCGCCGCCGTAGAACAGCAGCGCCCGGCGGTCAGGGGCGTGGTCGGTGGAGAGCACCTCGCCGAGGAAGATGGAGTGGTCGCCGCCGTCGTAGACCTCGGCGAGCTTGCACTCCAGCCAGGCGAGCGAGCCCGCCAGCAGCGGCGCGCCGGTGAACGGGCCCGGCCGCCAGTCGACGTCGTGGAACTGGGCGGCCCCGAGCGGGCGGGCGCGGTTCGCGAAGTACCGTGCCAGGTGCTCCTGTTCGGCGCTCAGCACGGAGACCGCGAAGGAGCGGACGGCGGTGATCGCCTGGTGCATCACCGCCGTCCGGGCGACGCAGCACAGAACCATCGGCGGCTCCAGCGACACCGAGCTGAAGGAGTTGGCGGTCATGCCGTGGACGCTCCCGCCGCCCGTGGTGAGGACGGTGACACCGGTCGCGAAGCCGGCCATGGTGGCGCGCAGGTCGCTGGAGCCGCCGATCACCGGGGCCTCCCGGCCGCGGCCGCCCCGACCGGCCCCGTCGCGTACGGAGCCAGGGCCCGCCGCAGTTCCTCGGGCACCCGGGCCGGCACGGTGTCGGTGTTGGGGCCGCGCATGCAGGCGATCCGCTGCCGCCCGCGGGCGACGAGGTGCTCGCCGGCGCCGTCGAGGCGCAGGTAGTCGAAGCTGAACTGGAGCTGCGTCTGGGCGATCTCCTCCAGCCGCATCCGGACGGCGAGTTCGTCGAACGCGGTGATCTCGGCGAAGAACTCGCAGTCCACCCGGAGGGTGAACAGCTTCAGGTCGTCCCGCAGTTCGGCGAGCACCCCGGGCGCCTTCTCCTTGAGGAACATCTCCCGGCAACGACCTTGCCAGCGTAGGTAGTTGACGTAGTAGACGTTGCCGACGAGGTTGGTCTCCTCGAAGCCGACGGTGTGCCGGATCTCGTAGTAGCCGGCCATCACCGCTCCTTGCCGGCGAGGAAGGCGAAGACCACCGGGTCCTCGCGGTCGGTGACGGTGGTCACCCAGGTGGCGATCGCCGCGTCGCCGGCGGAGAGCACCGCCCAGCCGGAGCCGTCGACCCGGTCGAGGGCGAGGGCCTGGCCGGTGGCGGCGGACTTGCGCAGGCACTCCAGGGCGCACCAGACCCGGGTGGCCGCCACCGCCGGGTCGTCGCCGGCCTCGGCCACCAGCAGGTCGCGGACGGGGAGTTGGGCCTCGCCGAGGAGTGCGGCCCAGTCCTCGGCCCGGCGCGGGCGGACCGTCTCGGCGTCGCAGGCGAGACGGCCCTGCCCGACCACGGCGAGGGTCAGCCCGTCGCTGTGCGCGGCGGAGACGGTGTGGCCGTCGAGTTCGGGCCGACCGTCCGGGCGGTGGCGCAGTTCGGCGGGTGCGCCGAGGGCCCGGGCGACGGCGTCGGCGGTGCGGGCCCGCCGGTCGGCTTCGGCGCCCGCGGCCTCGACCACGACGGCGCGGCTGCCGCCGAGGACGCGCTCCAGGCCGCGTTCCAGGTAGGAGCCGAGCATCGCGGGGACCCACGGCCCGGCGCCGTCGCGCTTGCGGACGGCGACCAGGGCCAGCCCCTCCCAGCGTTCGACGACCCGGCCGTCCGGGGTGCGGACGTCGACGTCGTAGACGTAGGTGTCGCCGTCCTGGGAGCGTTCGCGGGCGTCGAGGACGATGAACTCGGAGTCCTGGTCGGCCCGTTCGGCGAGGTGGAGCCGCTCGATGCCGCGCGGCAGCAGGGTGGCGTCGGGGACGCAGCACTGGATGGCGTGCATCATCGTGTCGCGGGTGCCCGGGTCGGCGAGCAGCTGCTCCTGCGGGAGGTAGGCCGCGAACCAGGGGGCGGGCGTGGTGGTGGAGACCTCGGCGACGGCGTGCCGGGCGCCGGCCCTGCGGTAGTCGAGCAGGCGCTGGAAGCGCTTGCCCTGGAACAGGACGCTGCCGTACAGCTCGGTCACCGGGTCGACGGGGACGGCGGGCAGGTCGAGGGCGGCGGGCCGGGGGCTGTCGGGCAGGGCGGGGCGGAGGTAGCGCAGGCGGGCCCGGAAGTGGTCGGCGGCGAAGCCGGTGTCCGAGGTGCGCAGGACGACGTCGACGGTGCCGGTGTCCTGGACGAGGGCGGCGGTGCGCAGGGTGGTCGAGCCTCCGGGCCGGACGGCGATGGGCCGCAGGAACTCGACGGCCTCCAGCATCGGCGGCCCCTGGTGCCCGCTGACGGCGGCCGCGGCCTGGGCCATCGCCTCCATGCCGAGGACGGCGGGGAAGAGCAGGTCGCCGTCGAGCTGGTGGTCGGTCAGGTACGGGTCGCTGCCCTCGCTCAGCTCGGCCTCGGTGACCAGTTCGACGCCCGGGTAGTGCGTGACCACGCGTTCGAGGAAGCGGGCGAGGGGCAGGTCGCGCTGTTCCAGGGCGAGGGTGGGCAGGCCCGCGGCGCGTCCGCTGACGACCAGGACGGGCCCGGCGGAGGGGTCGGCGAGCAGCTCGCGGAGCACCCGGATGCCCTCCTCGGTGGAGATCGGGGTGATGCCCTCGCGCATCAGCGCCTCGACGACACCGAGCCGTTCGCCCATGCCGGCGCCGGACCAGACGGACCATTCGATCGCCAGCACCCTGGCCTGCGGGTGCTTCTCCGCGAAGCGGAGGGTGAGTTCGGTCATCCAGTCGTTGGCGGTGGCGTAGTGCGCCTCCCCGCGCAGGCCGGCGCGGCCGATGATGGAGCCGAAGGTGATCAGGAGCTTGAGGCGCTCCGGTGCGACGGCGTCGAGGACGGCGGCCAGGCCGTCGGTCTTCGGGGCGAGGGTGCGCCGGAAGTCGTCGGGGGTCAGTGAGGTCACGGCCGCGGGCTCGTTGCGGCCGGCGCCGTGGAGCACGGCGGTGACCGGGCCGAGGGCGTGCTCCAGTCGTTCGACGGCCTCGGCGGTCTGCGCCGCGGAGGTGACGTCGGCGCGCTCGTAGCGCAGGCGCAGTCCGGCGGCGGTCATCCGGGCGAGGTTGGCGGCGAGTTCGGCGTCCTCGGCCGGGTCCGCGCGGCCGATCAGGGCGAGGGCGGCGCCGGAGTCCCGGGCCATGGCCAGGGCGCACTCGGCGGTGATGCCCTTGCCGCCGCCGGTGACCAGCAGGACGTCCGCCTCGTCCAGCGGGGACGCACCCGCCGGGGCCTCCGTGGGCGTCAGCGGGCGCAGCACTGGTACTGTCCGGCGGCCGTCGGGCCCGTAGCGGACCTCGGTGAAGCCGGTGGTGGCCGCGGCCTCGGCGACGACCAGGCCGACGGCCTCGGGGGCGAGCGGGTCGGGCAGTTCGACGACGGTGGTGGGGACGGACGGGTGTTCCAGGTGGAGGGTCTTGGCGAGGCCGGTCGCGCCGAGGCGGTGCTGGACCACGACCAGCCGGGTGCCGCCCGGGGCGGTGGCCGCGGCGCGTCCGGCGGCGAGGAACAGCTCGGTGTCGCCCGCGCCGCACTCGGCAGGAAGGCAGAGCAGGACGCCGTCGCCGATGCCGGCCTCGGCGAGAGCGGTGCGCAGCGGTTCGGCCAGCGGGTGGCCGGGGGTGCTGTACACCGTCCAGCTGCCGGTGGCGGCGGCCGGGGCGGCGGTTCGCGCGGGGAGGGCCGCCTCGACGTGCTCGACGGCGAACGGGCGGACCCAGGGGGCGACTCCGGGCACCTCCGACGCCGGGGCGGGGCCGTCCTCGGCGGTCTGCGCCAACCGGTCGATCAGCTCGGCCAGTTCGCCGAGGCCGACGGTGGCGAAGCTGGTGGTGGCCTCCAGGGCGGGCAGGCCCAGGGCCCGGGTGACGTCGTTGACGATCTGGCCGACGGTGATGGAGCTGAGGTGCAGGTCGTCCATCGGGTGGGTGGCGGCGGTGACGGACTCCAGCGGCAGTTCGACGCGTTCGGCGGCGAGGCGGCGCAGCAGGTCCAGGGTGGACTCGCCGCCCGCCTCGGCCGGCGCGGTCGCGGTCCCGGTCGCGGCTTCGACAGCGGGCCGGGCCGGCGTGAGCCGGGCGGCGTCGATGGCCGGGGCGGACTCGCACGGGCTGGCGAGGAAGGTCATCGCGCCGTCCGCCGGCAGCGGCCGGACCAGCCGTCCCTCGAACAGACCGGCGGCGCGGACAGGCGAGCCGAGCACGAAGGCGGCGGCGGCGACGCGCAGCAGCGGGCCGAGGGAGGAGCTGTCGGTGTCGACGGCCAGAGCCGGCCGGTCGGGTGCGATCTCGGCGAGCAGGCCGGAGAGCACCCGGCCGGGGCCGACCTCGACGACCAGGTCGGCGTCGGCGGTGGCGGCGGCCGCGGCCTCGTGGAAGCGGACCGGCCGGGCCACCTGGTCGCGCAGCAGGGTCCGCAGGTCGGCGGCCGGATCGAGCAGGGCGCCGGTGACGGTGGAGGCGACCGGGCGGACGGGGCGGGCGAAGTCGAACTCCCCGAGCCGCTCGGCCATCGCGTGGGCGGCGGGTGCGACCAGCGGGGAGTGGAAGGCGTGCGAGACGTTGAGCCGGGTGGCGGTGACGCCCTCGGCGACGGCCCGGCGGCAGACCTCGTCGACGGCGGCGGCGGGGCCGGAGACGACCGTCTGCCGGGGGCCGTTGTAGCCGGCGATGACGACGTCCAGGCCCGCGCAGAGCCGGGTGCCGTCCTCGGGCGTCGCGGCGAGGCCGGCCATCGCGCCGCCGCCGCTACCGACCTCGGCCATCACCTGGCCGCGGACGGTGGCCAGGCGCAGCACCTGGTCCTCGGTCAGCGCGCCGGCCCAGTGCAGCGCGGTGAGCTCACCGAGGCTGTGGCCGACGGCGGCCGCGGCCCGGATGCCGAGCCCGTCGAGGACGCGCAGGGCGGCGAGCGAGCCGGTGACGATGCGCGGCTGGGCGACGCGGGTGTCGACCTGGTCGGCCCCCGTCGGCAGGCCGGCTCGGCGGTACACCTCGTCGGCCTGGGCGAAGCGGCGGCGGATCGCACCGACCGCGCCGCGGCCGGAGCCCTGGCCGGGGAAGAGGTAGGCGATCGTGGGTTCGGTGCGGCCGGTGCCGAGGAAGACGCCCTCGCCGGAGCAGAGCGCCCGGGTGGCGCCGGACGCGAGCAGGCCGAGCAGCCGTTCCAGGGCGCGGGCGGCGTCGTCGGGGGACGTCGCGACGACAGCCGCGCGGACCGGCGCCCCGGTCAACCCGTCGGCCAACCCGGCGGCCAACCCGGCTGCCAGGTCGGCCAGTTCGGCCTGGGCGAGCCGGGGCACGAGGTCGAGCAGCCGGGCGGCCTCGGCGCGCAGGCCGTCGCGGTCCCGGGCCTCCAGCAGCAGGAGCTCGGCGTCCTGGCGCCCGGCGACGAGCCGTCCGGTGTCGGCGTCGAGGGCGGTGCGACGCGGCGCCGCGGGGGCCGCGGTGACGGCGACGTGGGTGTTGATGCCGCCGAAGCCCATGGCCGAGACGCCGGCCCGGACGGGAGAGTCGGCGGGCCAGAGTTCGGCCCGGCCGGGCACGTACAGCGCGGCGTCGTCGCCGAGCAGACCGGGGTGCGGGTCGTGGTGGCCGGTGCCCGGCGGGATCACCTGATGGTGCACCGCGAGGGCGGCCTTGATCAGGCCGGCGACGCCCGCCGCGGCCTTGGTGTGCCCGAAGTTGCCCTTGACGGTGCCGAGCGCGGCGGGCCGGGCGACCGGATCGGCGGCCCGGCGGGCGGAGGACAGCGCCTCGATCTCGGTGGCGTCGCCCAGCGCGGTGCCGGTGCCGTGCCCCTCGAAGTAGGAGACGGTCTCGACGCCGTAGCCGGCCTGCCGGTAGGCGCGGGCCAGGGCGAGGCGGTGACCGCCCGCCTCCGGGCGGGTGATCCCGCCCTTGCCGTCGGAGGAGACGCCCCAGCCGGCGATGCTGGCGTAGATCCGCCGGCTGGCCGCCAGCGCGTCCTCCTCGCGCATGAGCACGAGCATGCCGGAGCCCTCGCCGGGCCAGAAGCCGTTGGAGTCGCGGTCGTAGACCTTCATCTCGCCGGTGGCCAGCGCGCCGGTCTTGGCGAAGCCGATCACCTCGAACGGGTCGATGGACAGGTCGACGCCTCCGGCGAGGGCGACGTCGAGGTCGCCGTCGGCGAGGGAGCGGGCGGCGGTGATGACGGACAGCAGGGAGGAGGAGCAGGCGCCGTCCACGGTGTATCCGCCGCCGCGGAGGTCGAAGTGGTTGCAGATCCGCCCGGCGATGGTGTTGGCGAGGCCGCCGGCCAGCGAGTCCTCGTCGATGGGCGGGAAAGGCGCTTTGTAGGCCTGTTCGAGTTCTTCGAGAAACTCTGCGGCGGCGCTCTCGGACCAGCCTTTTCCGGCGAGTGCGGCGGCCACCGTCCGGCGCACGTAGGGCCACCGCAGGCGCATGATGTTGGCCCGCGAGAATTCCCCGGTGAGGCTGTTTCCGACGACCACACCGGTGGTTTGTCCGGGCAGTCCGGAACCGCCCGGGAATCCGGCGTCGGCGAGCGCGCGGGCGGCCGTGTCGAGCGCCAGCCAGTGGGTCAGGTCGGTCGAGCGGTAGGTGCTTCCGGCCACGCTGTAGGCGATCCTGTCGAACTCGAAGTCCCGCAGCACGGCGGCCTTGGTGGCGTAGAACCGGTCCGGTGCCGCCCGGTCGGGCGACCAGTAGTCGGCGTGGTTCATCCGCTCGTCGGGCAGCCGCCGGAAGGCCCGCCGGCCGCTCAGTACGTTCTCCCAGAGTTCGATCGGGGAATTGGCGTCCGGGTATCGGAGCCCTATTCCCACGATGGCGACCCGCTGACCGCTCACGTATTCACCGCCCCTTGAACGCGAATTGACGGCCGGTCGGCCCCGGAGCGGGGCACGGCCTGCCGTATTCGAATCAAGCGTGCTCTCGGCCGGGCCGGTTGTCTTCTTCGAGCGTGCTTTCCGGCTGCTCCGGGGCCCTTTTTCCCATAACAGCGTCATCGATTCGATCCATAACGGCGTCATCAATTCCCCTGGAACGGCGAAGCCCTCGACCGGGACGGGGGAGCGTCCGGTCGAGGGCTTCGCGGGTCGGCGACGGGGTGTCAGGTCTCCCCCGCGAGCCGGGTCCCGAGGCGGCGGGCGGCGGTGAGCGAGGCCCAGGCGGTCAGTTCGACCAGGGCCCGGTCGCCCGGGGCGGTTCGGCGGAAGTCGGCGACGACGCCGTCGTCGACCTGGTAGGCCGCCTTCGCGGTCAGCAGGGCCAGGCGTCCGGCGGGTCGGCTGTCGGCCGGCAGGGTCGCCACCGCGGTCTCGCCCCAGCCGCGGCCGAGCCCGGGGGGCCGGCCGTCCCAGTCGGCCAGTTCGGCGACGACCAGATTTCGGACCGGCTCGGGCACCGAGCGTTCGCCGGCCGTCTCCATCGCCACCGCCGCCCTCGCGAAGGCGCCCGCGACGCTCGGGGTGCCCGCCGCCCACGACAGGTCGGCCGGCAGCCGCGAGCCGGGGAGCAGGTCGAGCGAGGCCCCGGGCGAGGGCGCGGCGAGCGCGCTCTGCCGGACGAACCGCCCGAGCAGGGCGCGGGCCGCGCGCCGGGCGGGCGGCGGAGCGCCGGGCGGCAGCGGGCTGTCCTCCAGGAAGACGCTCACCATGCGGTTCAGGTAGTGGAAGGTGACCGCCACCCCCACCAGTTCCGGGGCGTGTTCCGCCGGAAACGGCGCCGCGCCCTCTCCCGCGGCCCAGGCCGCGAGCCGGCTCCGGTCCGCGGGCGCCACGGCCGGGCCGAGCGCCCCGACCGCCGTCGTGTGCACCTCCACGCAGTAGGGGCAGGTGTTGGCCCGCGAGACGGCGGCCGCCACCGACTCCTTGGCCGCCCGGTCGACCCGTCCGGCGGCGACGAGCGTCTCGCGCAGCATCACCCAGGTCGCCGCCAGCACTGGCGGGGCCGGCGCGTGCAGGGCGACCGGTGGCGCGAGCATCCCGAACTCCCGCTCCACCTCGGCGTAGACACCCGCCACCTCGGCCCCCGCCCGGCCCGGGCGGACGGGAGCGACGTGCCGGATCCGGGCCAGGGATCCCCTCAACGCGGTTCGCAACAGCGGTCCCGCCATGTCCTCCCCCTCCTCCGCACGACTTCCCGCACGACTTGCCGCACAACGACCCGCACGACCACCGGCACGACGGTCGGCACGACTGCCCGCACGCCTAAAGGCCCGTCAGTCCGGGCAGTTGGGCCTGCACCCCGCGTCGTCCGGCAGTCTCCCCGCCGGGCGCCGGGGCCCCGTAGCTCACGTTCACCCCGCGGTCCCGGGCCGCCTTCACGATGCCCGGCACCGCCCGCTCTGCGAGCGCCGAGATGGTCAGGGCCGGGTTCACCGTCAGGGCCGCCGGGACGGCGGATCCGTCGGTGACGAAGATGCCGGGGTGGCCGCGGAGTTCCTGCCCGTCGTCGAGCGCCGAGGTCTGCGGGTCGTCGCCGATCCGGCAGGACGCCAGCGGGTGCACGGTGTACGCGCCGACCACGTCGTTGGTCCACGGCATCACCCGGGCCAGTCCGTCGCGTTCGAGGATGTCCCGGACCGCGGCGTCGGACTCGGCCCAGCCCCGCAGGGTGTTGGCGCTCGGCTCGTAGCGGATCGGCCCGCGGCCGAGCATCTGCTGGGAGATGCGGACGGCGTTCCCGGTGGGCGGCGGCGGGCCGAAGACGCCCTCGTTGTCGTCCTCGACCATGGTGAAGACGGTCAGCCAGGACTGCCACTGCCGGACGAGTTCCTTCTTCTCCTTCCCGAACCAGCTCGGGCCGGTCGCGTCCGGCACCTGGGCCAGGATGGTGCCGAAGCCGGGCGGGAAGTAGAGCTGCTCCAGCGAGTAGCGCGAGTGTGTCGGCCGGGACGCGTCGAGGGTGTCCCAACTGGCCACGACCGGGCCCTTGCCGATCTGGTTCGCCCGGAACGCCGGGCCGTCGCCGCGCTTGAGGCCGAGCAGTTCGCGCGCCCTGTCCTCGTCCACCACCGCCGTGTTGAGACGCTCGCCGTTGCCGGAGAAGTAGCGGCCCACGGCGCGCGGCATCGGTCCGAGCTCCGGCTCCGAGCGCTGGAGGATGACCGGGGTGGCGCCGGCGCCCGCCGCCAGGACGACGATCTTCGCGTCGATCTCGCCCTCGCCCGCGTACACCCGGTAGTCGACGTCGTCGACGACCTTGTAGTGGACGCGGTAGCCGCCTTCGGTGCGGGTCAGCTTCTGCACCTCGTGCAGCGGCCGGATCTCGGCCCCGTGGGCGAGCGCGGCGGGCAGGTAGTTCAGCAGCAGCGAGCGCTTCGCGTCGAACCGGCAACCGGACATCATCCAGTTGCAGTTGGTGCACTTCGTGCGGTCGACGGCGGCCGGCACCGGGTTGGCGGTGCGGCCGGCGTGCGCGCAGGCGGCGGCGAACAGGCCGCCGGCGAACGTGACGTCGTTCCAGTCCTGTTGGGTGATCGGCAGCGCCTCGGCCACCCGGTCGTACCACGGCTCCAGGACGTCACGGCTGATCGACTCGGGCCAGATCCGCTGTCCGGTGGCGGACACCCGGTCGAAGACGAAGCGCGGCGCGCGCGGCATCGCGGCGAAGTAGACGACGCTGCCGCCGCCGACGCAGTTGCCGCCGAGCAGGCTCATGCCGTCGCCGACGACGAAGTCGAAGATCCGCGTGTAGGAGGAGCCGAGCAGGAAGTCGTGGTCGAAGTCGGCGGCCTTCAGCCACGGGCCGCGCTCCAGCACGGTGACCTTCGCCCCGCCCGCGGCCAGGTGGTAGGCGGCGATCGCGCCGCCGAAGCCGCTGCCGACGATCAGGACGTCGGTGCTCTCGGTCGTTGTCATGCCGGGCTCCCTGAGGCGGTGGTGTCCGGGTGGGGTTCGGCCAGCGGGCGGCCGTAGGAGAAGTCGGGGAAGCGCCAGAGGCCGTCCTCGCCCGGTCCGAGGAACCCCATCGCCGCCAGGCCCGGGTGGCCGGCCGCGATGGCGTCGGTGGTGTGCAGATGCGCGGCGGTGTCGAAGGCCATGTTGCTGAACAGGGCCAGTAGCACCCACAGTTCCTTCTCGCGGTGCCGGGGCGACGTCAACTCCTGGACCAGGGCGGTTCTGTCCTCGAAGGGCAGGGCGACGAACGGCGGCACCGCGTCGTCCAGCGGCAGTCCCCGGCCCTCCGCGTACTCCCGCGCGTTCCGGTTCAGCGCCTCGGCGTAGTCGTCCAGGGCGGCGGAGATCCCCGTCGCGGGCGTCTCCAGCAGTTCGATGGCACCGGCCGCCACCGCGCCGCCACCGGCCGAGACACCGGCCACCGCCCGGTCGTCCGGCGACCTCTTCTCGCCCGGCACGATGGTGTCCGCGAATGCCTCCAGGGTCATCGTTCGGGCCCGGTACTCATCCGATATGTCGGAGCGCACTGGCGTCTCCTCGGGTCGTGGGTGGGAAAGCCGGGGGCCGGCACCGCCGCCCCCCGTTTCGCAGGCGTGACCGCAGTATCGTGCGACCGATCCACGCACCCGCGCATCTTCGGTGTTGCTGCCTCGACGCTAATACCTCGGGTGCGGACATTCTTCCGCCGACCAAGCCTGCGCCATGAATATGACGGACTCTTGTTGCGCCTGACACGCGCTGCTACGGTCTTCATTCATCACAGACGCACAACTTTCGATCAAGAGCTGTCACGGACAGCTGTGACCGGGGCGAGGGGGTGTGTGGTTCATGGGCACTGGTGCTGCCAAGGGGGGGACCAGGGAGCTGCGATTACTGCTGGTCCGGCCGGCGCCAGGGCATCAGCACTGTCGATCCGAGAGCGGCTCCTAGAAACTGGGGTAGCGATGAAGCCGGCTATCGAACAGGCCGTGACGCGCGCCATCGAGACCATGCAGGAAAACATCGGTGAGATTCTCACCATTGACGACATGGCCCGCGCCGCGATGTACAGCAAATTCCACTTCTCCCGAGAATTCCAGCGCGTCACCGGGGTCTCGCCCCGGCGTTTCCTCTCGGCCATCCGGATACAGGAGGCCAAGCGTCTCCTCCTGCAAACGACATTCACCGTCACCGAGATCAGCCACCACGTCGGATACAACAGCGTCGGGACGTTCAGCTCCCGGTTCGCGGCCAGTGTCGGCGTCTCCCCGACGATGTACCGCCAACTCGGCGGGTACACCACCCGGATCGGAGTGGCCGGCCGGACGGCCGGTCACACCTCCTCCGTCCGCGGTGAGGTGCGCAGCGCGGTCGCCGGAGAACTCGGCCAGGTCTTCGTCGGCCTCTTCCCCACCCGCATCCCCCAGGGACGTCCGGCCGGCTGTGCCGTCCTCCCCCGCCCGGGGCGCTACCTCATCGACGGCGTTCCGCCCGGTACGTGGTACCTGCTGGCGCACTCCGTGCCCGTCGCCTTCGACGAGGTGCTGCTCGGCGACCAGGAGGTCTTCGTGGGCTCGGTCGGGCCGATCGAGGTCCGCCCCGACGTCCCGCTGATTCCCGCCGACGTGGTGATGCGGACGAGGCACGCCGTGGACCCGCCGGTGCTGCTGGCCCTGATGGACGTCCGGTCGGCGGCCGTTCGCGTCGGTCTCGCCCGCACCGGCACCGGCTGATGCACGAGACGACCGCGGACGGCAGAGGGGCCCATCGAGCGATGGGCCCCTCTTCGTTCACGCCCGCGAGCGGGCGCCGTGCACCGTCATCGGCAGGCCGCCGCGCACCCGCAGCGACAGCATCGGCTCGGGCACCACGCGGTGGCCGGGCGGCTTCGCCAGCCGCAGCTCGCGGACGACCATGGCGATCGTGAACGTCGCCTCCAGCAGCCCCAGGTGGTTGCCCACGCAGAACCGCGGGCCCGCACCGAAGGGCAGGTAGGCGTAGCGCGGCCGGTCCGACGTCCGGTCCGGGTCGAAGCGGTCCGGGTCGAACTGCTCCGGGGCGTCCCAGAACGCCGGGTGGCGGTGCAGGGTGTAGGGGCAGATCAGCACGTCCGCTCCGGCGGGTACGTGGTAGCCGCCGACCTCGTCCGCCGCCTGGGCCTGCCGGGGCAGGATCCACACCGGCGGGTAGAGGCGCATCACCTCCTCCACCACCATCGTGGTGTACCGCAGCCGGTGCAGGTCCTCGTACTCCGGCTGGCGGTCACCGAGCACCTCGACGGCCTCCGCGTGAAGGCGGTCGAACACCTCGGGGTGACGGTCCACCAGGTAGAACGTCCAGCCGAGGGTGCTGGCCGTGGTCTCGTGCCCGGCGAGCAGGAGGGTGACCAGTTCGTCGCGCAGCCGCTGCCGGCCGACGCGGGGGTCGGGCTCCTCGCGGGTGGAGGCGATCAGGAGGGTGAGCGCGTCGTCGCCGGCCCCGCCGGTGCGGGCGGTGCGCTCGGCGACCAGCGCGTCGACCACCCGTTGGAGTTCCTCGCGGGCCTGCCGGAACCGCCGTTGGGTGGGCAGCGGCAGCCACCCGGGCACCGCGCCCAGGGTCACCATGTCGAACATGGCCTGGTCCTGGACCGCCTCGAACTCGTGCCCGATGGTCTCGTACGCCCCGAGGTCCGCGTCGAGCAGGGTGCGGCCGAGCACGCCGAGCGTCAGCCCGGTCAGCTCCCTGACCAGGTCGACCGGCGGGCCGCCCTCGCAGGCCCGGAGGCGGGCGACCAGTTTGGCCGCCTCCTCCGCGACGGCACCGGCCAGGCGGCTGATCCGCTTGTGCTGGAAGACCGGCTGGATCATCCGCCGCTGCTTGCGCCAGAGTTCGCCCTCGCTGGTGAGCAGGCCGTCCCCGAGGGCGCGGCGGGCCTGGATCAGCCCGATGCCCTTGTGGTAGTTGGCGGCGTTGTCGGCCAGGACGTGCTTGGCGTGGTCGGGGTGGTTGAAGAAGTGGAGCGTCTTGGGTCCGACGGAGATCCGGACGGCGTCGCCGTACTCGGTGGCGGCCGCCCGCATCAGGGCGAGCCGGTCCCCGGCGAGTCGGCGCAGCAGGGTGGGGGCGGCCCGGCGCGGCGGGCCGGGCGGCACCCGGCGGGAGGCGGGGGCGGTCATACCGCCGCGACCTTGCCGCTCGCCTCGGCCGCCGGGGCGCTCGCTGCGGCCGCCCGCAGCACGGTGGCCTGCCGCTCGTCGTGCCCGCGGTCCCGGAAGTGCACGTACCAGAGGTAGAGACCCCGGATCAGGCACGTGAGGGCGGTGGCGAAGAAGATGCCGTACGCGATGTGCGCGATCATGAAGAGGGCGTACAGCAGCGCGACCCCGGCGCCGAAGGCGACCTGGTTGGCGGGCTTCGAGGGCGTCGTACCGGGGTCCGTGATCATGTAGTTGGTGAAGAGCACGAACGCCACGCCGGTCATCATGCCGAGCGCAGCGGGGATCGACGTGCCGAAGACCAGCCCGCGCAGCACGGCCTGGAGGGCGAACGTGCCGAGCCACCCGGCGATCAGCCACATCCGGCCGGTGAGCTTCGCGTTGAGGATGGTGCCCGACATCAGGATGCCCAGCACGATCAGCCAGCCGAACGGGGTGTTGACGTGCTCGGTGAAGTGGTACGGCGGCGCGATGCTGGCCCACGGGAAGAGCACCAGGATCGCGGCGATGCCGAAGTTCGACGGGTTCATGTAGTGCCGCAGCCTGCCGCGCACCGGCACCCGCAGCACCCACTTGGCGCTCACCGCGAAGACCACGCCGAACATCATCACGGGGAGCCGGTCGTTGACGTAGGTCAGCATGTTGAGGGCCAGGCCGGTGATGTGCGACGGGTAGAGGAACTCCAGCATCCCGGGCAGGCCGTTGCCGAGGAAGCGCGGGCGGCGGCCCTCCACCTTGGCGCCGACCAGTTCCAGCGCGGTCTCGGTGGTGTAGGCGGTGGCGAGGGCGATCAGCGGCCAGGTCCACGGCTGTTCGAAGCCGAGCACCGTGTAGCCGAGGATGTTGAAGACGGT
The DNA here is from genome assembly GCF_009569385.1 of Streptomyces kaniharaensis. NCBI lineage: Bacteria > Bacillati > Actinomycetota > Actinomycetes > Kitasatosporales > Streptomycetaceae > Streptomyces > Streptomyces kaniharaensis. The sequence continues at coordinate 91,876 of NZ_WBOF01000001.1, forward strand.
GATCGAGATCGCGAAGCGGCGCAGCGCGATGACGACCTTCGGCTCGTGCCGGGAGGCGGTGGCCGGCCTGGCGGCCGCTTCGGGCGGCGCTGGTTGGTGGGCCGTCTGCTTCGTGGTCGGGGCCTTGTCTGCCATGTCCGTCACTTCTCCTTGGCCTGGCTGCCGAGTTGGAGCGAGTGCCACCCGGGGCTGAGCGTCACGGTCTGCGTGTGCACCTGGCCGGTGCGGTCCCGCCACTGCAGCTTCACCGGCAGCGGGCCGGAGACTCCCTGGCCGAGTCCGATGTGCACGTAGTGGCTGCGCTTGCCGGAGTGGCCGCTGCCGCCGTCCACCCGGTCGATGAGCTTGCGCCCGTCGGGTGTGGTGACCTCGATCTGGGCGCCGATCACGGGGGATCCGGGGGCGGGCAGCGGGCCGGCCGCGTCCGGGGTGTCGTAGGTGAGCCGCAGGCCGAGGTAGGCGCCGGGGTCGGGGCTGTCGTTGCGGTAGAAGACCGGGGCGTCCCACTGGCGGGCCACCGCGAAGTCGAGCCGTCCGTTGCCGTACGCGTCGCCGGTGGCGATGCCGCGGGTCGGCACCGGGACGGCGAGGCCGAGCCGGCCGGCCAGGTTGCTGTAGTGGCCGTCCGTGCCCTTGACGAAGAAGCGCAGCGTCTGGTCGCCGGCGAGATCGTCGCCCGCCTTGACGTTGGGCCACCACCACGGGTTGTCGAGCAGGGCGTCGTTGGCGGTGGCGAGTTCCTGGAGCTGGGGCCAGCGGTTGGTCCCGCCCTTGACGAAGCCGGTCGCCTGGACGATCGCCAGCTGTCCGCTGTTGTCGAAGTCGCCCATCTTCACGTCCCAGCCCCAGCCGGACCAGGCGGTGCCGGCCGCGGCGCTGCGGTCCTCGAACGGGGCGGTGCCGTCGTCCATTTGGGCGCGCAGGTCGGCCTTGTCCCGCGCGGTGTTCATGAACTGGAAGTTGCTCTCCTCGATGCCGAAGGAGGCGGTGATGTTGCTGACGAACAGGTCGTAGAGGCCCTTGCGGTCGAGGTCGCCGAAGTCGACGCCCATGCCCTTGAAGGAGTCGTTGCCGAGGATCTTGGACTTGGGCGTGGTGGCGTCGCGCGGGCCGGTGACGGTGACGAACTTCGGGTGGCCGGGGCTGGAGACGTTGTGGAGCATCCGGTCGTTGCCGAAGTCGTTGGCGACGTAGAGCTCGGGCAGCTGGTCGCCGTCCAGGTCGATCGCGCTGGAGGCGAGCGACCAGCCGTGCTTCGCCTCGTCGGGGAAGGCGTCGTCGGAGCACTCGAAGCCGGCGGACAGCTTGTCGCCGACGTTGCCGCCGGTCCGGCGCAGGATGTACTTGCCGCCGCTGTTCTGCGCGTGGGACATCGAGTGGTTCATCACCACGCCGCCGCTGACCTGGTCGTTGAGGACCGGGCCGTTGGGGAAGTAGTTGCCGATGAAGATGTCCTGGTGGCCGTCGCCGTCGAAGTCGGCGACGGTGGCGGTGTTGGTGTTCCACTGCGCGCCGGTGTACTTGCCGTCGGTCTCGTTGGGTCCGGGGACCAGCTCGACCGGCTGGAAGGCGTGTGCGTCGAGCGTGGTGGCGTCGGGCCTGCCGAGGAAGAGGACCGGCGTGCGGCCCCAGTAGTAGACCAGCAGGTCGGTGCGGCCGTCCTCGTTGAAGTCGCCCGCCACGCAGCCCATCGGGGCGATGTACTCGTTCATCGGCAGGGGTGCCGCGTCGAGCGCGAACGGCGCGTAGCGGGTGCCGTCCGAGCCGGGGACCGGGGTGACCACGACCTGGTCGGTCCGGGTGTCGACGAGGCAGAGGTCCCCGGACTTGCCGGTGCCGCGCAGGTCCGTCATGGTGATGGCCGCGCCGACCGAGGAGATCCACGCGCGGATGTGCTCGTAGTCCTGGTTGACGGTGCGGATGGTCTGGTGCTTGCTCGCGGGCGGCAGTTCGATGGGCAGCGCCGTGAAGTGGAAGCGGCTCGCCATCCGGTCCTGCTCGGCGGCGGACGTGGTCGGCGGGAGGACCAGGAAGTAGCCGGTCACGATGGCGAGCACGGCGATGATGCCGGGCAGTTGCAGGCGGATCCGGCCAAGGACGGTGGGCATCGGTCAGCTCCTCGCGGCGGTGAACGTGTCGGCGATGGCCTGGCGCCAGGTCTCGTAGGACGGCACCGGGCCGGTCGACCGCCCGGTGGGGCGCAGGTCCTGGGTGACCTTGGCGGCCGCGGCGGCGTCCGTCCCGCAGAGGACCTGCGCGGCGAGCTCGGTGTGCGGGCCGAGCAGCCCGGCCCGGATGCGGGCCTCGCAGGCGAAGGCGGCCCCCTGGGCGACGATGGCGCGGTGGATGCCCGCCCGGTCCTGGAAGGCCCTCAGCTCCGCCTCGTCCACGCCGCCCGCGTAGGCCGCGGCCAGGCCCGCCCCGCCGTACAGGTCGGAGTGCCGCCGCTCGGGGAACTTCTCGATCAGCGTGGCGACGACGTCGGGGTCGGTGCCGCCGACGAACCACAGCGCGCGGCCGACGCCCTGGTCGATCGCGCGGCTCACGTACCCGGGCGAGTCGTCGGCCGGCCAGGGGAACGACCGCTCCCGGTGCCGCCCGTGCACGTACTGCTCGGTGCGGAAGTACGCCTGGTGGAACCCGTAGCCGTCCAGCACCAGCCAGCGCAGCAGCGGGTCCAGTCCGGTGATGTCGGGCCAGCGGAACCGGGGCAGTCGCGCCATCGCCCAGCCGATTCCCACGTAGACCATGTAGTTGTGGCGGGCCCCCCGCCCGGCGAGGAATTCCCCCACCCTTCCACGACCCGGCAGCGGCAGTCCGTCCAGCATGGCGAAACCCATGCCGGCCCCCTCGTAGGCGAAACCGCGGAACCGGGCGGGGACGGTTTCCAGCCGGGTCTCCGCCTCGGCGGGCGTACCGGCCTCCATCGCGTACGCATAGCCTTCGAGAAAGCGGCTCCCGACGGTCTCCAGGAGCTCCCGGGCGTCCGGTGTCTTCACGTGGAAACCACGTCGGGCCAGCTGGGTCTCGGCGACGTTCGGGGTCAGGATGCGCCGACGCAACATCCGCAACGGGCTTGGCACTCTGCTCTCCTTTCATGACACGGAGATTGACGAGCCTTTACCCCAATAATTCCCGTTCTGGCGGATGGAAGCTTCTTCGCGAATGCTCTGCTTCGTGGAATTCAGGACGCCCGGAAGGCTATTCCGTGACCGTCGCCGCCCGACCGTCCTGGGCGAGCCGCACACGCACATTCCGGCGCCACAACTCGTACGCCGGAAGGCCGGTGGGCGCCGTCGCCGGATCGGAGTGGACGGCGCACTCGTCGCCGAGCGCCGCCGCGTCCGCGGCCGACAGGCCGGTCAGCGCCGCCGAGGCGACCTCACCGTGCCCGGGAACGAAGCCCGCGTACACCCGCGCCTTGGACGCGAACACCGACCCCTGCGCCAGCTCCGCCCGGTGCTCCCCCGCCTCGTCGCACAGCTCCGCGAGCGCCTCGGCGCCGCACCCGCCCGCGAACGTCGCGGCCAGGCCCACCCCGCTCCACAGGTCGGCCTGCCGGTGCTCGGCGAACTTCCTCACCGCGGCCGCGACTTGACGGTGCTGCGCGCCGTGGATGAACCACAGCGCCCGCCCGATCCCCTGGTCCACCGCGCGGGGGAAGTACTCCGGCGCCCCCTGCCACGGGTACGGGCGGGGCACCTGTTGCTCGTCCACCCAGCGCCGGGTGTGGAAGTACGCGAGGTCGAAGCCGTACCCGTCGACCGCCAGCCAGCTCATCGTCGGGTGGTACGCAGTACCCGTCAGATCCGGCAGCACCTTGGGCCACAGGCGCCGGGGCAGCCGCGCCATTGCGAAGCCGATCCCGATGTAGGCGAGGAAGATGTGCGGCTGCCCGGCCCCCGTCAGCAGGTCCCGGGTGCGCCGGCCGCGCCCCATCGCGTCCAGCACGGTGAAGGCCATCGTCGCCCCCTCGAACGCGAACCCGCGCTGCTCCGGGTCGACCAGGCCCAGCCGCCCCTCGATCTCCCGCGGATCGCCGGCCTCGATCCCCCACTCGAACCCGCACACCACCGCCTGCGGCACCGCCTCCAGCCGCCGCGTCACCGGCGACGGGGCCACCGGGAACCCGCGCCGGGCGAACGTCACCTCCGCCGGCGAGGGCGCCAGCACCAGCCGACGAAGCGAACCGAGGACCGTCGGCATGTTTCCCCTCCGCCCCGCCGCCGTCCCACACGGCGGCACGGTCCCATGCTGGTCGGCCCGCCCCGTCCCGGGCATCTTCGGGGTTGCGGCCTACCGAGCAGCGCACCCCCACGGGGGCGTCGGGCGCAAGGGAGTGGGCGGGCACCAAAGCCGGTGCCCGCCCTCCCGTCCGTCGTCCGTCGTCCGTCGTCCGTCGGTTACGAAGCGGCGGTGGCCGCCTGGATGCCCTGGAGGGCGGCCACCAGGTCGTCGACGTCCTGGACGGTGTTGTACAGGGCCAGCGAGGCCCGGACGGCGCTCTGCAGCCCGAAGGCGGCGAGTGCCGGCTGCGCGCAGTGGTGGCCGGCGCGCACCGCGATGCCCTGCTGGTCGAGCGCGCCGGCGAGGTCGATCGGGTCGGTCCCGGCGAGCAGGAAGGTCAGCACCCCGATCTTCCCCGGCGCGTTGCCGATCAGCTGCAGCCCCGGCACGGTGGCCAGCGCGGCCATGGCGTACGCGGTGAGCTGCTCCTCGTGCGCGGTGGCGGCCTGCCGGTCCAGCCCGGACAGGTACCGCAGGGCCGCGCGCAGGCCGGCGACTCCGGCGATGTGGCCGGTGCCCGCCTCCAGCCGGTGCGGGACGGGGGCGTAGGTCGTCTCGTCGAAGCTCACCGAGTCGATCATGTTGCCGCCGCCCTGGTACGGAGGCATGGCCTCCAGCAGGTCCCGCTTGCCGTAGAGCACGCCGATTCCGGTCGGGGCGAAGATCTTGTGCCCCGAGAAGGTGTAGAAGTCGGCGTCCAGCGCGGTGACGTCCACCGGGAAGTGGCTCACCGCCTGCGCGCCGTCGACCAGCACCTTGGCGCCGTACCGGTGGGCGAGCGCGGTCATCTCGGCCACCGGGGGGACCGTCCCCAGCACGTTCGACGCGTGGGTGAGCGCCACCAGCTTGGTCCGGAAGCCGAGCAGGTCCCGGTACGCGTCCTGGTCCAGCTGCCCGTCGGGGAGCAGCGGGATCGGGACGACCCGGGCCCGGCGCTCCTTGGCGATCAGCTGCCAGGGCACCAGGTTGGAGTGGTGCTCGGCCGCCGAGACCAGGATCTCGTCGCCGAGCCCGAGGTTGGCCCGGCCCCAGCTCTGCGCCACCAGGTTGACCGCCTCGGTGGTGCCCCGGACGAAGACGATCTCGTCCGGGTCCGGGGTGCCGAGCAGCTTGGCGGCCTCGGCGCGGCCCTCCTCGTAGATCTGGGTGGCCTGCTTGGCGAGGGTGTGCGCACCGCGGTGGACATTGGAGGTGCCGGTCGCGTAGTGCTCGGCGATCGCCTCGACCACCTGGCGGGGCTTGAGGGTGGTGGCCCCGTTGTCCAGCCAGACCAGCGGGCGGCCGTTCACCTCCCGGTGCAGCTGCGGGAATTCGCGGCGGATGGCCTCGACGTCGAACCCGCTGGTGGGTGCGGCGGGTGGTACCAGAGGAGTCGTCGGGGTGGGCGGGGTGTCCTGGGTCGGCATCCAGTACAGGGGGCCGCCCGCGGCGTGGGCGAGCGCCTCGGGGAGCGGGACCGGGGGCGCCGCAACGGCCGCGCCGGGCAGGGCGGTTGCCGTGGACGGGGTGGCTGCCGTGGGCAGGGCCGTTGCCGTCGACGGGGTGGCTGCCGCCGGCGAGGCGGCCTGGCCCGGGTAGGCGTTCGTCAAGTCTGCTCCGCCTGAGGGACGTTGGGCCATTCCGTGGATCCCGGAGCCGCGCCCGAATCCGTCAGGAGTAGTCATGGTAGTTCGACACCTCGACGTTCTGGAGCACCGCGATGGCGTCGTCCACCAGCGCTGCGGTCGAGAAGTAGCTGGTCACCAGGTAGGAGGTGATGGCCTGCCGGTCGACGCCCATCGGCCGCACCGACAGACCCGGCTCGGCCTCGTCCGGGACCTTCGACGGACGCAGGCCCACCACGCCCTGCCGGTCCTCGCCCACACGCATCAGCAGGATGTTGGTGGTGCCGGGCGCCGAACTCGCCGAGCCCTTGAGGTCGAGCTTGTCGGAGGGCAGCAGCGGCACGCCGCGCCAGGTCAGGAACGGGCTGCCGAACAGCTCGACGATCTGCGGCGGCACCCCGCGCCGGGTGCACTCGCGCCCGAACGCGGCGATCGCCCTCGGGTGGGCCAGGAAGAACGCGGGCTGCTTCCAGACCCTGGCGAGCAGTTCGTCCAGGTCGTCCGGGGTGGGCGCGCCCTTGCGGGTGCGGACGCGCTGGCTCGGTACGACGTTGTTCAGCAGGCCGTACTCGGCGTGGTTGAGCATCTCCCACTCCTGGCGCTCGCGCAGCGCCTCGACGGTCAGCCGCAGCTGGGCCTGGACCTGGTCGATGGAGGAGTTGTAGATGTCCGAGACGCGGGTGTGCACCCGCAGGACGGTCTGCGCGATGCTCAGCTCGTACTCGCGCGGGCTCTCCTCGTAGTCCACGAAGGTCTCCGGCAGGTACGGCTCGCCGGTGTGGCCCGAGTGGAGGTCGATCGGGTGCTCGGGGTCGGCCGAGCCGTGGCCGGCGGCGGCGAACTCGTCCATCCGCGCGCGCAACGAGGGCTCCCGGTCGGCGAGTTCGGCGAGCATCCGGCGGTCGAGCGAGAGCACCGTACACGCGGTGACGGCCTTGACCCGGTAGGACGTCTCGGCCCCGGTGGCCCAGGCGGAGGCGTCGAAGTAGTCCCCCTCGCCGAGGACGGACAGCAGGGCGTCCTCGCCGTACTCGCCGGTGGCGCGCTTCTCGGCGCGGCCGAAGGCGATGATGTGCAGCTGCTCAGCCGGGGCGCCGGAGTCGACGATCATGTCGCCGGGCGCGACCTCGCGCTCGACGAACCCGTTCGCGAGCGCGGTGAGCAGCGGGCTGTCGACCTGGCTGAGGAAGCCCAGCTCGCGCAGGTCCTCGGCGATCACCCGGGTGGCGCCGTCGCCGTCGACGTAGGTGCTGATCAGCCCGTCGCCGAGGATGAAGCCCCGGCGGCGGTTGACCCGGTAGACGCCCGCCTCCAGGTCCACCCAGGGCAGGGCGCGCAGCAGGTACCGGGGGGTGATCCCGAGCATCTGCGGCACTGTCTTGGTGGTGGTGGCGAGGTTCCGCGCGGCGGAGGTACTGAGGCTCTGCTGGTTCTGCTGAACGGCCTCGGTGGTCATGGCTGGTCCCCTATCCGGAATCGATGATCCGACGTGGCGTCAGATCGCCATACGGCGCGCACGTCCTGCGGGGTCCGATGGATCTGCCGATCCCCAGCCCGCACCGGAGATTGTTACCCCCGCATTGCGTTGACGTGAGAACGTTCGATTCCACCGGATTGCGTCATCCCAGCGCGCACGGGGAGCAAAGCCTGCAAACTCACTCGAACGAATGAGTTTTGCCATAACCGGCATCGATATGTTCGAAAGCGAATCTTTGAAGTGCCGCTCACCAAAACGCGGTTCGCCCCGCCGAGCAGCGACTCGGCGGGGCGAAGCGACAGGGCGGCCGGCCCTGTGTCGGCCCTGCGCAGGAACGATTCGTCACATGTTGATCATGTGACCGGCCAGGCCGTGGACGGCCTCCTTGACGGCCTCGCCAAGGGTCGGGTGGGCGTGGACGTTGCGGGCGACCTCGTGGACGGTGAGGTCCCACTGCTGGGCCAGCGTCAGCTCGGGGAGCAGCTCGGTGACCTCGGGGCCGATCAGGTGGGCGCCGAGCAGCTCGCCGTACTTCTGGTCGCTGATGACCTTGACGAAGCCGATCGGGTGGCCGAGGCCGTGCGCCTTGCCGTTCGCGGTGAACGGGAACTTGGCGACCTTGACGTCGTAGCCCAGCTCGCGGGCCTGCGCCTCGGTGTAGCCGAAGGACGCGATCTGCGGCTGGCAGTAGGTGGCGCGCGGGATCATGACGAAGTCGACCTCCATGGTCTCCGCCCCGCCGATGGTCTCGGCGGCGATCACGGCCATCGTCTCGGCAGCGTGGGCGAGCATCAGCTTCGCGGTGACGTCGCCGATCGCGAAGATGTGGTCGACGCTGGTGCGGCCGCGCCCGTCCACCGCGATGGCATTGCGGTCGGTGAGCTTGACGCCGGTGTTCTCCAGGCCGTAGCCGTTGACGCGCGGCGCGAAGCCGATCGCCTGGAGCACCTTGTCGGCCTCCAGGACCTGCTGCTGCCCGTCCTTGGTGACGGTGACCTTCACCTTGGCGTTCGGGTCGCTGTCGTCGATCGACTCGACCCGGGTGGAGGTCAGCACCTCGATGCCCAGCTTGCGGTACTGCTTGGCGAGTTCGGTGGAGACCTCGACGTCCTCCAGCGGCACCATCCGGTCCAGGAACTCGACGATGGTGACCTTCACGCCGTAGTTGTGCAGCACGTACGCGAACTCGACGCCGATCGCGCCGGCGCCCGCGATGATGATGCTCTCCGGCAGCTGCTCGGTGAGGATCTGCTCCTCGTAGGTGACCACGCGGTCGCTCAGGCTGGTGCCGGGCAGCAGGCGGGTGGTGGCGCCGGAGGCGATGATGCAGTGGTCGAAGGTGACGACGTCGAAGCCGCCACCGCTGAGCGCGACCTGGATGGTGTGGTCGTCGACGAACGTGCCCCACCCGTCGTACTCGGTGATGCCGTTCTTCTTCATCAGGTAGTGGACGCCCTTGACCCGGCCGTCGGCGACCGAGCGGCTGCGGCGGAAGGCGTCGCCGAAGTCGAAGGTGACCTGGCCCTCGACCTTGATGCCGAAGGTCTTGGCCTCCTTGGTGAAGATGTGGGCCAGCTCGGCGTTGCGCAGCAGGGCCTTGGAGGGGATGCAGCCGACGTTCAGGCAGACGCCACCCCAGTACTTGGCCTCGATGACGGCGGTCTTCAGGCCCAGCTGGGCGGAGCGGACGGCGGCGGTGTAGCCGCCCGGGCCCGCGCCGAGAACGACGACGTCGTAGTGCGTGCTCATGTTGCTGACTCCTCCGAGGGTGTCACGGTGTCGTGATCTCGGTCCCATGGTGGCAGGACCGGACCCGGCGCACCCCCCGGGTCTCGGCGGATGCGCTCCGCGCGGCACCGTACCCGCCCGGGGCCGACTTGTCAGTGGCCTCCGCTACGGTGCTCGCACCGCACCCACCTGGGGCGACGTCCACGAGGAGCGCAGCATGTTCGAAGCCCGGGTGGGAGCTCGCCCCTTCGACCGGACCGGACGAGCGGATCTGACGGCCGGGTGGGCCCGCCGCCCGAGGACGGCAGCGGGCCCGCCCGGCCGTCAGACCGCGGCATTGCGGGCATGGTCCTCGGTCCGCGGACTCTCGATTTGACATGACCGCCACCATCCTGCCAAGACCGCCACGTCCGTCGGGAGCATGACGGGACGGTGACGGCATGACGGCGGCGGGATGCGGACATCCGGTCGCGCGGTGATCCTGGAATGGTGGGGCCGTCTCTCCAGGGAGTGTGACCATGTCCGTGTTGGATAAGCTCAAGGGCCTGCTGAAGGGCCACGAGGAGCAGGCCGAGAAGTCCGTCGACAGGACCGGGGACGCCGTCGACGAGCACACCCAGGGCAAGTTCAGCAGCCAGGTGGACACCGGCCAGGAACAGGTCAAGGACCAGTTCCGCGACCAGCCGCCGCAGTAGCCGGCCACCGGTCGACGCTTTCGACGCCCCGGTCCGGCCGACGCGCCGGGCCGGGGCTCAGTCGTCTCAGCCGTCCTCGCCCGGCGGGTCCGAGTCCGGCTCGGCGCCGCAGCGCTCGCACGCTCCGGGCCCGGGCCGCTCGTGCAGCAACCCGCACTCCGGGCACACCTGGTCCAGCCAGCAGGCCGGTTCTCCGCCTTCGTCCATACGGCCGATTGTGCCCGGCCACTCCGCACACCTGCGAGTAGACACTGTCTACCCACCTCTGGTAGACAGTGTCTATGACCGAACAGGAGAGAGACCTGCGCGCCCGCCTGGTGGCCGCCGGAGTCGAGCTGGTGACCCGGGACGGCGTCCAGGCATTGGGCCTGCGGGAGATCGCCCGGCAGGCCGGGGTCTCGCACGGAGCGCCGCGCCGCTACTTCCCCACCCACCGTGAACTGCTCGCCGCCATCGCCCAGCACGGCTTCGGGAAGCTCACCGACGCCCTGGCCGGCACCGATGCGGTGGCCGCCGTGAGCGGCGCCGACGCCCGCGCCCGGATCGCCGGGCTCGCCCGCGCCTACCTCCGGTTCGCCGCCGCCAATCCCGGCATGTTCGAGCTGATGTTCCGTCACGACCTGCTGGAGGGCAGCGGAGCCGAACTGCGGCAGACCACCCTGCCGCTGTTCCGCACCTTCGCCCGCCTGGTCGCCGAGGTCCGCCCTCTGCCCGGCACCTCCGACGACACACCCAGCGACGTCGTCACCGCCGCGCTCTGGGCGAACCTGCACGGCCTCGCCCAGCTGCGCGCCTGGGGCAGTCTGCGCCTCGTCACCGGCGGGGACGACGTCGAACCGCTGCTGCGCGCCGCCCTGGACGCCCACCTCGGCCCGGAGCGGCGATGAGCCCCGCCCGGCGGCAACGCCTCACCCTCGCCGCCAGCATCACCGGCGCCGTCGTCGTCGCCCTCGACGGCACCGTGCTCACCGTCGCCCAGCCCAGCCTCCAGCGCGACCTGCACGCCTCCGCCAACGCCGTCCAGTGGACCAGCACCGGCTACCTCATCGCCGTCGCCGCCCTGCTCGTCTTCGCCGGCCGCCTCGGCGACCGGTACGGCCACCGGCGCGTGTTCGCCATCGGCGTGGCAGGCTTCGCCACCGCCTCGGTCGGCATCGGCCTGGCACCCGGCATCGACTGGGTGATCGCCCTGCGGGTCGTCCAGGGCGTCGCAGGCGCGCTCCTGCAGCCCGCCACTCTCGGCATGCTGCGCGCCGTCTGGCCCGCCGACAGGATCGCCACACCGATCGCGGTGCGCACCGGCGCCATCGGTCTCTCGGCGGCCGCCGGACCGCTGGTGGGCGGCGCGCTCACCGCCCACCTCGGCTGGCGGGCGGTGTTCTTCCTGACCATCCTGCCCGCCGCGGCCGCCGGGCTGCTCGCACTCGCCGTCCCGATGCCGGGGCCCGGCCCCGCCGAAGGCGCCGCCGGGCTCGACCTGCCGGGCGCGGCACTGCTCGCGCTCACCCTGGCCTGCCTGGTGCACACCCTGGTCGGCCTGCCGGCCCGCGGCTGGTCGCCCGGCAGCATGCTCGGCCTGGCCGCGGCCGTCGCCCTCGGCCTCGCCTTCGCCCGGCACGAGCAGCGCGCCGCCCGTCCGCTCCTGCCGCCCGCCGTCCTGCGCTCGCCCGAGGTGGCACCGGCGTTGGGCGTGCTGCTCACGGCGTCGGCGGCGATCTTCGGGACGCTCTTCCTGGCCACGTACTTCCTTCAGGACGTGCTCGCGCTCGACCCGTTGCAGAGCGCCCTGCGGGGAGTGCCGCTCGCCGTGACGATGGTGCTCGCGGCGCCCGCCTCGGCATGGCTGACGAAACGTCAGAGCACCCGTGCAACCGTTCTGTTGGCGATGATCCTGATCACCGCCGGAGTGCTGCTGATCTCGCGGCTCGACCGGTCGTCGGGGGCGGTCGAGATCGGCGCGGGCTTCCTGCTGCTCGGCACCGGGTTCGGCGCGGTGATGGCCACCGCCACGGCGATCGTCGTCCGCGGCGCGTCCACCGCCGACGCCGGCGTGGCGGGCGGCCTCCAGCAGACCGCGATGAACATCGGGCCCACCCTCGGGGTCGCCCTCGCCACCACCGTCGCCGGCCACGCGGCACTCGGCGCGGCCCTGGCCCCCGGAGCCCTCGCCCTGGCGGCCATCGCCGCCCTCGGGGCCCTCCTCGCCACCCGGCTCCCCGGCGGCGGGCGCACCGCTCGCGCTTCGAAAATCGAAGCATGGCCGCGATGCGCGATGCTACCGTTTCGAAATCCGAAGCAGTAGGGCTGACGGGGGGATCCGAGCGTGTCGTCGACACCCAGGCCGAGCCAACCGGTCCGTGGCTCCACCACGGGCCGACCGGTGATGGCTGCACTCGACCTGTTCGGACGCCGCTGGAGTCTGCGCATCCTCTGGGAGCTGCGGCACGAGCCACTCGGATTCCGGCTCCTGCAGCAACGCTGCGACGACATGTCGTCAAGTGTCCTTCGGCAGCGACTCACCGAGCTCCAGGAGGCCCGGCTCACCGAACGGCTGTCCAACGGCAGTTACGCCCTCACCCCCCTCGGTCACGACGCGCGCGAGGCGCTGCGTCCGCTCGCCGAGTGGTCACGGCGGTGGGCGGACGAGCTTGAGGACGCGCCGCCCTGTTGCGGCGACGGACAGAGCCAGCCGTGATCGGTCCCTGACCGCCGTCCGCGCGCAGGCGCCACCTCACGCGCGGACACCTCACCTCCATCACTTCAAGCTGGAGACCAGATGACCACGACAGAGTTCCCCTGGGAGGCGGCGCGGAACGCCGTTGCCGCCGCCCTGGCCGAGGACGCGGCCGGGCAGGACATCACCACCACGTGGAGCGTTCCGGAAGGCCTGGCGGCCGTGGCCGAGATCCGCTCCCGGCAGAGCGGGACAGCCGCCGGACTCCCCATCGTCGCCGAGGTCTTCGCCCAGGTCGACCCCGAGGTCAAGGTCGTGGCCGCCGTCGCCGACGGTGCCCGGGTGGCCGACGGCGACGTCCTCGTGCGCCTCTCCGGTTCGGCGCGCAGCCTGGTCACCGGGGAGCGCACGGCGCTGAACTTCCTGCAGCGCATGTGCGGCATCGCCACGTTGACCGACCACTTCGTCCAGGCCGTGGCCGGGACGGGCGCACGCGTTCTGGACACCCGCAAGACGGCACCTGGCCTGCGTGCCCTGGACAAGTACGCGGTGACCGCCGGCGGCGGCCGCAACCACCGGCTCGACCTGTCGGCGATGGTGCTGCTCAAGGAGAACCACATCGCCGCCGCAGGCGGGGTCACCGCGGCGATCGAGGCGGTCCGCCGCGGGATGGCGCGCACCGGGCGGACCGTGGAGATCGATGTCGAGGTGCAGACCGTCGGCCAGGCCGTCGAAGCCCTCGATGCCGGGGCCCGCTGGATCATGCTCGACAACATGCCGGTGGCCGAGATCGAGCAGGTCGTGAAGATCCGGGCCGAGCGCCCGGACGCCTCCCGGATCCTGCTGGAGGCCTCGGGCACCGTCCGCCTGGACGGCGTCCACGCCATCGCCGAGACGGGCGTCGACCTCATCTCCGTCGGCGCGTTGACGCACAGCGCGCCCGCACTGGACCTGACGATGCTGCTCACGACCGGCCCGGTGCCATGCCCGAGGTAGCGATCGTCGACGCCTGCCAGCGAGACGGCAGGGGCGGCAGTCCGACCGCGGTTCTCGACGACGCACCGTTCGGCGATGACGAACGAGCCCGCATTCCCGAGGAGTTGGGAACCTCGCACGCCGTCTTCATCCGCGCGACCGGAATCGAGCACGGCCGTCCGTCCCACACGCTCCGGTTCTTCACCGCCGAGGGCGAACTGCCCGCCTGCGGCCACGGCACCGTCGCCGCCTTGGCGCTGCTCGCCGAACGTGACGGCGCCCCCGACTACCACGCCGTCCTGCACACGGCGAGCCGCCGTTTCGAAGGCCGGGCCACCCGAGTCGGGGGCGGCGGCGTGACAGCGTCGTTCGGCCTGGGCCCGGTGAGCCTGCGCGACGCCCGGGCACCCGAGCTGGAGGCGATCGCGGCAAGCCTCGGACTCGCCGTCGCCGGAGAGGCCTGTGTGGCGTCGAACGGACGGCCGAGGCTTCTGCTTCCCGTCCGGTCACGCGCCGAACTGGGCCGCCTCGCTCCGGACTTCGCCCTGCTGCGCTCAGCCAGCGACCGCTTCGGCCTGCTGGGCTGCTACGTCTACTCGGTCCCCGACCGGCACGGCCGGGCGGAAGCCCGGATGTTCGCCCCGTCGATCGGCGTCCCCGAGGACATCGCCAACGCCAACAGCACGGCCTGCCTGGCCGCGCACGCGGCCCGATCCGGTACGGACCGCCTCACCGTCGACATGGGCGATCACCTCGGCAACCCGTCCACCATCACCGCGACCATCGACCGCAGCCGCCCGGAACACCACGTCCGAGTCGGCGGCCGAGCCACGATCGTCCGAACAGTCGTGCGCTGACCCGCCGGCAACTCCGGAGCGCGATCGGTCCTCCTTTCCGGTGCTGATCCAACGCTTCCGCTTGCGCGGACCGCCGGAGTCAGTACCGTGCCGTCCGTGAGGCACCTGCGTCGTGGCCGTGGTCCCGGTGCAGGCTGGTTGCCTACGGAGGGTCACCCCGCAGGCGAGGACCGGAGGTTCCCCGTGACGGATGAGGCACTGACGCAGTACCGCAGCTACGCCTGGGAGGACGAGCACGGGATCCGCTACGTGGCCGCCTACCCGGGCGACGAGGAGGCCGACGAGGAGTACAAGGCCCAACTGCGCGCGATGGGCGCCCGAGTGGCGGCCGACCTGGTGGCCGAGCAGGAGGCTGAGCATGAGCCCAAGAGCGCGAGGCCTTCGCTGCGGCTGATCCGCGGCGGAGGCTCTTCATGAACGTGTGACCGAGCGCGTCGCGCTTGAGGTGCGGTAGCTGCTCTTCGACCAGGGCGACCAGGGTCACGACACTGCCCCAGGCGATCGTCACCGTCACCCTGGTCACGGCCCTGCTGCCGCACATGAGTCGGGCGGTCATCGAACAGCGCATCAGCGACCTGCGCGCCGACCTCTCGCGAGCACTTCGGGTCAGCGGCGTCGTCATCGTCCCGGCCGCCTTCGCCTTCCTCGCCTTCGGCCCCCGGATCGCCCGACTCCTGTTCGCCCACGGCACCACCGACGTCGCCGCCGTCCTCCCCCTGGGGCACATGCTGCAGGCCTTCGGGCTCGGACTGATTCCCTTCTCCGCCCAGTACCTCTTCCTGCGCGGCTTCTACGCCTTCGACGACACCCGCACCCCGTTCCACCTGTCCCTGTGGATCAGTGGCACGAACATCGCCCTCGCCACCGCCTGCCACCTGCTGCTCCCGCCGCGCTGGGCGGTCACCGGGATGGCCGCCGCATACGCGCTCTCCTACGGCATCGGCCTGATACTGACCGTGCTCCGGCTGCGGCGCCGCACCCAGGGACTGCTGGACGGGCGCCGAATCTGCCGCACCTACGGCAAGCTGACCGCGGCGGCGGCACTCGCGGGGGCGGCGGGCTGGCTCGTCGCCGCCGGCTGTACCAACGGCCTGGCGGCCCACTTCCGGGCGCCGATCCTTTCGCTGGCGGCGGGAGGTCTCACCATGGCCCTGCTGTTCGTTCTCCTCGCCCGGCTCCTCAGGATCGGGGAACTGCGCGCCGTTCCCGGGGTGCGCTGAGCACGGTCCCTGAAACGCCGTTCGGTTTCCCACCGGCTCGGGCGGGAAGCCGGGGCGCCGCCGTCGTCGGCAGGGCCGTGGACGTCCAACCGGCTTTCCCGGGCGGAGCGTTCAGCTGCGGGCGGGGGTGGGGTGGGCCGCCCGTCCGGTGTGAGACTCGTGCCGACCGCTGTCGCACGGCTCGGCGAGCGGGACCGGCCGGCGGCGGGTGAGCGCCAGCAGCAGTGCGAGCTGGACGGCCGCGCCGACGGTCAGGCCGGCCCACACGCCGGTCACCCCGAGCGGGCCCGACAGGGCGGTCGCGGAGGCGAGTTGGGCACCCAGGCCGACGGCGACGGCGACCACCAGCGACCGTCCGGCACCCGCCGCCTGGTGCACGCCGCCGAGGGCCACGACGAGCGCGTACGGGAGCAGGTAGAGCGCCGCCATGCGCAGGAAGCCGGCGGACTGCCCGGCGACGGCCGGGTCGTCGGTGAACAACGCGCTCACCGGGACCGCCACCACGGCGGTCAGCACCGCCGCACCCGCGCCGAGGACGGCCGCGAGCCGCCCGGTGGCGCGGCCCAGCGAGCGCAGCGCGGCGCTCTCGCCCGCGCCGGTGAGGCGGGCGGCCTCGATCGCGGCGGCCTGCCGCAGCGCGTAGAACGCCATGGTGACGACGAGCAGCACGCGGTAGCCGACCCCGTAGCCGGCGACGGCCGCCACACCGAAGCCGGCGACCAGAGCGAGTTGGGCCGTCCCGGCGGCCATCCGGGCGGTGAAGTCGAGGCCGAACGGTGATCCGGCCCGGACGATCCGGCCCATGGCTACTCCAACCCCCGCGGCCGGAGCAGACGTTCGCGGCCGGAGCCGGAGCGTGACCGCGAACGCCATCGCCCGGGAGACCGTCAGCGCCAGCGCCGCGCCGGTCACGCCGAGGCCCGGCAGCGGGCCCGCGCCGAGGACGAGCAGCGGGTCGAGGGCGAGCAGCAGCGCGTTGGACAGCAGCGCGATCCGCATCGGGGTGCGGGTGTCGCCCGCGCCCTTGAACAGCTCGTCGGCGACGCGCTGGCCGAAGAACAGGCCGAACGCGGGGAACGCGACGGCGAGGTAGCCGGCGGCGAGCCCGGCCGCCGGGCCGTCCAGGAAGGCGCCCGCCAGCCGTTCGCGCAGCAGGAAGCCGGGGACGGCGAGTGCGAGGGTGCCCAGTGCGCAGAGCCGCCATGCCGCGCGGGTGGTGCGGGCGGCGTCGGTGTCGTCGGCGGCGCCGAGGGCGCGGGAGAGCCGCAGACTGGTGCCGGATCCGACCACGAGGACGAGGCCGAGCAGCAGGTTCTCCACGGTGCCCGCGAGGGTGACGGCGGCGACGGCCGCCCCGCCGAGGCCGGCCACCCAGAAGGTGCCGATGACCGAGGCGATCACGCCCGACAGGAGTTCGGCGTAGACCGGTCCGGCCAGGGCGGTCAGTCGTGTCAGGTGTCCGCGCATGTTCTCTCCCCGCATGCCCTCTCCCCACTCCGCCGCCCCAGGGCGGCACGCAACGGCCTCGACGGCCTCGGCCAGGTAGCTACCTCTAATAGAGATACAACTAATCGATGCGCATCGACAAGAGGTAGCATGGCGGCGCACACACCGGGCGCACTCCGACGAAAGGGCTACGACCGTGCTGACGCTCGCGATCCTCGGATTCCTGTACGACCGGCCGCTGCACGGCTACGAGCTCAAGTCCCGGATCACCGGCCTGACCGGGCACGTCCGGCCGGTCAGCGACGGCGCGCTCTACCCCGCCATCACCCGGCTGGAGAAGGCCGGACTGCTGCTGCGCCGGACCGAGCCCGGCAGCGGCGCAGCGCCGCGGCAGATGCTGGAACTCACCGACGAGGGGCGGGCCGAACTCCGGCGCCGGCTGGCCGATCCGGAGCAGGCGGAGATCACCGACCAGATCCGCTTCTTCGCCCTCGCCGCCTTCCTCCACCACCTGGGCGACCCGGCCCGGCAGGCCGCGGTGCTCCGCCGGCGGCTGGCCTTCCTGGAGGCGCCCAGCAGCTTCTTCTACGACGGGGACGGGCAGCCGGTCTCCGCCGAGGGGGAGCCGAACCCGTTCCGCCGGGGCATGCTCCTGGTCGCCCGGGCCTCCGGGGCGGCGGAGCGAGCCTGGCTGGCGGAGACGATCGAGCAGTTGGAGGCGGACGCGGCCGGGTCGTAGGCGGATCAGATCGTAGGGCGTGTCGAGCCGGGTCGTAGGGCGTGGGGCCGAGCCGGGGGCCCTCGCGAACGGACCGCACGCCCCCTGCCGAACGGCAGAGCGATGCAGCGGAATTATGCCGTCCGACATCTGGTCCAACCGGCCCCTGCCGTCGTTATGATGATCGGCCTCACGTCCACGGCACCACCGCGGCGTGACCCCACCACCGGGCCCCGCCCGCACCGATGGAGGCCGCCGTGCCCACGATCGAAACCGCAGCCGCCCACCCCGCGCCGCTGAACCGGGACGACATCCCCGGCTGGTTCTTCCGGCTCGACCGGGCGGCCTTCGCCCACCTGCTCTGCGCCCAGAGCGCGGCCGGCGTCACCGGCGACATCCTCGAACTCGGCAGCTACCTCGGCCGCAGCGCCGTCCTGCTCGGTGACCACCTCCGCCCCGGCGAGCGGCTGACCGTCTGCGACCTGTTCGACTCCGACGCGGGCGACGCGGACAACGCCGCCGAGATGGCGATGTCCTACCGGAAGACCCTCACCCGCAGCGCGTTCGAGGCGAACTACCTCGCCTTCCACACCGAGTTGCCGGAGATCGTGCAGGCCCCCACCTCGGTGCTGGCCGACGGCCGGATCCCGGCCGGCAGCTGCCGGTTCGTCCACGTCGACGCCTCGCACCTGTACGAGCACGTCGCCGGGGACATCGCCGTCGCCCGGGCCGCGCTCGGCGAGCACGGCCTCGTCGCGCTCGACGACTACCGTTCCGAGCACACCCCGGGCGTCTCCGCGGCGGTCTGGGAGGCGGTCTTCACCGGCGGGCTCCGGCCGGTGCTGCTCACCCCGATGAAGTTCTACGGCACCTGGGGCGACGCCGCGGCCGCCCGGGAGGTGCTGCTCGGCCGGGACTGGCGCGCGGACGGCTACACCGTGGACGAGGACACCATCGCCGGGACACGCGTGCTGCGCCTCAACTACCAGGTGAAGGCGCCGGTCCAGCAGTCCACTCCCCGCCGGCTGGCGCTGGAGCTGCTTCCCCCGGTCGCCACCCGCGCCACCCGGCGGGTGCTCCGGACGCTGCGGGAGCGCCGCGCCGTCCGGCCGGTGCAAGGTGCCTGAGACCCCGCGGGTACGCTCGTCCGCGTGCAACGCCGAACCGTCCTGACCGCGCCCGCCTACCCCTCCACCGCCGCATGAGCGGCACCGGCACCTTCGTCCCGCCCGAGCCGCCGGCCTACGCGGTCGCCTCGCCGCGCCAGCGGGCCGCCCGCCTCGTCACCGACGTGCTGGCGCCGGCGAACCTCGTCATCGGCCTGCTCCTGGTCGTCGGAGCCCACAGCACCGGCGGGTGGGCGGGCGCCGGCTGGGGCCTGTTCGCGGCGCTGTTCTGCGGCGTGCTGCCGATCGGCGTGATCGCCCTCGGGGTACGGCGCGGCGCGCTCACCGACAAGCACATCCGGATCCGCCGCCAGCGCGTGCTGCCGATGGCGCTCAGCCTGGTCTCCGTCGCCGCCGGGCTGGGCCTGCTGTACGGGCTGGGCGCCCCGGCGGACGTGCGGGCACTGGTGGTCGCGATGCTGGTCGGGCTGCTCTCCGCGCTGGCCGTCACGGTGGGGTGGCAGATCTCGATCCACAACGCGGTCGCCGGGGGCGCCGCGATGATCCTGGCGCTGGCGTTCGGCCCGGGGCTGCTGCCGTTCGCGGCGGCGGTTCCGGTCGCGGTCGGCTGGTCGCGGCTGGCCCTGCGCGCACACACCCGCGCCCAGGTGCTCGCCGGGACGGCGCTCGGCGGGGTCTCTGCCCTGGTGTTCGCGCTGCTGCGCTGACTTCCGGACATGCTGACCTTCTGAAGGCTCAGTCCGGCGCGTGAGGGCTCAGTCCAGCGCGCGGACCGCCTCCAGGACGTCCAGCCCCAGCGCCGGGTCCGCGTCCTCGGGCAGGCTCACGGACAGCCGGGTGACCAGGCCCGCGTACCGGCGGCGGATCTCCCGTGCGACGTCCGCCACGGAGCCCGCCACCGCGAAGGTGTCGAACACCTCGTCGTCGATCAGCTCCGCCATCTCCTGCCACCGCCCGCGCACCGACAGCGGGTGCAGCCGCTCCTGGAGGTCCTCCCACCCGTGCTGGGCCAGCACCGGCCGGTAGGCGGGCGTGGACGCGTAGAACGCCAGCCGCTCGCGCACCCCGGCGCGGTTGGCCGCCAGCTCCTCCTTCGTCCGGCCGGCGGCGGTGAGCACGCTCCCCGCGATCTCGAACGGCCGCGCCGTCCACGGAGCGCCGTCGGCCTCGGCCTGCGCCCGGGCCTCGGCCAGGCCGGGCAGCACCTGCTCGGCCAGGTAGGCGGGCGAGGAGAAGGGGTGGCTGAGGAAGCCATCGGCGACGGCACCCGCGGTCCGGGTCATCAGCGGCCCGACCCCGGCCAGCAGGATCCGGGGCACCCCGGCGGCGATCGGGTCGGGCGAGAAGACCGGCGTCATCATCGTGTGCGTGTAGAACTCGCCGCGGAAGCGCAGCCGTTCGCCGGTCTGCCAGCTGTGCCAGATCGCCCGCACGGCGTGCACGTACTCGCGCATCCGCGCGGCCGGCCGGTCCCAGGGCATCCCGAAGCGCTTCTCGATGTGCGGCTTGACCTGCGATCCCAGCCCGATGACGGCCCGTCCGCCGGAGGCCGCGTGCAGCCCCCAGGCCTGGTAGGCGAGGGTCATCGGGGTGCGGGCGAAGGCGACCGCGATCCCGGTGGCCAGCTCGATCGACTCGGTCCGGTCGGCCGCACGGGCCAGTTGGAGGAACGGGTCGTACGCGGTCTCGGCGACCGTCAGCCGGTCCATGCCGCGCCGCTCGGCCTGGGCGGCGGCGTCGAGGATCCCCGCCGGGTGGCCGGAGGCGGTGGCGTCGAGACGGAAGGTGGCGGGCGGACGGTCCATGGCGGGGCTCCGGGTCACAGGCTGCGGTCGTACCCGGGTAGCCTCCCATGCCCTCACACGCCGAGCCGTGCCGCGCCCCCGACCTGGCCGAAGCCGGTCCGACGCACCGCTCAGATCGCCAGGTCCCGCCGCTCCAGCAGCCGGAACGCCACCAGCAGCCCCACCGCACCCACCGCCACCAGGACCCCCAACGACGCCCACGGCACGCCCCCGTGGGCCAGCGCGTCGCCGGGCGTGTAGTAGTGGAACGGGCTGACGTACCGCAGCGACGCGACCGGGGACCACGCCAGGGCGATGAAGTTGAGCGCGAAGCCGACCGCGCCGAGCGTCACCGCCGCGCCGACCACGTACGCGCGGCGCCGGGTGAACGCCGAGACCGCCAGCACCGGCCCGGCCAGGCTGAACGTCAGGGCGCAGCCCAGCAGTCCGGCGGCGAACACCCCGCCCTCCGGCACGGCGGCACGCAGCTCCGACGAGAGCGCCACGCCGAGCGCGATCGTCAGCGTGGCCGCGGCGTTCATCAGCACCGATGCCGCCATCAGGGCGCCGGCCCGTTCGGCGAGCAGTCGGCGGCGCGAGACCGGGCGGGTCATCAGCAGCTCGATGGTGCCGGACTCGACGTCGGCCGCGACGGCGGCGGCGCCGAGCGAGCCGATGACGGTCAGCTGGAGGGCGATCCAGAACGGGTGGGTGAGCCCGGCGCCGAGCAGCCCGGGATAGCTGGCGATGGAGACGTCGCCGTTGGAGCCGCTGAAGGCCTTGAACGCGCCGGGCGGGGTGCGGCGGGCGCCGAACAGCTGCCCGGGCGGGACGGTGCTGGTGATGACCACGATCAGGGTCTCGAAGACGACGATGCCCAGCAGCAGCCCGAGCAGCATCCGGCGCCGCCGGTGCAGGGCGAGCCAGACCAGGGGCAGGCGGCGGCTGACGGTGGGCGCGATCACGGCCGCTCCTCGGAGTTGCGGTAGAGGTCGAGGAACGCCTCGTCGAGGCCCGCCTCCTCGACGGTCAGGTCGGCCACCGGCAGCTCGGCGAGCATCGTGCGGACGGCGGGGACGAGTTCGTCCGGCGGCACCAGCAGCTCCACCCGGGGGCCGTCCCAGCGCGGCGACCACCGCTCGGCGGCCCCGAGCGGCCGGGCGCCCCGCCCGTCGGCGAGGACGAGCCGCACCCGCCGGGCCCGGGCCCCGCGCAGCTCGGCGACCGAGCGGACGGTCACCAGGCGCCCCTGCCGCACGATCGCCACCCGCCCGCAGGCCCGCTGCACCTCGGGCAGGACGTGGCTGGAGAGCAGGACGGTCCGCCCGGCGGCGGTCTCCTCGGCGAGCAGTTCGAAGAAGGTCTCCTGGACGAGCGGGTCGAGCCCCTCGGTCGGTTCGTCGAGGACCACGACCTCGGGTCGGTGCTGGAGCGACTGGACAAGCCCGAGCTTCTGCTTCATCCCCCGCGAGTACTCCCCGACGGCCCGGGCGAGGTCGGCGCGGGTGAGGGCGAGCCGGTCGCAGAGTTCGCGCTGGCGCGGGACCGGGGCGCCCTGGAGGGCGGCGAGCAGGTCGAGCGTCTGCTGGCCGGTGAGTTCGGGGTAGAGCCGCAGTTCGCCGGGCAGGTACCCGAATTTCGGGGCGAGCCGCCGGTGGTCGGCCACCGGGTCGAGGCCGAGCACCCGCACCTGCCCTTCGCTCGGCTGCAGCAGCCCGACCAGGCAGCGCAGGGTGGTGGTCTTGCCTGCGCCGTTCGGCCCGAGCAGGCCGAACACCTCGCCGGCGGCGACGGTGACGTCCAGCCGGTCGATGCCGACGGTGGCGCCGTACCGCTTGGTAAGCGAGCGCAGTTCGATCATCGGTGTGCTGCTGGGCATGGCCCACCTCCCGTGGCGGCTCCCGCTCTCCCCCACCGGGCCGAACCGGCCCAAGGACATCAAAGCGGCCACCCACGGGGCGTGTCGAGTAGCACGCCGGGGCCGGGCCCTGCCGGTCACCCCTTGCAGACGCCCAGCGGCACCAGCCGGGCGACCTGCCGGGCCAGGCCCGCGCCCTCGGTGACGGCGGCCACCGCGTCGACGTCCTTGTACGCGTCCGGCGTCTCCTCCGCCAGGGCCCGGTACGAGGCGGGCCGGACGGCGATGCCGCGCGCCTCCAGTTCGCTGTGCAGCCGTTCGCCGCGCACCATCCGCAGCGCCTGGTGCCGGCTCCACACCCGCCCGGCGCCGTGGCAGGCCGAGTGGAAGGCGTCGTTGCCGGGCAGGCCGACCATCACGTAGGAGGCGGTGCCCATCGTGCCGGGGACGAGCACCGGCTGGCCGGCCTCGGTGAGGTCGGCGGGCAGGCTCGGGTCGCCGGGCGGCAGGGCCCGGGTGGCGCCCTTGCGGTGGACGCACAGGTGCCGGGCGACGCCGTCGATCTCGTGCGTCTCCAGTTTGGCGAGGTTGTGCGAGACGTCGTAGACCAGCTCCAGCCCGACACCGAGCGCGGTCGCGAAGGCACGGCGGGCCGCCTCGGAGAGCAGCTGCCGGTTGGCCCGGCCGTAGTTGGCCGCGGCGATCATCGCGCCGATGTAGGCGCGGCCGCGCGGCGAGTCGACGGGGGTGCAGGCGAGCTGACGGTCCGGGATGTCGATCCGGTAGCGCTGGAGTTCGCGGTCCATGGCGCGGACGTGGTCGGTGCAGATCTGGTGGCCGAGGCCCCGCGAACCGCAGTGGATCATGACGCAGACCTGGCCCTGCCGCAGGCCGAAGGCCGCCGCCGTCTCCGGGTCGTGCACCTTGTCGACCGCCTGCACCTCCAGGAAGTGGTTGGCCGAGCCGAGGCTGCCGACCTGCTGGAGGCCGCGTTCGACGGCCCGGGTGCTCACCTCGCCCGGGGCCGCGCCGTCCAGTACCCCGCGGTCCTCGCAGCGCTCCAGGTCGCGCGGTACGCCGTGGCCGTGCTCGACCGCGTAGCGGGCGCCGCCGATCAGCAGGTCGTCCAGTTCCTCCGGGCCGGACAGCCGCCACAGGCCGCCGCGCCCGAGGCCGCGCGGGACGGTCCGGTCGAGCAGGTCCATCACCCGCCGGATCCGCTCGGGGTCGAGCTCGTCCCGGGCCACGCCCGCCGCCAGCAGCCGGACCCCGCAGGAGATGTCGAAGCCCACCCCGCCCGGCGAGATGACGCCGCCCCCGTCGACGTCGGTCGCGGCCACCCCGCCGATCGGGAAGCCGTAGCCCCAGTGCACGTCGGGCATCGCGTAGGAGGCGCGCACGATCCCCGGCAGGGTGGCGACGTTCGCCACCTGCTCCAGCGCCTTGTCCCCGGCGGCCTGCGGGAGCAGCTCCCGGGTCGCGAACACCACGCCGGGTACGCGCATGGGTGCGTGCGGTTCGATCCGCCAGCGGTAGCGGCTCTCCTCGGCCAGTGCGATCTCCACGGCGCTCACCCCGCTCCGCGTTCAGACGTCGACGGTCACCCGGCCGGTCCAGCCGCCGGGGCCGGCGCGCAGGTCCAGGTCGTGCAGCGAGACGGCCTTCGGCACGGCTCCGACCAGGGTGGCGGTGGCGGTGTCGGCCATCCGGAAACGGATCTCCAGGGCCCGCGCGCCGTCCGCGTCCCGGATCGCGCCGAGGGCGAGGGCGGCCGGGAGTTCGCCGTCGGCGTCCATCCGGTAGATGACCTCCTCCAGGACGCCCGCGAGCAGGTCGGCGTCGCTCGACGCGATGACGGTGCAGGTGCGCTCGCCGACGATGCGGGCCGCGGAGACGTCGGCGAAGCTGTCGACGACGGCGCGGACCAGCTCGCCGATGCAGCCCTCGGCCGTCGGCGACCACGCCTCGACCCGCAGGTCCGCCGTGTGCGGCACGGTCTGGTGGCCGCTGCCGGCACGCGGCGGCATCGCGGGCTCCCGACCGTCCACGAGCGACGCCTCCCGCACCCGTTGCCGTCCCCCTCCAGCCTCGCCCCGCGCCCCGGCCGGGGCAAGGCCGGGCGGGCGGTCACCGCGTGTGACCGTGCGGGCTGCCCGCCCGCCGTCCGGTCACGGCCCGCCGTGACCGGCCACCGACGCCAGGTACGCGGCCGTCAGCTCCGGCGTCGCCAGCCAGTTCGCGTAGTCGCTCGGCTCCGGGTACGTGTTGGCCAGCCGCCTGGCCACCGCCTCGTACCGGGCCGCGGCGCCGAAGACGCCCCGCAGGTGCTCCGGCACGGTGAGCATCGCGGCCGTGAACTCGACGGTGTGCCGGGCATGTTGCTGCCAGAAGCGCTCGGCGGTCGCCGCCATCCAGGCGGGCGTGAACGGGGCGTCGCCGTGGGCGGTGATCGCCTTAAGGCAGGCGTCCGCGGCCCACGCCGCGCTGTTGGCGCCCTGGCCGGTGATCGGGTCGTTCAGCACGACCGCGTCGCCGATGCCGAGCACGTGGACGTCGTCGGCGCCGCCGAGCCGGGCCACCGGCCGCCGCACCGTCGGTGTGACCGCCCCGAACAGGCCGGCGCCCGCGTCGGTCGGCTCGGCCTGCGTCCACAGCTCCGCCTCCCAGGGCAGGTACTCCCCCAACAGCTCGCGGATCCTGGCCAGTTGGGCGCCCGTACCGGGCCGGTCGCCGAAGCGGTCCAGCGGCCCGCCGGGCAGCGCCTCCCACAGCAGGATCGAGCACGGCCCGGAGAGCGTCAGGGCGGGCTGGAGGTACAGCTCCCCGAGACCGGGCAGGGCGTGCATCCGGGCACGCGGCTCGGTGGCCGGATCGGGCGAGCCGACGCCGTGCGCGTACAGGCAGGACAGCACCCGCTGCGGCCGGTCGAACGGCGAGCGGGCCGGGTCCCGTTCGAAGATCCCGGCCAGCTCGCCGCGCCCGGCCGCGACGACCGTCAGGTCGTGCCGAGCGGCCAGCTCACGCAGCCCGGCACGGCCCAGCCTGCGGTACTCGACCCGGCCGCCGTGCTCGGCCAGCAGCTCCAGCCAGCGCGCCAGCTTGAGCCGCTGGTCCACGGACTGCGCGGGCTCGTCCAGCATCGCGGTGATCTCCAGCGCCCGCACCGCGGGCGCCGCCGCGACCACCATGCGTATCGAGGAGACGGCCGGCGCCGCGTCCGCCCACAGATCGAGTCCGGCTTCGGCCTCGATCCGCAGCGCCGGGCCGAACATCGCCTGCGTGGACAGCACCCGCCCGCCCCGGACCTGCTCGGCCGTGCGCTCGGCGACCAGCGTCACCTCGTACCCGGCCGCCACCAGCCCCAGGGCGAGTTGCAGGCCGGCCTGGCCCGCTCCGACGACGGCGATCCGGCGCATGGCACCCTCCAACGGCAAACTGACGTGACGTCAATTCGGCACACTAGCCGAGCGGTCGGAGCCGGTCACCAGGGCTTCCCGGCCTCAGCCGCGCAGGTGCGCGGTGAGCAGCTCCAGCACGGCCGGGGCCTGCTCGGTCAGGTAGAAGTGCCCGCCGCGGAACACCCGCAGGTCGAAGCCGCCAGTCGTGTGCCCGGCCCACGGGGAGGCGTCGTCGACGGTCGCCCGGTCGTCGGAGTCCCCGACCAGGGCGGTGATCGGCTGCGGCACGGTCGCGTCCGGCGCGCAACGGTAGGTCTCGATGGCGGTGTAGTCGGCCCGCAGCGCCGGGAGGATCAGGGCGCGCAGCTCCGGGTCGGCAAGGAGGCGTTCGTCGGTGCCGCCGAGCCGGCCGATCTCGGCGATCAGCCCGTCGTCGGACAGCAGGTGCACCTCGGTGTCCCGGGGCCGGGATGGCGCCCGGCCGGCCGAGACGAACAGGTGCTCCGGCCCGGCCACGCCGTCCCGGGCGAAGCGGCGGGCGACCTCGAAGCAGACCGCCGAGCCGAGGCTGTGCCCGAACAGGGTCAGCGGGCGGTCCGCCCAGGGCCGCAGCTCCCGGTACACCTGCTCGGCGAGTTCCTCCACCGAGTCGACCGCCGGCTCGACGAAGCGGTTCTGCCGGCCCGGGTACTGGACGGCGAGCACGTCGGCGTACGGGGACAGCGCGGTCGCGTAGTCGACGAAGAAGCTCGCGGCGCCGCCCGCGTGCGGGAAGAAGACGATCCGGGCGGGCGCGGAGTCGGCCGGGCGGAAGCGTCGGAACCACGGGCTGTCGACGGCGGCACTGCTGGGCATGCGGGGTGACCTCTCTCCGGAACGGACTCTGCCGCTCCCAGTCTTCCAGCACTGCCCGGGCCTCCCCCGCAGTCGTCACCAGGCGGCGCGCTCCCGTTTCACGCCCAGAACGACAGCCACGCCGCCCCCACGCCCGCCCCGGTACCGCTCTCCGCGACGACCCCGCCGGGTTTGGAAGCCGCCGCCAGCGCGAGCACCCGACCCACCTCGGGGGTACAGCTCTGCCGGAACCCGCACGCGGCAGCGATTCGTTCAGCGGCCACCACCCTTGGTGGGACGGCCCGTTGCGCATGGCCGAGCATCCCCGGCTCCCTCCCCGCGAAGGCCTTGAGCCTACCCCTGCACGAGATGACCGCGACCTCAACTCCCGGGCCCGAAGCGGACCGCCTCCGCGCGGGAGCGCGAAGTGGCGTCGAGGAGCAGCACGGACGCCGCCTCCGGTATCGGCATCGGAGCGCCCGCCTCCAGGTGACCGGTGAGGGCGGCGAACAGGCGTACCAGGCCGCGGTGGTGGCGGGCGAAGGTACGGGGTGGGACATGGCGGCCGCGGGTGCGTTGGCCGTCCAGGGCCGCCGCGGAGCCGACGTCGAGCAGGACCAGGTGCAGCTCACGGCCCTGCCGGGCGGCCTCGCGGGCGAGCCAGCGGCGCATCCAGGCACGGCTGCCGCAGTCGTGCACGAGCAGCGGGCCGCCGTGCCGGACGGAGGTGCGCAGCAGGCGGCCGTGCTCCAGGCGGGCCCACGGCCGGTAGACCGCGTACGGCAGGCTCGCGGGCATGACGGCTTCGCAGGCCTCGTGCACGGTCCGCGGGTCGACCGTGGCGAGGCCGCCACCGCCCGGTCCGGACCAGCGGCGCAGCAGCGTGCTCTTCCCGGCGCCGGGGAGGCCGGAGACGACCACCACCGCGCCTGCCGGATACCGCACGGTGAACGCCGGCCCGGCCGCGCCCCGCAGGTCGACGACACCGCGCGGCACCGTCTCGGTTCTGTCCGTCCTGCTGTTCATCGCGCTGTTCATCCGCCCCCGTTCGTGCTCGACCGGGAACGATAGCAACCCCGCCTGCGTGCCATGAGGCAACGGACGACATGATGGGTCGTCAGATGTCGTCTGATACGGATGAGAGTTGAACGTGACCGGAGCCCCCGACACCGCGACGCACACCGGGCTGGTGCTGGCAGGGCTGGCGCGCGATCCGGGCCGGGTGGCGATCCGGTCCGGCGAGCGGGCGCTGACCGCGCAGGACTGCCTGGACGCCGTGTACCGGCTGGCCCGGGCGCTGGACGGGGCCGGCCTCGCGCGCGGGGACGGGGTGACGGTGCTGGCGGGGAACCGGCCGGAGACGGTGCTGGCGCGGCTGGCCGCGAACCTGCTGGGCTGCCGGGTGGCGATGCTGTACCCGGACCGCCCGGTGGCCGAGCAGGTCGCGATGGCGGAGGACGCCGGGACGGCGGCGCTGGTGTTCGACCCGGCCGGACTCGAAGCCACCGCCGGGCACCTCGCCCGGGCGCTCCCGTCGGCCGCACTGTTCGCGCTCGGCCAGACGGCCCTCGGGACGGACCTCCTGGAGCTGGCGGCGCCGCTCTCCCCCGTGCCGATCCTGCCCCGGTACCGGCCGGAGGACGTGATGGCGGTGCGGTTCACGGGCGGGACGACCGGGCGGCCGAAGGGGGTGCTGCGCCGGTTCGCCCGGCCGCCGAGGCCGGAGTTGGAGGCCGCGTCCGTGTTCCTGCTCTGCACCGCGCTGTGCCACGGCGGCGGGACGACGGCGGATCTGGCGCTGGCGGCGGGCGGCACGGTGGTGCTGCAGGAGGGGTTCGCCGCCGGTGCGGTGCTGGCGGCGGTGGAGCGGTTCGGGGTGTCCCGGGTGTATCTGCCGCCGCATCTGCTGTACCGGGTGCTGGACCATCCGATGCTGTCGCGGACGAATCTGGGCAGCCTGCGCCGCGTGACGTACACGGGCTGCCCGGCGTCTCCGCGGCGGCTGGCGGAGGCGACCCGCCGGCTGGGCCGGGTGCTGCACCAGACGTACAGCCTGACGGAGTGCGGGCCGGTCAGCCGGCTGGCGCCCGACGAGCATCTGGACCCGCGGCTGCTGACCACCGCCGGGCGCCCGTTCCCGGACACGGAGGTGCGGATCCTGGACGAGGCCGGCACCCCGCTGCCGCCGGGCCGGACCGGGGAGATCTGTGTGCGCTCCCCGGCCGTGATGCGGGGCTACTGGCGCGATCCGGAGCTGACCGCGCGGGTGCTGCGCGACGGCTGGCTGCACACCGGGGATCTGGGCAGCCTGGACGCGGCGGGCTACCTGACGGTGGTCGGGCGGCGCGAGCCGATGGCGATCGTGGACGCGCACAACGTGTTCCCGCGGGACGTCGAGGGGCCGCTGCTCGCGCACCCGGAGGTCCGGGAGGCGGTGATGTTCGCGACGGCGGGGCCGGACCGGCTGGAGCGGGTGCACGCGGCGGTGACGACCGCGCCCGGCGCACGGGTGACGGAGGAGCAGCTGCACCGCTGGGTGAGGGAGCGGAGTGGTCCGCTCTGCGCGCCGTCGTCGATTCTGCTCCTGCCGGGGATCCCTCTCGGGGACACCGGGAAGCCGGATCTCGGGGTGCTGCGGGCGCTGGTGGACGGCCCGTCAGGGTACGCGTCCGCCGCCCCGGGGGCGCGCGAAGGGGCGTAGCGCGCCCCTTCGATGCTTCGAGCGCCCGCGCGGGCGACCGCTCGCGCGGCAGCCGGCGGGAAGAACCGCCTGTGGACACTCGACCGTGCGCGTCGAACTGCCGATACATCCCCGCGGCGTTCCCTCGCACCGTCCCCAGGAGGCACCTCCGTGACCTGGCTACGCGTCCTGACCGCAGTCGGCATCCTCGCCGTGGCGGCCAGTGCCCTGCTCGTCTTCGCCCTCTGCACCGCCGCCGCCCACGGCGAACGCGCGGCCGACGCTCCCGACCTCCGCGAGGAGGCCGAGCGCAGCGGGCTCTTCCAGCACCTGGGCGGAGGGAGCTGACAGCACCCTCAGTGCCCGGCCAGGTCGTCCGGCCGGACCTCGATGTGGTCGGCCGCGAGGTCGACCGCGACCCGGTGCTCCATGCCGAGCGCCTCCAGGAACTTGACGGGCAGCTGGACCCGCCCGGAGCGGTCCAGTACGACGCACTCGCGCTCGTTGACCGACTCCTCGCCGTGCTCGTCCGTCACGGTGCGGCGCAGCACCTCGCTGCTGGTGCGGCCGTCGCGGATGGCGACGGTGCGGCGGACCTCACCAACGCTCCGGTTGAACCGTCGCCCGTGCGCTCGCCAACGACCCCGCCCTGATCATCGCCGACGAGCCGACCGGCCAGCTCGACTCGGAGACCGGCCGCGCGATCATGCAGCTCCTGCGCGCCGTCGTCCGCAGCGAGGGGTCACCGTGCTGGTCGCCACCCACGACCCGACGCTGATGGAGCTCGCCGACCGCGTGATCGAACTCCGTGACGGACGCATCGTCGAAGCGGAGCCGGTCCCGGCTTCCTAGCGGCACGAGGGGCCGCCTCCGGGCGCCGTCAGCGCGCCTGGAGCGTCGCCTCGCAGACCGGGCAACGCCGGGTCCGCTGGGACGGCGGGTACCAGGGCGCGCCGGGCCCGGCGGGCCGGTACGGCTCCCGATCCAGGTCGGCGGTGTCGAGCCCGCAGAACGTGACCGGCCCCGGGTCCTCCGGCGCGTCCGGGTCCGGCGCCGCCGCGTGCACCCACCGCACCCGGGCGCTCACGTCGACCTCGCCCACGTCCAGCACCTCCGTGGACGGCTCCAGCTCGACCAGCACGATCACACCGCTCATACCTCGACCCTGCGCCCCGCCCCCGGCTCCCGCATCCCGGCGGTGGTCAGCCGAGCCCGGGTGGGCGGGCGTCAGTCCTCGGGCACGGTGATCGACTGCGCGTGGTGGAACACCCCCTCGCCGTCCCAGTACTTCTTGGCGCTCTGCAGCCGCGCGTAGTTCCCCTTGTAGTAGAGCCGCGGGTAGGCCGCGTCCGGCTGGTCGGCGGTGCCCAGGTCGACGTCCGGATAGTTGACGTAGGCGCCGTCGGTGCCGGTGTCGATCTCGGGGACGCCCCCGGTCTCGCGGTAGGCGTCCCGGTAGAGCCCCGCGAGGTAGTCGAGGTGGGCCGCGTCCTCCGCCGGGTCCGTCCAGTACGTCTGGTACTGGAGCTTCATGATCGAGTCGCGCTGCGGGACGGCGGTCTCCCCGGGCTTGCGGGCGTTGACCCGGCAACCGTAGGAGTCGATCTGGACCAGCGTCTTCTTCAGGTCGGCGCCCTTCACGTCCCGCACCAGCCAGCGCCAGAAGGCGTCGATCTGGACCTGACTGAAGGGCTCGCGGTGGTAGGCCGACTTGTACTTGCCGCGCTGGTTGTCGCCCGAGCCGTTGAGCGTCATGGTGGCCTGGAACCACGGCAGTTGCCGGCGTTTCTCCGGGTACGGCAGGAACAGCCCGCCGGCGCTGTGGGTCTGGACCGTCGACCGGGTCGCCATCCCGGCCTCCACCGCCGCCACGAAGTCGTCCAGCGGCCCGGGGTCGTCGCCGTCCCACTGGCTCACCAGGACCACGTTCCCGTTGGAGCGGTGGGTGAGATGGAGGAGAGTGAACAGGCCCTGGTAGACCGGCTCCTCCGGCCCGCTGTGCTCCATCAGGAAGGCGCCGTAGTTCCGCAGCAGCGTCTCGAAGTCCCCAGGGCGCTTGAGCAGGTCGTCCCAGGGCCAGGCGACGCTGCTGAGCCAGACCCGCGGCGGCGGCTGCGGGATGTCCGCCGCGAAGTGGTAGCGCAGGACGACCCCGAAGTTCCCGCCGCCACCCCCGGTGTGGGCCCAGAAGAGGTCCCGCTCGGGCGAGTCCTCCGGGTCGTCGCGGTGGGCCTTCGTCACCTCGCCGGTGCCGCCCCGGACGGTGACCACGTCGACCTGCACCAGGTGGTCGACCGTCAGCCCGTGCCGCCGGGAGAGCAGTCCGTACCCGCCGCCGCAGATGTGCCCGCCCGCACCGACCGAGTAGCACGAGCCGGCGGGCAGGGTGCGGGCGTACTCGCGGAACAGTGTCGTGTAGACGTCCCAGTTGGTGGCGCCGCCCTCGACGCAGTACGTCTCCCCGCCGAACTTGTCGGTCGACGCCTCGACGCCGCGCATGGTGCTGAGGTCGAGGATGACACCCCCGTCGTTGTCGACGAACCCCTCGTAGCAGTGCCCGCCGCCCCGCACGGTCGGCCGTAACCCCCGGTGGAGCGCACGGTTCAGCGCGGCCACGGCGTCGGCCTCGTTGCCCACCAGGCGGATGTAGGCCGGGTCGCTGCGCCAGCGCTGGTTGAAGCCCTGACTGAGCGTCTGGTAGCGGGGATCCCCCGGCAGGACGGACCGCCCCCTGGGCAGCTCCCGGGCCGCCGCCGCAGCCAGCGGCGCCGCACTTATGGTCGCCGCTCCCACGGACGCCGCACCTGCCGACGCGGCACCCAGGAATCCCCGACGAGAGAACTCTCCACGCATGACCGACCCTCACTTTCCCGCGCAGGAGAAGCTGCTCGGCGGCGGGTTCGGTCACTCCCCTCGGGCCTTCGGCGCCGTCAGGCTGGTCGCTTCCCCATGGTCAGTAGCTGCCCGCACTCGGGTCGCTCGTTGAGTCGCTGGCGAAAAAGGCCAGGTCAGGGCACTGGTGAGCACCAATCATCGACCGAAGCGACCGAAGTCGAGAAGATGGCTCACACAGACTAACCGAGCGAGGTCACACGGGCCCGGACCAGCGGAGCGTCGGCGGAAACTCAGCGACCGTCGCGCGGATCGGGCACGAGGCCCGATCACCGGCAGTGTGTCGCGAGGGCGTCCGTTTCGGCGGCGTAGAGCCGGGCCGGGTCGAAGCCCATGCCCGCGAAGTGGCCGGCGAGTTCCAGGGACAGCACGCCGTGCAGGCGGGTCCAGACGGTCAGGGCGTGGCGGAGGGCCGACGGCGGGGCGGGGTGCTCCCCGGCCCATGTGCGGTGGTCCGCGAGGTGTTCGTCGAGGCGTGTCGTGGTGGTCGGGGGTGACGCGGCGGCGGTGCAGGCGTCGAGGAGGACGGCCATGATCTCGGCGGTGATCCGGGTGGTGTCCTCCGGGGCCTGGTAGCCGGGCACGGGCGTGCCGTAGACGAGGAGGTACCGCTGGGGGTCCTCGAGCGCCCAGCCGCGCAGGGCGTGCGCCAGATCGGCCAGGTCGGCGCCGGCCTTTGCGCGGGACCGGAAGGTGTCGGCCAGGCTGCGGTAGGCGTCCCGGACGAGTTCGGTGATCAGTTCGTCGCGGTTGGCGAAGTACCGGTAGAGGGCGGGCCCGCTCATGCCCATCTGCTTGGCGATGGCGTTGAGGGACAGGGCCGAGGCCCCGGCGGTGGCGATCTGCTCCCAGGCGTGCCGCTTGATCTCATCCCGCACCTGGGCGCGGTAGCGCTCCCGAGGAGTCCTCGCCTCCGACTCGGTCACTTCCGCCTCCTCCAGGCCTCTGACGACGGCACCCATGTTCGCGTTAGAGGTTATCACTCTTCTTCTTGACTCTCACCGAAGCCGGGAGTTATAACTTCTAACGAACACAACATCCTCTACGGAAAGGGGGCGGTCATGGAGACCGACCGCATGTTCCAGGTCGTTCTGCCCGGCATCGTCGCGCCGGAGGGCCTGGAGATCCGGCACGGCCGCGTGCCGCAGGCAGGCCGCGGGCAGGTCGTCGTCGCGGTGGAGGCGAGCGGCGTCTCGTTCGCCGAACAGCAGATGCGCCGGGGGCGGTACTACGACCAGCCGCCCTTCCCGTTCGTCCCCGGCTACGACCTCGTGGGCCGGGTGCTGGCCACCGGCGCAGGCGTCGACCCGGGCCTGACCGGGCGGCGGGTGGCCGCACTGGTGAAGACCGGCGGATGGTCCAGCCACGTGGTGCTCGACGCGGCGGACACGGTCGAGGTCCCGGACGGGCTCGCCGCGGACGAGGCGGAGACCGTCGTGGTCAACGGCATCACCGCCTGGCAGATGCTGCACCGCCGCGCACGGGTACGGGCCGGGCAGACCGTCCTGGTGCACGGCGCGAGCGGCGGGGTGGGCTCCGTCCTGGCTCAGCTCGCCCGGGCGGCCGGCGCGACGGTGATCGGCACGGCGTCCGCCCGGCACCACGACGCCCTGCGGGACCTCGGCGTCATCCCGGTCGACTACCGCTCCGGCGACGTCGCGGCCCGGGTCCGGGACCTGGCACCCGCCGGGGTGAACGCCGTCTTCGACCACGTCGGCGGCCGGAGCGTCATCGACTCCTGGCACCTGCTGGCCGCCGGCGGCACGCTCGTCGCCTACGGCAGCGCCTCCACCCGCGACGACACCGGCTCCAAGCAGTGGCCCGTCCTGAAGATCCTCGCCCGCACCTGGCTCTGGAACACCCTGCCCAACGGGCGCCGCGCCTTCTTCTACAACATCTGGGCCGGCCGCGCCCTCGGCAAGGACCGCTTCCGGGCCCGCCTGCGCACCGACCTCACCGAAGTGCTCGCCGCCCTGCGCCGCGGCGACGTCTCCGCCCCCATCGCCGCCCGTCTCCCGCTCACCCGGGCCGCCGAGGCCCTGCGCCTGGCGGAGTCCGGCACCGTCACCGGGAAGATCGTCCTGACCCCCTGACCCGGGCAGCCGCACCGCCCGGAGCCGCGACCCGGCACACCATCACATGGACGACCGCAGGCTACGACACCGCCGTCTGGTGGCCGGTCGCGCTCACCGCCGCCGCCCTTCCGCTGTGCCTGCTCCTGCCCGGCCGCGGGCCGAGCCGGGCCGCAGCCGGGCAGGACGGCTCCTGGGCGAGCGCGGCCCGCAGCCCCGGCGCGAGCCTGCCGGTGGCACCGCTTGAGCGAAGCACCCGAACTCCGCTTCCGGGGCTCCCCGGACCCTGGTCGGTTCTGACCTCCCACACGCCGTCGCTGACCAGGTGGTGGAACGGGTAAGCGGGAGTTGTCGGGTGCGACGGCCCGTACTCGGCGAGCAGCCGCCTGAGCTCCTCCTCAACCGCGCTGTAGCGCAGTTCACCATCGGCGTCCTGCTGATAACCGCCAAGGGCGTACAGCAGCAGCAACGGCTTGTGCGGAGCGCGAACTCCGTTGTTCGTCCAGCGTCTCAGCCGCGCCACCCGATCCAGCCAGTCCATGAGCGCCAGAGTAGTCAAGGTCAACGTTTTGCAGGGTCAGAAAACGAACTGCACCAACCGGTTGCGCGTGGGCCGGCTCGTTGACCGGAGCCAAGCGCTGGGCCGATGAGGCCCGGCCGCGACGGGCCGCGGCGCGCTTCGGGGCTTGACGGCCGTTTGTGCTGGTTCCGATACTGGCGTCGGCTCGGTTGGTCGACAGGACGGCGGAGCGCTGGGTCGTGGGCAACCGGGCATGGGAACCGGTGGTCGACATCTCACCGTTGCGCCGCTCGACCTCCTGGGACACGAACAATTGTCTCAAGCATGGGAATAGTGAGCGATGAAGGTTGCCTTTGTCGGCGATGTGCACGGGCGTGTGCTGCACGCGCTGGGCGCTGTGTTGATGTTGCAAGCGCGGCGAGGACTGCGGCTTGACGCCGTCATCCAGGTCGGGGATCTCGGGGCCTACCCCTCCCCCGACCGGTTCGATGAATCAAGCCGTCGGTTCCATGCGGACAATCCGGCGCAGGGTGACTTCTTCCGGCTGCTGGATTCATCAGGGCGGGTGGCTACGGGTGTTGTCGCCGCCCTCCGGCAGCTGCCCCGGATCCTGTTCCTGAGTGGCAATCACGAGGACCACGAGTGGCTCGGGTCTCTGCACGACGCGGCACGCGCTGATGTCGTGCCGGTGGATCCTTTCGGCGCCTTCCACCACGTCGCCTGTGGTCACGTCACCGAGGTCGCCGGGGAGCGGGTGGCGTTCCTCGGCCTGATCGAGGCGCCGGGAAAGATGGACTTCGACGAGGCCGCGTACGCACGGCTGCTCGCCACCGAACCCGGCAGCGTCGACGTGCTCGTCACCCACGACGGCCCCTACGGCATGTCCCGCAGCAGGCGAGGAGACGTCCAGGGCTCGGCAAGGCTGTCCAGGCTCATCGAGCATCTCCAGCCGCGCCTACACGTCGGCGGCCACTACCACCACGAGAACGGACCCCGCCACTACGGCCGGACGGTGTCACACGCGCTCGCCCAGCTGGTCGACCCCAAGAGGGACCGGTGGCAGCCGGAGCCGATCAATCCGGAGCAGCGGATCACGCCCGGCAGCATCGGTGTACTCGACACCCGGACCCATGCGTTCGAGTACGTCCACGACGACTGGCTCGCCGAGATCAGCGGCGACGACCTCGACCTGACCCGGATCGCCGCGATGACCTGCCCTCGATGACAGTGCCCCAGGCTGAGCTCGCTCGCCAGGGGAGATCATGTCAGGCGAGCCTCTGCTGACCCCGGATGCGAGACGTTGGCCACCGACGACGCCCTCCAGCCGACTCTGAGGCCTTGGAACCGTATCGTGATCAAGCAGTGGGTCGGGTCGAACGCGACCGCCGCGCCTTCACCTTCGTCCTCGACCTCGTGGAACAGAACGGCGTCGACCTCGAACGCCTGCGCATCATCGCCCCCTTCCGCGCCCTCGTCGCCGAGTGCAAGAAGATCTGCCGCGACCGCGACGGCTGGACCAACGCACTCCTCGACGAACGCTGCGCCACCGTCCACAAGGCCCAGGGCAAGGAGGCCGACGTCGTCATCCTGGTCCTCGGCGGCAACCGCCCGGGCGCCCGCGCCTGGGCTGCCCGCACCCCCCACCTCCTCAACGTCGCCGCCAGCCGCGCCAAACGCCGCCTCTACGTCATCGGTGAACGCCACCTCTGGGCCCCGCTCCTCCGCTTCGACGTCCTCGCCGACGAACTCGACACCTTCGACCACGTCCGCGACCGCGACACCTGGCCACCCCGCGACACCGAGCCGGTGCCCCAACCCGAGTAGCGCGCCGCGCGGCACGCACGCGCAGGGCCTGCCGGACGTGGTCACCGGGGGGGTGAGCGGACACGCCTCAGGAGGCCGGCGTGTATCCGCGGGTTCGCACGAGGTCGTGGGTGAGGTGGGTGAAGGCGCGGGTGGCGGCGCTTTGGTAGGCGTCGGTGCGCCGGAGGAGGGTGACGGTGCGCGTGGGGAGGGCGGGGTCGAGCGGGACGGGGGTGAGGTGGGGGTGGTCGTGGGTGACGGCGTCGGGCAGGACGGTGGCGAGCTGGGTGCGCTGGACGACTTCGGTGAGGGCCTGGATGGAGTTGGCCTCGACGGTGATGCGCGGGCTGACACCGTGTTGTTCGAGATAGGCGTCGATGTGGCCGCGGGTGGCGAAGTCGGAGCTGAGCAGGGCGAGTTGTCGATCGGCGAGTTCTCGCACCGGTAGCGGGCCGTCAGGGTCGGCGGCGGGCTGGCGGGTGCCGGTGACCAGGGTGAGCGTCTCGGTGAACAGGGCGGTGGCGGTGATGCCGGGCAGGTGGGGGCCCTGAAAGGCGATGCCGAGGTCGAACTCGTCGGCCAGCAGGCCGGTTTCGATGCGGTCCTGGGTCGTCTCCCGCACGGTCAGGGTGATGGCGGGGTGGCGGGTGTGGAGTTCGGCGGTGAGCGGGCCGACGAGGTAGGCCGTGAACGTGGGGGTGACCGCCAGTCGTAGCTGCCCGCGGGAGAGGTCCTGCACGTCTTGGACGGCGCGCTCGGCGGCGGCCAGGTCCCGCAGCGCGCTGCGGACATGGTGGGCGTACGCCTCGCCGGCGTCGGTGAGGCGTACGGTGCGGCCGGTTCGGTCCAGCAGTTGCGTGCCCAGGGTCCGTTCGAGCTGCTTGATCTGCTGGGACAGCGTGGGCTGGGAGACGTGCAGGTCTTCGGCTGCGCGGGTGAAGTTGCCGTGCTCCGCGACGGCGAGCAAGTAGCGCAGGTGACGCAGTTCCAGGGCCATGACCAGAACTATAGATGTCACCAATGATTTCCATGGACACTAGGTCTTGGACACTATAGATCGAGGTCATGCAGGGTGGATCTCGCCGGGCCCCACGGGCCGGGCCGCCACGAAAGGAGTGACCCCATGCATGACCTCGCCCAGGGCGTCGCGCGTTTCCAGCAGGACGTCTTCCCTGCCAAGAAGGAACTCTTCGCCCACCTGGCCGCCCACCACACGCCCCACACGCTGTTCATCGGCTGCTCCGACGCCCGCGTCGTCCCCGAGCTGATCACGGGGTGCGAGCCCGGTGAGCTGTTCGTCATCCGCACCGCCGGCAACCTCGTCCCCGCCCACACCCCGGGCGCCGACGGCGTCGCGGCGAGCATCGAGTACGCCGTCGCCGCACTCGGAGTGAGGGACATCGTCGTCTGCGGGCACTCCGCGTGCGGCGCGATGACCGCCCTCGCCCACGGTCACGACCTGAGCGACGCCCCGGCGGTCGCCGGCTGGCTGCGGCTCGCCGACGCCTCGGTGGCCAGTACCGCCACCGCCGGGGACGTGCCGGCCCTGGTGCGGCAGAACGTGCTGGCCCAGCTGGCGAACCTGGCCACCCACCCGTCGGTCGCCCGCGCCCTGGCCGAGCAGAAGGTCACGCTGCGCGGCTGGGTCTTCGACATCGCCACCGGCTGCGTCGAGGAACTCCAGGCCACCGGCTCCACCGCCCCGCTCGCGGCCTGACCCCGGCTTCCCGGGCCGGCCCTGTCGGCGCGACCCGGGACCCCCCCGAACCCGCCCGCCCGCCGTGCGCTCGATGCGCGATGGGCACACAGTGAAAGGAACCCACCCGTGGTTCACGCCCAGTTCGACCCCACCGCCCGCCAGGCGCTGGCCGCCCGGGCCGTGGAGGCCAAGACGCGCAAGGACCTCTCGTGGCAGCAGATCGCCGACGCCTCCGGCCTGTCGGTCGCCTTCACCACCGCCGCCGTCCTCGGCCAGCACCCCCTGCCGAACGTTTCCGCGAAGGCGGTCGCCGAACTGCTGGGCCTGGACGACGAGGCGGCGATGCTGCTCCAGACCATCCCCACCCGCGGCTCGGTCCCCGGCGGCATCCCCACCGACCCGACGATCTACCGCTTCCACGAGATGCTCCAGGTCTACGGCACCACCCTCAAGGCCCTGGTCCACGAGCAGTTCGGCGACGGCATCATCTCCGCGATCAACTTCAAGCTCGACGTGAAGAAGGTCGCCGACCCCGAGGGCGGCGAGCGCGCCGTCATCACCCTGGACGGCAAGTACCTGCCGACCAAGCCCTTCTGATTCGCACACCCGCGTGGGGCGGGCCGCGTCGGGCCCACCCCACCCCCGGCGAGCGCCGCGTGACCGGAGCCCCGACCGCTGCCTGATGACCGAGGTGAACACCGTCGGCCCTGCCGTCCGGTGCTCAGCCTCGGCGGCGGGCGGCCGGGTCATGCTCGATCGCACGGGCATGACCGGCCGACCGATGGTCGACATCGACGCCTTGGCCGAGGCTCACGCCTCGTCGCCCGCTCGCCGCGCACGGAACGCCGCTGCCTTGACCCGGTTCTGGCAGGCCGTCGAGCAGAACTGACGACCGGCGTTGCGGGAGGTGTCCACATAGACCCGGTCGCAGCGCGGGGCCGCGCAGACCCCGAGGCGTCCGGCGTAGTCGCCGCCGAGCGCCATGGCGAGGCCGGTGGCGCAGCCCGCGCTCCAGCCGACGGCGTAGGAGTCGTCGGCGCCGTGGAAGTGGACCTGCCACGGCTCTCCGGGAGCCCGGTCGAGCTGGGGGCGGGCGCCGGTCTCGCGCAGCAGTGCGTTGAGGGCGGGGGCCGCGTCGTCGAGGCGGTCGGCGGCCACGGCCTCGAACACGGTGCGCAGGGCGCGGGCGGTGTCGGCCAGCCGGTCGGCCTCGTCGGGTCCCAGGTCCGCCGCAGCGGAGAGCGCTGCACGGACCGCGCCGACCCGCTCGGCGCCCTCGGGGGCGAGGTAGCGACGGCCGCGCGCCTCACCGTCGGTCAGGGCGTTGACGAGCGCCACCGAGGCATCGAGCAGGGTACGCATGTGACTGTCGAACAACACTTGACCGGTTACCTTTCGCCTGTCTACGGTGATCGTCACCGACATTAGACGATTCACCAGTGACAGGAGACGTCGTGCCGCGCTCCGAACCGCTGCCCCGCACCGTCCGTCTGCTGCTGCTCGCCCGGGTCGTCAACCGACTCGGGGCCTTCTCGCTGCCCTTCCTCACCGCGCTGATCAGCACCGACCGCGGCGCAAGCCTGACCACCGCCGGGCTGGTCAGCGCCGCCTTCGGGCTCGCGACGATCCCCTCGCGGCTGGCCGGGGGGCGACTGGCCGACCGGATCGGGCGCCGCACCACCATCGTGCTCGGGCTCTGCGGCTGTGCCGCCGCACAGCTGGCGATCGCGGCCTCCGCGTCGCTCACCTGGGCGGTCACCGGGGCGGTGCTGCTCGGGCTGGCCTTCGAACTCTACGAGCCGCCGAGCCAGGCGATCATCGGCGAGTCCGTGCCACAGCGGCACCGGGTGCGCGCGTTCAGCCTGTTCAGTGCCGCGCTCGCGGCGGGCGGCATGGGTGCCGGGCTGCTCGCCGCCCTGCTCGGCCGCTGGGACCTGCGCTGGCTCTTCGTCACCGACGCCGCGACGTGCCTGGCCTGCGCCCTGCTCATCCGGCTGGCCCTCCCCCGCGATCGTCCAGAACCACCCGTCGCGGACCAGGACGACGCAGCCGTACGACCGCTGCACGACCGAGCCCTGCTGAGCGTCCTGGCCACCGGCACCGCCTACGCCCTGATCAACCAGCAGACCGTGATGACCCTGCCGCTCGCACTCGCGCGGAAGGGCCTGCCCGCCGCCGACGCCGGGCTGCTGCTCAGCACCGCCGCAGCCACCACCGTCCTCGCCCAGCCGCTGGTCCGGCTGCCCTGGGCGACCCGGCTCACCACGCCCGTCGCCCTGGCACTCGCCCATCTCGTCCTGGCCGCGGGGCTGACCGGCTACGCCCTCGCCCACGCCCTGCCGGCGCTGCTCACCTCGGCCGCCGTGTGGAGCCTCGGCGACCTGCTGGTCATGGGCCGCGCCTACGCCCTCGTCACCGACCTCGCACCCCCCGGCGGAAGCGGCCGCTATCTGGCCGCCTTCGGGACCAGCTGGGGCATCGCCGCCACGCTCGCACCCGTCCTCGGCACCCAGCTGCTCGCCCACGCGGGGACGACCGTGCTGTGGTCCGCCATGGCCGCCCTCTGCCTGCTGCTCGCCGCGCTGCACCTCCGGGTGACACCGGAGTCGGCCCGGTCGACGCAACGCGACAACCAGCTGCCACACGCCGCCCGCGAGGCCGTCACCGCGCCCGGACCGGTCCTGGACGACGCCATGGCGGCCCGTTCAAGCGAGGGTGCATCAGGCCATGAGAAGTTCGTGTACTGACGGGGACAGCCCTGGACCCCGCCACGCCCGAGGGGCGATCCAGGTGACTGTCCGTCGCCTTCGCCCACCCCGCCGCGGACAGGGCCCTCGGCTGCACCAACCCTGTCGACCTGCCCGCCGGCCCGGTCGCTTCCAGCTGACCCGGCCCGGCCCCGTGGTGCTGCGGGCTCTTCAACGCCCGACACGAGGGCGACGACGGCACTCCGGGTGTGCGGGTGGCCCCGTGTGCCGGCCGATCAGGCACGACTACGGCTTATCAGCCACCCTGGCCGGGCTTCACGGCCCGAGCACCCTCCATCAGGCCTCTTCGTGCCTCGGCCACGACCTCCGTGTGCCGGATGAGCATCTCGAGGTGGCTCGTGACCAGAGCCGCCTCGGCCGGCGTCGTCCAGCCGGGCCTGTGGATGATGTCGAGCAGCTCCTCGTACTCATCGTGCGCGATGGCTTTCGTCATCGTGATGAGGTGGTGAACCCGCTGCTCGAGGTGGGACAGCTGAGCCTGCTCCATGAAGTACTCCCTGAGTCGGACCGGTACGAGCAGCCCATACATATCCAGAGCAGGACCAGCCTCTTAGCGGCTGAACGGGTGGAACAAACGCGGCACGCATACTGGCGGGGCCTCCCTCAGCCGTCGAGCAGCCGCCAGGCGGTGAGGGCGAGCCTGGCCCGCAACAGGCCGCCGGGTTCGATGAGTTCGATGTCCAGGGCCGTGCCACCCCATCGACGCCGCGCTCACGGCCCTGTCCCGCCAAGCGCTGTGCGGTCCCAGCGGAGCCGGGGACGGCTGACGAGCCGTGGCAGCCGCACCATCTCGCCATACTCGCCTGCGCGCTGTCGACCGGACCGGGGGACAGCAGCCCCGGATCGCCCGGCTAGGCTGAAGCAGCGTGCCAATGACCGTGGTGGGCTGGGAAGGGTGCTGGACGAGGGGGACCGTGAGCGAGCTGTACGACCTGCGGGCACGGCTGGCGGCGCTGGAATCGGAGGTCGACCGGCTCCGCAAGGAGTCCGCGGCGACGCCCACGATGGCTGACCGGAGCAGCGCGGACGTCCGTACGCCGCAGCGCGACCGCCGCCGGGTGCTGGACGCGGTCGGGGAGGAGCAGGTCGAGCAGCGCCAGGTGATGACCCGCCTGGCCGAAGCCGTCGGGGTCCTGGTCTCCGGCCAGGCCCAGCAGACCATGGTCCTGCAGACGCGCACCCGGTCTCTGGAGACCCAGAGCCGCACGACCCCGCAGCACAGTCAGTTCCTGGAGAGCCTCCTGGCAGGCCAGTCGCCTCTCTTCGAGGAACTGCGCCGCCCGGACGACAAGCAATAAGGACCGGGCAGTCTGCGCACGGCGCATCACGGACCCTCGCTTTCCCGCACGGGAGAAGCTGGCTTTGCAGCTACGTTTGCCTGATCCGTTGACGAATCAGTGTGGCGGTAGGCCATTTCTCCGAAAAGCGGATGCGGTGGCCGGCGAAGAGAACCGCCGGCCACCGCGTCCGCGGCGACGAACCGTCAGACCGCCGGGAACGGGTCCAGGTCCGGCTTCAGCAGCTGGCCGGCGGCCGGGGCCTTCTGGTCCACGAGGTAGCGGGTGACCAGTTCGTTCAGGGCCTTGCTCCGGCCGACCGCGCAGTGCTCGATCGAGTCGACGCTGACCAGCACGGCGTTGCCCAGCTCCTCCTGCATCCGCTGGGCGAACTTGTACTGGGTGGCCGGGTCGTAGAGGTTGCCGATCACCATCACGGTGTTGGCGCTCTTGCGGTTCCACGGGCCGGTGAAGCGCTCGGCGTCGACCGCCGGGGCCGGCCAGCTCGCGCACGCGGGCGCGTCGAAGGCCTGGTACCGGCCGAAGGTCGGGGCCGCCTTCTCCCACTTCCGCGCGACGTTCGCGAAGGCCCGGTCGTTCGACGGGTACGGCTTGTCCTGGCAGTTGACGGCCAGGTAGGAGTCGTCACCGGTGTACGGCGAGTCGGCCGGGGCCTCCCGCAGCGCCCGCGGGACGCTCACCGCGAGCTGGTTGGCGTCGTCCGCGGCGGCCGTCGCCTTCGGGGCCATCAGGCCGGGCGCGCTCGGCTTCTCGACCACCTGGTACAGCGCCTGCAGCTGCTTGGCCAGGCCGGCCAGCTTGGCCTGCGAGTACAGTGCGCTGGCGACCTGCTCGGTGAAGGTGCTCAGGGTCACCTTGGTGCCGCCCGGCAGGGTGACCGGGGTGGTCCGCAGGTGGTCGCGGAGCCCGTCGAACTTGGCGCGGGTGTCGCCCTCGCCGAAGGCGCAGCGCGGGGCGCCGGCGGCCTGGCAGCGCTTGAGGAACTCGTCCAGCGCGAGTTCGAAGCCGTCGGCCCGCTGGCGGTCGTACTCCATGCCGTCGCTCAGGCGCAGCGCCGGGTCGACGTTGCCGTCGATGATGATCGCGCGCACCTTGCTCGGGTACATGTTCGCGTACGTCGAACCGAT
Organism: Streptomyces kaniharaensis; assembly: GCF_009569385.1. NCBI lineage: Bacteria > Bacillati > Actinomycetota > Actinomycetes > Kitasatosporales > Streptomycetaceae > Streptomyces > Streptomyces kaniharaensis. The sequence goes on from NZ_WBOF01000001.1 coordinate 135,417, forward strand.
CAGGGTGCCGTAGGAGAACCCGGCGAAGGTGAGCTGGGCGTCGCCCACGGCGCGGCGCATCCGGTCGAGGTCACGGACCACGTTGATGGTCGACATGTGCTCGATCAGCGGGCCGGCGTTCTTGCTGCACGCGTCGGTGTAGTCCTGGTCGGCGTCCAGGGTCGCGTCGATCTCGGCCCTGGTGATCGGCACGCCGACCATCCGGCCGCTGACGGCGTCGGCCTCCTCCTGGGTCTTGAAGCACTTGAGCGGGTTGCTCCGGGCCACACCGCGCGGGTCGAAGCCGACCAGGTCGAAGCGGGACTGCACCTCGGCGCCGAAGCGGGTGGTGGTCGCCCACATGTAGCCGCTGCCGCCGGGACCGCCGGGGTTCATGAAGAGCGAGCCGATCCGCTTGGACGGGTCGCTCGCCCGGCGGCGCATCATGGCGATGCCGACCTTCTCGCCGTCCGGGTTGTCGTAGTCCAGCGGCACCGGATAGACGGCGCAGTCGTAGACACCCGGGTCCGGCTTGGACGGGTCGGGGTTGCAGGGCGTCCAGGCGACGGGGTCGACCTTCGCCTCGGCCGCCGCCGCTCCCGGCGCCTGGTCAGCCGGCGCCGCCGAGGCCGCGACGGCACTTCCGGTGACGAGAGCGAGCGCACAGGTGACCGCTCCGGCCAATGTGGATATACGGGACAAGGAACCTCCTCCGAATGCAAGGGCGGCCCCAGCCTGTCAGCCGAAGATCCCCGTGGGAAGACTTTGAAGGTTCGCAAATGTTCCGAAAATCATCCGGCGCGGCACCGGATTATTCTGTGAATAACCGAAGTTGACGGTTGATTTATCTGACCTGACGTCATCCCCTGTTACTCGGCGATGGGCCGGGAGAGGTCGTCCTCGGCGATCACCCGGTAGACGGCGTTCAGGGTCGGCGGGCCGACCAGGTGCTTGATCCGCTCGTAGCGGCGCTCCTCGATCGGGGCGAGCCGCTCCGCCCAGGCCTCGACGTCCGCGGGCTCGTGGTCGCCCTCGATGAGCGCGATGGTGATGATCTCCCGCGCGTCCTCCAACCCGACCGCGGTGATCACCCGGGTGCGCGGGTCGTCCGGCAGGGCCTCGTCCGGGAGCCAGCCCCGACGGAACTCCCCGTACTCCACACCGTCGTTGAGCTTGCGAACCATGACACCGACGAGCTGCATGACGTCCTCCAGAGGGGTTTTCTTGCAGTGCAAGAACGCTACGTCCGCTATTGTTTTCTTGCACCGCAAGAGATGTCAAGGCCGCCACCCGGGCCCGCCCGGGCCGGCCGGCCCACGGGAGTCGGAGGAACAGCGGATGTCGAGCAGACGCGCACGCCCCAGAACGGGTCTGACCCGCGAGAAGGTCATCGACGCGGCACTCGCCTTCGTCGACGAGCACGGCCTCGCCGCGCTCTCCAACCGCAAGCTGGGCGCGGCCCTCGGCGTCGAGGGCATGACGCTCTACTACTACGTGCCCAGCAAGGCCTCACTGCTCGACGGCATGGTGGAGCGCCTGCTGGAACTGTCGGCCGGCGACCTGTTTTCCGAACCCGACGGCCGATGGACCGACGTGGTCAGCGAGTTCGCCGCCGCGCTACGCCGGATGCTGCTCGACCACCCGGCCATGCTCACCGTGCTGGCCACCCGCCCGGCCGCCACCCCCGCCGCCCTCGCACTCCTGGAGCGGGGCATCACCGTGCTGCGCGAGGACGGCGTCCCGCTCGGCGACGCGCTCGACGTGCTCAACGCCGTCGTCTCCTTCACCCTCGGCCACACCCTGGCCGAGGTCGGCGAAACCCCGGACCACGAAGGCACCGAGCCCGACCCGAACCAGTTCTCGGCCCTGGACCGGGACACCTACCCCCAACTCGCCCAGGCCTTCGCCACCGGCACCGGCCTCGACGCCGAAGCCCGCTTCCACCGCACCCTGCGCATCCTCCTCGCCGGCTTCGCCGCCGAGATCGACAGCACTGCGGCCCAACACGACTGACGCACAATCGGCAGAACCGAGAGCGGCGTTGTGAAGCACACTGCACGACCTGCCGGCGAAGGTCCGCCGGGGTCCAACCGCCGACCTGCGCGAGGAACGCGGTCCACGAGATCGAGGTGGTGGCCTTCTAACCTCGATCTTTCGTGACGGTCCGTCGGTTCATCCGGCGGGCCGTTTCGGCTTTCTGGCGGTGGCGAGGATGCCTGTGGCCCGGCTGTCGCGTCGGGTGGGCGCCGGGTTCCACGTCTCCGGGGAGGGTCAGTTGCTGGCTGGGATAGGGCATCGACGCTGGTCAGCCCGGGTTCGGCAGGGCTTGTAGCCGTTCGAAGGCGCTGGTGATCACATCGGTCCAGGGCCAGTGTCGAGCGAGGCGGAGCACGCGGCGGCGGCTGGTGGTGACGAGTTGGGCGGCGGCGGAGAACAGCCGTAGCCGCAGGCGTTTGGGTTCCCACCGGCGGGCGGGCCCAGTGAGGGCGAGCATGGGCATCCAGGCGAGCAGGTCGAGCGCGAGCTGGATGATCTCGAGCCAGACCTGGTTCTGCGCGGCCGCTTGGAGGGGGAGGTTGCGCAGGCCGGTGTCGCGGGCGGCGCGGATGCGGTCCTCGGCGCGGGCGCGCTGGCGGTGCCGCAGCTCCAGGTGGGCGATCGGGACGTGGGCGGTGTTGGTGGCGAAGCAGGTCAGCCGCATTCCGTCGGCGTCGGTGAAGCGCAACTGGGCTCCGGGGTGCGGCCGTTCCTTGCGGACGATCAGCCGCATGCCCTTCGGCCAGCCAGTGAGGACGTCCCCGGCGAGTTCGGCCACCCAGGCGCCGTCCCGGATCTCGCCGTCCGGCCCGATCGCGGGCGTCCAGGCCGAGGCCGGCACGAGCAGGACGGTCTGGTGGATGGCGTCGGTGATGGTCATCCCCACCGAGTAGGAAAGCCACCTTCCGCGTGCAGTGATCCAGTTGAGGAACTTGTGGGTGCCGCCGCCGGAGTCGGCGCGGATCAGGGTGTGGCGTCCACGCCGGTACTTCTTCGGCAGCTGGCCCAGGGCCATTCGGGCGGCCTCGATGTGGTCGGCGGCGGTGTTGCTGCCCGCGTTCCCGCGCCTGAGCAGGCCGGCGACAGGTTCCCCGGACCCGTCTCGGCCGTGGTCGACGAACGCGAACAGCGGGTGATGGCCGAACGTCTTCTTCCAGGTCTTGGCGGCGTGCTCCTTCTCGGAATGCGCCATGACCAGCACGCCGTCGATGTCCACGATCACCTCGCCGCCCGCGTCCGGGGCCGCCTCGCGGGCCAACCGCCAGACCCGCTCGCGGACTTCGGCCCGAGCACGGCGGATTGCCGTCAGTGCCTTGGGTCCAGCCGCCGCCAGGGTGTCGACCAGGCGGGAAACAGTCGGATCCGATGCCACCGGCCCGAACACGGCGGGCTCGGCCCGCAGCATCGCGACGTCCGCCAGGCAGTCCCCGCCCAATGCCACTGTCAGCGCGAGATCCAACAGGATCTTGCCGGGGTCATGAACCGCCCTGGGCTTGCGCCACGGCGCGAGCGCCGCAGACAGCGCATCAGCCAGCCCTGTTCTTCGGGTCGTTTCCACCAGCAGCACCCCGCCGGCCTGCGAGACAATCCCGCCACCGCCACCCGACACCCGCACACGCGGATACGACCCGATACGCTTACTCACCTGGGAAGTGCCTCCGGCTGGTGCGGGAACAAGGGCCTAGACAATCCTTATTCTCGCAGGTCAGAGGCACTTTCTGCTTTGCTGATCACCTGCCGGACAGCCCACTTCGTGAAAGCGCGAGGCTAACAGGTGAGCGGCCCGCGCAGGGCCGCCGCCACCAGGCCCTCGATCTCGTCCGTGTGAACCTCGCCGCCGCCCACCAGCCGGTCGAAGACCAGCCCGTCGATGCAGGCGAGGAGCGTCGTGGTCCGCCCGTCCGGGTCGGCCACGCCCTGCTCGGCGAGGAAGGCCCGGACAACGGCGCGGCCCGCGTTCTCGCGCGGGACGAGGATCTCCCGCAGCTCGGGATCGCGCACGCTCTCCACCGCGCACGCGTAGCGCGCGAGCGAACGGCGGCGTCCCTCTCCCGCGAGCCGCCGTCGCATCAACACGCCAATGCCCTCGGCCAGTTCCTCGGCCGAGCGGGGCACCGGCGTCTGCTCCCCCATGGTCTGCAACTCGCCCTGGTCCAGTTCGACCAGCCGCCGCACCAGAGCCGTGAGCAGCGCCTGCCGGGTGCGCAGATATGCAGACGTGGTCCCGACCGGCAGCCCGGCCGCGGCGTCCACCGCCCGGTGGGTGAGCCCGCGCACGCCCGCGTCGGCGAGCACGCCGATCGCCGCGTCCGCGAGCACCGTCCGCCGATCCGGCCGTCCCGGCTCGCGCCCCTCGCCCTGCCTCTGCTCCTGATCTCGCCGCATCCCTCCTTTCTACCGGGCTCCGGGGCCGCCGCGCCGCCATCCCTGCGCACGCTCGCCCTGACGGGCCGTCCACCCGGCCCAACTCCAGTCCGGCGTAAGCCCGTAGTACGCTCCTTCTACAGATGTAGAAAGCAAGCGGCGACAGGGAAAGGACCGAGCATGAGCGGCAACAGCGCGGTGGTGGTCGGGGGCGGAATCGGCGGGCTGGCCGCCGCGATCGGGCTCCGACTGGCGGGATGGGACGTGACCGTGGTCGAGCGGGTCGCGGTCCTGGACGACGCGGGCGCAGGCATCTCACTGCACGCCAACGGGATGCGCGCGCTCGCCACGCTCGGCGTCGGCGACGCGGTGGAGGCGGCCGCGCGGCGCCAGTACACCGGCGGCACCCGCACCCCGGACGGACGCCGGCTGGCCGTGATGGACGGCGCGGCGCTGGAGCGCGAGCTGGGCTCGCCGATCGTCGGCATCCCACGGGCCGACCTGCACCGGATCCTGCGCGAGGCGCTGCCGGCCGAGTCGCTGGTGATCGGCGCGGAGGTCACCGACGTGGCCACGTCCTCGCCCTCCCGTGTGCGGGTGACGTACGGCGACACCGCGCTCGACGCCGACCTGGTGGTGGCGGCCGACGGCATCAACAGCAGGCTGCGCCGCCGCCTGTTCCCGAGCCACCCCGGCCCGGTCTACAGCGGTTCGACGGTGCTGCGGGCGATCACCGAGCGGCCGGCCGACGGGCTGACCGCCGACTTCGAGCTGACCTGGGGCCACGGCGCCGAGTTCGGCCACATCGCCTTCCCGGACGGCCGGGCCGAGTGGCACGCGGTCCTCAACGCCCCGGCCGGGGTGCGCTACCGGGACCCACTGTCCGAGGTCCGCCGCCGGTTCGCCGGCTGGCACGAGCCGATCCCTGCCCTGCTGGCCGCGACCCGCCCGGAGGCCGTCCTGCACCACGACGTCAACGAGCTGGTCACTCCGCTGCCCTCCTACACCGCCGGCCGGATCGCGCTGCTCGGCGACGCGGCGCACGCCATGGTGCCGCACCTCGGGCAGGGCGCCTGCCAGGCGCTGGAGGACGCGGTGACACTCGCCGCCGCCGTGGCCGGGGAGCGGACCGTCAAGGCGGCGCTCACCCGCTACGACGCGGCGCGCCGTCCGCGCAGCCAGACGGTGGCGCGGGACGCCCGCCGCGCCGGACGGATGGGTCAGCAGCTCACCAACCCGCTCGCGGTGGGCCTGCGCAACGCGGCGATCCGGCTCACCCCGCCCGGGGCGATGGTTCGGACGGTGCTGAAGCACGCGGACTGGACCCCGCCCCGGATCGCCCGGCATGCCGCGTAGGCACACCGCATCTCAGCGGCTTGACCGGACAACTGATTAGGCGCCATATTATGCCCATGACGCAGCATCGCGACGCCGGCAGCGGCGCCCCCACCCTCGACCAGGCGCGACGCCAGATCGCCCGGTACGGCCTCACGGCCGACCCGCAGGCGATCCTGGTGGCGGCCCGACTGATGGCGGCGGGCGCTCGGCTCGGCCAGGCCGGGGAGGTGCACTTCGCCCGCTTCGGGCTCTCCACCGGCCGCTACCGACTGCTGGCCGATCTGGAGGACCACGGCGGCGAGAAGTCGCCCTCCCGGCTCGCGGCGAGCCTCGGCGTCTCGCGGGCGACGGTGACCGGCCTGGTCGACGGGCTCGAACGGGAGGGCCTGGTGGCCCGCCGCCCGTCCACCGAGGACGGCCGGGGCAACGTGGTGATCCTCACCGCGCGCGGCGCCCAGCGGCTGCGCGACCTGGCGCCCGAGCACTACGCCCGGATGCAGGCGATGGTCGGCGGGCTCTCCGTCGAGGAGCGCGCCACCTTCCTCGATCTCCTCGCCAGGGTGGTCCAGGGCATCGACGCGCTGACCAGCGACTGACCACGGCGGGCGGCCCGCACCGGCGCCCGCCGTTTTTCACACCCGACTAGTTAGGCACCTAAGCACTAATAGTTAGGTACCTAATCATCAGAGAGGGAAGGCACCATGAGCAAGAAGGCACCCGGCGCACCCCCGCCCTTCGTCCTGTGGCGCGAGGTTCTCGCCGCCTACGCCATGCCTGCCGTGACGGCCGGCATCGGCGGCCTCGCGACCCGCCAACCGCAGCTGGCGATCGCCGCCGTCACGACCATCGCCGGCACCTCGGCCTTGGTCGCGGCCCTGCTCGGCGCCCGACTGCGCCACCGCCCCGCCCACGCCTGGACGGCCCGGGCACCGCGCGCCCTGTCGGCGATGGTCATCGCGCTCGGCGCCGCCACCGCAGCCCTGGCCGTCGGCCTCGCTGGCGCGCACTGGCTGACACGCGTCCCGGCGCTGGCCGGCAGCACCTGGCCCGGCCGCCTCCCCGTCGACCTGCCGGTCTCCTCGGCGATCGCCGCTGCCCTGATCACCTGGCGCTGGCGGGCCAGCCGCCCGCCCCGGCACCCGCAGCACCGAATCACCTCCCGGCCCGAAAGGCAGACCTCGTGATCGTCATCATGGGCGGCGGTGGCGCCACCGGCGGCGCCACCCTGCGCAGCCTCGCCGCGCTCGGCGTACCGACCCGCGCCCTCAGTCGCAACCCCGCCCGCCTCGCCGCCGGGCTCGACGCGCGGACCCTGGCGCTGACCGAGACCGTCCCCGCCGACGCGGCCGACCCCGACTCGCTGCGTGCCGCGTTCCGGGGCGCCCATCAGCTCTTCCTCACCATGGCCAACGGCCCGCGCCAGGTGGAGCACGAGCTGCGCGCCATCGACCTGGCCGTGGAGAGCGGCGTGGAGCACATCGTCAAGATCTCCGCCCCGGCGGCCGAGCCGCTCTCCCCCGTCGCCGTCTCGCGCGGCCACCACCGCATCGAGGAACACCTGCGCGCCTCCGCCGTCACCGCCACCGTGCTGCGCCCGTACGCGTTCATGCAGAAGCTGTTGCTCCTCGCGCCCGGCATCGCCGCGGCCGGAGTGCTGCACAGCGCGATGGGGCAGGCGCGCTGCAACTACATCGACGTCCGGGACATCGGCGACGTCGCGGCCGAGATCCTCACCCGCCCGGAGCTGGCCGGGGGCGCGTACCCGCTCACCGGCGGACGGGCCTACAGCTACCCGGAGCTCACCGGACTGCTGGGCGAACTGCTCGGCCGTCCGGTCCGCTACGTCGACCTCTCTCCCGACCAGTTGCACGCACACCTGGTCGAGCGGGCCGGGATGCCGGACTGGCTGGCGAGCCACGTGGTGGAGATCCAGCGCCTCGCGACGGCCCGCCGGGAGGCGCCGGACGACACCGCCACCCGCCTGACCGGACGCACTCCGCGCACCCTGGAGGCCTTCCTGCACGAGCACTTGCACCTCTTCCGCTGACGCCTCCGACGGCGTGGCGGGCCCGGACAACGGCCGAAACACCACTGATGCGGGCCGAAAACCCGGGTCCGCCACCCGAAGGGAGCAACATCCGGTGTGGCAAGGCTCACGACGGAAAACCCGGCCTGACGATCCGTCAAGTTGACTGATGCATCGTCACATTCACGTCATGAATGCTCAGTTAGTGAGTGATGAGACGTCAGATTAGGCCAGTTCCGGCCGAGTTGAGTGGAGTGTCGGGCAGTACGGGCTCCGTCACGCGGGGCTACCATCGGTCGGGTTGTCCGCTCCGGCCCCGGAGTGGGGTCACCCGGTCAGGCGAGTGCTCCCACCGCCCCGAAGGGCCGGGCATCGGTCGGAACGGGGCCAGGACGAGGAGCGCACACACTGCCATGACAGCTGAACCGAGCCGGCCCGAGCAGAACATCACGCCGCCGTGCGCCCTGCCCGGGCAATTCCTGCTGGCGGGCCGCCCGGCCGCCGCCCCGCGCACCCTGGTCGACGTGCTGGACGCCACCGTGCGCGCCCACCCCCACGAGCCGGCCCTGGACGACGGGCGCACGGTGCTCACCTACCGCGCGCTCGCCGCCGAGGTCGAGCAGCTGCGCCGCCGGCTCGCCGCCTCCGGGATCGGCCGCGGCGACCGGGTGGGCGTACGCGTCCCCTCCGGTACCAACGACCTGTACGTGTCGATCCTCGCCGTGCTCGCCGCCGGGGCCGCCTACGTCCCGGTGGACGCCGAGGACCCGGACGAGCGGGCCCGGCTGGTGTTCGAGGAGGCCGCCGTCGCCGCCGTGCTCGGCGCCGGGCGCGCACTGACACCCGTCACCGAGCGCAAGCCCGCCCTCGGGCGCCGGCCCTCCCCCGCCGACGACGCCTGGATCATCTTCACCTCGGGTTCGACCGGCCGCCCCAAGGGCGTCGCCGTAACCCACCGCAACGCCGCCGCCTTCGTCGACGCCGAGGCCGCGCTCTTCCTCCGGGACGAGCCGATCGGCCCGGGCGACCGCGTGATGGCCGGGCTGTCCGTCGCCTTCGACGCCTCCTGCGAGGAGATGTGGCTGGCCTGGCGCCACGGCGCGTGCCTGGTGCCCGTCCCCCGCTCCCAGGTGCGCAGCGGCGCCGACCTCGGCCCGTGGCTGGCCGACCAGGAGATCACCGTGGTCTCCACCGTGCCCACCCTGGCCGCGCTCTGGCCGGCCGAGGCGCTCAACGAGGTCCGGCTGCTGATCTTCGGCGGCGAGGCGTGCCCGCCCGAGCTGGCGCAGCGGCTGGTCACCGAGGGCCGCGAGGTCTGGAACACCTACGGGCCCACCGAGGCCACCGTGGTCGCCTGCGCCGCCCTGCTGACCGGCGACGGACCCGTGCGGATCGGCCTGCCGCTGGACGGTTGGGACCTCGCCGTGGTCGACGAGGCCGGTGAGCCGGTCGCCCCCGGTGGTACCGGCCAGCTGGTGATCGGCGGTGTCGGCCTGGCCCGCTACCTCGATCCGGAGAAGGACGCCGAGAAGTACGCGCCGCTGCCGGCGCTCGGCTGGGACCGCGCCTACCGCAGCGGGGACCTGGTCCAGGCCGACCCGGACGGCCTGCTGTTCCTCGGCCGCGCGGACGAGCAGATCAAGCTCGGCGGGCGCCGGATCGAGCTCGGCGAGGTCGACGCGGCGCTCCAGGCCCTACCCGGCGTGGCGGGCGCGGCCGCGGCCGTCCGCACCGCGCGCGGCGGCAACCAACTGCTGGTCGGCTACCTGGTCGTCCAGGACGGCTTCGACCGCGAGGCGGCCGTAGAGCGGCTGCGCGCCGAGCTGCCGGCCGCCCTCGTCCCGCTGCTCGCGCCGGTCGACACCCTGCCCACCCGCACCTCCGGCAAGGTCGACCGCAACGCCCTGCCCTGGCCGCTGCCCGAGGTGGAGACCGCCGGACCGGCCGAGCAGCTGTACGGCACCGAGGCCTGGCTGGCCGAGCAGTGGTCCGAGATCCTCGGGGTGACGGTCACCGGCCCGCGCGACGACTTCTTCGCCATCGGCGGCGGCAGCCTGGCCGCCGCCCGGCTCACCACGCTGCTGCGCACCCGATACCCGAGCGTGGCCGTCCTGGACATCTACCAGCAGCCGACGCTGCGCAAGCTCGCCCGCCACCTGGAGCGCACCGCCGCCGAACGGAGCGAGGCCCGGACGGTCACCCTGGTGCCGACCAGGGCCAAGCTGCTCCAGCTGCTCCTGCTGATCCCACTGTTCACCGTGGTCGGCCTGCGCTGGACGGTCGCCCTGCTGGCCGCCGGCAACGTGCTCGGCCACCTCGGCGACTACCCGTGGGCGCCCACGGCCTCCTGGTGGGCGGTCGGCGCGGGCGCGCTCGCGCTGTACACCCCGGCGGGCCGACTCGCGATCGCGGCCGGCGGCGCCCGACTGCTGCTGCGCGGCCTGCGCCCAGGCAGCTACCCGCGCGGCGGCGCCACCCATCTGCGGCTCTGGGCCGCCGAACGGCTCGCCGAGGCGAGCGGCGCGACCTCGCTGTCCGGCGCCTGGATGGTGCGCTACGCCCGGGCGCTGGGCGCGAAGGTCGCGCCCGAGGTGGACCTGCACTCGATGCCTCCGGTCACCGGGATGCTCAGGCTGGGCCGGGGCTGCGCGGTCGAGGCCGAGGTGGACCTGTGCGGCTACTGGCTGGACGGCGACCGGCTGGAGGTCGGCCAGGTCAGGGTCGGCTCCGGCGCCGTGGTCGGCACCCGGTCGACGCTGCTGCCCGGCGCCAGGGTCGGCAAACGCGCCCAGGTGGTGGCCGGTTCCAGCGTCACCGGGCAGGTCCCGACCGGCCAGCGCTGGGGCGGTGCGCCCGCCGTCAAGCTGGGCAGGGCGGAGCGGAGCTGGCCAAAGGACCGCCCGCCGCGCCGGGCCCGCTGGGCCGCACTCTACGGCGCCAGCGGCGCCGCGGTCAGCCTGCAGCCCGTCCTGCCCGCGCTCGGCGCCGTCCTGGTGCTCTCCCACTTCGTCCGCCCCGGCGACGGCCTCGGCGCGGCCCTCGGCGGGGCGCTGCTCGGCCTGCTGCCCGCCACGCTGGCGTACGGCCTGCTCTACGCGGCGAAGCTGGTCGCGGCGGTACGGCTGCTGAGCATCGGCCTGGTGCCCGGGGTGCACCCGGTGCACGGCCGGGTCGGCTGGCAGGCGTGGACGGTCACCCAGCTGATGGACCAGGCGCGCGAGGTGCTGTTCCCGCTGTACGCGGGCCTGGTCACGCCGCTGTGGCTGCGGGCGCTCGGGATGCGGGTCGGCCGGGGCGCCGAGGTGTCCACGGTGCTGGCACTGCCCAGCCTGACCACGGTCGGCGACGGCGCGTTCCTGGCCGACGACACCCTGATCGCGCCGTACGAACTGGGCGGCGGCTGGGTGCGGCTCGGCGAGGCGAAGGTCGGCGAGCGGGCCTTCCTCGGCAACTCGGGGATGACAGCGCCCGGGCGGGCCGTCCCCAAGCACGGTCTGGTGGGGGTGCTGTCGGCGACGCCGGAGAAGGCCAAGAAGGGCAGCTCCTACCTTGGCATGCCGCCGGTGCGGCTGCCGCGCGCGGCGGACGAGGCCGATCAGAGCGTCACCTACGAACCCCCGGCCCGACTGCTGTGGGCGCGCGGGATCGTCGAGCTGGGCCGGCTGCTGCCGGTGCTGGCCTCGGGGGCGCTCGGGATGCTGACCGTCGCGGTGCTGTCCTGCCTGGCCGTCTCCTGGTCGGCGGGCGCGGCCGCATTGCTGTCGGGCCCGGTGCTGCTGGCGGCCGGCGCGGTGGCCTGCCTGGTCGCGGTGGCGGCGAAGTGGCTGCTGGTCGGACGGTTCCGGGCGGTGGAGCACCCGCTGTGGAGCGGCTTCGTGTGGCGCAACGAGCTCGCCGACACCTTCGTCGAGGTGCTGGCCGTGCCGTGGCTGGTCGGCGCGGTGCCGGGCACACCGGTGCTGAACCTGTGGCTGCGCTCGCTCGGCGCCCGGATCGGGCGCGGCGTCTGGTGCGAGAGCTACTGGCTGCCGGAAGCCGACCTGGTCACGCTCGGGGACGGCGTCAGCATCAACCGGGGCTGCGTGGTGCAGACCCACCTCTTCCACGACCGGATCATGCGGATGGATACTGTGACCCTCCGCGAGGGCGCCACCCTGGGCCCGGGCGGGATCGTGCTGCCCGGCAGCACGGTGGGCGCGCGCAGCACGCTGGGCCCGGCCTCGCTGGTGATGCGCGCCGAGTCCGTCCCCGCGGACACGCGGTGGCTGGGCAACCCCATCGAGGCGTGGCAGACCACGTCATGACCACCCGTCCCGGCCCGCAGGAAGCGCTCGACCCCGTGAAGCCCAAGCACGTCCCGGCGGCCGCCGGCACCCCGGACCCGTACTTCCCGCAGAGCGGCGACCACCGCTTCCGGGTGCACCGCTACGAGCTCGCGCTGGACTACCGGCCCGGGCCCAACCGGCTCGGCGGCTCGGCCCGGCTGAGCGCGGTCGCGAACACCGCGCTCGCCGAGTTCGCGCTCGACCTGGCCGACTTCCGGATCGGGCGGGTGCTGGTGGACGGCAGGACCGCCCGCTACACCCACCGGGGCGGCAAGCTGCGGATCCGTCCGGCCAAGGCGCTGGCCGCGGGCGCGGCGTTCACGGCCGAGGTGCACTACACCGGCAACCCGCGGCCGGTGCGCAGCCCGTGGGGCGGCCTGGGCTGGGAGGAGCTGACCGAGGGCGCGCTGGTGGCCAGCCAGCCGGTCGGCGCGCCGTCCTGGTTCCCGTGCAACGACCGGCCGGCGGACAAGGCGACGTACCAGATAGCCGTGACCACGCCCTCGCCGTTCACCGTGGTCGCGAGCGGGCGGCTGCTCACCCGGACGACCCGGGCGTCCAGCACCACCTGGGTGTACGAGCAGAGCGCGCCGACCTCTCCCTACCTGGTGACGGTGTCGATCGGCCCGTACCGGCCGGTGCCGCTGACCGAGCGTCCGGCCGTCCCGCAGACCGGCTACGTCCCCGAGCGGCTGACGGCCTCCTTCGCCGCGGACTTCGGGCGGCAGCCGGAGATGATGACGTACTTCACCGAGGTGTTCGGGCCGTACCCGTTCGGCGAGTACGCGGTGGTCGTGGCGGACGAGGAGCTGGACGTCCCGGTGGAGGCGCAGGGCGTCGCCACGTTCGGCACCAACCACCTCGGCGGCGGGTGGGAGCGGGAGCGGCTGATCGCGCACGAGCTCGCCCACCAGTGGTTCGGCAACAGTGTCACCATCGCGAACTGGCAGCACATCTGGCTGAACGAGGGCTTCGCCAAGTACGCGGAGTGGCTGTGGTCCGAGCACGCCGGCGGCCCCGCCGCGGCCACCCACGCCGCCGCCGCGCACGCCCTGCTGGCCAGGCTCCCGCAGGACCTGTGCCTGGCCGACCCGGGCCGGAAGCTGATGTTCGACGACCGGCTCTACCAGCGCGGCGGCCTCGCCGTGCACGCGCTGCGGTGTGCCCTCGGCGACGACGCGTTCTTCCAACTGCTGAAGGACTGGACGAGCATCCACCGGCACGGCGTCGTGGCCACCGCCGACCTGGTCGGGCACGCCTCCCACTACTCCGGGACCTCTCTCGTCCCGCTCTTCGACGCCTGGCTGCACCGGCCCGAGCTCCCGCCGCTGCCGGGCTGAGCCGTTGATCGGCGGGCCCGCGGCCTGGGCTACTGTCCGTCCATGGACTCAGATGATCAGATGACCGGCCGGTCCGACGACCTGCTGCCCACCACCCGGCGCGCGCTCCTGCACCGGGTCGCGGTGGCCCAGGCCGAGGGCCGAACGCCCTCCCTGGTCGCCGGGGTGGTCCGGGACGGACGGCTGGTCTGGACCGGGGCCCGCAGCATGATCGACGGACACGCGCCGACCCCCGACGTGCAGTACCGGATCGGCTCGCTCACCAAGACCTTCGTCGCCGTACTCGTCCTGCGGCTGCGCGACGAGGGCCTCCTCGACCTCGCCGACCCGCTCGCCCGCCACCTGCCCCGCACCCCGGCCGACGGCGCGACCGTCGCCCAGCTGCTCGCCCACTCCGCCGGACTCGCCGCCGAGACGCCCGCGCCCTGGTGGGAGCGCACCGACGGCACCCTGCGGCCCGCCCTCGACGACCTGCTGGAGCCCGAGGCCGCCCTCAAGCACCCGGCCGGGCGCCGCCACCACTACTCCAACCCCGGCTACGCCCTGCTCGGCGCGCTGGTGGAGAAGCTGCGCGGCGAACCCTGGGGCGAGGTGCTGCGGCGCGAGGTGCTGGCCCCGCTCGGCATGGACCGCACCACTCTGCTCCCCGAGCACCCGTACGCCGGCGGCTTCGCCGTCCACCCCTGGGCCGACGTCATGCTGCCGGAGCCGCTCACCGACACCGGCCTGATGGGACCGGCCGGCCAACTCTGGTCCACCGCCGCCGATCTGGCCCGCTGGGCCGCCTTCCTCGCCGGCGGCGACGAGAAGGTCCTCGCCGCCGCCACGCTCGCCGAGATGCGCCGCCCCGCCGTCGGCCCGGACAACGCGGACTGGACCGCCGCCTACGGCCTCGGCCTGCAACTGCTGCGCCACGAATGCCGGGTGCTGTACGGGCACGCCGGCTCGATGCCGGGCTTCACGGCCGGGCTCTGGGTCAGCGAGCAGGACGGGCTGGCGGCGCTCGCCCTGTCCAACGCCACTAGCGGCGCCAACACCCCGCTACTGGCAGCCCAGTTGATCGCACTCACCGCCGAGCACGAGCCGCGGCTGCCCGAGCCCTGGCGCCCACTGCCCGACGTGGACGAGGAACTGCTGGCCCTCACCGGCCCCTGGTACTGGGGCGCGGCACCGCACGCCCTGCGGCTGACCGCCGACCGCGGCCTGGAGCTCGGCCCGCTCGCCGACGGCGGCCGCCGTTCCCGCTTCCGCGCCGAGCCGGACGGCACCTGGACCGGGCTCGACAACTACTACGCGGGCGAGACGCTGCGGGTGGTCCACGCCGCCGACGGATCGGTCAGCCACCTGGACCTCGGCTCCTTCGTCCTGACCCGCGAACCGTACGGCCCGGCCGCGGCCGTCCCGGGCGGCGTCGACCCGCAGGGGTGGCGCGCGGGCTGACGCCCCGCCTGTCCACTCCGTCGAGACGAACGACCGACGACCCGCAGCCGCCCGGCAGACGTCCGCCGGGCCGCAGGTGGTCCCATTCAGCAGCTGCACATCTGCCCTCCCCCGAACGGCAACGTGAATGCCAGCCGGCTCGGAGAGACATACGGAGACCGGTTCGCGTCCGTCCCCAGCGGGTGCGAACCGGGCCGGTGCCACGACGATCCGCGGCGCCGACGCCCGTGCTGCCCTGGAGGGTCCACCATGACCACCGTCCCCACCTACACTCCGACCGCAGTCGCCCCCACCCACGACTCCCCGGCGGTGCCCGCCCCGCGCCAGGACCGGCAGCCGGCGGCCGCCTACACCGTCTCCCTCGCCCGCGACGAGGACGACGTCCGCGCCGCCCAGTTGCTGCGCCACCAGGTGTTCGCGGAGGAGCTCGGCGCCGTCCTGCACAGCCCGGTCGCCGGCCTGGACGTCGACCCCTTCGACGACCACTGCGACCACCTGCTGGTCCGCGAGGGCGAGCACGGCGCCGTCGTCGGCACCTACCGGCTGCTGCGGCCCGAGGCCGCCCGCCGCGCCGGACGGCTCTACTCCGACGGCGAGTTCGACCTCTCCGCGCTCGCCCCGGTCCGGCCCGGCCTGGTCGAGCTCGGCCGCTCCTGCATCCGCGCCGACCACCGCGGCAACGGCGCCGTCATCAACCTGATGTGGGGCGGCATCGCCCGCTACCTCGCCGACACCGGGAACACCTGGGTGGGCGGCTGCTGCTCGATCCCGCTGGACGACGGCGGTGCCACCGCGGCCCGGGTCTGGGACACCGTCAGCGCCAAGTACCTCGCCCCCGGCGAGTACCGGGTCACCCCGCACCACCGCTGGGACGCCACCGGCGTGCCGCGCGCGGAGCGGGGCGCGCTGCCCGCCCTGCTGCGCGGCTACCTGCGGCTCGGCGCCTGGGTCTGCGGCGAGCCCGCCCACGACCCGGACTTCGGCTGCGCCGACCTCTACGTGCTGCTGTCGCTGGAGCGCACCGACCCCCGCTACCTGCGGCACTTCCTCTCCGGAGTGCCCGCCCAGCCGCTCGGCGCGACGTCGCTCGGCGCAACGTCACTCGGCATATCGTCGCCCGGCGCGACGTCATGAGTGTCTGGCTGCCGACCGCGCCCTGCCGCCCCGAGACGTGCCTGGCCGAGTCCGCGCCGGAGGTGTCGCACCCCCGGCGGGCGCTGCGGCTGACGGCCTGCCTCGCGGCGGTGGTGGCGGGCGTCCTGCTCAGCCTGCCCGTCCGGTTCCTCCCGCAGGACGCCCGGGACCGGATGATCCGGCTCTGGGCCCGCACTCTGCTGCGCACGCTCGGGGTCACCGTCCACCTCGACAAGCCCGGTGACGCCGTCGGCGGCGGGATGCTCGTGGCGGCCAACCACGTCTCCTGGCTGGACATCCCGCTGATCGCGGCCGGGCGGCCGGGGCGCTCGCTGGCCAAGACCGAGGTCCGGCGGTGGCCGGTGCTCGGGCCGCTGGTCGCCTGGGGCGGCACGGTCTTCCTCGACCGCGACCGGCTGCGCACCCTGCCGGACACGGTCGAGGCGGTCGCCCGGGTGCTGCGCTCGGGCCATCCGGTGATCGTCTTCCCGGAGGGGTCGACCTGGTGCGGGCGGGAGAGCGGCCGGTTCCGGCCGGCGCTGTTCCAGGCCGCGGTGGACACGGGCGCCTTCGTCCAGCCGGTGACGATCCGTTACCGGCTGGCGGACGGGCGGCCGACCAGCGCGCCCGCCTTCGTCGGCGAGGACGGACTGCTCACCTCGCTCGCCCGGGTGGTCGCGGTGCGCGGGCTGGTCGCCGAGGTGACGTTCCTGCCGCCGGTTCCGGCCCCCGCATCGCAGCCCACCCGGTGGGGGGCGCGGCGGGAGCTGGCCCGCGCGGCGCAGGCGGCGGTCCAGGGAATCCGGTGAGGTTCGTCAGGCCGCGCTCCCGCCGCTACTGCGCGTGCGCCTCGACGCGTGGCTCCGGCTGCGGCCGGTCGTCGTCGGCGGCCGGGGCGGCCGGGCGGGTCCGGCTCAGCAGCAGGGCGACCAGGACGGCGGTGGCGGCGAGCGCGGCCGAGCCGCAGCGCAGCGCGAGGTGGACGCCGTCGACGAAGGCACCGTCCACCGCGGCCTGGACCGGGCCGGGCAACGCGGCGGCCCCGGCGCCGTGTCCCGCCGCGGTGGGCGCGTCCGCGATCGGGCCGACGGCACCCGCCGGCACGCCGAGCCGGTGCAGGGAGGCGGTCAGGACATCGGTCATCCGGTTCGTCAGGATCGCGCCGAGCACGGCGATGCCGAGGACACCGCCGAGTTCGCGGAGCGTGTTGATGGTCGCCGAGGCCATCCCGGTCTGGACCGGGGGGACCCGCTGGAGCACCGCGATCGAGACCGGTGTGAACGTCATCCCCATACCGAGGCCCATCGTGAACAGCGTCCACAGGTAGTCGAGGTAGCGGGCGTCCTCACCGTGGAACGAGAGCCCGCCGAGGCCCACCGCGCAGAGCGCGACGCCGAGCACCAACGGCACCCGGGGCCCGTACCGGCTGGTGAGGCGGCTGGAGAGCGGGGCGGCGAAGACGATCATCGCGGTCATCGGCAGGCCCGCGTAGCCGGCGTCGGAGGGGGCCCAGCCGAGCACGCCCTGCATCAGCAGCGGCAGGAAGAACAGCGCGCCGAACATCCCGAAGCTGACCATGAAGCCGCTGAGCAGCGCGCCGCACAGTGCCCCGTCGCGGAACAGCCGCAGCTCCAGCATCGGCTCGGCGAGGCGCAGTTCGAGCACGAGGAAGGCGGCCAGCAGGGCGGCCGCGGCGGCGCCGCAGGCCAGCACGCGGGTGTCGGTCCAGCCGCGGGACGGGCCCTCGATCAGCGCGTAGACGAGCGAACCGAGGCCGGCGGCGGACAGTGCGAGGCCGCCGAGGTCGATCCGCCGGGGGCACGGCCCGATGTCGGGGAGCACGCGCGTGGCGAGCAGCAGTCCGGCCGCTCCGATCGGGACGTTGATCCAGAACACGCTGGCCCAACCGAGGTGTTCGACCATCGGCCCGCCGACCACCGGGCCGACGGACAGGCCCAGGGCGGAGACGCCGGACCAGAGGCCGATGGCCCTGGCCCGCTCGCGCTCGTCGGCGAACACGTGCCGCAGGATGGCGAGGCTGCCCGGGGTGAGCAGCGCGGCGCCGACGCCCTGGAGCATCCGGGCGGCGACCAGCACGCCGATCGAGCCGGCGAGCGCGGCGACGGCGGAGCCGGCCGTGAACAGCACGAGACCGAGGCGGAACACCCGGGTGCGGCCGTACCGGTCGCCGAGTGCGCCGCCGGTGAGGACGAGGGCGGCGTAGACGAGGCTGTAGCCCTCGGCGACCCACTGGAGGCCGCTGATGCCGGCGTCCAGGTCCTGCCCGATGCGGGGCAGGGCGTTGTTGACGATGACGTTGTCCAGCATGGACATGAACATGGTGACGCAGAGCGTCAAGAGCGCGAGCCGCTTGCGCCGGGCGCTCGATTCCCCCATCGAAATCCCCTTCAGTCTCGTTTCGCCCCTAACGGCGTTAGGTGGCGTAATGGCACGCACAGAGTGCCCCTAACGGTGTTAGATTGCAAGCGGGATATCGTGAAGCCGAGCAGAAGCGCAGGCCATAAGAACAAGCCAGCAGCGCAGGCCAGGCGCACAGCAGGAGTACAGGAGGCGTCCGCACACCCATGCCGGAGAACGACAAGCCGGAAGGCGACAAGCGGGAGAGCGACGGGCTGCGGAGCGACGGCGCAAGGAGCGACAAGCCGGCGAGCGGCGCCACGACGCAGCCGCTGACCAGGGAGGCGCTGGCCCAGGCCGCGCTGAAGGTCCTGGAGCGGGACGGCCTCGCGGGGCTGTCCATGCGCAGGGTCGCCGCCGAGGTCGGCGTCAAGGCCGCGTCGCTGTACTGGCACGTCCGCAACAAGCAGGAACTGATCGACCTGCTCAACGACGCGATCATGGCCGAGGCCGAACCGCCGCCCCGCGAGGGCGGCTGGCGCGAGCAGTTCCACGCGTACTGCTGGCGCTACCGGCGGCTGCTCCTCGACAATCGCGACGCCGCCAAGGTCGTCGCCGGGCGGCTCGTCACCGGCCCCAACCTGCTCGGACTGCTGGAGGACCAGCTCGACCGGCTCCGGGAGGCCGGCTTCTCCGACGCGGACGCCGCCATGGCGTCCTACCTGCTCGCCGCCTTCGTCCAGGGGTTCGTGCTCCAGGAACAGGCCCCGATCTCGGCCGCCGAGGCGCTCGGCACCAGCCGCCGGGAGATCGTGACGGCCGCCGGCAACCGCTTCCGCGCCCTGCCCACCGACACCTTCCCCAACCTGGTCGAACTGGCCGACGACCTCACCGAGCCCGACATGGACGCCCGCTTCGAGTTCTGCGTCCAACGCGTCCTCGACGGCCTCGCGGCCCTGCTGCCGCAGCAAGAACAGTCAACGGAGTCCACTGCCGTCTCGTCTGACGAGTCCTCCACAGCCGACCGCACCCGTTAGTCGTCTCCGAGATCGTGATCTGCGGCGTCACCATGACCCGGCCCGAGGAGACCGACTGGCTCTACCGCGGCGCTCACTACTTCTCGCACCACGCCTTCCTGGAGGATGGTCAACTCCTGTGCGACGCCCACCGGCTGGCCGGAATCCCGGGCGTGCTGATCCACGGACGGCTGGACCTCGGCGGACCGCTCACCACCGCATGGGAACTGACACGGGTCTGACAGGACGCCGAGCTCACGGTCATCGACGAGTCCAGCCAAACCGGGAGCTCCAGGATGACGGAGGCGGTCTTCGCGGCCATCGAGCGGTTCGCCTGATCCGTTCGCCCGTCCGGGCCGGTCCACGGACGGCTTTTACGATACGACGCATGATCGCCTATGCCCCAGCCGCCCTGTTCTTCCTGTTATTCGGAATCGGGGCACTGCGCGACCCCCGCCGGCTCAGCAACGCCGTCCTGCTTGGCATGGCCGTCTCCTTCCTCTCGCTGGCACTGCTCCTCGAACTGCGGCACGCTCCCACCCTGGTGGCGGAGTTGACGGCAGTCGCGATCATCCTGCTGCCGGCCCTCGGCACGGTGGCTCTGGTCTGGTTCCTGATAGCCAACGGCATGACCATGATCCGCAAGGAGGGCAGGCGACCCGCCAACCTCCTCTCGCTGCTCGCCGGTCTGGGCATCCTCACCGTCATCGGCCTGCTGGTCGTCGCGATGGCCACCGGCTCGCGGCGGTTGGGCATCCTGGCGGGCACCGCCGTGCTGGTGGTCGGCTACGTCTCCGTCCTGTTCGTCTGCTTCGTCGGCTACGCGTTCCTCTACGGCCGCCACCGGCCGCGCCGGGACGTGGACTTCGTCGTCGTCCTCGGCTCCGGTCTGATCGGCGGCGACCGGGTGCCGCCGCTGCTGGCCAGCCGCCTCAACCGGGGCCGCGAGGTGTCCGATCAGCAGGCCGCACGGGGCAACCCGCCGGTGCTGATCACCTCGGGCGGGCAGGGCCCGGACGAAAAATTGCCGAAGTCGCACGCCATGGCCGACTACCTGGTCGAACGCGGCTTCCCTGCCGAGCACATCGAGCGCGAGGACCGCTCGCGCACAACCGAGTAGAACCTGCTCCTCAGCAAGGCGATCATGCGCCGAGGCCACGCCGGGGCCACACCGGGTCGCGGCATGAGTCTCACGAGCGAAGCCCCTCGAACAGGTCGGTCTCGACCGCGTCGTTCTGCGGCATGACACCGACGCCGGGCACCAGGCACCGGGCGAGGTGGTAGTCCTCGGTCGGCCACACCTCGCGTTCGATGTCCCGAGGGTGGGCCATGAACGCGACGCCGGGCTCCACCTGGGTCGCGTGCGCGAGCATCGCGGCGTCCCGTACCGCGAACTGCTCGGCGCACGCTATCCGGGTGGTGGTGGCGAGAGCGGGTGGCGTGTCCGGCCACTCGGCGAGCAGCTCGCCCATGGCAGAGGGCACCCCCCGCTCCGTCATCGCGTCGTGCAGGGCCTGGAACCAGGCCCGGGAGAGCGCCAGGTGGTAGTAGAGCTTCGCCGCCTGCCAGGGCTCCCCCGCCTCGGGGTGGCGCTCCGGGTCGGCGGCGGCCTCGAAGGCCTCGACCGCGACCCGGTGGGTCATCACATGGTCGGGGTGCGGGTACCCGCCGGTCTCGTCGTACGTCACCACGACGTGCGGGCGGAACTCGCGGATCAGGGCGACCAGCGGGGCCGCGGCCACCTCCACCTCCTGCGCCGCGAAGCAGCCGTCGGGCAGCGGCTCGCCGGGGCCCGGCATGCCGGAGTCGGTGAAGCCCAGGAACTGCTGGCGCACGCCGAGGATCTCGCGGGCCGCGGCCATCTCCTTCCGCCGGATCCGGGGGAGATCGGCCCACACCTCGGGGCGGTCCATCGCCGGGTTGAGCACGGAGCCGCGCTCCCCGCCGGTGCAGGTGGCGACCAGGACTTCCACCCCCTCGGCCGCGTACCGGGCGAGCGTGGCCGCGCCCTTGCTGGATTCGTCGTCGGGGTGGGCGTGGACGGTGAGCAGGCGAAGACCGCCGGCGTGCTTGGTGAACATGAATCCTCCGTGAGTGATGATCAACCGATGTTGTGGGTGAGGGGATGGTGCCAATGGGTGCTGTCGGACCGTCAGGCCGGCTTGCGGGTACGCGGGTAGAGCAGGGCCGGCGCTATCGCGAGGACGGACAGGGCCAGCACCCACCAGAAGGTGTCGCCGAAGGCGGCGGCCGGGTGCTCCGGGTGGCCGGTCCGAGCCCGCTGGAGGACCAGCGTCAGCACGGCGGTGCCGAGCGCCCCGCCGAGCCGGTTGAGCACGTTGACCGCACCGGCGGCGGCCGGCACCTGGGATTTCTCGACGCTTGAGTACACCGCCGCCATACCGGGGATGACGATGATCCCCATGCCCGCCCCGCGCAGCGTCAGCGAGGCGGCCAGCAGCCAGTCCGCCGGGCCGTCGCCCGCGCCGAGCCGGGTGAAGGCAAGCGTGCCGGCCAGCGAGCAGGCGATGCCGAGCAGGATGAGCGGACGGGGTGCGAAGCGGTCCGCGATCCGGCCGGCCAACAGCGAGGTGACCGCCGTGCCGAGCGCCTGCGGCGCCAGCAGCAGCCCGGCCTCCACTGCTCCGGCGTGCTGGACCTGCTGGTAGTACAGCGGCACCAGGAACATCGAGCTGTACAGGGCCGCCCCCTGCAGGAAGGAGTTCGCCGTCGCGACCGAGAACCCGCGGTGGGCGAACAGCCGCAGGTCGATCAGCGGCGCGCGGGCCCCGACGCGGGCCGACGTCAGCGTGTGCCACCCGTACACCAGCAGGAGGAGCGCCCCCGCCGCGGTCGCCACCAGGCCCTCCCAGCCACCGTCGGCGATCGTGGAGAGCCCGTAGACCAGCGCCACCAGGCCCGGCGAGAGCAGTACGAGCCCGGTCGCGTCCAGCCGGGGGCGCGGCTGCGCGGGCCCACCGTCCGCCGGGACCCACCTGACGGCCAGCAGCACCGTGAGCACCCCGACCGGGACGTTCAGCAGGAACATCCAGCGCCAGCTCAGATGCTCCAGCACCACTCCGCCGAGGATCGGCCCGAGAACCGGCGCCAGGCTGATCGGGAGCAGCAGAGTGCCCATCACCCGCCCGATCCGGGACGGCCCCGCTGCCTGCACCATGATCGCCTGCCCGAGCGGCTGGATCAGCCCACCACCGATCCCCTGGAGAACCCGGAAGGCGACCAGGCTGCCCGTCGACCAGGAGAGCCCGCACAGCGCCGAGCCGAGAACGAACAGGACGACCGAGGCTAGCCACGCCCGCGGGGCGCCGAACCGCCCGGCGGCCCAGCCGGACAGCGGCATGACCAGCGATATCGCCAGCAGGTACCCGGTGGACACCCACTGCACCGCCGCCATCGAGCCGTGCAGGTCGCGGGCCACGGGGTCGATTCCGACGTTGACGATCGTGGTGTCCAGCAGGGCGAGTACCGGGCCCAGTGCGAGCACCGCCCCCGTCTTCATCAGGCGCGGCGGCAGCGGCTCCCGCCAGCCAGCCGGTGCATGACGAGACTTCACGCCCTTACGTACGGCCAGTTCCCTGCCGGCCGTAGAGACCGTTGCGGTCATGGCCCCCTCCCGAGTTCGTCCGTCCGGCGGCCTCTCCGACCGCCCGAGGAGAACTTAGGTCCAACCCAGTAATTAGGTCAAGCCTAATTTCTGTGCTCGACCCAGCGAGCTGCGCTAGGCTCCTCCCATGACCGAGACCACCCCGAACCTGCGCGAGCTCAACAAGCGCCGCACCCGCGAGGCCATCTCGCATGCCGCGACCAGGCTGTTCATCGACCGGGGCTTCGAGCGGACCACCATCGCCGAGGTCGCCACCGCCGCCGGCGTCGCCAAGATGACCGTCACCAACCACTTCCCGCGCAAGGAGGACCTCTTCCTCGACCTGCACGAGGAGATCGTCGCCCGGTTCGCGCGAGCGGTCGCCGAGCGCGCCCCGGGCGAGTCCGCCCTGGCCGCGCTGCGCCGCGCCTGCCTGGCCGAGATCGACCGGCACGATCCGGCGCTCGGCTTCTCCGGCGAGGCGTTCGCGCGCACGATCACCGAGAGCCCCGCCCTGACCGCCCGGCTGCGAGAGCTGCACGAGCAGAGCGAGACGGCGCTCGCGGCAGCCCTGGCCGAGGCCGTCCACGCGATACCCGGCGACTTCGAGAGCCGGGTGGCCGCCGGGTTGCTCGCCTCCGTCCCCCGAGCGGTGTCCGCCGAGGTGTTCCGCCGCACCGTCGCCGGCGAGGACCACGACGCCATTGCCGCGGCGGTACGCCCGTCGGCCGTCCGCGCCTTCGACCGGCTGGAGGGAGCACTCGGCGACTTCGCCGTCCGACCCAGGGACTGAAGGCCGCCGGCCCGAAAGCTGCCGGCCCTACGCCGCCAACCTGAGAGCCGCCGACCGGAGAGCATGTGCCCGCCTCAAGCCGCCCAGCGGCCCGACACCCTGACGCCCCCGAGCACTTGACGAAAGGTTGACCTGCCCACGGCAGAATGTTGAGGACCGTCGCCCCTATCGTCGGCCCATGCCCCCACAGCCCATCAGGCCGACGACCCTGCCGGTTCTCCCGTACCGCAAGCCCACCCGCGGCCGGGACTACTGGGTCCTGGACAACGTCCTGCCCGACCCGGACGCCGTCCGTGAGCGTTGCCTGGCCCGCAACGACTGGACCGAGGGCTACCCCTACCGCCCGGAGACCTGGCCGGGCCTGCGCACCCTGCCCGGCCTGGAACCCGGCGAACTCGCCCGCGTCGAGGCCCTGGTCCGCAAGGCCACCGGCGCCTCCCGGCTCTGGGTCCAGAGCACCCCGGGCGGCGGCACGCTCAACCACAACTGCGTCCAGGTCGTCGGCGCCGGGGAGTCGGAGTCCCGCCCGCACACCGACTCCCGCGCGCTCTGCCGCTACGCCGCCGTGCTCTACCTGAGCCCCGGCGCACCCAAGGACACGGGCACGAGCTTCTACCGGCAGCAGTTCCCGGGCGGCCGGCTCGGCGGCAACCTCGTCAACGCGCCGCACAACAACCTGGTCGAGGCACTCGGCACCCGGCACGTGCCCGCCGACCACTTCGTCGAGGACGTCCGCGTCCCCAACCGCTACAACCAGCTGCTCCTCTACCACGCCAACCTCATCCACAGCGCCACGAGTTACTACGGCACCGAGCTGGCGGACCGCCGGATGACGGCCGTCTTCTTCTGGATGGCCTGACCGTTCTGGACAACCTGACCGTTCTGGACGGCCTGACGGCGAACCCGACGGACGACGGAACGCATGCGAGCATGGAGCGCATGCGAGTACTGCTGCTCGACGCAGCACCCGGAGCCCTGCTTGACCGCGAGCTGGAACGTCTGGTCGGCCACGGGCTGGCCGTCACGCTGAACCTGCGGCGCGTGGACGACCGGGCGGGTGCCCGGGCCGCTTGGTCCGACCGGGTCGAGTTCGCCGACTTCGACCCGTTCGACGAGGCAGCCCTGATCGCCGAGTTCCGCAATGGTGACGGCTTCCACGCGCTCAAGTCCCGGGCGGGTGTCCCGTTGCGGGCGGCCTTCCTCACGGCGGCCACCGCCCCCGAACTGCCCCACGTGCTACGGGTGATCGGCCGTGCCGGAGCCGGCACCGACCACGTCGACCTCGCCGCCGCCACCCGCCACGGCGTCACCGTCACCCACACCCCGGGATCCAACGCCAACGCCGTCGCCGAGTTCGCCCTCGCCCAACTCCTCGCGCTCACCAGGGAGCTGGCCACTCACAACGAGGCCGCCCACAACGGCCGGTTCGGCGCGCCGGCCACTCCACCGGCCGAGCTGTCCGAACTGACCCTGGGCATCGCCGGCCTCGGCCGCATTGGTCAGGCCCTCGCGACCCGCGCGTCCGCTCTCGGCATGGACGTCCAGGCGCACTCGCGCCGCCCGGCGACACCGCCGATACGCCAGGCCGCCACGCTCGACGCACTCCTGGCCACCAGCGACGTCGTCTCCCTGCATCTGCCGCTCACCCCGCAGACCAGCGGACTGATCGGCCGGCGCGAACTCGCCCTGCTCCGCCCGGGATCGATCCTGCTCAACACCGCCCGCGGCGGCATCGTCGACGAGCAGGCACTTGCCGACGCCCTGCGCGACCCGGCCCACCCCCTGGCAGCGGCCGCCGTAGACACGTTCGCCCATGAGCACGCCGAGTTCGCCTCGCCCCTGTTCGGCCTGCCCAACGCCCTGCTCACCTCGCACGTCGCCGGAATGACCCGAACCGCCATGGCCGAAGCCGCCGTTCGCTGCGCCGACCACCTCGCGGCCCTGCTCGCCGGACGCCCCGACGGCATCCCCGTGGTCACGGGCTGACCTCCGCCCGCGCGCGGGGCTGCGGTCCGTCACCTCGCTGGCCGTCATGGGGCTGCACTGACCTCCGCCCCGCGCGCGGGGCTGCGGCATCACAAGTAGCAGATGGAGCCGCCCCAACGGCCGAACGCCGACAGACCGTCACCCGGTAGGCCGGAGTTCGACGGCGTCCTCCAGTTCGTCCGCCCCGACGTGCTCCAGGCTCGCCCGCGTCAGTGCCGCCGCCAGCCGGGCCAAGCCCTCCGGCGGGACCAGCCCGGCCAGCCCCGCCGGGCTGCCCGGCAGCCCGAGCAGCCTCGCCTGCGCCAGCGTCCGCTCGTCGAAGAACGGCCGCAGCGAGGGCCAGACCGCCTGCGCCTCGCGCCGGAAGATCCCGGATCCGACCGGCCCGACCCGGGGGAACTCCTGCAACAGCTCGCCGATCCTCTCGGACTGGCCCCCGGCGGCGTCGCGCAGGCGCCGGAGGTCGCCGTGCCAACGGTCGAGCAGCAGTTCGGCACCCCGCCCGAGAGCGGTGGCGGTGCTCTCGTCGTACCGCACGTAGTGGGCGCGGGCGAAAGCCGCGATGAGCACGCGCCGCTGCGCCCCGGTCATCCGCTGCGGCGTTCCCAGCCCTGCACCGAACAGCTCACGAGCCGCCGCCGTGGCCGTGGCGGCGCTGATCCGGATCGAGCACAGCACGGTCAGCACGAGCAGTCGGTACAGCGGCGCCGGTGTGTCACGCAGCGTGATGCCCGCTTCCTCCGCGTACGTGGTGCCGTAGCGGTCCAGCAGCGCCGGGACGATCGTCTTCTCGTTCATCGCCCGCCTCCCTCTGCCGGGCACCTGCCCGGGTTGGCGGCCGTCACACCCGGGGAGGCTCGTCCCCATGGATCAGGATGCGCCATCGCCCACCGAAACGATCCGGCCGGAGTGGGCGGAGATCGACGAGCTCCCCACTCTCGACCTCCTCCGGCTGATGAACGCCGAGGACCGGACCGTCCCCGGCGCCGTCGCCGGTCAGCTGGAGCGGATCGCCGCCGTGGTGGAGGCGGTGGCGGCGCGGATGGCGAGCGGCGGGCGGATCGTCTACGCCGGGGCCGGGACGGCGGGACGGCTCGGGGTCCTGGACGCCGCCGAGTGCCCGCCGACCTTCGGCACCGAGCCGGGCCTCGTCATCGGGCTGATCGCGGGCGGCCCCACCGCCGTCACCGAGGCGGCCGAGGGCGCCGAGGACCGCCCCGACCTCGCCGACGCCGACCTGGCGGCACTCGCGCTCACCCCCGCCGACACCGTCATCGGCATCTCCGCCTCCGGCCGCACGCCCTACGCGGTGGCCGCCGTGCGCTACGCCCGCGCGGCCGGGGCGCTGACCGTCGGCCTGGCCTGCAACTCGAACTCGGCGCTGGTACGGGCGGCCGAGCTGGGTATCGAGGTGGTGGTCGGCCCGGAGGCGCTGGCCGGCTCGACCCGGCTGAAGGCGGGCACGGCGCAGAAGCTCGTCCTCAACCTGATCTCGACCGCCGTCATGATCCGGCTCGGCCGGACGTACGGAAATCTGATGGTCGACGTCCGGGCCACCAACACCAAGCTCCGCGACCGGGCCCGCCGGATCGTCGCCGAGGCCACCGGCGCCGACGACGACGCCGTCGCCCGCGCGCTCGCCGCAACCGACGGCCGGGCCAAGGACGCGATCCTGGTCCTGCTCGCGGACGTCGACGCACCGACCGCCGCCCGCCTGCTCGCGGGCTCCGGCGGCCGGCTGCGCGAGGCCCTGAAGCGCGTCTGACAAGAACCCCGCCTGCCAAGCCCAGTGACCCGAGCCTGTCGAAACCAGTCAGCCGGACCTCCCGGCAGTCGATCATTTGACGCGAATACGTCGCCGGTCCCGTACAACCGTTGACCGCGCGCCCCGCCGGACTGTTGGCTCACCACGCGCCGGCCGCCGGGGAGTTCGATGCGGCCCGGCCCGATCCCAGGGGAGGGACCACATGCACCGAGCACGCTCCACCCGCCACGCCCTGCGCGTCGCCTGCACGCTGGCCGCGGCCGCACTGGCCGTCACCGCGGCGGCGCCCGCGCACGCGGACGAACCGAGCGCCACCACCGAGCGGGTGACCGTCGGCCTCGACAGCGCCCAGCCCAACGGCGCCTCGGAAGCTCAAGGCCTCAGCGCGGACGGCCGCTTCGCCGTCTTCACCTCGACGGCTTCGAACCTCGTGCCCGGCGACACCAACGGCAAGTCCGACGTCTTCGTCCGCGACCTGTGGACGGGCGCCATCGAGCGGGAGAACCTCGGCGAGGACGGCGCTCAGGCGAACGGCGACTCGTTCGAGGCCGCCATCAGCGGCAACGGCCGCTACGTGGCCTTCACGTCCTCCGCCACCAACCTCGTGCCCGGAGCCAACCTCGGCCTCTCGGACGTCTACGTCCACGACCGGCTGACCGGCACCACCGAGCTCGTCTCCACCGGCGACGACCCGACGAAGCCCCAGAAGAACAGGTCCTCCGGCAGCCCGTCGATCAGCTGGGACGGCCGGTCCATCGCCTACCAGTCCAACCGGACGGATCTGGCCCCCGGCACGGTCACCTGGGGTGGCGGCAACATCTACGTCACCGACCGCCGGAACGGGGAGACCCGCCTGGTGAGCGTCGGCGCGGACGGCAAGGAGGCCAACAACTCGTCGGCCTCGCCGGTGATCAGCGCCGACGGCGGCTCCGTCGGCTTCGTCTCCAAGGCGACCAACCTGGTCGCCCAGGGCAAGCCCGGCGCCATCACGCCGGACGCCGCCGACAGCGCCAAGGACCCCGCCGACAACGACTTCGCGAGCCTCTCGCCCCGGGCCGGCGACCAGCAGGAGATCCTGAAGCCGCGCTACTACCCGTACTTCGTCCGCAGCCTCGCCGACGAGGAGACCCGTCTCGCCAGCCCCGACGGGAAGGGCAGCTACCGGGGCGCGGTCAGCCCCGGCCTCAGCCCCGACGGCCGGTTCGCGCTCTACTCGACGCCCGTCTCGCACGGCGGCAGCCCGTGGGCGCGCCACTTGGAGGTGTACGTCCGCGACCTGGAGGAGGGCACCGAGCGCTCGGTCGTCGTCGCGCTCCCGGGCACGAAGACCGTCGGCGACTCCTACGGCGCACGGATGACGGCGGACGACCGCTGGGTCTACTTCGACTCGTCGGCGGACAACCTGGTGCCCGGTGACACCAACAAGGTCTCCGACGTGTTCCGGTTCGACCTCTGGAACAACCGCACCGAGCGGGTCAGCGTGGCCACCGACGGCTCACAGACGGCCGGGGCGTCGACCGGTCCGTTCATCGACGCGTACGGCAGCACAGTGGTGTTCACCTCGGAGGACGGCACGCTCGTCCCCGGTGACACCAACAAGGTCCCCGACGTGTTCGTCCGCAAGCCGCTCTCCTGACCCACCCGCAGGACGCAAGCCACCGCCGGCCTGTCACGACTGCGCCCGTGACAGGCGGCCCGCTTCACGCCACGTTGTGCTCACACCCGGTTCACGCATCCCGGCCCACGTCAAACGAAGACTTGTCGCAGGCTCGCTGACTGATGCTTTGTCAACTGTTAACCATCTCAGGTCTACCCGCATAGATCGATCGATGGTGACATGGACACACATGCTCGGCGGACCACGCCGAGCCCGCGTCAGAAAGCATCCCCACATGCTTCGTTCCCACCGCACGGCCCCAGCCATGGCCGCCGTCGTGCTCGCCACCGCCGCGTTCACCGCCGGCGGCACCGCGCACGCCGCCGCCCCCGCCCCCCACGCACCCCGCACCACCCTCGATCAGACCTGCTCGCAGGCCTACCTCCCGCTGCCCGACCCGGCCTGCACCCCGGGCGCCACCAACCCGGACGTCACCCAGGCCACCATCGACGACACCATCTGCGTCCCCGGCTACAGCACCTCGATCCGCCCGCCGTCCAGCTACACCAGCAAGCTGAAGATCCAGCAGATCGCCGAGTACGGCTACGCCGACACCGACCCGTCCGACTACGAGGAGGACCACTTCATCCCGCTGTCCCTCGGCGGCCACCCGCGCGACCCGCGCAACCTCTGGCCGCAGCCGCACTACGCGACCGGCCCCAACGACCACACGGCCCAGGACAAGGACACCGTCGAATACAAGCTCTACCGGGCCGTCTGCAACCACCAGGTGGACCTGGTCCCCGCCCAGCAGGCGATCATCACCGACTGGACGACCGCGCTCCAGGTGCTCGGCCTGGGCTGACCGCCCGAGCGGGGGTGCGGCCCGCCGGCCGCACCCCGGCTCACGGCGTGAGCACGCGCATCACGGCGTGAGCACGCAAATCACGGCGTGAGCGCCCACATCACAGCGTGAGCGCTCGCGCCGAGGCCCTGATCGGCGCCGGGAGGTCGGTGCCGCCCCGCAGGTACCGGTCCACCGCCGCGGCCGCCGCCCGGCCCTCGGCGACGGCCCAGACGATCAGCGACTGCCCGCGCCCGGCGTCCCCGGCGACGAACACGCCGTCCACGCCCGTCGCGAAGCCGTCGTCCCGGGTCAGCGTCCCGCCCGGGCTCGTGGCGAGACCGAGTTGGGCCGTCAGCGGCTGGTCCGGCTCGGGCCCGGCGAAGCCCAGCGCGAGGAGCGCGAGCTCCGCCGGGACGGTTCGCTCGGTGCCCGCCCGGGGGCTGCGGTCGGCGGG
This sequence comes from Streptomyces kaniharaensis, assembly GCF_009569385.1. Taxonomy (NCBI): domain Bacteria; kingdom Bacillati; phylum Actinomycetota; class Actinomycetes; order Kitasatosporales; family Streptomycetaceae; genus Streptomyces; species Streptomyces kaniharaensis. The sequence continues at coordinate 165,820 of NZ_WBOF01000001.1, forward strand.
CTCGGCCTCGGCGAAGCGAACGGCCCCCAGCCGGCCGTCCGGGCCCGCCTCGAAAGCGACCGTCACCGCGGCGAACACCCGGGGCCCGGCCGCCGCCGCACCGCTCTCCTCGTGCGAGGTGGTCTCCCGGTACACCTTCGGATGCACCGGCCACGGCTGCCCGTCCGCCCGGCGTGCGGGCGGGCGCGGGTTGATGTCGAACTGGGTGACGGACGCCGCCCGCTGCCGGAGCGCCGTGCCCAGGCAGTCGGCCGCGGTGTCCCCACCGCCGACGATCACCACGTGCCGGCCCTCAGCGGACAGCGGCGAGACCGGGCAGTCCCCCTCGTCCACCCGGTTCGCCCAGGTCAGATAGCCGATCGCCTGGTGCACGCCCGGCAGCCCGCGGCCCGCCACCGGCAGGTCCCGGCAGGCGGTGGCGCCCACCGCGACGACCAGCGCGTCGTACCCGGCGCGCAGCTCGCCCGCCGGCACGTCCCGGCCGACGCACACCCCGGTCAGGAAGCGGGTGCCCTCGGCCCGCATCTGGTCGAGCCGCCGGTCCAGCCGGTGCTTCTCCAGCCGGAACGGCGGGATGCCGTAGCGCAGCAGCCCTCCGGGACGGTCCGCCCGCTCGTACACCGTCGTGGCGTGCCCGGCGCGGGTCAGCTGCTGGGCCGCCGCCAGCCCGGCCGGGCCCGAACCGACCACCGCCACCCGCCGGCTGCTCGACCGCTCCGGCGGCTGCGGCCGGTCCCAGCCGCGCTCCCACGCCCGGTCGGCGATCGCCAGCTCCACGTTCTTGATCGTCACCGCCGCCCCGTCGATCGCCAGCACGCACGCGCTCTCGCAGGGCGCCGGGCAGAGCCGCCCGGTGAACTCGGGGAAGTTGTTGGTCGCCAACAGCCGTGCCGCCGCCGCCCGCCAGTCGTCCTCGGCCACCAGCCGGTTCCACTCCGGTATGAGGTTCCCCAGCGGGCAGGCGCTGTGGCAGAACGGCAGGCCGCAGTCCATGCACCGGCCCGCCTGCCCGCCCACCACCGGGAGCAGCGCCCGCGGGCGGTACACCTCTTGCCAGTCCCCCACGCGCTCCCGTGCGTCCCGCCGCGCCCGCTCCTCGCGCGGGGTGGTGAGGAAGGCCATCCGGTCTGCCATCGCGGCCTCCGGCAGGGCGTGCCGACACGGACCCGGCGGCCCACCCGGCGGGACGCGCCACCGTGTGGCCACCGTACGCCCACGAAGGACCACGGGGGAAGCGGCTATTGCGACGGACTTCCGGACCGCCGGGTGAAGTCCATGGTCCAGTTGGTCAGCCAGGTCTCGCCGCCGTCCGTCGAGAAGGCCTGCTCCCAGTGCGCGGAGTCGGCCGTGACGCCCGACCAGACGAAGCGCGCCCGCACCGGCGTGCCCGCGTGGGTGTCGTCCCCGTGGAACTCGCCCCGGCCGTCCCGCCACCGGCCGGTGACCGGCGGGAAGAGCGTGCCGGTGCGGCTGCTGGACCAGTACAGCGACCACTCCTCGCGCACCGGGTCGTACAGCCGCAGGGTGAGCCCGGCGAAGCCCTTCGTCGGGAACTCGATCTCGTCGAAGTTCGCCGCCCCGCCGAAGTGGCGCGAGCCCCGGGTGACGGCCGGGAACTCCTCCCACGGGCTCTGCGGGTCGAGGAAGTCGGCGCGACGGCGGTTGATCACGTCCCAGCCGCCGACGAGGAAGTCGAAGTCGTCGATCCCGTTCATCGTGTGCGTCTCAAGTGCCATGGCTGGACGCTACGGCCGCTTCCCTGACATCGTGTGTCAGTGAAGTCCAGCCGCCTGCTGTCGATCCTGCTCATGCTCCAGACCAACGGCCGGATGACCGCCCAGCGGCTCGCCGAGGAGCTGGAGGTCTCGGTGCGCACCGTGTACCGGGACGTCGAGGCACTCCAGGCCGCCGGGGTGCCGGTGTACGCGGACGCCGGGCACGGCGGCGGGTACCAGGTGCTCGCCGGCTACCGCACCCGGCTGACCGGGCTGAACGCCGGCGAGGCGGAGGCGCTCTTCCTGTCCGGGCTGCCCGGCCCGGCCGCCGCCCTCGGGCTCGGCCCCGCGCTCGCCGCCGCCCAGCTGAAGCTGCGGGCCGCGCTGCCGCCCGAACTGCGGGCGGACGCGGACCGGATGCGCGCCCGGTTCCACCTGGAGGCGCCCGGCTGGTACGCGGAGGACGACGACGTCCCGTACCTGCCGCAGGTCGCCGATGCGGTGTGGCGCGGCCGGGTGCTCCAGGTGCGCTACCGCCGCTGGAAGGAGCCGACCGATGTCGACCGCCGGCTGGAGCCGTACGGCCTGGTGCTGAAGGCGGGCCGCTGGTACGTCGTCGCCGGGCCCGGGCCGCGCACCTTCCGGGTCGACCAGATCCTCGAACTCGTCGAATTGGAAGAGGAGTTCACCCCACCGGACGACTTCTTCCTGGCCGCCTGGTGGCGCCGCTACGAAGCCGACTTCCACGCCCGTCTGCACCGCGCCGAGGCCGTGGTGCTGCTCGCCCCCGGCGCGGCGGCCCGGCTGGGCGGCGCCGCCGCACGGGCGGCCGGCGCCACCGGTACGCCCGAGCCGGACGGCCGGACCAGGGTGGTGCTGCCGATCGAGTCGCTCGACCAGGCGCACGCCGCGTTCCTCGCGCTCGGCACCGACGTCGAGGTCCTCGCCCCGCCCGAGCTGCGCGCCCGCCTCGCCGACACCGCCCGCGCCCTCGCCCACCGGTACACCGGCACCTGACCCCTCACCCCGCCCGAATCCACCGCCGGCCACCCACCACAAGCGCGCCCGCAACCACCGCCCCACCTGAAGCCGCCGTGCACACGCCAGGGAGAATCTGACGCATGACCCACACCGTGCTGATCGCCGAGGACGACCGCGCCATCCGCGACTCCCTCACCCGCGCCCTGCAGCTGCAGGGCTACCGCGTGAGCACCGCCGCGGACGGCGTCCAGACGCTCGCCGCCCTCGCCGAACAGCGCCCGGACCTGTTGGTCCTGGACGTGATGATGCCTGCCCCGGACGGCCTGGAGATCTGCCGCCGGCTGCGCGAGGCGGGTGACCGCACGCCGGTCCTCATGCTCACCGCCCGGGTCGAGGTGCTGGACCGGATCGCCGGGCTCGACGCCGGGGCGGACGACTACCTGGTCAAGCCCTTCGACGTGGGCGAGCTGTTCGCGCGCCTGCGGGCGCTGCTGCGCCGCCACCCGCCGGAGCCCGCCGAGGACGTCCTCGCCGTCGGTGACCTGCGGGTCGAGCCGGTCGCCCGCCGGGCCTGGCGCGCCGGTGCGGAACTGGAGCTGTCCCGCACCGAGTTCGACCTGCTGGAGCTGCTGACCCGGAACGCGGGCGCGGTGCTCGACCAGGCCACGGTGTACGAGCGGATCTGGGGCTACGACTTCGGCCCCGGCTCGAAGAACCTCGCGGTCTTCATCGGCTACCTGCGCCGCAAGCTCGACCGCCCCGGCCTGGCACCGCTGATCCACACCGTCCGCGGCGTCGGCTACACGCTGCGTGAGTCGTGACCGGGCCGGGCCGGTTCCGGCTACGCCCGGGGCTGCGCACCACCCTCTCGCTGGCGTTCGCCGCGATGGCCGCGCTGGTGGCGGTGCTGATCGGCGCGCTGGGCTACCACGCCGCCGCCCGGCTGATCCGCGACGACGAGAAGGCCGACTTCACCGCCGCCGTCCATTCGGTGCGCGACCAGGTCGGCCGGGAGACGCTGTTCCCGGGGGACTTCAACGGCCCGAGCGGGCTGAACGAGGAGTTGCTGCGCCCGATCCGGGTCACCGCGCAGTCGCTCAACCCCGACGGCGTCATGCTCCCGGCCACCGCCCGGTTCAACCTCCCGTCCACGACGGGCGACCGCGAGCTCGCCCGGTCCGGCACCCCCGCCCGCACGCTGATCGGCCTGCGCCGGCTCGACGGCGACAGCTACCGGGTGGCCGTGATCTCGCTCGGCGGCGGCCGGGGCGCGGTCCAGATCGTGCAGCAACTCGGCGAGGTCGAGGAGCTGTTGGCGACCCTGCGGGAGCGGATGGCGGGCGTGGTGGCCGCCGTCGTGGTGACCGCGGGCGGGGCCGGCTGGCTGCTCGCCCGGCGGATCTCCGGACGGCTGGTGCGCCTCACCGACGTGGCAGAACTGGTCGCCGCCAACGGCCGGTTGGACGTCCCGGTGCCCGCCGCCGGGAACGACGAGGTCGGCCGGCTCGGCCGGGCCTTCGACCGGATGCTCGGCCGGCTCGCCACGGCCAAGGACAACCAGCGCCGGCTCGTCCAGGACGCCGGGCACGAACTGCGCACGCCGCTGACCAGCCTGCGCACCAACCTCGCCGTGCTCCCGAGCCTCGACCGGCTGCCACCCGCCGAACGGATCGCGCTGATGGACGATCTGGCGGAGGAGGCCCGGGAGTTGACCGCGCTCGTGGACGAGCTGGTGGCGCTCGCCGCCGAGCAGAAGGCGAACGAGGAGCCGGTCGACGTGGTGCTGGCCGACATCGTCCGCGAGGCCGCCGCCCAGGCCCGGCGGCGCACCGGCCGGGAGATCACCGTCGAGGCCGACGACACCGTGGTCACCGCCCGCGCGGACGCGCTGGCCCGCGCGGTGGGCAACCTGTTGGACAACGCGGCCAAGTTCGACCCGGCGGGCGCCGCCCCGATCGACGTGGTGGTGCGCGGCCCCCGGGTCGAGGTGCGCGACCGCGGCCCGGGGATCGACCCGGCCGATCTGGAGCACGTCTTCGACCGCTTCTACCGGGCCACCGCCGCGCGCAGCCTGCCCGGTTCCGGGCTCGGCCTGGCCATCGTGCACGAGGTCGCCCACTCGCACGGCGGCACCGCCTTCGCCGTCAACCGGGACGGCGGCGGCGCGGTGATCGGCTTCACGCTGGACGACTGATGACAGGGCCCCGATGTGCCGCGCGGCTTCCAGGCACCGTCACACCGCGGCCAGCAGCCCCCGCCCGAGCCAGTCGGCGTCGTCCTTCGCACCCGGCAGGACGAAGAAGTACCCGCCACCGGTCGGCGAGATGTAGTCCACCAGCGGCTCGTCGACGAGCCGGGTCTGGGTGGCCTCGAACTGTCGCACCACGTCCTGCTGGTAGCAGCAGAAGACCAGACCCATGTCCAGGTTGCCGGCCTTGTCGACGCCGCGGTCGTAGTTGAAACCGCGGCGCAGGATGCGCGAGTTGTCGGTGTCGGCGGTGCGCGGGTTGGCGAGCCGGATGTGCGCCTTGAGCGGGATCGCCTTGCCCTCGGGGTCCTTGCCGTACTCGGGGGCGTCGGCCTCCCGGTGGCCGTCCAGCGGGGCGCCGGTGTCGCGGCGGCGGCCGAACATCTTCTCCTGCTCGGCGAGCGAGACGCGGTCCCAGAACTCGATGAGCATGCGGATGATCCGGATCACCTGGTAGCTGCCGCCGGTCGCCCAGGCGGGCTCGCCCGTGCCGTCGGTGACCCAGACCAGCCGGTCCATCTCGCGGGCCGAGTTCGTGTCCGGGTTGACGATGCCGTCCTTGAAGCCGAGCAGGTTGCGCTGGGCGCCGTCGGGGCGGGACGGGTTCTGGAAGCCGTCGATCCGCCAGAGGATCTGCATCGCGCCGCGGGTGTGCCGGGTGATGTCGCGCAGGGCGTGCAGCACGGTGTCCTGGCGGTCGGCGCAGATCTGCAGCGAGAGGTCACCGTGTAGTTCGGCGGCCTGCAGGTTGTCGTTCGGGAAGGTCTTCATCGGGGCGAGTTTGACCGGCTTGGCCTTGGCCAGCCCGTAACGGTCGTCGAACAGCGAGGCGCCGACACCGACCGTCACGGTGAGGCGGTCGGTGGGCAGAGTCGGCCCGAGGATGCCGCTGTCGGACGGCGGCGCGCCGACGCCGAGGTCCGGCGGGGTGCCGCCGGCGGTGAGGAAGCGGATCCGCTCGGTCAGGGTCCTGAACAGGTCCTCCAGGCCCTTGCGGTCCTGGACGATCACCTGGCAGGAGACGAAGGCCGCGTAGCCCGGGGCCGGGGTGGTGACGCCGGCCTGGTGGGCGCCGTGGAACGGGACGGCCCCGCCCGTGTCCTGGTGGCTGTCGCCGGCGGCGGCCGGCCCGGTGGCGAGGGTGACCGCCGCTCCGGCGCCGGCCAGGACGGCGGCTCCGGCGCCTGCGCCGAGCGCGGCGCGGACGAAGCTGCGGCGGGCCGGGCCGGCCGGGCAGCCGCCCTGCTCGGCGATCCCGGCCTCCTCGGCGAGCTGAGCGGCGGAGGCGTCCTGGACGGCCGACGCGGCGTGCGGGAACGGGCAGGAGCCTCCGCTGGCTGCAATGTGGTCGGTCATCAGGCGGCCTTCCGGATCTCGAGCAGGGCGGGGATGGGAGCGAGGTCTTCGAGCAGCTGGCCGGTGGCGCCGTTGAGCCGGCGGCGGGTGTCGGCGGGCAGCTTGTCCAGCGAGGTCCAGCCCTCGGGCCCGCGAGCGGCGGCGACGAGGTCACCGACCCGCTTCATCCCGGCGTTGACCCGGGTGAGCACCTGCGGGTCGCGCTCGTCGAGCAGTGGTTGAAGGACGGTCAGCAGCTCCTGGGTGCCGGCCAGGTTGGCCTGGGTGGTGGCCAGGGTGGTGCCGCTGCCCATGTCGGTGTCGCCGGTCAGCTCGAACTGGAGGGTGTTCTCCAGGATCTCGTGGGCGCGCAGCGGCAGGTCCCGCGGGTCGAGTTCCTGGCCCGGGAAGTCGTGGACGAGCTTGGCGACGTCGTCGGCGAGCTGGTCGGCGACGGGCGTCAGGTCGGCGGACGGCTGGTCATGCCAGAGGCCGTACTCCAGGCGCAGGAAGCCGGTGAAGTCCTTGTCCCGGGTCTTGTCGGCGAGGCCGTCGGCGCGGCCGTTGATCTTGCCGTCGAGGTCGGCGAAGGTGCCGTAGGCGGCGCCGAGCGAGGCGTACCGGAGGTGGGCGGCGAGCCAGTCGGCCCGGGCGGTGGCGAGGTCGCCCGCGTGGACGTCGGCCTGGAGCTTCCGCGTCTGCTCCTGGAGGGTCGCGAGGCCCTTGGTGACGTAGTCCTTGTAGCTGTCGAGCGGGCCCTTGAGGTCGTCCTCGGCGACCGGCTTTACGGCCTTGACCTCGGTGCCGCCGGTGACGTGCACGGCGGCCGAGGTGACGGACCTGCCGCCGGTCGGCACGCAGCGCCAGGCGTAGTCGCCGGAGCCGATGGTGGCGGTCAGGGCGCGGGTGGTGCCGGGAGCCAGGCCCTCGATCTCGCCGTAGACGGCGCCGCTGGCCGGGTTGACGAGGTAGACCTCGGAGACCTTGTCGCCGGTGTTGTGCATCTGGAAGACCTGCTGGCCGGGCAGCGGCGTGGTGAAGCCCTTGCCGCACTCGCCCTCGGAGACGGCGACGGTGGAGGAGCCGTCCTTCTTGCCGTCAGTAACCGCGATGACGGCGCCGGCGACGACGGCCGGGACGGCGACCAGCGCGGCCGGGAGCACCCAGCGCGGACGGCCGGAGCGGGCCGGTCCGGCGGCCCCGGTGGTCCCGGCGGCCTTCTCGGTCCTCGCCTCGGAGGCGGCCAAGGTGGCCTTGCCGTCGCGAACGCCCTCGACGAACAGCGTCATCACGATGCACAGGTAGGCGACGTAGCCGACGACCTGCAGGACCGTCATGGTGACGGTCAGGTTGAGGGTGCCCTGGACCAGCGTGGCGTACCAGGAGGAGGCGTCCAGGTGGCCGCTCAGGTCGAAGGCGTACGAGGTGCCGCCACCGACCAGCCCGGACTCCTGGAGGTCGCGCAGGCCGTAGCCGAGCACGCCCGCCGCGATCACGATCAGTCCGGCGCCGGTGATGGTGAAGAACCGGGTGAGGTTCATCCTGAGTGCCCGGCGGTACAGGCCCCAGCACAGGCCGGCCGACAGTACCAGGCCGACGGCGGCGCCGATCAGCGGGCCGGTGGACTCGCCGGCGGCGCGGACGTTCGTCCACAGGAAGAGCGACGTCTCCAGGCCCTCCCGGGCGACGGCGAGGAAGCTGGTGAGCACCAAGGCTCCGGCGCCCAGCGCGAGCGAGGCCTGGACCTTCTCCCTGATCTCGGCGGAGAGGGTGCGCGCCGCGCGGCGCATCCAGAACACCATCGCGGTGACGAAGCCGACCGCGATCAGGCTCAGCACCCCGCCGAACGCCTCCTGGGCGTGGCCGGAGAGGTTGGCGGCGGTGAAGGTGAGCACCGCGCCGAAGCTGAGGCTGAGGGCGACGGCCGCCGCCACGCCCGTCCACACCTGGGACAGCCGGCCCTTCTGGTCGAAGCGGACCAGGGTGGCGACCAGGATCGACACGATCAGCCCCGCCTCCAGGCCTTCGCGCAACCCGATCAGAAGGCTGGGAAACGCCTCATCCCACACAGCGGGCTCCTCCCCCGGCACCTCCGGGTCGCCGGTCCTCACGAGCCCCACCGCGGGGTGGCGGCGGGACGGCACAGCCGAACGCCCCGGACGGGTGGTCCAGGGCGTTTCGGATTAGCTTAGGCAAACCTTAGACATGCCGGGGGCTTTCTGGCACACCGTCAAGGTAAAGGATTGGTGTGAGGCAGCCGCTCAGCCCCACCAGTGCTCCGGGGCAGCTTCCGCCTCAGTAGGCGGCTCGGCCGGAACGGTGACGACCTCGGCGACCGTCACGAGCAGTCCGCCACCGTCCGCCTCGGCTACCCGATGGCCGGACTCGCGCAGCACGGCGGCCACCGCCCCGAGGACGGCCGCGCGCACCCCCTCGGGCGGCAGCCCGTCCGGCGACCAGTCGACCACCACTCCCTCCGGGCGATGACCGATCCTCAGCCGGGACGGGCCCGGAGCGGTGTCGAATCCGGCGCGGGCGAGGACCATGGTCACGCCCTCGAAGAGTTCACGGTGATCCACCATTGGCGCAGCGTAGGCCCAGCAGCGCACAACCCCCGGGTGCGGCACGCGCCGGAACGTTCGACGCTACCCGGCCGCAGCACCGACACCTCCCGGACGGCCGATCCGAGCCCCGGGGGCCCGTCCGGCCCGACACGAGCGACCGGACGGCCCGATGGACGTGCACAGTCGGCCCCCTGCCGACAGCATGACAGAGTAAGCGCCCCATCACCCTGAGCAACGGGGCCAGCGAGTCATCCGCTCCGCGCGCCGGCCACGCCGGCGGTCCCGCATCGAGAGGTCCCATGATCACATCACTCCGCCGGCCGGCGTTCTCGCCGGCGGGCCTCCAGCACGGCACGCCGAGGACGCCGGGGAGCCCGTCGTGAGAACCGACCAGCAGTCGCAGCCGGGACCGGTGACCACCAGCACGCGCGCCGAGCCCGCGAACAAGGCCGAGGCCCTCGCCGACTGGGCCGACGGCCGCCTCGGCATCTACTCCCTGGCCAAGGCCAACCTGCGCAAGATCTTCCCCGACCACTGGTCCTTCATGTTGGGCGAGATCGCGCTCTACACCTTCGTCATCATCATCCTGACCGGCGTCTGGCTGACCCTGTTCTTCCGGCCGAGCATGGGCGAGGTGGTCTACGACGGCTCCTACGTCCCGCTCAAGGGCATCCCGATGTCCGAGGCCTACGCGTCGACCCTCGACATCAGCTTCGACATCCGCGGCGGCCTGCTGATCCGTCAGATCCACCACTGGTCGGCGATCGTGTTCGTCGCCGCGATGCTGACGCACATGATGCGCGTCTTCTTCACCGGCGCGTTCCGCAAGCCGCGCGAGATCAACTGGGTCTTCGGCGCGCTGCTGCTGTTCCTCGGCATGTTCGACGGCTTCATGGGCTACTCGCTGCCGGACGACCTGCTCTCCGGTACCGGTATCCGGTTCATGGAGGGCGCGATCCTGGCGATGCCGATCGTCGGCACGTACCTGCAGTTCTTCTTCTTCGGCGGGCAGTTCCCGGGCGTCCTCATCGTGCCGCGGCTGTTCACCGTGCACATCCTGCTGATCCCCGGGATCATGGTGGGCCTGCTCGCGGCGCACCTGATCCTGGTCTTCTACCACAAGCACACCCAGTTCGCCGGGCCGGGCCGCACCAACGAGAACGTGGTCGGCATGCCGCTGCTGCCGGTCTACACGGCCAAGGCGGGCGGCTTCTTCTTCCTGGTCTTCGGCGTGATCTCGGCCATGGCGGCGATCGCCACGGTCAACCCGATCTGGGCGTACGGCCCGTACCGGCCCGACCAGGTGTCCACGGACGCCCAGCCGGACTGGTACATGGGCTTCTCCGAGGGCCTGGTCCGCGTGATGCCCGGCTGGGAGATCAGCGTGTGGGGCGGCCACACCCTGAACCTCGGGGTGTTCATCCCGTTGATCATCTTCCCGACCGTGCTGGTGGGCCTCTGGGGCTACCCGTTCATCGAAGCCTGGATCACCGGGGACCGCGGCGAGCACCACATGGCCGACCGTCCACGCAACCACCCGGTCCGCACGGCCTACGGCGCGGCCTGGATGGGCCTGTACCTGGTCCTGTTGGCCGGTGGCGGAAACGACCTGCTCGCCACCCACTTCCACCTGTCGATCAACGCGATCACCTACTTCGTGCGGGCCGGCTTCTTCGCCGTACCGATCATCATCTTCGTGGTCACCAAGCGGTGGTGCCTGGGCCTCCAGCGGCGTGACAAGGAGAAGGTGCTCCACGGCCGGGAGACCGGCGTCATCAACCGGCTCCACCACGGCGAGTACATCGAGGTGCACGCGCCGCTGCCGCAGGGCCGGCTCTACACCCTCACCGCGCACGAGCAGCCGGAGCCGGTCGTGCTGGCGCCCGAGGTGGACGAGAACGGGGTGGTCCGCAAGGCCGGGCTGTTCACCCGTGCGCGGGCCAAGCTGTCCCGCGGCTTCTACGGCGAGGGCAGCCAGATCGCCAAGCCCACCGCCGAGGAGCACCAGGAGATCGCCAGCGGCCACGGCCACCACTGATCGCCCCGCAGACGCGACGAGGGCCCGCCGAACCCGGCGGGCCCTCGTTCGTGGAGTCAGCCGCGCAGGAGCGCGGGCACGGCCGCGAACAGGGCCGCCGCCAGGGTGACGGACAGGCAGAGGGCGGCCCAGCGCGCGCAGATCCGCCGGCACTCGCTGCGGTAGCGGGCGGCCAGCTGGCGGCAGCGCTCGACGGCGCGGTCGACGACCTCCTCGGCGTAGCGCAGCCGGTCGGCGGCGTAGGCCCGCTCCAGGCTCTCCCGCTCCGCGGCCGGCAGCCACGAGAACTGCCCTGCGAAGGCCCGGGCGTCCCGTTCGGCCTCCGCGACCTCCGCCTCCCAGGCGAGGAAGCCCTCCAGCCGGGCGATCTCCACCCGGGCGTTCACCCGGGCGCCGCCGCCGGAGGACCCGTTCCGCCGGGGGGTCCGTGCTCTCGGCGGACGCTGTCTGCCACCCATTGACCGCTCCTTCGTCCAGCCCCCCGCCTTCGCAGCGAAAGCACGCAACTACTATCAGTGACGACCCGAAGGGGGCGGAGCGACTCGCCGAACCCCTGGACGGCACGTGCCGGACGGTCAGGCCCGAACACGCTCCGCGCACGACCGTGTACTATCGGCTCTCGATGCGACGGTGACCCCCGGGCCGCCCGGGGCACGAGCCAGGAGGTCGGCCATGCCCGATTCCGGTCGGTTGAGCGATTTGGGCGAGCAGGGCTCGCGCGCGGTGATGGAGGCCGCCGCCGCGCTGGAGGGCGAGCTGGCCGCCGGCCTCGTCGACGCCAAGGCGGCCGGGGACCGGCTGGCCGACGAACACCGGGTCGACCAGGAGGAGTTCGACAAGCTGGTGCGCCGGGTGTCGGAGAACACCCACCAACTGATCGACGCCGTCAGCGCCCGGGTGCTCGGGAGCACCACCGGCGACGCCGCCGAGCAGACCCAGATGCTCACCACGAGCGCGCACGACATCGTCGACCTGCTGCTCAAGCTCAGCAGCCTCGCGCCCGGCCTGGCCAACCACGGGCTGGCCACCGCCTTCGGGCCGCCGCCGGCCGACGCCCAGGAGCCCGACGGCCGGCACGAGGGGTGACGCCGCCGCGGCTCACCGGGGGCGCCCCGCTGGTCGAACGGGTGCTGGACCGCTACCGGGAGCGCACGGTGGAAGCGCTGCTGCGGCACATCCCGGAGCAGAGCCCGCCGTACCTGTACGAGCTGGCTGCGGACTACCCGGGCCGGCCGTGCAAGGGCCTGCGCGCGGCACTCTGCCTCGCCACCTGCGTCGCCTTCGGCGGCGACCCGGCCCGCGCGCTCAACCCCGCCGTCACGGTCGAGCTGTTCCACAACGCCTTCCTGATCCACGACGACATCCAGGACGGCAGCGAGCTGCGCCGCGGCGAGCCGACCCTCCCGGCCGCGTACGGGGTCGAGGTGGCGCTCAACGTCGGCAACGCCACCAACCTGCTCGGCCTCCAGCGGCTGATGGCCAACCGGCGGGAGCTGGGCGGCGAACTGGCCTGGCGGCTGTTCGAGGAGACCGAGCTGATGTGCCGCCAGTCGCTGGAGGGGCAGGCGCTGGAGATCGCCTGGATCCGCGACAACGCGTGCGGGCTCGTCCCCGGCGACTACTACCGGATGTGCCTCAAGAAGACGTCCTGGTACACCTTCCTCTACCCGTGCCGCACCGGCCTGCTGGTCGCCGAGGGCGCCGCGACGGAGGCCAACCGCCTGGACCGGTTCGGCTGGTACCTCGGCGCGGCCTTCCAGATCCAGGACGACGTGCTCAACCTGGCCGGCACGGAGGCCGACTACGGCAAGGAGATCGCCGGCGACCTCTGGGAGGGCAAGCGCACCCTGATGCTGATCCACCTCCTGGAGCGCTGCACGACGGCCGAACGCGTCCGCATCGTCCGCTACTTGAGCCGAACCCGGGCACAGCGGGGGCCGGACGCCGCCGAGGACGTGCAGTGGCTGCTCGACCGGCTGGCGGCGTACGACTGCGTGGAGAGCGCGCGCCAGGCGGCGGCCGGGCTGGTCGAAGCCGCCGAGCGGGAGATCGACCGGGTGCTCGGGGCGGTCGACGACGAAGGGGGCCAGGAGGCGGACGAGGCGCGGGAGTTCCTCTTCGCGCTGCCGGGGTTCGTGGTCGAGCGCGGGCGCTGACACCCGACGTCGATACGAGCCCCTGCACGGCCTGCCGGCCTTCCTCAGGACGTTCGAGCGCCGGCGAGCGCCACGCAGAGCGTGATCGCCGGCGACTCCTCGGCCACCCGGTCCGAGCCGGCCGTCGGCCGACAGGCCCCAAAACTCTTGCGTGCCACGCAGTATTGCGTGGCACGCAATTTTCCACCAGAGTGTCTTGTATGACGAACGGTCAGCCAGGTTTGCGGGAGCGGAAGAAGGCCGCGACGCGGGACGCCCTGAGCTGGGCCGCATTGCGCCTGGCGGCGGAGCGGGGGCTGGAGAACGTCCGGGTGGAGGACATCGCGGCCGAGGCCGGGGTGTCGCCGCGGACGTACAACAACTACTTCTCCAGCAAGTCCGAGGCGATCCTGTTCCGGCACCGCGACCGCATCCACCGGATCGCGGAGGCCCTGCGGACACGCCCGGCCGGCGAACCGCTGTGGGAGGCGATGACGCAGGCCGTCCTGGCGCCCTTCGAGGGCGCGGTGGACCAGCCCGACCCGCGGTGGACCAGCGCGGTGCGGCTGCTGCTGCGCGAACCGTCGGTCTGGGCCGAGCTGACCCGGGCCGCCGCGGAGACGGAGGCCGGGCTCGTTGCCGCGGTGGCCGCCCGGACCGGCACCGACCCGGTCCGGGACCTCTACCCGAAGCTGGTCGCCGCCGCCGTGCTGTCGGCGCTCAGGGCTGCCACCGACCAGTGGCTGCACGCCGAACCGACCGTCCCGCTGCGGCCGTTGCTGATGGAGGCGCTGCGCCAGCTGGTGGCCGGCCTGCCCGACCCGTCGTCAACCATATGAACTGAGTTGCCACGAGGGGGAATTGTCATGACGAACGACGTCATCATCGCCGGCGCCGGCCCGAACGGGCTGATGCTGGCCGGCGAACTGGCCCTGGCCGGGGTCCGGCCGGTGGTCCTGGACCGGCTGCCCGAGCGCTCCCTGGAGCAGAAGGCCAACGGGCTGGTCGGCCAGGTGATCCAGCTGCTGGACCACCGCGGCCTGTACGAGCCGCTGAGCGGCCGGCCGGGCGCGCCGGAGCCGGTGCCCGCCTTCGTGTTCGGCGCCTTCCCGCTGCCCCTGCGGCAGCTCGACGCCAATCCGCTGCACGCCCTGCTGGTGCCGCAGCATCGGATCGAGGAGGTCCTGGGCGAGTGGGTGCGCGAGCTGGGTGTGACGGTGCGGCACGGGTGCGAGGTGCGGACGTTCACCCAGGACGACGCGGGGGTCACCGTCGAGGTGCACGGCCCGGACGGCATGGAGCGGCTGCGCGCCCGCTACCTGGTCGGCGCCGACGGCGGACGCAGCACCGTACGAAAGCTGGCGGGGATCGGATTCCCGGGCCATACCTCGTCCGATCCGGTCGCCCGCATCGCGCACGTGCTGCTGCCCGACGACGTCCGGGTCGACGAGACCGGCGCGGTCGTGCTGCCCGGCTGCCCGACACCGTTCCGGCCCTTCACCCACACCCGGACCGAGCACGGCGTGTTCGTCGTCTCACCGTTCGGCCCGGACGCCACGATGGTCGCCACGATGGAGTGGGGCGGCGACCCCGTCGACGAGTCGCAGCCGGCGACGCTGGACGAGCTGCGGGCGAGCGTCCGCCGGGTGACCGGCGCGGACGTGGCGCTAGCCCCGGCGCGCACGCCCGGCACGCACGTCGTACGCCGCCAGGTCGGCCAGAACACCCGCCTCGCCGAGCACTACCGACGGGGCCGCGTCCTGCTGGTCGGCGACGCCGCGCACGTGCACGCCGCCACCGGCGGCCCGGGCCTCAACCTCGGCCTGCAGGACGCGGCCAACCTCGGCTGGAAGCTGGCCGCCGAGCTCCAGGGCTGGGCCCCGCCCGGCCTGCTGGACAGCTACGAGCGCGAGCGTCACCCGATCGGCGAGCGGGTCTTCATGCACTCGCAGGCCCAGATGGCCCTGATGTCCCCCGGCCCGGCCGTCACCGCCCTGCGCACCCTGTTCGGCGAACTGCTGTCACACGAGGACAACCTCGCGCGGATCGCCGCGCTCATGGCGGGCAGCGACATCCGCTACGACACCGACTGCCCGCATCCGCTCGCCGGGCGCTTCGTGCCGGACCTCCCGCTGGTCACCGCCACCGGGCCGACCCGGCTCGCCGAGGCGGCGCGCGGCGCACGCCCGCTCCTGCTCGACCTCGACGGCAGGGGCGCCGAGCTCACCGACCTCGCGGCGGGCTGGAAGGACCGGGTGGACGTGGTCCCGGCCTCCTGCCCGGAACCGCCGGCCGGCGCCCTGCTGCTGCGCCCGGACGGCTACGTCGCCTGGGCGGCCGAGCCCGGCGAGGACGACCCGGAAGGGCTGGTGCGGGCGCTGCGTACCTGGTTCGGCGAGCCGGACGCGCTGAGTACCTTCGCGCAGCGGAACTGAGTACCCGTCCGCTGCCCGGCGCCCCGGACCGGCCGGAACCATGGTCCGCATGAGCGAAACGATGCGTCCGAGCTTCCCGACCAGGTCCGCCGGCAGGGGCTGGTGGAAGGCACCGCTGATCTCCAGCCTGGTGTGCATGGCTCTCCTGCCCCTGGCCATGGTCCTGCGCGGGTTCGCCGAGATGGCGACCGATCCGTGCAACGGGGCGGGCTCCTGCCCCGCCACGTATGCGCAGCTGCACTTCGCGGACGGCGCACTGCTCGCAGTGAAGGTGCTGCTCGCCCTCCAGTGGCCCGCCGCCTACCTGCTGCCCAAGGCGCGGGTGGCGATCTCGCTCGCCCCGGCGGCGGCGCTGGTGGTGGCCGTGTTCTCGATGCTCACCCTCCGTCCGGGGGCGTAGGTCGCACGGTCCTTCTGGACTGACGTGACGTCAACTATGGTCGTCGCCGGCGCGCTCCACGAGGGGCGCGTTTCCCGACACATGCGGAGTGGCTGTGCGATTCGGAATCATCGGTACCGGGATGGTCGGGCAGACGCTGGCGGACAAGCTGGTGTCGCTCGGCCACGAGGTGACGCTGGGCTCGCGGACCAAGGACAACGAGAAGGCGCTGGCCTGGGCCGGGCGGACGGGCCCGAACGGGCACTGCGGCACCTTCGCCGACGCGGCGGCCTTCGGCGAGGTGGTGTTCAACGCCACCGGCGGGACGGTCTCGGTGGCGGCGCTGCAGGCGGCCGGGGCGGAGCGGCTGGCCGGCAAGCTCCTGATCGACGTGTCCAACCCGCTGGTGTTCTCGCCGGAGGGCGAGCTGACCCTCGACCCGGTGAACACCGACAGCGTCGGCGAGCGGATCCAGCGCGAGTTCCCCGAGGCCCGCGTGGTGAAGGCGCTCAACACGGTGAACGCCGCCGTGATGGTCGAGCCGGGCAGGCTGTCCGGTGAGCACAACCTGTTCGTCGCCGGGAACGACGAGGACGCCAAGGCCGAGGTGATCGCGCTGCTGGGCGAGTTCGGCTGGCCGGCGGAGTGGATCATCGACCTCGGGGACATCACGGGCGCCCGGGCCACCGAGATGATGATGCCGTTCTGGCTGCGGCTCTACCGGCACTTCGGCTCCGGCGAGTTCAACTACGCGTTCAGGCGTCGCGCCTAACCGGAGCCGGCCCCCTCGGCCCCGCCTTCCACCCGTCGTTCGGGGAGGCCTGGCCGAGGGGCGACAATGGTCCGCATGTCCCGACGTCGTTCCGCGCCCCGCGCCGCCGCCCCCGCGCCCCGGCTGCTGCCCTCCTCCCCCTGCCCGTGCGGCCTGTCCGCCGCCTACGGCGACTGCTGCGGGCGGATGCACCGCGGCGCGGCGTCGGCCACCACCGCCGAGGCG
This sequence comes from Streptomyces kaniharaensis, assembly GCF_009569385.1. Classification (NCBI taxonomy): domain Bacteria; kingdom Bacillati; phylum Actinomycetota; class Actinomycetes; order Kitasatosporales; family Streptomycetaceae; genus Streptomyces; species Streptomyces kaniharaensis. Next base: position 182,647 of record NZ_WBOF01000001.1, read on the forward strand.
CTGATGCGCTCCCGGTTCAGCGCCTTCGTCGCCCGGGACGAGGCGTACCTGCTGCGCACCTGGCACCCGGACACCCGGCCGGACTCGGTGGACTTCGACCCGGCGCTGCGCTGGACCCGGCTGGAGGTGGGAGGAACCACCGAGGGCGGCGCCTTCCACGCCGAGGGGACGGTCGCCTTCCGCGCCTACTGGAGCGAGGGCCGCGAGGAGGGGGTGCTCACCGAGCACAGCCGGTTCGTCCGGCACGAGGGCGCCTGGGTGTACCTCGACGCCCTCTCGCTCGGCTGAGCCCGGTCGCGCGCCCGGTCCTCGTGCGCGGTTCTCACAGGTAGTCGTCCAGGCGGGCGAGGGCGAAGCCCTGCGCGGTGACCTCGCTCACGACCTTGCGGAGCAGGTCCGGCATCGAGGCCTTCCAGATGTCGATGCCCCGGAAGTGGGTGAGGATGATGTCGCCCGGGTGCAGCTTCTGGTCGTCGTAGCGGTACTCCATGTGGTCCGGGAAGGCCTCCTCGTTCCACATCGGCACCCCCTCGATCCCGCAGGACGCGGCGGCCCGCAGCGTGTCGTCGTTGTACTCGCCGTACGGCGGGCGGAACAGCCGGGGGCGGACGCCGATCTGCTGCTCCAGCTGGTCCTGCTGGCGGCAGATCTCGTCGTGCTGGGTGTTGTAGTCGTGGATCTTCAGGTTCAGGTGGTTGATGGTGTGGTTGTTGATCTCCACGCCCTGGGCGTGCAGATCGCGGAAGTAGCCGTAGTTGTCGCGGGCGAGGTAGTCGGAGACGAAGGCGCTGAGCGGGATCCCGAGCTCCTCCGCCATCCGGTTGAACTCGGGGTCCTTCTCGGCGCCGTCGTCGACGGTCAGGAAGACCACCTTCTCGTCGGTGGGCACGCGGTACACCACCGGCGGGAGGCCGTCCCTGAGCTTCACGCCGGTCACCGCCCTCAGCTCGGGCTTGGTGGCCGGGCGCGGCGGCGCCTTGAGCGGCGACTGCTCCAGCCCCCAGCGGTGCACGGTCTCCAGTACGGCCCGGGCGGCGGTCTCCTGGCGGGCGGCGGCCTCACTGGTGGTCTCCTCCTCCTGGCGGGCGAGGCCGGGCAGCACCGGCGGCGCGACCCGCGGGCGGGCCACCCCGCCGTCGGCGGCGGGGGGCGCGGCGCTCGCGGCGGGTGCCGCCTTCTCCCCGGCGGGGTGTGTCGGCCCGGCGCAGCCGGCGACGACCGCGGCCAGGCAGACGGTGGCCAGCAGGCCGGTCCGCGCGACACTCGTGCGGTGACGGTGACTCCCCCTCAAACCCTCATTAATGTGCTTATCTGATGGTCCGTTCATAACGGCACTGCTCCCCCGCCCGGAACCCCCGCCAATCCCCCCATCACCCGTGCGGCGCAACGACCCGCCGCAGGCCTTGCACAACCTTTGCCCGGAGCCCCTGCCCGGGCCGTGCGGCCAGGCCCCCGAAAACCCCTTGCCGCCGGGTCCGTCGGCCGCCGATCATGCGCGCATGACGATCAGCACCGCACGCACCTCGGGCCTCTGGACCGTGGCACCCGACGGCGTGACCACCGGCGAGGCGCTGGCGCTGCTGCGCGACTACTACTACGACGTGGCCAACCGCTACTACCGCCTGCACCTCGACCGGGAGGGCACCCCCGAGGAGCTGGAGTCCGGCCTGGCCGACTCCCCCAGCGACGACCTCACCCCGCCCGACGGCCTCTTCCTCATAGGCCGCTACGACGGCGCCGCCCAGTCCTGCGCGGGCCTGCGCCGCCTCGAGGCCACCACGGTCGAGCTCACCCGCGTCTTCGTCCGCCCTACCGTCCGCGGCACCGGCGGCGGCGCCCACCTGCTCGCCGCCGTCGACACCGCCGCCCGCTCCCTCGGGGCCGACCGCATCGTCCTCGACACCCGCCTCGACCTCGTCGAGGCCCGCGCCCTCTACACCCGGCACGGCTACCACGAGATCCCGGCCTACAGCACCGGCCCCTACGGCCAGATCTGGTACGGCAAGGACCTCCCCACCCCCGGGCGATGACCCGTCAGCCGGTCACGCGGCCGACGTGGGCGGCTTCGGCCTACCGGGCCAGTGCGGCGTCCAGTTCGGCCACCGTGGGCGGGTTGGCGCCCGGTCGGGAGACGGTGAGGGCGGCGGCCGTCACGGCGTGGGTGAGGCAGGCGGGCAGCGGAGAGCCGGCGGCGCGGGCGTGCAGGAAGGCGGCCATGAAGGAGTCCCCGGCGCCGACGGTGTCCGCGACCGGCACCACGACGGCGGCAGCCTCCTCGCGGGTGCCGTCCGCGGTGAGCGCGAAGGCGCCCGCCGCACCCCGGGTGACGGCGACGACGGCCGGCCCGAGGGTGAGCCAGTGCCGGGCCACGGACTCCGGATCCTCGCCGGGGTACAGCCAGTCCAGGTCCTCGTCGCTCGCCTTGACGACCTCGCTCAGCGCCACGCACCGCTCGACCCGGCGGACGGCCCCGGTCCGCTCGCCCATCAGCGCGGGGCGCACGTTCGGGTCGTAGCTGACGCTCGCCCGCCCGCGCCACCGCTCCACGAGGTCCAGCACCGCCGCCGCGCCCGGCTCGGTGACGGCGGCGATCGAGCCGAGGTGCAGATGCCCCGGCGGACACGGGAGTTCGGCCGGCGGCAGGGTCCACCCGATGTCGAAGGCGTACTGCGCCCGCCCGTCGCAGTCCAGCTCGACGACGGCCGACGGCGTCCGCGCCACCTCGTCCGCCCGCACCGTCACCCCCGCCGACTCCAGGTGGGCCCGGATCAACCGCCCGTGCGCGTCGTCCCCGAGCTGGGTGAGCAGGGTCGCCGACCGCCCGAGCCGGGCCAGCCCGAACGCGACGTTCGCCGGGCTGCCGCCGGGGTGCACCCGGTCGGGGGCGCCGTCGGTGCGGACGACGTCGGCGACGCACTCGCCGATCACCAGAAAGCGCGGGGCGGGGCTGGTCACGGCGGCTCCTGGCGTCCGGTCGGGGCGGACCGCCAGCCTACGGGGTGCACGCGGGCATGAAGGACGGCCGCCGGACCTGGCCAGGTTCTCCGACGGCCGTGGCCTCGTCCGTCAGGGGACGAAGCCCTTCGACGTTATGACGGCGAGCGCCGCTTCGCCACCGCTGTCCTCCGTCCGGGGGATGCCGTCGTGTCGCGGAAACTCCCTGCGGGCCGTCAGCGCCGTCCGCTACGATCCGTACCCGGAACATCACCACGCCATCTGCCCCGAAGATCCAAAGATCCCAAGAACGGTGATCCCCCTGACCCGGACCCGTGCCGGCCTCGCCGTCGCGCTCGCGTTCAGCTCGGCGCTGCTGTCCGCCAGCACCCCCGAGGCCACCGCCTCGGACGGCCTGGGCGATCCGGTCTTCCCGTCGCTCGGCAACTCCGGCTACGACGCCCTCGCCTACGACCTCGCGTTCACCTACCGGCCCGACAGCCGCACCGTCTACGCCACTACGGTGATCACCGCACGCCCGTCCCGCGCCCTGGCGAGCCTGGAGCTGGACGCGCTCGGCCTGGACGTGCACACCGTCCGGGTGAACGGCCGCCCCGCCGCGTTCACCACGCACGACGAGAAGCTGACCGTCACCCCCGACCGGCCGCTGCGCCGGGGCATCACCGCGCAGGTGACGGTCGCCTACACGGCGGACCCGCGCGCCAGGCTCCCGCACACCGGCTGGGTCCCCACCTCGAACGGCTTCGCCGTCGCCGGCCAACCTGGCAGCGCGCACACTGTCTTCCCGTGCAACGACCACCCGAGCGACAAGGCCCGGTTCACCATCAGCGTCACCGCACCCGACGGCCTGCTGGGCGTCGCCAACGGGGAGCTGACGGCCACCGAGCCGCTCGGCGACGGCCGCACGACCCGGCGCTACGAGTCCCGCGAGCCGATGGCCACCGAGCTCGTGCAGGTCTCCGTCGGCGACTACACCGTGCGCGAGCGCCCCGGCCCACATGGCCTGCCGCTGCGCGACGTCGTGCCGACCGCGCGCGCCGCCGACCTGGAACCGGCACTGGCTCTGACCGCCGACCAGCTGGCCTGGGCCGAGCAGCACCTCGGGCGGTTCCCCTTCGAGGCGTACGGGATCCTGCCGGCCGACACCGACGATCCGGACGCGTTCGGCTTCACCGGCCTGGAGACCCAGACCCTGACGCTCTACAAGCCGAACTTCCTGCGCCAGCCGGAACCGGCGATCGGCTCGCACATGATGCACGAGCTGGTCCACTCCTGGTTCGGCGACAGCGTCTCCCCCGCCACCTGGGCGGACCTGTGGCTCAACGAAGGCCACGCCGACTTCTACGGCCTGATGTACCGCTACGAGCGCGGCTGGCCCGACGCGTTCGGCTACACGACCCTCGTCGACCGCATGCGCTACGTGTACGGCCTGGGCGACCAGTGGCGGCACACCGTCGGGCCGGTCGCCGCACCCACCGCGGCGAACCTGTTCGACAGCCAGCGCTACACCGGCGGCGCGCTGGTGCTGTTCGCGCTGCGCGAGCGGGTCGGCGCGGGCACCTTCGACGCGATCGAACGCACCTTCCTGCGACAGCACCGGTACGGCAACGCGACCACGGCCGACTACATCCGCACCGCCTCCGAGGTCTCCGGGCAGGACCTGACCGGCTTCCTCAGCGACTGGCTGTACGGGCTGCGCACCCCGCCGATGCCCGGCCACCCGGACTGGACGGTCGGGCCGCTCACCCCACCCGTGCCGCCCGCCGCCCGCGGCCTCGGCGGACCGCCCGACCACGGCTCCGGGACGCTCTGACCGCCGGCCCGTCCGCCCCGGGCGCGCCTGTGCCGTGCGTCCGGGCGCCCCGGCCGCGCCCCTGTGCCGAGCGGCCCGCAGGAGCATCGTGGTGGCCACGGCCCGCCTGCCGCCCGGCCGAGTCCCGGCCGGCTCGCGGGCCGTCCAACTGCTCCGGAAGACGCCGCGTCGCTCCGGAGGCAACCCGTGGTGAGCCGGCCGGCCGCGCCGGACCGGGCGGCGTTGTCAGTCCCCCCTGCTAACGTCCTGATCACCTACCGAATTCGCGTACGGACAAAGGGGGATGACCATGGGTGTCACGCGTGAGGAGCTGCGGCAGGCCGGGACCGAGGTGTACGACCGGTGGACGGCGATGTGGAACGGCGAGCTCGCGCTCGCCGAGGAGATCATGGCGCCGGACTTCACGCTGCGCTATGCGCAGGCGGGCACGGAGGCGTTCGACGAGGTGCGCACGCCGGGCCGGCTGGCGGAGGTCATCGCGCAGTGGCACGCCGGGCGGACGGAACTGCGGTTCGAGGCCGAGGGCGTGCCGGTGGTGGACCTGGAGCCGGTCGGCGGGTCGTGGTCGGGCCTGGTGGCCCGGCCGTACCGGGCGACCTTCGCGGACGCCGAAGGGGCTCCGGTGGTCCGAAGCGGGACGGACACCCTGCGGATCGTCGACGGGCTGATAACCGAGGTGTGGTCGGTCTCCTCCGGCGCCCACGGGCGGTCGTTCTACCGCTCGTGACACGGCCCCCGGGGCGTGGGGGCCGTGTCGGGCGGCCTGCGGTCAGTACCGCAGGACCGCCGCGATGCGGCCGCGGACGGCGAGTTCGCCCTCGGGGACGAACTGCACCCGGGCGCCGGTGTCGAGGGCACGCTCGACGATCTCGTCGACCATGTCCTCACGGACGTCGGGCTCGTCGGCCTCGGCGGGGACGAGGTGGTTGTCCGCCACACGGACGAGCTGCCAGTAGTCCTCCTCCACCACGACCAGGGTGGCCCGGCCCTCGACGACGGTCTGCCAGACCTCGTCGATGCCGGCCGCCAGCCCCTTGATGCCCTGGGCCTGGTCGAGGCGCTCGTGGAGTTCGGTGACGGCCTTGCGGCCCTGCTCGGCCACGGTCGGCCGGACGGCCTCGGCGACCGCGGCGGCGGAGGCGTGGCCGAGCCCGCCGCGCGGGACCTGGGCCGCGGCGCGCTTGGCCGTGGTGCCGACGTCGTCGAGCAGCGCGATCGCGGCGGCCTCGCCGAGCACGTAGAGCGGGCGGTTGTCGGCCTCCAGGACGGCGGCCAGGGCGGTGTCGGCCGAACGCAGGAAGCGGCGGGTCTCCTCGTCGGTGAAGGTGCTGGGCACGTTCCCGATCCGCTCCTGGCGCTCGACGTCCCAGTCCGGCCCGACCTGGTCGAGCGGGAGGCCGTTCCCGCTGTGCTCCACCAGCCGCGTCCCGGTGCCGCTGAACAGCGCGACCCGGTCGGCGGCGACGGTGAGCACCCAGTAGGGGGCGCCGGCGGTGAAGGCGGAGACCAGATTGCGGGTCAGAAAGGTCTCGGCGACGACGACCCGGGCGGGCACCGGGCGTGGCAGCGACCACACCTGGTGCTCACCGGGGGCCGCGTAGATCACCAGGCCGTCCTCGGCGTGCACGAGGTCGACCTCGGCGAGCGCACGGTCCAGTTGCTCGGCCACGTCCAGCCGGTCGGCCCGGCTGACCGCGTCGTCGGCTTGCAGGCGGTTCTTCGCCTCCGCGACGAGGTTGCGCAGGCGCACCGGGTCCTGGGTGTTGTCGGGCTCGCTGCGGTGGGTGGGCAGTACGACGGAGACTGCCGGGTAGCGCCGGGGGCGGCGCAGCTCGGCGAGGACGGCTGGCGTGAGGTCGGCTGCGTGCATCGGGTGCCCTTCGGGTCGGGATCCTTCGTGGTCGGCGAACCCGGCCGGGCGCGACAAGATCGCCCGTTTCGCCGGATTCGTTCCCCGACCCTCCCCATCCCACCGCTCTCCTAAGCCCCTCACCACCGGAACGCCCGGGCGCTCGCCGCCCGTGGGTCCGGCCGGCGGCCGTAACCCGGGCGGCAGAGCGTCGTTAGCTCGGGCATGAAGAAGCGCAGCATGCTTGCCGTCGCCTCGCTCGCCGTGGGCGTCGTGGCCTCGCTCACCGCGCCGAGTGCGCACGCCAGTGCCGTCGGTGGGCAGGACGGCCTGCCAGGCCCGCTCGGGACGGCGGCCGACCTGGCGCCGGGCCAGGTCGGAGACGCGGGCGGGGTGGTCGGGCAGGCGACGGGGCACGTGACCGGGCCGGCGGACGGACTGGTCGGGCTCGCTCCGGCGTAGGGCCGGGCCCCGGGCGCGGCTCAGGAGAGCGGCGCGCCGATGTCCTGGGTCCAGTAGATGCCCGCCGGGCCGGTGGCGACGCCGACACCGACGTCCTTGAAGCCGCAGTTCAGCATGTTGGACTGGTGGATGCCGCCGTCCATCCAGCGGGAGACGACGGTGGCCGGGTTGCTCGGGCCGCGGTCGAGGTTCTCGCCCCACTGCGACCAGCGGTAGCCGGCGGCGGTCAGCCGGGCGTCGGGGTGGACGCCGTCGGGGTTGACGTGGTCGAAGAAGCTGCGGGCCACCATGTCGTCGGAGTGCTTCTGGGCGGCGGTGTGCAGCTTCGGGTCGATCCGCAGCGGGGCGCAGCCGGCCTTGGCGCGTTCGGCGTTGACGAGGTCGACGAGCTGACGCTCCAGGCTGGGCGCGGCGCTCGGCCGGGTCGCGGTGGGTGACGGGGTGGGCGTCGGCGTCTCGGTGGGGGTCTCCGTCGGGGTAGGCGTCTCCGTCGGGGTGGGCGTGGGCACGGGCATCGGCGCGAGGGTGACCGGGGCCGGTGCGGCGAGCGCGGTGGCCATCGGGGTGTCGAGGGCGGCGGCCGGGGTGGTCGGCTCGGGCGCGGCCTCCCGCGACGGTTCGGCGTGTTGCGGCCAGACCAGGGCGAGGGTTGCCACGGCTACCACCGCCGCCGCGCCGCTCACCAGGACGGCCTTCTTCGCGGTGAACCCGGACCAGCCGCCGTGCGAACCGCCCCCGGCGGCACCGGAGGCGCCCGGGGAGGTGGCGCCTGAGCCAGCGGCGCCCGAGGATCCGGCTCCCGAAGTGGCTCCCGAGCCGGTTGCTCCCGAGGCACCAGTGGCTCCCGAGGAGGCACCCGAGGCACCGGCGGCGCCCGAAGACGCGGCGGCTCCGGGGGTGACGGCGGCCGCGGCGAGCTTGAAGTGGAGCAGCGCGGGCGAGTCCAACGGGATCGGCACCAGCGCCAGCCCGGCCAGCAGCCCCTCGGCCGGGAAGAGGTCGCGCCCGAGCCGGTCGCAGTTGGCGCAGGTGCGGATGTGCCGGGCTATTCGCTTGCGCCAGACCGAGTTCGGTGTGCCGTCGAAGCCGACGGTGACGTCGGCCAGCCCCGGGCAGCGCGGGTAGGCGCCGAGGGCCCGGACGACCATGCGGCCGGCCTCCAGCTGCTTCTTCATCCGCTGGACCCGGACGGCGGTGTGCTGCGGGCTCAGGTCGAGGCTCTCGGCGAGTTCGGCGCGGGTGAGGTCGCCGCTGGCCTCCAGCCACCAGAGGGAGAGCAGTTCGCGGTCGTCCGGGTCGAGCCACCGGGTGGCCTCGGCGACCTCGCGGCGCTGACCGGAGAGGCCGAGGCGCAGGATCGTCAGGTCGGTGAAGTCGGCCCTGGGGTCGGCGACTTCCCAGGTCTCGTCGAGGCCGCCGACGGTCGGCTGCTGCTGGCCGATGGTGTGCCGGCGACGGACCTGGTTCATGGTGATCGCGACCAGCCAGGAGCGGAACGACTCAGGTTCGCGCAGCCCATCGAGGCCGTCCAGGGCGCGGATCATGGTCTCCTGGGCGACGTCGTCGACGTCGGCGTGGCCGCCCAGCGCGCGCCCGGCGACGTTGTAGACGAGCGGCATCCAGGTGGCGACCAGCGCCTCCTGGGCCTGCCGGTCGCCCGCCTGGGCTGCCCGGACCAGGGTCGTCCCGGTCCTGTTCTGCACGTCAGCGTTCTGCACGTCAGCGTTCATGGTCCGCACTCCGTCTTGCCGTGTTTCCGTCCACCGCTGCCTCATGGGAGACCTCTGGGGAGTGATCAGATAACAGCAATTTCTGCGGAATCGGAAAACGGGCAGGTGGGCACCGCTCTCCGGTCAGGCCGGAGCGGCGAAGACCTGGGTCCACCAGGGGCCGCCGGAACCGGTCCGGACGCCGACGCCGAGCTGCTTGAAGGCGCAGTTCAGGATGTTGGCACGGTGGCCGGGGCTGTTCATCCAGGCGTCCATCACGGCGGCCGGGTCCTTCTGGCCGCGGGCGATGTTCTCGCCCCAGGTGCTCCAGCTGTAGCCGGCGGCCTCGATCCGGTGGTCGGCGTGGTAGCCCTCGGGGCTGGCGTGGTCGAAGTAGTTGCGGTTGGCCATGTCGTCGCTGTGCTCCTGGGCGGCGGAGGCCAGCCGGGGCTCGGCGGCGACCGGACCGCAGCCGGCCTTGGCCCGTTCGGCGTTGACCAGGTCGACGACCTGCTGCGCGGACGAGGGGGCCGCGCCGCCGCCCGGCGGGACGGGCGCGGGGGCGGTGGCGGCGGCACCGGAGGTGCGCTGCGAGGCGGTGGGGGTGGCGGAGGGCTTGGCGGTCGGGCTCGGCTTCGTCGTGGCGGTCGAGGTCGGGGTGGCGGTCGCGGAGGCGGAGGCGGAGGCACTGGCGGTGGGCGTGGGCGACGGGGTCGCCGAGTCGGTCGCGGCCATGTTGACGGGCACCGGGACAGCCGGCAGGGCGGTGGGGTTGACGCCGCCGGCCCCGGGGACCTGGATGCCCTCGTGCGTCCCGACCTCGGCGGCGATCATCGCCTCCAGGGCCGCCGTCTGCCCGGAATCCCGGTCGGTCTGCTTGCCGCCGTAGGCCGCGTACCCGGCGCCGGCCAGGGCGGCGAGTATGCCCGTTCCGGCCACCGCGGCGACCACCGCCGACATCGGGCCGAAAGGCCTGCGCCTTCGGGCCCGCCGACCGTGCCCGCCGTGGCTTTCGGCGTGCCGCTCGGCAGCGCGCCGGGCGGCACGCCCACCGGCACGCCCACCGGCGCGGTCGGCCGCTCCGGCCGCCGGGAGAATGGTCGTCCTGTCTTCGCTGTTCACCTGGCCACGCTTTCTGTCGGGTCGGCGGTCGGGTGCCGACACCTGGGAGACCTCCAGGCGCGGCGCCGATAACAGAAAGTCCGAACGAATGTCCGGCGGGCCGTTCGCGAGCCGTTCGCAGTCCCCGAATGGGGCCTGACTGATGCCGCGTCAGGTGGCGTCCGGGGCCATGTCGTAGGTGACGAGCATCGTCCGGGTGGCGACTTGGTCGTACTTGCTGCGGGCCCGGTGGTTGTCGTCCGCGGTGATCCAGCGGACGGTGTTCCAGCCGCGCTGGGCGGCGATCGCCCGCAGCCGGGCCAGCAGCGCGTCGACGGCACCGGCGCCGCGCGCGTCCGGCGCCACGAACAGGTCGTCCAGGAACCCTGCGACCGCACCGTGCAGCGGGCGGACGAACGGGCGGTAGTGGGCCAGGCCGACCGGCGTGCCGTCGCCGTCGCGGACCAGCAGGCCCTCCAGTTCGTGATCCGGGCGGGTGAGCCAGGACCACACCAGCTCGGCCTTCTCCTCCGGCATCGGCACCCGTTGGAACTCGCAGTAGCCGGCGAAGAGTTCACGCCAGGCCGGGTAGTCGGACCGCTCCGGCGCGCCGACGCTCCAGTGGGTCGTGGTGGTCAACTCGGTCTCCTTCCTCGGGCGCCCGGCGGTGCCGGGCCGCGATGTGGCGTCAGCATGACGGGCCCGTCGGCCCGGCGCCGATCTCCGCGACGGCCAAGAAGTCCGGCCCTCGCACTCCACACCGGCGCTGTCCGCAGCGCAGCCGCCGTGCGGGAGCGGGCGCGGTCACGGATCCTGGACGGGCGCACCCGCTTCCCGAGGAGAGCCCCCATGGCGCTGCGGCACCTGGCCCTGACCTCCCGCGCCGTCGCGGCCGAGCCCGGCCGGCGGGCCAAGATCGCGCTGCTCGCCGACTGCCTGCGCGAGCTGGGCCCGACCGAGGCCCCGGCGGCGGTGGCCCTGCTGTCGGGCGAGTCGCAGCGGCTGCGCACCGGGATCGGCCCGGCGAGCCTGCGCGACCTGCCGCCGCCCGCCGCCGAGCCCGTCGAACGCCCGCTCGGAGTCCGGGAGGCGGAGCGGGAGCTGGAACGGATCGCCGAGGTGCACGGCGCCGGGGCACAGGCCGAGCGGCGGCGGCTGCTCACCGGGCTGTTCGCCCGGGCGACCGGCGTCGAGCAGGCGTTCCTGCGGGCCGTGCTGGTCGGCGAGCTGCGCCAGGGCGCACTGGACGCGGTGGTCGCCGACGCCGTCGCGCACGCGGCCGGGGTGCCGGCGGCGGCGGTGCGCCGGGCGCTGATGTTCCGCGGCTCGGCCCGCGCGGTGGCCGAGGCGGCGCTCACCGGCGGGGTCCCGGCGCTGGCCGCGTTCCGGCTGGAGGTGGGCCGCGCCGTCCGGCCGATGCTGGCCGCCGCCGCGCCCGACGTGGCCTCGGCACTGGAGCGCACCGGCCCGGCAGCGCTGGAGTGGAAGCTCGACGGCATCCGCGTCCAGGTGCACCGGGACGGCCAGGACGTCGCGGTGTTCACCCGGAGCCTGGACGACATCACCGCGCGCGTCCCCGAGGTCGCCGAGGCGGCACTCGCGCTGCCGCTGCGCTCGGCGGTGCTGGACGGCGAGGCGATCGCATTCGGAGCCGACGGCCGCCCGCGCCCCTTCCAGGAGACCGCCGCCCGCACCGCCTCCCGGCGGGACCCGGCCCGGCTGCGCGCCGAAGTCCCCCTCAACGCCTACTTCTTCGACCTGCTGCACCGGGACGGCGAGGACCTCGTGGACCGCCCCGGCCGGGAACGCTGGGCAGCGCTGGCCGACGCGGTGCCACCCGGCCTGCGGGTGGCGCACACCGAGACCGGGGACCGCGACGAGGCGCTGGCCTTCTTCCGCGAGACGCTGGCGCTCGGCCACGAGGGCGTGCTCGTCAAGGACCCGGCGGCCGGGTACGGGGCCGGGCGGCGCGGCGCCGGCTGGATCAAGGTGAAGCCCCGCCACACCCTGGACCTGGTGGTGCTGGCCGCCGAGTGGGGCAGCGGCCGGCGGCGCGGATACCTCAGCAACCTGCACCTGGGCGCCCGGGCGGCCGGCGAGCCCGGGCTCGGCCCGTGGGTGATGCTCGGCAAGACCTTCAAGGGCCTCACCGACGAGACGCTCGCCTGGCAGACCGCCGAACTCCTCGCCCGGGAGACCGGCCGGGACTCCTGGACCGTGCGGGTACGGCCGGAACTCGTCGTCGAGATCGCCTTCGACGGCGTCCAGCGCAGCCCCCGCTACCCGGCCGGGCTGGCGCTGCGCTTCGCCCGGGTGGTGCGCTACCGGCCGGACAAGAACGCCGCCGAGGCCGACACCGTCGCCGCCGTCCGGGAGATCGCCGCCGCCGAGGGTCTGTGAGCCGAGCCTTCTTGACGAGCTGATGTCAGCTCAAACCTCTTACACCCGAAGGTGGTTGCCGCGACGCAGCGAATCGGCCAATCTACGCAATCCCGTCAACGCACCCTCCGTATGCGGCGAAACGCCGGTTAGGTTGGCATTGACAACGAGAGGTGTCGCCGGAGGATCCGGCGCCCCACTGGTGAGAGGTGCCGCCCATGCAGGTGAGCGTCGACCGGGACCGCTGTTGCAGCTCCGGCCTGTGTGCCACGAACGCTCCGGAGATCTTCGACCAGGACGACCGGGACAGCCTGGTGAGACTCCGTCAGACCGTGTTCCTTCCAAGCCAGTTCGCCGATCTGAGACTCGCCGCCGAGCTCTGCCCGAGCGGCGCGATCACCGTCACCGAGGACATCGGGACCACCCCCACCCAGGAGACCGACACCGCCCGCTGACGACGCGAGGAGAACCCCACCTTGACGAGCACGCCCACCGCCCCCGCCGTCCCGCTGCCCGCCCCGCACGACATGCGCTGCCCGTTCAGCCCGCCGCCCGCCTACACCGAGGCCGCGCGCACGTCCTCCGTCACCCGCGCCGAACTGCCGGACGGCTCGCCCTGCTGGCTGGTGACCGGCTACCCCGAGGTGCGCACCGTGCTGTCCGACCGCCGGTTCAGCGCCGACGCCCGCCACCCCGCCTTCCCGCTCTTCACGCCCGGCCGGCGCGAGCTCTTCGCCAGGAACCCGAGCTTCATCCGGCTCGACGACCCCGAGCACGCCCGGCTGCGCCGCATGGTCACCGGGGACTTCCTGGTCAAGCGGGTCGAGGCGATGCGCCCCGGCATCCAGCAGATCGTGGACGACGCCCTCGACCGGATGACCGACGGCACCACCGAGGCCGACCTGGTCGCCGCCTTCGCGCTGCCCGTCCCGTCACTGGTGATCTGCCTGCTGCTCGGCGTCCCGTACGAGGACCGGGAGATGTTCCAGCGCCTCAGCCGGACACTGCTCAACAACACCAGCGGGGTCGACGAGGTCGCCAAGGCCCAGCAGGAGCTCCAGGACTACCTCGGCGGGCTCGCCGCCCACAAGAAGGAGCACCCGGCCGAGGACATCCTGAGCCGGCTCGCCGCCCGCGACGACCTCACGCTGCAGGAGATCGCCTCGACCGGCATCCTGCTGCTGATCGCCGGGCACGAGACCACCGCCAACATGATCGGGCTCTCCACCGTCCTGCTGCTCGACCGGCCCGACCAGGTCGCGAAGCTCGCCGACCCGGCCGCGCTGCCCGGCGCGGTCGAGGAGCTGCTGCGCCACACCACCATCGTCCAGACCGGCCTCCCCCGGGTGGCGGTCGAGGACGTCGAGCTGGAGGGCACCCTGATCAGGGCCGGGGAGGGGGTCTTCGCAATGCTTTCCACCGCCAACCGGGACGAGCGGATGTTCGGCGCCGACGGCCGGCTGCCCGCCGACGAGGTCGACCTCGACCGGGACGCCCGGCGCCACCTCGCCTTCGGCTTCGGCGTGCACCAGTGCCTCGGCCAGCCGCTGGCCCGGGCCGAGCTGCAGATCGCCCTCGCCACCCTGTTCCGCCGGCTGCCCGGACTGCGGCTGGCCGCGCCCAGGAGCGAGCTGGTGTTCCGCGACGACACCGTCGTCTACGGACTGAAGTCACTGCCCGTCACCTGGTAACGGTCGGGACGCGGGCCGGCGACCCGGCTGGCCACCGCGCCGGGCCGGGGGCAGGCTGGAAGGGCGAAGGACAGACCCGGCCTGCCGCGCCCCGCGCGGGCGCGCTCGGACCGGCCGAGGAGACGGAGCCCGCGATGACCGACATGAGCGCACGGTCCGAGGTGAGCACCGAGAGCGACGAGGACGTCCGCGCCGCGGACCCGGAGGAGGGCATCACCTCGATGCAGAACCTGCACGCGCAGGACGAGTCCCGGGCAGAGGGCGAACCCATGCAGGACGAACCCGGCAAGAGCAAGTGACCGTCGGTACCCGATGAGGCCGCCCGGAGGAGCCGGGCGGCCTCCGCTACCGCAGGCGTCGCCGCCCGACCGGCGGCGGACCGGCGGGGAAGGATAGGCGCATGACCGAGCAGAATCAGGGCGGACGGCAGGCCCGACCGCCCGGGGACCCGCGCACGTCGTGGGCGACCTGGACCACGCAGTCGATCATCAGCGGGCCGGGCGGCGTCACCACCGCCGAGGTCGGCCCCATCTCCGGCGACCTCACCGTGCACACCACCTGGGTGGACGGCGAGGTCCGCCTGACCGTCCAGTACACCGGCGCGCTGGACTGGTACACGGTGTCCGGCAGCCCCGTCCCGGCGGCGGACGAGACCACCGCACGGGCGATCCACCAGGCGATGGTGAACGGCGTCAAGACCGGCCGCGGCGCCTCCGCACCTTCGGTGGAAGGCTGACGGCGCCGGAGGGCCCGGTGAACGGCTCCTCGGTGGAGGGCTCCTCGCCTGAGGGTTCGAGGACCTCGCCCACGACCGCCGGCGCCGCCGCGGCCCAGTAGGCGGGGTCCGCCGGGCGGCGCCGGCGCAGGTCCTTGCGGACCGCGCGGGCCAGCCTGCCGGTGTCGCGCCGGTTGAGCGTGGCGCCGACGCCCGCGCCCACCAGCAGCGGGGTGACCGAGGGCAGGCGGCGCAGCGAACTGCGGGTGAGCCGGCGGCGGACCTGCCGGCGCGCCCGCGCGCCGAGCAGCAGCGCGGCAAGGCCGGCGGGGCGGGCCAGCAGGGTGGCGTCGACGTTGTCGATGCCGTCGATGCCCCGGCGGTCGGCCCAGGCGCCGAGGTAGGCGGTGGCCCGCTGGGTGGCGCTCCCGGCGGCCGGGATGCCGTAGACCTCGTGCAGCTCGGCGATCAGCTTGATCTCCACGGCCGCCACCGCGAGCGTCTCGGCCGCGATCTCCACCGGCATCGCGGGCGGCACCGGCAGCATCGCCGCCGCACCGACGCCCGCGCCGAGCGCGGCGGAGGCCCGGGTCGCGCCGGCGACCAGCCGGTCAGCCAGCTGCTCGGGCTCGGCGGCACCGGGGTGCTGGGCGCGCAGCGCGGCGAGGCCGCGGACCGGGATCCGCGGGGCGGCCTGCACCAGCTGCTCGGTGAGCGCGCGGCCGCCGTACACGGCGCCCTTCGCGGCGGCCCGGCCGCCGGTGCCGAGCCGCCGCGCCGTGCTCGCGACCAGGGCCCGGCCGCGACCGCGCTCGGCGCGGTACTCGGCGGCCTCGCGCTCGCCGGTGGGCCGCTCGGCCTCCTCCACCAGGTCGGCGAGCTGTTCGGCCAGGCGCTCGGGATTGGGGTTGATCTCCGGGCGCCCGTGGCGTCTGGGTTTGCGGAAGATTGCCACAAACGTCCGGTACCCGGTCCGGACGGGCGCTAGACGGGTGCTAGTCGGTGAGCTGCCGGTCGGTGATCTCGACTCCGCGCCAGAACGCCACTCGGCCGCGCACGTGCTCGGCCTCGGGCTTCGGGTCGTCGTAGTACCAGGCCGCGTCGGGGTTGGTCTGCCCGTTCACGTGCAGCGTGTAGTAGGAGGCCGTGCCCTTCCAGCCGCAGACGGTCGTGGTGTCGGACGGGCGCAGGTACTCGCCGCGCACCGAGTCCGCCGGGAAGTAGTGGTTGCCCTCGACGACGGTGGTGTCATCGCTCTCGGCGATGACCGTGCCCTGCCAGCTCGCTGTGGTCATGCCCCGATTCTCGGGGGCGCGGCCGGCTCGGGGGAAGTGCCCGGCAGGGGCGGCAGCCTCAGGGAAGCGGCTGGGCGTGCACCGGGTAGTTCGGTGTCTGGTGGCCGCCGGTGGCCAGCATCCGGACCTCGCCGGCGTCGCTGATCTCGGCCCGGACGATACCGCTGTCGTCCTCGTACACCGGGTGGCCGCCGGGACCGGTCGTGCTGGTGCGGGTGACCACGACGACGTCCTGCGGCGCGTGGGCGCCGGGAGTCCCGGGGAAGGTGAGCGCGTAACGGTTGGGCGGGTTCATCACCGACCTCCTGGTCCCTGCCTGCGGCCCGACCGGATGGCGGCGGGCCTACGCCGTGGCCTCTGCGACACGGGCGGGTGCACCGCGGACCTCCAGTTCGGCGAGCAGCCGGGCGGTCGCCTCGGCGACGGCGTCCACGGCCCGGTCGAAGGCCTCGCGGTTGTGCGCGGCCGGGGCGCGGAAGCCGGACACCTTCCGGACGTACTGCAGCGCGGCTGCGCGGAAGTCATCCTCGTCGGCGTCGAGGGTCACGGGCGGGCGCAGCGTCTTGATGTTGCGGCACATGCCCCCAGTTTCGCGCGCGGACGGCCCACTGGCGAGCCACGGCCTTCGCCGCCCCGCCGTGAACCGCCCCACGGGCGCGTCATCCGGACGGACGGGAATGCCGGGCGAACGCATTCGCGGTGCTGGCATGGGCAGCCGACCGGCTTCGGCCGGAGGGCGCGCGCCCGTGCCGGTGCCGGTCGGCGAGCGCCCCGGGAGGCCGCAGCGCGCTAGCCGATGGGCTCGATGTCGCGGTGGGCGTCCGCCAGCAGCTGGTAGCCCGCGCCGTTGAGCTTGATCCCGGCGCGCTCGTCCTCGGACAGCTCCCGGCGGACCTTCGCCGGCACGCCCGCGACCAGCGAGCCGGGCGGGACCTGCATGCCCTGCGGCACGACGGCGCCCGCCGCGACCAGCGAACCGGCGCCGATCCGGGCTCCGTTGAGCACCGTGGCGTTCATCCCGACCAGGGCGTCGTCCTCGACGGTGCAGCCGTGCAGCACCGCGTTGTGCCCGACCGAGATCCGCTCGCCGACCACCAACGGGAAGCCGGGGTCGGCGTGCAGGGTGCAGTTGTCCTGTATGTTGCTGGCCGCGCCGACCGTGATCGACTCGGCGTCGCCGCGCAGCACCGCGCCGTACCAGACGCTCGCCCCGGCGGCGACCGTCACGTCCCCCACCACGACGGCGCCCGGCGCGACGAAGGCGCCCGGGTCGACGGCGGGCACCTTGCCCCCGACTGCGGCGATCAGCGGCTCTGCCATGTCTCGTCCTCCTGCTGACGGTCGGCTGTCATGTCGCCGGTCAGCGTAGGACGTCGGGGGCGCGGTGCGACGGGCAGGTCGGACGGGTCAGGCCGCCGGGGCCTTGGTGCGCAGGATCTCGATGAAGGCGCGCAGCCATGCCGGGTGGTCGGGCCAGGCGCGGGCCGAGACGACCGTTCCGTCGACGATCGCCTCCCCGTCGACGAACTCGGCGCCCGCCGCCTTCACGTCCGGGGCCAGGGCCGGGTAGGCGGAGCTTCGGCGTCCGGACAGGACGCCCGCGGCGGCGCTGATCAGCGGGCCGTGGCAGATCTGGGCGACCGGCTTGTCGTCCGCGAAGAAGTGCCGGACGATGCGCTGCACGTCCGGGTCGTTGCGCAGGTACTCGGGGGCGCGGCCGCCGGGGATCACGAGTGCCACGTAGTCGGCCGGGTCGACGTCGGCGAAGGCGAGGTCGGCGGGCCAGGTGTAGCCGGGCTTCTCGGTGTAGGTGTCGTAGCCGTCGGCGAAGTCGTGCACGACGAACTGGAGGCGCTTCTTCGTCGGCGCCGCGATGTCGACCTGGTAGCCCTCCTCGCGCAGCCGCTGGTAGGGGTAGAACACCTCCAGCGACTCGGCGGCGTCCCCGGTGACGAGCAGGATCTTCGATGTCATCGCCGACATCCCTCCATGTGATCGATCGTCGGACATGGTGCGAACGCGGATCGATGGCGATCTCGCCGGCGTCCGGTCGCGGGCCCGGTCCAACCTCCCGCACCCGCCGGGCCGTTCGCAACAGGGCGCACCGGGTGAGTCGCAGCGCGTGAGCGCTCTCGTGCGCCTGCAATGGGCCGTGCACGCCGGGTCGTCGTCGTCCTAGACTCCTGCTGCCCGCGATCGGCCGTCCGAAGGAGTCCCATGCCGGACCGCACCACCTACCTCGTTCTGCCCGGTTACCAGAACTCGGGGCCCGAGCACTGGCAGACCCGGTGGGAGGAGGCCGAGCCGGAGGCCTTCCGGCGGGTGCAGCAGGCCGACTGGGACCACCCGGAGCCCGCGGACTGGGTGGCCCGGGTCGACTCCGCGGTGGCCGAGGCCGCCGCCGAGGGGCCGGTGGTGCTGGTCGCGCACAGCCTCGGCTGCATCGCGGTGGCCCGATGGGTGGCCGGCGCGTCCGCCGAGCGGACCGGCGCCGTCCGGGGCGCGCTGCTGGTCGCGCCCGCGGACATCGACACCGCCGACGTTCCGGAGCTCGTCGGCTTCCGCCCGGTGGCCCTGGCGGAGTTCCCGTTCCCGACGGTGGTCGTCTCCAGCACCGACGACCCGTGGGTGACCCCCGAGCGGGCCCGGCTGTTCGCCGAGTCCTGGGGTGCCCGGTACGTCGAGCCCGGCGCGTACGGGCACATCAACTCCGGCTCGGGGCTGGGAGACTGGCCGGAGGGCCGGAAGCTCCTCGCCGAGCTCTGACACGTTCGACGACACGTTCGACGACGGGTTCGACGACACATTCGACAACGCCTTCGACCGGGGGGACGACGGGGGATGCCGGGAACGTACATGCCGAGGGCACGGCGCTGGCTCGTGCGGCTGCTCGCGGGCGCGGGGGTGGCCGCCGTGCTGCTGTACACCGAGGGCCAGTGGGAGAGCCGCTCCGGCGGGCTGATGCTGGTCGCCGACCTGCTCAACCAGCCGGAGTTACTGCTCGGGGCGGCGCTGGCCGCGATGATCGCCGCCGCCTGGCTGGCCGACCGCCGCACCGCCGTGCGGACCGCCACCCGGGCGGTCACGGTCACCGCCGGGGTGGTGTTCCTGCTCGGCGTGCTCGCCGTGCACAAGGTCTCGGCGGCGGAGACGCGCAGCCGCGAGACCGCCCCGGCCCGGCCGGAGCTCGCCCTCGTCGTGGTGCACCGCTCCTACGAGACCGGGCCGCAGGCGGGCGAGCACTGGCAGGTGCTGCTGGAGACCGGCACGGGCTGGTCCGCGCGCCGCTGGACACTGGCCGACATCGGCCGCGGCCCGGACGACGGGCGGCTGCTGCAGGCGAGTTGGACGGGGCGGGACCGGATCACCATCGTCACGGACGCCCACCAACGGGTGTTCACCCTCGACCCGGACACCGGCGAACCGATGGAGGCGCGGTAGACCCTCCCCCAATCCGGCCCGCCGCGGCCCCGCATGAGTACGGGCACTCATGCGGGGCCGCGGCGTTGCTCCGGGTCATTCGTCGGACGGGTCGGGCGGGGTGGTGTTGTGCGGCTTTCCGCCGGGGCGGCCCGGCTGCGGGCGACCGGGCTGCGGGCTGCCGGACTGCGGGCTGCCCGGCTGGGCGGTGCCGCTGCCGGAGCCGGACGGGGTGCCGCTCGGGTTCTCGGGGTCGCGCTTGGGCGGGTCCGGGATGTAGACGGTCGGGAACTCCTTGTCGGGCATGGTGCGGACCGCGTCGCTCATGGCCTGCTGCCAGATCGGCCCGGGGCCGGTCGCGCCGAAGACCTCGTCCTGGTAGTGGCCGCCGATCCGGATGTTCTTCATCGGCACCTTGGTGCCCGGACTGCCCAGCCAGACCGAGGCGGCCAGGTTGCCCGTGTAGCCGCTGAACCAGGCCGACTTCTTCTCGTCCGTGGTGCCGGTCTTGCCGGCGATCTGGCGGTTGTCGTCGAGGTTGAGGTCCTTGGCGGTGCCCTTCTCGGTCACGCCGAGGAGCACGCTGTTGACGACGTCGGCGGTGCTCTCGGACATCACCCGGTCGCACTTGGCCGGGGCCACCGGGACGTCCTTGCCGTCCACCGTGCTGATCCGGTTGATCGCCACCGGCGCGCAGTAGGTGCCGCGGGCGGCGAAGCTCGCGTACACGTCGGCCATCACCAGCGGGCTGACCTCCTGGGTGCCGAGGCCGAGCGCGGGCAGCTCCTGGAGCGGCTCGCCGCTCGCCTTGCCCGCCACGCCGAGCTTGTTGGCCATCTGCTTGACGGCGCAGAGGCCGATCTCCTGCTCCATCTGCACGAAGTAGGTGTTCACCGAGAGGGCCATCGCCTCCTTGAGCTCGTAGGGGCCGACCTCCCTCGGGCTCTCGTTCGGGATGGTGCCTTCCTTCTTGCCCTTGCTCAGGTTCTTCCAGGTGCCGTCGCAGGTCTTCATCGTCGGCCAGTCCATGCGGTTGGGCGAGTCGTACCGCTGGGTGGGCGGCAGTCCGGCCTCCAGGGCGGCGGCGGCCACGATGGGCTTGAAGTTGGAGCCGGGCTGGAAGCCGACGCCGCCGCCCATCGCCGCGTCCACGTTGTAGTTGACGACGGTCTCGTTCTTCTCCTTGTCGAGACCGTAGGGCCGGGTCTGGGCCATCGCGAGGATCTTGCCGGTGCCCGGTTCGACCATCGTCATCGCCGCCGACACCGGGTCCGTGACGAACACCCGCTCGGAGACGGCCTTCTGGGCGGCGGCCTGCTTCTCCGGGTCCATGGTGGTGTAGATGTTGAGGCCGCCCTGGTCCCAGAGCTTCTTGCGGTCGGCGGCGTTCTTGCCGAACACCGGGTCCTGCTTGACGACGTGGCGCACGTAGTCGCAGAAGAAGCCCATGCCGGCCCTGGCGGTGATGCAGCCGTTCTGCGGGTCGCGGTAGCGCAGCCCGAGCGGGGCGGCCTTGGCCTCCCTGGCCTGGTCCGCGGTGATGTGCCGGTTCTCCACCATCTTGTCGATGACGGTGTCCCGGCGCTTCTGCGCGGCCACCGGGTGCAGCTTCGGGTCGTACTGGGACGGGTTCTGCACCAGGCCCGCGAGCATGGCCGCCTCGGGGAGGGTCAGGTCCTTGGCGTCCTTGCTGAAGTACCGCTGGGCGGCCGCCTCGATGCCGTACGCCTGGTGGCCGTAGAAGGTGATGTTGAGGTAGTTGGTGAGGATCTGGTCCTTCGGCAGGTCCTCTTCCAGCTTGATGGCGTACTTGAGTTCCTGGATCTTGCGGCCCAGGGTCTTGCGCTGCGCCTCCGCCACCGCCACCGGGTCGTCGCCGGCCTTCTCCACGTTGACGTTCTTCACGTACTGCTGGGTCAGGGTGGACGCGCCCTGGACGGTCGCGCCGCTCTCCGCGTTCTTGGTGATGGCCCGCAGGATGCCCTTGAGGTCAACAGCGCCGTGCTCGTAGAAACGGGCGTCCTCGATGTCCACCTGCGCGTGGCGCATGAACGGCGACATCTGGTCGGCGGGTATGACGGTGCGGTCGCGTTCGTAGACCTTGGCGATCAGGCCGCCCTTGGCGTCGAAGATCTGCGTCGCCTGGGTGAGCGGCGGGGTCTTGAAGTCGTCGGGGATGTTCTCGAAGCTCTCGGCGCCGTTCTTCGCGCCGAGGCCGACCGCCCCGGCCGCGGGGAGCACGATCCCCGCCAGTAGCACGCCGCCGAGCACGCTGGAGCCGAGGAACGTGACCGCATGGCCGACCATGCCGAGCGGGCTCTCACGGCGCCGGGGGCGCGGCACCCAGGTGTCGCCCGGATCCTGGGCAGGTATGCGGCTCTTCGGTGACATAGCTGGAACACTACGTCCGCGAAAAGCCCGCAAGGGGCGGGTGTTGGCCAACCTTTGTCACAAATCCGCGACAGATTCGACTCATTCCAGCCGGTCTTTCCGGTGCCGCGACGGAGACAAGGACCGTTCGCCCACGGCCCGTTGTCCCCGCCTGCTGTGAAGCGGCTCAGCCGGCCGGGCAGTAGGTGTCGTCGGCCGGGCGGCGGCCGGTGACCAGGAAGTCCGTCACCACGGCGTCGCCGCACGGGTTTCCGTTGGCCACGTAGACGTCGTGGCCGCCGGAGTCGACCGTCACCATGCGGGCGCGGTCGCTGAGGGCCTCGCGCAGCTTCAGGGCGCCCCGGTAGGGGGTGGCGGGGTCGCGCAGGTTCTGGGCGAGGAGGATGTTCGCCGGGCCCCGGTCGGTGACCCGGACGGGCGGCTCGGCGGGGGCGAACGGCCAGAAGGCGCAGGGCATCACGTTGACCGGCATGCCGGCGGTGAGCGGACGGGCGGCGCGCTCGGCGGCGACGTCCTTGGCGTAGGCGGCCGGGTCGGCGGGCCAGGTGACGTCGTTACAGAGGGTGCCGACGGAGACGGCGACGGTGTTCTGCACCGCCTGCGCCACCGGTTCGGGCAGCGGGGCGGCGGCGGGCAGCGGGCGGCGGCCGAGGCCGGCCAGCATCAGCCGGGCGAGGTCGGGGAACTTCGCGTCCGCGTACAGGCTTTCCAGCATGGTCTCGCGCAGCACGTTGCCGTTCAGCTCGGCCGGGTTGGCGCCGGGCCAGGGCAGCGGGGCGCGGTCCAGGCGGGCGGCGAGGTCGAGGAAGAGCGGGCGGACCTCCTCGGGCGTGTCTGCGACCCGGTCCGGATTGCCGGGCGCGGCGGCCCACCTGGCGAAGTCGGGGAAGCGGTCCTCCGCGCCGGGGCCGTAGTTGGCGAGCCAGCCGCGCTCGACCTTCGACGGGTCCGGGTCGTCGTTGCTGTCGAGCACGATCCGGTCGGTCTGCCGGGGGAACATGGTGGCGTAGACGGCGCCCGCGTAGGTGCCGTACGAGGTGCCCCAGGCGGAGAGGCGGCGCTCGCCGAGGGCCTGGCGGATGCGGTCGATGTCGCGGGCCTCGTTGGGGGTGGAGATGCTGCGCAGCACCGGGCCGCCGTTGCGGGCGCAGGTCTCGGCGAGCCGGCGGGCGGTCGCGACGTTGCCGTCGATCGAGCCGTCGGCGGCCGGCCAGGGGCGCAGCTTGACCATCGCGAGGTCGGCCGTGTCCAGGCCGCAGCTGACCGGGGTGGAGCGACCGACGCCGCGCGGGTCGAAGCCGACCAGGTCGTAGCGGTCGAGGACGGACTGCGGGAGGCGCTTGGCCGCGCTGGTCGGGATGTCCAGGCCGGTGCCGCCGGGGCCGCCGGGGATGGTGAGCAGGACGCCGTGGCGCAGGCCGGGGTTTGCGGCGGGGATCCGGGAGATCACGAGGGTGATCTGCTCGCCGTCCGGATCGTCGTAGTCGAGCGGGACGGTGACGGTGGCGCACTGCTGGCGGGGGTCGGTCTTGCCCTGGCAGGCCGTCCAGGTGGGGCCCTTGCTCGCTGCCGCGGCGGGCAGGGCGGTGAGGACGGTGAGGGCGAGCGCGGCGGCGGTGGCGGCTGCGGCGGTGCGGTTGAAGTTCGGCATGGCCAGAATTCTTCGCCGGAACGCCGTTCGGCCCCATCCGGGCAACTGGCCGATCGCCGGTGGGGCAATCCCCCGCATGCCCGGGGTGGTGTTCCTCCTCCACGCCCCCTGATCACGCCGATATCACGTCAACTACTCTGTCTGGCCGGCCAGTTTACGAAGTGGGCGGTCGACCTACGGAAGGGTCAGGATCCGCGGGCCGTCCTCGGTGATGGCGACGGTGTGCTCGATGTGGGCGGCGCGGGTGCCGTCGGAGGTGCGCAGGGTCCAGCCGTCGGCGTCGGTGCGGTGATCGTCGCGGCCGCCCGCGATGAGCATCGGCTCGATCGCGAGCACCAGGCCCGGGCGCAGCGGGTAACCCCGGCCCGGCCGGCCCTCGTTGGGCAGGTGCGGATCCTCGTGCATGCGCCGCCCGATGCCGTGCCCGCCGAAGCCCTCCAGCAGGCCGTAGCGCCCGGCCCGGGCGACGGAACCCACCGCGTGCGCGATGTCGCCGATCCGGTTTCCGACCACGGCGGCGGCGATCCCGGCCTCCAAGGCGCGGCGGGTGGTGTCGATCAGCGCCTCGTCCTCCGGGCGGGCGGTGCCGACGGTGAAGCTGACGGCCGCGTCGCCCGCCCAGCCGTCGAGGACGGCGCCGCAGTCGATGCTGACGAGGTCGCCGTCGCGCAGCCGGTACCCGTCCGGGATGCCGTGCACCACGGCGTCGTTGACGGAGGCGCAGATGACCGCCGGGAAGGGCACTGGCGCGAAGGAGGGCCGGTAGCCGAGGAACGGCGAGCTCGCCCCGGCCGCCCGCAGCACGCCGTGCGCGACCTCGTCCAGCTCCAGCAGGCCGACCCCGACCGCCGCCTCCGCCCGTACGGCCGCCAGCGCGTTCGCGACCACGCGGCCGGCCTCGCGCATCGCGGCGAGGGCGGTGTCCGACTTGAGTTCGACCATGGTGATCCGGTGTCCTCTCGGGGGGCTCCAATTCTTATACCGGTATTTGTATCACGGCCGCTCGCGGGATGACGGCCGCATGACCGACCCGGGCCTCACCACGGTGAGGGACGGAACCGGGTCCGAATCCCCAGGTCGATGCCGCGCCCCGCCCGCCTGGCGCCGGGCGACCCCGGTTCTCGACCGAAGATCATCAAGCAGTAGGCTCGTTCCGCAACACGACGCGAACGAAGGGGAGCTCAGTGGCGCGGGTTGCGGTGATAGGCGGGGGTATGGGCGGGCTGGGGACGGCGCTCATGCTCGGTCGGCGGGGCCACACGGTCACGTTGTTTGAGCAGGACGCCCGGCAGGCCGGCGAGGACCTGAACCGGGACTTCTTCCACTGGGACAGGCCCCGAGTCCCGCAGGCCGACCAGCCCCACTCGTTCCTCGCGCCCGTACGCACCGTGTTGTGCACCGAGGCCCCTGATGTCTACGCGGACCTGCTGGCACGCGGAGCCCGGGAGTACCACGACTTCGACTGGTTCGGTGAGCATCCGCCGCATCGGGCCGGCGACGAGGACCTGGTGACCCTGCGCACCCGCCGTATCGTGCTGGAGGCCGCCCTGACCGCGGCGGTGCGGCGGGAACCCACCGTTGAGGTGCGGCGAGGCTGCCGGGTGCGCGCCCTCACCTTCGGCGAGGGCCGCCCGGTCCGGGTCACCGGTGTGCAGGTGGGCGCGGAAACGCACCGGGCGGACCTCGTCGTCGATGCGTCCGGTCGCCGCTCGCCGGTTCCCGCCTGGCTGATCGCGGCCGGCTGCCGCCCGCCCGTGGTCGAAAGCCACCGCACCGGGATCGCCTACCTGTGCCGCTGGTACCGCCTGCGCGCCGACGGCCCGCGTGACCCCGGGCGGGTGAGGACCGGTTCGGCCGCACCGTTCGCGCTCGCGGGCGTCTTCCCTTCCGACAACGACACCTTCGCGCTGAGCATGGTGCTCTCCACGGGCGATCCGACCCGCGGCGCGCTCACCGACCCCGCCGTGTTCGAGGCCGTCGCCCGCCGCTTCCCCGCCACCGCCGCCTGGCTCGACCTGGCCCCCGAACCGCACTCCGCCGTTCTGGCGATGGCCGGCCTCGACAACCGCTGGACTTCCCTCGTCGACGATGACGGCCCCGTCGTCACGGGCCTGGTCAACGCCGGGGACAGCCTCGTCCACACCAACCCCACCCTGGGCCATGGCGTGGCCCTCGGCCTGCTTGCCGCCCAGCACCTCGCCACCCACGTCGACCGGATCGCCGCGGACCCCATGGGCTACCACACCTGGACGGCACGGGTACTCCGCCCGTGGTTCGACGCGCAGGTGACGGCCGACCGCGCCAACGAGCAATGCCTCACCGAGAGCTCACCGTCCTCGGACCGGCGGGCTGCCGCCCTGGCCGCCTGCGCCTTCGACGATCCCGTCGTCATGCGGGCCCGTGCCCAGGTGCGCCATCTCCTGCGACCGGCCGACGACGCCTACGGCACCGACGAGGTGGACCGACACGTCACCGCCTGGCTGGCTGCCCGCCCGGACTTCACGCCACAGCACGACGGCCCGACCCGGGACCAGTGGGATGCGCTCATCCCGGGCTGAGCGCTTGCCCGGCACCTGGCACAGAAGCTGGGAGCTGCTCGGCCGCGCCTGGCCGGGGTGGGAGCCGCGCCGGACGTACGACGGCTCGGCCGAGCTGCGCAGCCAGCTCGTCGCGCAGGCGGCACCCGGGGAACAGGCTCTAGGATCGACGGCATGGTGAGGACTCCGCTGACGCCGTGGGAGCGCGAGCGTGGTGAGCGCTTCGGGGCGCTGCTGCGGGAGGCGCGTGGTGAGCGCAGCATGGTCGAGGTGGCGGCGGTGGCCGGTGTCTCGGCGGAGACGTTGCGCAAGATCGAGACGGGTCGGGCGCCGACGCCGTCGTTCTTCACCATCGCAGCGCTGGCGTTCGCGCTCGATCTGTCGTTGGACGAGCTGGCCGCGGCCTGCGCCGTCCAGGACGGCGGCGACGCGCTGTCCGCGTGACGCGAACGCCCGCCCGGCACGGGTGCGCCGGGCGGGCGGACTGCGGCGGAAGGTCAGCCCACCGAGCTGTTGTAGCCGTCGATCGCGGGCTGGAGCTCCTTGGCCGCGTCGGCGAGGGCCTGCTGGGCGCTCTTGGAGCCCTTGATGGTCTGCTCGATGGCGGTCTCCACGGCCTTGCGGGCCTGCGGCATCACGCCGAGCAGGCAGCCGGCGGTGGCCGGGGTGGGCTTGGTGGCCTTGAGCTGGTCGATGGCGGTCTGGAACTGCGGGTACTTGGCCACCCACTCCTTGTCCTTGGGGTCGTCCAGGGACTTGGTGTTGACCGGGAAGTAGCCGGTGCCGGTGTGCCAGGCGGCCTGCTGCTCGGCGGAGGTGAGGAACTTCTCGAACTCCCACGCGGCGCGCTTCTCCGCGTCGGAGTGGCCGGGCCCGCTGATCCACAGCGAGGCGCCGCCGATCACCGGGCCGCCCTGGGAGTTCGCGTCGACCTTCGGGAAGGGCGCGGTGCCGACGGTGAACTTGGCGGCCTCGGTGTAGCCGCGCAGGACGCCGGTCGACTCCAGGTGCATGGCGACGGTGCCGGACTTGAACGCCGCCTGGGCGTCGTCGGTGACGCGGCCGGTGTTGGCCGCGTAGCCGTTCCTGACCAGGTCGGCCCACCACTGGACGATCTGGGCGCCCTGGGCCGAGTCGAAGACGACCTTGCCCGCCTTGTTGCCGCGCCCGTTGTCCTGGTCGCAGTACATCGTGCCGGACTCGGCGAGCAGCTGCTCGACGAACCAGCCGTAGATGGCGGCGCCGAAGCCGTAGCGCACGGTCTGGCCGTTGGCGTCCTTCTTGGTCAGCTTCTGCGCGAGGTCGCCGAGTTCGGCGAGGTTCGTCGGCGGCTTGGCCGCGTCGAGGCCGGCCTCCTTGAAGGCGTCGGCGTTGAGGTAGAGCAGCGGCATCGAGGAGTTGAACGGCATGCTCGCGAGCTTGCCGCCGACCGAGTAGTAGTTGCGGATGTTCGGGTCGAGGTCGGCGAGCGAGTAGCCGTCCTTGTCGGCGAACGCCTGGGCGGGGATCGTCTGCCTGGAGTCGATCATGAAGCGGGTGCCGATGTCGTAGACCTGCACCAGGGCGGGGGTGCCCTTCTGCTGCACCGACGCCTTGTACTTGGCGACCAGCTCGTCGTACTTGCCCTGGAACTCGGCCTTGACCTCGATCTTGCCCTGGTGAGCGGCGTTGAACTGGCCCACCAGGCCGTTCAGCACATCCGCGTTCTTGCCGGTCATCGAGTGCCAGAACTCGACGGTGGTGACGCCGGAGGCCTGGTCGAGGGCCTGGGCGCCGGGCGCGGCCGCGTCGTTGGAGCCGCCGGAGCCCGAGGTGGAGTCACCGGAGCTGCAGGCGGTCAGGGACAGGCCGGCCACCAGCAGGGCCGCGAGCGCGCGTGCACTCTTCTTCACGGGGATTCTCTCTCTGTCGGGGGAGGGACAGGACGGACGAGCGGGTCAGCGGACGGCGCCCGCGGTCAGGCCGCGGACGATGTAGCGCTGGCCGAAGACCACCAGGGCGAGGGTGGGCAGCAGCGAGAGCACGACGCCGGCGAGGATCAGGCCGGGGTCGGCCATCTCGGAGTCGCGCAGCGAGGTGAGGCCGATCTGCAGGGTCTGCATGTTCGCCGTGCGCGTGATGATGAGCGGCCAGAAGTACTGGTTCCAGGCGGACAGGAACACGTAGATCGACAGCGCCGCGAGGGCGGGCTTGTTGAGCGGGACGACGATCCGCCACAGGAAGCGCCAGTGGCCGGCGCCGTCGATCCGGGCGGCGTCGCGCAGTTCGGCGGGGAGCTGCCGGAAAGACTGCCGCAGCATGAAGGTGCCGAAGCCGGAGGCGAGGAAGGGCAGCACCAGGCCGAAGTAGGTGTTGCCGAACCCCCAGCCCGACAGCGTCAGGTAGTTGGGGATGATGATGGCCTCCCACGGGACCATCAGGGTCGCCAGGAACACCCCGAACACCGCGGCCCGCGCCTTCACCGGCAGGAAGACGAAGGCGTACGCGGCCAGGATCGAGGTGAACAGCTGGGCGACGGTGATGGCGGTCGCCGTGATCGCCGAGTTGGCGTACTGCCGGGCCAGCGGGATGGTGTCGACGGCGCCGGTCAGGTTGCGCCCGGTGACCGAGTGGGGCACCAGCGCCGGCGGGTAGGAGGAGAGTTCGGACGGGCTCATGAACGCGCCGACGATCGCGTAGTACACCGGGAAGGCGACGGTGACGACGGCCGCGGCGAGCACCAGGTAGACGGTGGCGCGGGCGAGCAGCTCGCGCGGGGAGCGGCCGGCCAGGACGCGCGCCCGGGGCGCTTCACCGGCCTCGGTGGCCATCGTGGTCATGCGTAGTGCACCTTCCGTTCCAGGACACCGAACTGCACGGCCGTGCAGGCGAGGACGACCACGAGCAGCACCACGGCCTGCGCGCTCGCGGTGCCGAAGTCGCTGGAGCCGTAGGCGAAGGCCTTCTCGTACACCGAGTAGACGAGGGTGCGCGTGGCACCGTCCGGGCCGCCCTTGGTGAGGATGTGGATCTGGCCGAAACTCTGCAGCGAGTGGACGGTGGAGACCACGGTGAGGAAGAACAGGTGCGGGCCGAGCATCGGCACGGTGATCGAGCGGGCCAGCCGCAGCCCGGCGGCGCCGTCCAGCCGTGCCGCCTCCGTGATCTCGCCGGGGATCGAGCCGATGCCCGCCGAGAGCACCAGCACGTTGTAGCCGAGGCTCATCCACACCGTGGTGGCGGCCACCGACACCAGCGCGTACCGGTCGTCGGTGAGCCAGCCGACCGGGCCGAGGCCGAGGTGCGAGAGCAGGCCGTTGACCACCCCGCTGGCGGGGTTGAAGAAGACCGCGAACACGACCGACGCGCTGGCCACCGAGAAGGCGAACGGCAGTGCGAAGGCGGAGCGCAGCAGCCGGACGCCCCGGATCCCGGTCTCCAGGAGCAGCACCAGGACGAGCGCGCCGAGCACCCCGGGCACGACGGTGAGCAGCGTGAACAGGGCGGTGGTGACCAGCGTGCGCCGGAAGTCCGCCGAGGTCAGGAGGTCGGTGTAGTGCTGCCACCCGACGTAGCGCGAGGGCGCGCCGAACAGGTCGTTGGCGTGGGAGCTCAGGTAGAGGGTCCGCCCCAGCGGGTAGCCGATGAAGAGGGCGAAGACGACGAGTGAGGGCAGCAGGAAGGCCCAGGCGAGCCCGTGTTCGCCCCAGCGGTGTCGGCGCCGTGGGTGGGGCGCGGTGGGCGGTGCGGTCGGCATGGGTTGCGCGTCCGCCTTTCGTGACGTCGGTTCCGGCCGAAACCGTGTCTTGCCCGTGCGACGCGTTGGAAACCTGGTGATGAGCAACGGGTGTCCGCGGAATTACGCGTTCTCGTCAGATCCGGCCCTCCGGCTCCCGGCAGCCGGAAACGGCTCAACGGCTGGACCCGGTCCAGCCGTTGAGCCGCCGTGGGGTCCGGTCGGGATGACCGGCCGTCACGCCACCGTGGGCAGCGGCGGCTCGACCGCGAGCGGCGCCGAGCTGCGGGCCCGGTGCTGGGCGGCCCAGGAGGCGAGCGCCACCGTGCAGGCGTGGTCCAGGTGGCGCAGCCCGGACCAGTCCAGCTCCACCGGCCGGTCGGCCGGCAGCCGCTCCAGGGTGTCCAGCAGCCGGGGCAGCCGCAGGAAGGTCGCGTTGCCGCTCAGCCGGACGCGCTGCAGGGCCTCGCCCGAGGGCAGGCGCAGTTCCTCGACACCGATCTGCAGGTGCGAGGTCTGCCAGGCCGACTTCACCACCGCCAGGCCGACGCCGATCAGCACGCCCTCGAACAGGTCGGTGGCGATGATCGAGACCGCCGTCGCCCCGAGCACCAGCGCCTCGCCGCGGTGCTCCCGGCAGAGCGCCACGATCCGCCGGACCGGGACGAGCTTCGCGCCCGCGTGCACCAGCACGGCGGCCAGCGCGGCGAGCGGGACGAGGCCGAGCGCGCCGGGGAGCAGCGCGGTGAACAGCAGCAGCCAGAGCCCGTGCAGGGTGCGCGAGGCCCGGCTGCGTGCGCCGGCCTGGACGTTGGCCGCGCTGCGCACGATCACCGCCGTCATCGGCAGCGCGCCGAGCAGACCGCAGACGGTGTTGCCGATGCCCTGGGCGGTCAACTCGCGGTCGTAGTCGGTGCGCGGGCCGTGGTGCATCCGGTCGACGGCGGCGGCGCTGAACAGCGTCTCGGCGGAGGCGATCAGGGTGAACGCGACGACGGTGCCGAGGCCCGCGGTGCCGGCCAGGGCGCCGAGGCCGGCGCGGTCGGGCAGGTGGACGACGTCGAGCAGGCCGGAGACCCGGACCCGGGCCACCGGCAGGTCGGCGGCGGCGGTGACGGCGGCGGCGAGTCCGACGGCGGCCAGCGGAGCGGGGACGTTGCGGGCGAGCCCGGCCGGCAGGTGCTTCCAGAACACCAGCACCAGCACGGTGGCCACGCCGAGGGCGACCGCGCTCGGGGTGGCGGCGCCGGTGAGGGCGTCGCGCAGCAGGGCGGGCAGTCCGGCGATCTTCGCCGGGCCGGTGGCCGGGGCCCGGCGGTCGGCGAGCGCGTACAGCTGGCCGAAGAGCAGGGTCAGCCCGATGCCGGCCAGCATGCCGTGCACCACGGAGGCGGACATGGCGCGGAACCAGCGGCCCAGGCGTAAGGCGCCCATCGCCAGCTGGAGCAGGCCGGTGCCGAGGACGAGCAGTCCGAGCGCGCCGGGGCCGAAGTGCTGGACGGCCTCGTAGACGAGGACGGTCAGCCCGGCGGCCGGCCCGCTGACCTGGAGGCTGCTGCCGGGCAACAGGCCGACCACGAGGCCGCCGACGATGCCGGTCACCAGCCCGAGTTCGGCCGGGACGCCGGAGGCCACCGCCACCCCGACGCAGAGCGGCAGGGCCACCAGGAAGACCACCAGCGAGGCGGGGGCGTCGTAGCGCCAGGGAACGGCCTGGAGTGCGCGGAGTGCGCCGAGCGGTCGTCGGGGGCGGCCCGGCGGGCTCTTGGGACGGTGGGGCGGACGGCTCACCCGGTCACCGCCGGGTGCCGGAGGGGGTTGCAGCACATGGGTACGTCCTTCCGCGCGCCCGCGGCAACGGGCACGCTGTTGCTGGGCAGGGTGCATCGGGGCGGGCGACGGGCAGGGAGCGTCGGGGCGGGCGACGGGACGGGCCGCGCGGCGGAGGCGACATCGGTGCGTCGGCCGCCCGGGGCGGGCCTGGCGGCGGCACCGGGCGGGGGCGATGGGTGTCGGGTCGGTGCGGCAGGGGTGCGTCTCTCGCTCGGGTGCGGCGGACCGGGCGCGCTGGTCCTGGACGGGACCCGCCGCCGGAGCTCCCCGCTCCGCGGTCGGTCCCAAATCCCCCTGCCGCGGCCTCAGTTGGACGTCACGGGCCCGGCGTGCCACCGACGGTACCCACGGGCGCGAGAGCGGCCAACCTTGCACACCACCCCTTCACACCCACCGCACACCGGGCACGCATTCCGGCCCGGAACGGGCGCTCTCCCGGGCACACCAGCACGATCAACGGTCACGCGTACGAACCAGAGTCGCTCCGACCTGCATGTTCGGCCGACAGGGCCATCTTCCACATTCTGTTGAACCGACCCTTGACGCCCCGGCAGGCCCATCGTACGTTGTTTCCACATACAGAAACCGCTCTTCCGTATGGTGGAATTCTGGAGATGAGCCCTCCGACCCACTGCGGGCCGACGCAGGAGAAACCCGATGCCTCGTATGACAGCCGCCCGCGCGGCCGTGGAGATCCTCAAGCTCGAAGGCGTTGAGGTCGCGTTCGGCGTGCCGGGCGCGGCCATCAACCCCTTCTACGCCGCGCTCCAGGCCTCCGGCGGGATCAGGCACACCCTGGCCCGGCACGTCGAGGGCGCCTCCCACATGGCCGAGGGCTACACCCGCGCCAAGGCCGGCAACATCGGCGTCTGCATCGGCACCTCGGGCCCGGCCGGCACCGACATGATCACCGGCCTGTACTCGGCGATCGCCGACTCGATCCCGATCCTCGCCATCACCGGCCAGGCGCCCGTCGCCCGCCTGCACAAGGAGGACTTCCAGGCCGTCGACATCGCCTCGATCGCCAGGCCCGTCACCAAGGCCGCCACCACCGTGCTGGAGGCCGCGCAGGTCCCCGGCGTGTTCCAGCAGGCCTTCCACCTGATGCGCTCCGGCCGTCCGGGCCCGGTCCTGATCGACCTGCCCATCGACGTCCAGCTGACCGAGATCGACTTCGACCCGGAGGCCTACCAGCCGCTGCCGGTCTACAAGCCGTCCGCCAACCGGATCCAGATCGAGAAGGCCGTCGCGCTGCTCCAGGAGTCGCAGCGCCCGCTGATCGTCGCCGGCGGCGGCGTCATCAACGCCGACGCCTCCGCGCTGCTGCTGGAGTTCGCCGAGCTGACCGGCGTGCCGGTGGTCCCGACCCTGATGGGCTGGGGCATCGTCCCGGACGACCACGAGCTGAACGCCGGCATGGTCGGCCTGCAGACCTCGCACCGCTACGGCAACGAGAACTTCCTCGCCTCCGACTTCGTCCTCGGCATCGGCAACCGCTGGGCCAACCGCCACACCGGCGGCCTGGACGTCTACACGGCGGGCCGCGCGTTCGTCCACGTCGACGTCGAGCCCACCCAGATCGGCAGGATCTTCGCCCCCGACCTCGGCATCGCCTCCGACGCCAAGGCCGCGCTGGAGCTCTTCGTCGAGGTGGCCAAGGAGCTCAAGGCCGCCGGGCAGCTGAGGGACCGCAGCGAGTGGGCCGGCTCCACCCAGGCCCGCAGGGCCCGATTGCAGCGCCGCACCCACTTCGACAACGTGCCGCTCAAGCCGCAGCGCGTCTACGAGGAGATGAACAGGGCCTTCGGCCCGGAGACCCGCTACGTCACGACCATCGGCCTCTCCCAGATCGCCGGCGCGCAGATGCTGCACGTCTACAAGCCGCGGCACTGGATCAACTGCGGCCAGGCCGGCCCGCTCGGCTGGACCATCCCGGCCGCGCTCGGCGTCGCCACCGCCGACCCCGAGGGCCAGGTCGTCGCGCTCTCCGGCGACTACGACTTCCAGTTCATGATCGAGGAACTGGCCGTCGGCGCCCAGCACCGGATCCCCTACATCCACGTGCTGGTGAACAACTCCTACCTCGGCCTGATCCGCCAGGCGCAGCGGAACCTCGACATCGACTTCCAGGTCAAGCTGGAGTTCGAGAACATCAACGCGCCGGAGCTGGGCGTCTACGGCGTCGACCACGTCAGGGTCGCCGAGGGCCTGGGCTGCAAGGCGATCCGGGTCACCGAGCCGGAGGGCCTGCTGCCCGCGTTCGAGGAGGCCAAGAAGCTGGCCGCCGAGTTCCGCGTCCCGGTCGTCGTCGAGGCGATCCTGGAGCGGGTCACCAACATCTCGATGAGCGGCAACGACATCGACAAGGTCAACGAGTTCGAGGAGCTCGCCACCCTGCCCGAGCACGCGCCGACCGCCGTCCGGCCGCTGTCGCTCTGATCCCGCCGTGTGGGGGCGGACGAGCCGCTCCGTGCGCCCCCACACTCTCGGAACACCGGAGCCGTCGGCGTGGTTGACCCCTCCGGGGCCGCTACCGTAAACCCCGGAAGACGCCCTGACCGACCTGCCGAAAGGGACCACCGTGAGCCTGTACGACATTCCGCTGCGCACGCTGTCCGGCGAGGCCGCCTCGCTCGCCGACTACAAGGGCAAGGCGCTGCTGATCGTCAACGTCGCCTCCAAGTGCGGCCTCACCCCGCAGTACTCGGGCCTGGAGCGGCTCCACGAGCGCTACGCCGCACGCGGGTTCAGCGTGCTGGGCTTCCCGTCGAACCAGTTCGCCGCGCAGGAGCCGGGCACCGCGGAGGAGATCCAGACGTTCTGCTCCACCACCTACGGCGTGACGTTCCCGCTGTTCGAGAAGACCGACGTGAACGGTGACGACCGGCACCCGCTGTACGAGCAGCTCACCCGGAAGGCTGATGCCGAGGGTCAGGCCGGTGACGTCACCTGGAACTTCGAGAAGTTCGTCGTCTCGCCGGACGGCGTGGTCACCGCCCGGATCCGGCCGGGCGTCGACCCGGAGTCGGACGAGGTGATCGCCGCGATCGAGGCCGTGCTGCCGGCCTGATCCGGTTCGTGACGAAGGCCCGGGGCTTTGATGCTCCGGGCCTTCGTCAGATCAACAGCCGCGTGCCCGGCGGGAGTTCGCCGCACCGGGCGGCGTCGTGCAGGTGCGCGAGCAGCGTCGAGCGCAACGCGCCGGCGGCGCGGGTGAGCGGCACCTCGCGGCCGTGCGCGACGGCGATCGTGCGCCCCAGGCCCGGCCCCTCGAACGGGGTGACGGCGAGCCCCGAACGGGCCGCCACCATGCCGGGCAGCACGGCCGGCCCGAGCCCGGCCCGGACGAAGCCGAGCACCGCGTCCATCTCACCGCCCTCCACCGCGAACTCCGGCTCGAACCCGGCCGCCCGGCAGGCCGCCAGGGCCGCCTCCCGGACGTCGTAGCCCTCGCGGAACATCACCAGCGGCCGCCCGCGCAGCTCCGCCACCCGGGCCCACCGCCGGTCCCGCTCCTCGGCGGAGACCAACACCAGCTCCTCGTGCAGCAGTTCGGTGACGTCCAGGGCCGGCGCCGCCTCGCCGCTCGGCGGGGTGATGATCAGCGCGAGGTCCAGCTCCCCCGCCGCCAGCGAGCGGACCAGGTCACGTGAGCCGCCCTCGCGCACCACCAGCGCCACCCCCGGGTAGCGGTCCCGGAACACCCGCAGCACGTCCGGCACCAGGCTGGTGCACAGGCTCGGCGGCGCCCCGAGCCGGACGCGGCCGCGGCGCAGCTGGAGGGTCTCCTGGACGGCCAGACGGGCGCTCTCGGTGTCCGCCAGGATGCGCCGGGCCAGCGGCAGCAGCGCGTCCCCGGCATCGGTGAGGGCGATGTTGCCCCGGGTGCGGTGGAACAGCTCGGCACCCAACTCCCTCTCCAGCGCCCGGATCTGCTGCGACAGCGACGGCTGCGCGACGTGCACCGCCTCGGCGGCCCGGGTGAAGTGGCAGGTGTCTGCCACGGCCAGGAAGTAGCGGAGTTGCTGGAGCTGCATTCACCCAGCGTACGGCGCCCTGATAGGCACAGGCTATCGTCACGAGCCGCAGCATGTCTTGGACGCACCCTTGCGGCCGCTCCTACCGTTGCTGCCATGACAACCGCGACTCGGACGGCCCGGCACCCGTCCACCCTGCTGACCCTCTGGCGGTCGACCGTCGGCAAGAAGGCGGTCATGGCCGTCAGCGGACTGGTCATGCTGCTGTACCTGGTCGCGCACATGCTGGGGAACCTCAAGGTGTTCTTCGGCCCGGACGAGATCAACGGCTACGCGCACTGGCTGCGCACCCTCGGCGAGCCCTTCCTGCGGTACGAGTGGTTCCTCTGGATCGCCCGCGCCGGCCTGCTGGCCGCCGTGGTCGCGCACGGCGTCTCCGCCTACCAGCTCAGCCGGCGCGACCTCGCCGCCCGGCCGACCAAGTACGTGCACCAGCGCCGCCGCGCGAGCTACGCGACCCGGACCATGCGCTGGGGCGGGGTGATCCTCGCGCTGTTCATCGTCTGGCACATCCTCGACCTGACCACGCTCACCGTGAACCCGGCCGCCCAGCACGGCCACCCGTACCAGAACATCGTGGCCTCGTTCGGGCAGTGGTACAGCTGCGTGATCTACATCGTCGCGATGCTGGCCGTCGGCCTGCACGTCCGGCACGGCTTCTGGAGCGCCGCGCAGACCCTCGGCGCCAACAACGCCCGTACGGACCGGGTGCTGAAGCTGACCGCCAACGGCCTGGCCCTGGTGCTGACCGTGGGCTTCCTGTCCGTCCCCGTGGCCGTGATGACCGGAGTGGTGAAGTGAGCAGCTACGCCTCGTACACCGTCGGCGAGCCGATCGCCGACACCAAGGCCCCCGCCGGGCCGATCGAACAGCGCTGGGACCAGCGGCGGTTCGAGGCCAGGCTGGTCAACCCGGCCAACCGGCGCAAGCACACCGTGATCGTCGTCGGCACCGGCCTCGCCGGCGGCGCGGCCGGTGCCACCCTCGCCGAACAGGGCTACCACGTCGTCCAGTTCTGCTTCCAGGACTCACCGCGGCGCGCGCACTCCATCGCCGCCCAGGGCGGCATCAACGCGGCCAAGAACTACCGCAACGACGGCGACTCGATCCGCCGGCTGTTCTACGACACCGTCAAGGGCGGCGACTTCCGCGCCCGCGAGTCCAACGTGCACCGGCTCGCCCAGGTCTCGGTGGAGATCATCGACCAGTGCGTGGCCCAGGGCGTCCCGTTCGCCCGCGAGTACG
Source organism: Streptomyces kaniharaensis (assembly GCF_009569385.1). Classification (NCBI taxonomy): domain Bacteria; kingdom Bacillati; phylum Actinomycetota; class Actinomycetes; order Kitasatosporales; family Streptomycetaceae; genus Streptomyces; species Streptomyces kaniharaensis. Next base: position 219,445 of record NZ_WBOF01000001.1, read on the forward strand.
GCGGCCTGCTGGACACCCGCTCCTTCGGCGGCGTCCAGGTCTCCCGCACCTTCTACGCCCGCGGCCAGACCGGCCAGCAGCTGCTGCTCGGCGCCTACCAGGCACTCTCCCGGCAGATCGCCGCCGGGAACGTGGAGATGCACGCGCGCACCGAGATGCTGGACCTGCTGGTCGTCGACGGCCGGGCCCGCGGCATCGTCGCCCGCGACCTCGTCACCGGCGAGATCCGCACCTACACCGCCGACGCCGTGGTCCTCGCCAGCGGCGGCTACGGCAACGTCTTCTACCTCTCCACCAACGCCAAGAACTCCAACGCCACGGCGATCTGGCGGGCCCACCGGCGCGGCGCCCACTTCGCCAACCCGTGCTTCACCCAGATCCACCCCACCTGCATCCCGCGCTCCGGCGACCACCAGTCCAAGCTCACCCTGATGAGCGAGTCGCTGCGCAACGACGGCCGGATCTGGGTGCCCAGGGCCAAGGGCGACAACCGGCCGCCGGCGCAGATCCCCGAGGACGAGCGGGACTACTACCTGGAGCGGATCTACCCGTCCTTCGGCAACCTGGTACCGCGCGACATCGCCTCCCGGGCCGCCAAGAACGTCTGCGACGAGGGCCGCGGCGTCGGCCCCGGCGGGCAGGGCGTGTACCTGGACTTCGCCGACGCCATCCGCCGGATGGGCCGCGACGCCGTCGCGGCCAGGTACGGCAACCTCTTCGACATGTACGAGCGGATCACCGCCGAGGACCCGTACCGGGTGCCGATGCGGATCTACCCGGCGATCCACTACACGATGGGCGGGCTCTGGGTCGACTACGACCTCCAGACCACCGTCCCCGGTCTGTTCGCCATCGGGGAGGCCAACTTCTCCGACCACGGCGCCAACCGGCTCGGCGCCAGCGCCCTCATGCAGGGCCTCGCGGACGGCTACTTCGTCCTCCCGCCCACCCTCAACGACTACCTGGCGCGCAACCCGCTGCCCGCCGTCCCCGCCGACCACCCGGCCGTCGCCTCGACGGAGGCCGAGGTCGAGGACCGGCTCAACCTCATCCTCGCGGTCAACGGCGACCGCACCCCGGACTCCTTCCACCGCGAACTCGGCGAACTCCTCTGGAACGAGTGCGGGATGGCCCGCGACGAGGCCGGCCTGCGCCGCGCCCTCGCCCGGATCCCGCAGCTGCGCGACGAGTTCTGGCACCGCATCAAGGTCCCCGGCACCGGGCAGGAGCTCAACCAGTCCCTGGAGAAGGCCAACCGGCTCGTCGACTACTTCGAGCTCGCCGAACTCATGTGCCTGGACGCCCTGCACCGCGCCGAGTCCTGCGGCGGCCACTTCCGCACCGAGAGCCAGACCCCGGACGGCGAGGCCGCCCGGCGCGACGAGGAGTACGGCTACGCCGCCGCCTGGGAGTTCACCGGCACCGGCACCGCCCCCGTCCTCCACCGCGAGGCGCTCGACTTCGAGTACGTCCACCCCACCCAGCGGAGCTACGCATGAACCTCACCCTGCGCATCTGGCGCCAGGCGGGCCCGGACGCACCCGGCTCGATGACCACCTACCAGGTCACCGGGATCAGCCCGGACATGTCCTTCCTGGAGATGCTCGACACCCTCAACGAGGAACTGATCACCCGCGGCGACCAGCCCGTCGCCTTCGACCACGACTGCCGCGAGGGCATCTGCGGCGCCTGCGGCATGGTCATCAACGGCCAGGCCCACGGCCCCGAGCGGACCACCACCTGCCAGTTGCACATGCGGCACTTCGAGGACGGCGACACCATCGACGTCGAGCCGTGGCGGGCCGCCGCCTTCCCGGTGGTCAAGGACCTGGTCGTGGACCGCTCCGCCTTCGACCGGATCATCGGCTCCGGCGGCTACATCACCGCCCCCACCGGCAGCGCCCCCGACGCGCACGCCACGCCCGTCCCCAAGGAGACCGCCGACACCGCCTTCGAGCACGCCGAGTGCATCGGCTGCGGCGCCTGCGTGGCCGCCTGCCCGAACGGCTCGGCGATGCTGTTCACCTCCGCCAAGGTGGTCCACCTCAACGTGCTCCCGCAGGGCGCGCCCGAACGCGCCTCCCGGGTGCGGAACATGGTCGCGGCCATGGACGCGGAGGGCTTCGGCGGCTGCACCAACACCGGCGAGTGCGCCACCGCCTGCCCGAAGGGCATCCCGCTCCCCAGCATCGCCGCGATGAACCGGGAGTACCTGCGGGCCGCCGCCCGCGGCTGACGCCCGTCCGCCGACCCTTTCGGGTCCTTTCCGGCCCCTTTCCTGCCCCTCGTCCGGCCCCTCGTGCGTGCACGAGGGGCCGCTGTCGTACGGGGCGTGCGCGGCTGAACATGCGCTCCCCGGAGGGGTGGTGGATCGTCAGGAGCCGCGCTGCCACGAGAGAATTCGCGCTACGGTGGTCCTCCGCTACGGAAGGACGGCATATGCCCGAGGTTCAGTCCTGTGCCGGCTGCGGCGGGTCCGGGGGGACCCAGAAGACCGAGGCCACGGTCGAACTGGACGAGGAAGGAAGCATGGTGCCGAGGATCCACACCTTCTGGTCCCCATGCGGTCGGTGCCACGGATCCGGGACGGTGATCGTCGGATGAGGTTGGTCTTCGAGTGCGTCGAGTGCGGTGGGCACTACCTGCCGCCGGAGAGCATGAGGTATCCGGACGGGCCGGCCTCGCCGGTCTGGTGCTCGCGCTGCCAGGCGGCGAAGCTGGCCGCCGGGGTCGGCGAGGACCCGCTGCTCGCCCGGCTGGCGCTGGCCGCCGCCTGCGCCGCGGCCGCCCGGCGGGCGACGGAAGGCGAGCCGCCCGCACGCTCCGACGTCCGGCCGTCACGGCCGCCGCTGTCCCTGCGGGCGCGCTCCGGTCCGGGCGGGCTGCGCAGCCGGCTGGGGTAGCACGCCGGTCAGAAGAGCGCCTCCTGGGTGTCCGGCTCCGGCGGGCGGACGCGCTCCTCCAGCGCCACCCCGGTGGTGGCCCGGCCGGCGACCGCGGTGAGCGTCCAGCCGGTGAGCAGCCGGGTGTCGAGGAGCAGCGGGCCGCTTCCGTCGGCCTGGTCCAGGAAGAGGTGACGGCCGACCGGCGGCCGCAGGGTGCCCGTGAGGACGGCGCCGTGGGCGAGCCCGCCGACGTACCGGTAGCTCTCCGGGGCGCCGCCGGCGAGGCCGAAGCGGTCGACGTGGTCGGTGACCGGACGGTCGGCGAGCAGCTCCAGGGCGTGGCCGTCCAGCAGCTGGTGCGCCCGGGCGCGGGCGTCGGCGAGGACCTCGCGGCGGTGCGGGGCGTCGCCGTGCGTCCACCAGCGGTCCGTCTTGGCGCGGCTCTTGAAGCGCTCGCGGGCCAGGCCCGAGGCGGCGACGGTGAGTTCGGCGCGTCGGATCGCCGGCAGGCCGCCACGGGCGGTGAACACGTAGGCGAGCGCGCCCTGTTCGAGCAGCCGGCTGTCGCCGCGCTGCTCGGCGGTGAGGCCGACCTTGAGCAGGCCGTCGCCGAACCAGGCGAGGTAGAGCAGGTAGGTGCGGCCGTCGTCGAGGATCTGGTCCCGGGCGAGGGCGAGGCCGCGGTCGACGCTCTGGCAGGCCGGGCACTGCACGGCGCCGCCGTGCGGGTCGATCGCGGCGTGGTGCGGGCACGGGGTGCGCTCGGTGGCACCGGCCAGCCAGGCCCCGGTGCAGCGGCGCGGCCCGCCGAGCAGCCAGCCGACCTCGGTGCCCGCGGCGACGACGCGCTCGTGCGTCCGGGTGCCGTGCACGGCGCCGAGCCGCGGTCGGCCCTCGTGCCAGCTCAGGCCGGTGGAGATCCAGCCACCGGGCCGGTCCGGGTGCTGTGGTGCGGTCGTCACGTCTGTCCCTCCCCGTCGGAACAGAGAGGCTACCTGCCGGCACTGACAGCGGGCACGGCCGCCCGGGAAGAGTCGTGGGATCGCCGCGCGCATGCCGCCGGAGCAGTGCACCCACAGTTCGCTGCCCGCGCCCGGCGTCCGGCCCTCCGTCAGCCCGCCTCGTCGGAGGTGTCGACCGGCAGGCCCGCCGCGGCTGCCACCGCGAAGTCGTCGTCGACGGCCACCACCCGGTGCCCGGCCGCGTCCAGCAGTGACGCCGCGATCGCCGCGCGCATGCCGGTGGCGCAATGCACCCACACCTCGCTTCCCTCGGGCAACTCGGCGGTGCGGCCGTGGAGTTGGTGCACGGGGACGTGCAGGCTGCCCTCGATCCGGCCGGCGGCGCGCTCGGCGCTTCGCCGGACGTCCAGGACCACCGGGCGGGCGCCGGTGCGCCACACCGCGGCCAGGTCGGCGAAGGTCGCCCGGGGGAAGGCGCGCAGGTGGTCGCCGGGGCGCAGCCAGTCCTCCGGCCGGCCGGTCGCGGCCGCGGCGGGGCGGTCGATGCCGACCCGGGCGAGTTCGCGCTGGGCGGCGGCGACTTGCTCGGGGCTCGCGGCGAGCAGGGTCACCGGCTTGCCCCAGGGGATCAGCCAGGCCAGGTAGGTCGCGAGCCTGCCCTTGCCCTCGAAGTTGAACGAGCCGGCCAGGTGCCCGGCGGCGAAGGCGGTGCGGGCCCGCAGGTCGACCACCCACTCCCCCGCGGCCAGGCGGCGCGCCAGCTCCTCGGCGTCCGCGGGCTCCGGCGGGGTGAGGTCGAGCGGGCGCGGTCCGGCGGAGTTCACCGGCCCCATGTGGGCGTAGTAGGCGGGGATGTCACTGAGGGCGGCGAGCAGGTCGGCGACGAAGCGGTCGACGTCCTTGACCAGGGCGTCGTTGCGGTGGCGTTCGGCGCCGATGGTGGTGGTGGCGTCGGTGCCGACCCGGCCGACCGAGCAGAAGCTGCCGAAGCCGTGGGTGGGCAGCACCGCGGTCTCGTCCGGGAGTTGCTCGACGAGCCGGCGGGCGGACCGGTGCTGGGCGCGGGCCAGCTCCTCGGTGAGCCGGGGCTCGACCAGGTCGGGGCGGCCGACGGTGCCGATCAGCAGCGAGCCGCCGGTGAACGCGGCGAGCGGTCGGCCGCGCTCGGTCAGCACGTACGAGGTGTGGTGCGGGGTGTGCCCGGGCGTCGCGACGGCGTGCAGGCCGAGGCCGTTCACGGGGTCGACGTCGAACTCGTCGCCGTCGTGCACCAGCACCCGCCGGTAGGAGACGGCCGCGTCGGCGGGCACGAGGTAGTGAGCACCGGTGAGGCGGGCGAGCTCCAGGCCGCCGGTGACGTAGTCGTTGTGCACGTGGGTCTCGGCCACGTACGCGATCGGGACGCCCCGGCGGGCGGCCGCGGCGATGACCCGGTCGATGTCGCGGGGCGGGTCGACGGCCACCGCCCCGCCGGGGCCGCCGGCCAGGTAGCTGCGGTTGCCAAGGCCCTCGGTCTCCAGGGTGTCGACGAAGTACACCGGCCACTCCTTCTCGCGGTCCTACCCCCGGGGGTATTACTGGGGGAGCCTAGCAGGCTTACCCCCAGGGGTATCCGAGGCGCGCGGTGCGACGGCGGAAGTCCGTTCGGGACGGGCGCCGGATCGCGGGTGGCGCTCGATCACGTCCGCCACCCGGGCCCCGCGCAGCACCCGGAAAGCGTCGCAGGTCGCGGGCGCTTGGCCGGGTGGGCTGTTCACGTTCTATTGTGGCGGGCGCGGTGGCGTGCCGGCCGGGAGGCGGGCGGCGGAGCAAAGGGGTGGACGGTGGCGGGGCGGCGGAACGACGGGGTGCTGTCGGTCTGGGCGGAGACGCAGCGGCAGCAGCAGCGCCGGGAGGAGGCCCGCTGGCGCGCGCAGGCGGCGGAGGAGCGCCGGCGGGAGCGCGAGCTGCGGGAGGCTCAGCGGGCGGCGGCCCGGGGCGAGCGTGAGGCGCAGCGCGCCTACCAGCAGTCCCGGGAGGCGGAGGCGGCCCGGCGGACGGCCGAACTGGACGGCCGGGTCGAGGAGTTGCGCGGCCTGCTGGCCGCCGGCCTGCGCGAGCCGGCATTCGGTCCGCAGGCGCTGTTGGCCCCGCTGCCGGTGCCGCCGTTCGACCCTGGCCCACTCGGCGAGCCCGTCGCGATGCCCGATCAGACGAACTACCTCGTGCCCGCGCCGGACCCTGCCCAGGCCCGCAATCCGGGGGTCCGGCAGCGGTACGAGCAGTACGTGGCCGAGGCCCGGGCCCGGTTCGAGCAGGACTGGTACGCCGCACAGGCACAGGAGGCGGACCGGCAGCGCCGGCTGGCCGCCTGCCACCAGGAGTACCTGGAGCGGGTGGCCCGGCACCGCCGGGAGGACGAGGAACGCTCCGCCCGTACCGAGGAGTTGCTGCGCCGGCTGCGCGCGGGCGAGCCGGAGGCGGTGCAGGAGTACTTCACCGCCGGCCTGTACGCCTCCGCGGCCTGGCCGGAGGGCTTCCCGCACCGGCTGGTGGCGGCCTGGGAGGCGCCGACCCGCCAGCTGGTGGTGAACTGGGAGCTGCCCGGCCCGGACGTGGTGCCGGCCGCGGCCCGGGTGCGGTACGTGAAGTCGGACGACCGCGAGGCCGAGGTGGCCCGCCCGGCGACGGAGCGCAAGGCGCTCTACCGGGAGGTGCTGGCGCAGACGGCGCTGCGGGTGGCGGCCGAGCTGTTCCGGGCGGACCGGGACGGCATGCTGGACTCGGTGGTGCTGAACGGCTTCGTCCGCGGCATCGACCCGGCCACCGGCCGCGAGTCGGAGCGCTTCCTGTCCACGCTGACCGCCTCGCGCGCGGACTTCGCCGGGCTGGCGCTGGACCGGGTCGCGCCGGTGGAGTGCTTCCAGGGCCTCGGCGGCACGCTGTCGGCGCGGCCGGAGCGGCTGGACGAGGTGAAGCCGGGACGACTGCCGGAGACGGTGGGCGGGAGCGTGGCCGGGCACGGCGGCGAGGACGACCCGGACCTGTTCGAGATGGACCCGATCGACTTCGAGAACCTGATCGCGGAGCTGTTCCGGCTGCGCGGCTTCCGGGTGATGACGACGGCCCGCAGCGGCGACGTCGGGGTGGACGTGATCGCCGAGGACCTGGATCCGGTGACCGGCGGGAAGATCGTGATCCAGGCGAAGCGCTACCGTTCGACGGTCTCCCCCACCGCCGTCCGCGACCTGGACTCCACGGTCCGCCACCACGGCGCGATCAAGGGCATCCTGGTGACCACGGCGGGCTTCGGCCCGGGCTCGTACCAGTACATCCGCAACAAGCCGCTGACGCTGGTGAGCGGCCCGGAGCTGGTCGAGCTGCTGGCCGAGCAGGGGCTGCGCGGACGGCTCGGCGGCGGCCCGCAGGCGGGCCGGCCGGAGCCCGGCGAGGACGAGCCGGCGGACCGTCACACCGGCATCGAACTCGCCTGGGGCAGCCGGACGGCCGGCGGGGACTCCGTCGAGCTGGACGTCACCGCGTTCCTGTGCGCCTCGGGCCGGGTGCTGAGCGACGAGCACTTCGTGTTCTTCAACAACCCGCAGGACCCGGACGGCGCGGTCCGCCTGCACCCCACCCGCTCGGTGCCGGGGGAGCCCGTCCGCGCGGCCCGGCTGACCCTGGACCTGGCCCGGCTGGGGCCCGCGGTGGAGGAGGTGGTGATCGCCGTCTCGACCGAGGAGGAGGAGCCGCCCGCGCTGCCGCTCGGGTACGTGCACGGGCTGGCGCTCGCCGGGTCCTACGCCCCGGGGGCGACGGGCACGGAGCAGTGGACGGCCCACACCGGGGGCATGCCGGAGACCGCGATGCTCGTCGGCTCGTTCCAACGCAACGGCGGCGGCTGGCGGTTCACGCCGTCGGGCAAGGCCGTGACGAACGGCCTGGCCGGGCTCGCGGGGGCGTTCGGCGTCGCCGTGGAGTAGCCGCTGCGAAGGCACCAACAGCGTCAACGGCGGAGACGGATCCGCCCCGCTCGGCAGGTGCCGGGCGGGGCGGATCAGGGGGCGAACGGGCCGGTCAGGCGGCCGGCTTGGCGGTGACGGGCTTCGCCCGGCCGCCGAACAGGTTGAAGAAGACCGCCAGCGTCGGCAGCAGGTAGAGCAGCCAGACCACCAGCTGGAGCCCGGTCGGGTCCGGCTGGAAGTTGAAGACGCCCTTCAGCAGGGTGCCGTACCAGCTGTCCTTCGGAATGCTGCTGGAGATGTCGAAGGCCACGCTGCGCAGACCGGGGAGCCAGCCGGCCTCCTGGAGGTCGTGCACGCCGTAGGCGAGCACGCCGGCCGCGACGACCACCAGCATGCCGCCGGTCCAGGTGAAGAACTTGGCCAGGTTGATCTTCAGCGCGCCGCGGTAGAACAGCCAGCCGAGCACCACCGAGGTGAGCAGGCCGAGCGCCGCGCCGATCAGCGGGTTGTAGCCGTCACCCGTGGCCTGCACCGCCGACCAGATGAACAGCGCGGTCTCCAGGCCCTCGCGGCCGACCGCCAGGAAGGAGGTGACCACCAGGGCCGTGGTGCCCATGGCGATGGCCGCGTCCAGCTTGCCGTGCAGCTCGGACTTCAGGTGCCGGGCGGTGCGGCGCATCCAGAACACCATCCAGGTGACCAGCCCCACCGAGATGATCGACAGCGAACCGCCGAGCGCCTCCTGGGCCTCGAAGGTGAGCTGCGAGGAGCCGAACTGCAGCACGGCGCCGAAGGCCATGCTGAGCACCACGGCCGAGGCCACGCCGATCCACACCGGCGGCAGCTTGTCCCTGCGCTCGGTCTTGACCAGGTAGGCGATCAGGATGCAGACAACCAGGCTTGCTTCGAGGCCTTCGCGCAGCCCGATCAGGTAGTTGCCGAACACGCGGGCTCCCTGGGGGTGAAGAGGTGGTACGTACGGGTCACGGGAGGGTCAGCCGAACAGGGCCTGGCCCCACCACTCCCCCGGCTTGCGGACGCCCGCGGGGCAGGCGAAGTGGGCGGAGCCGACGTGCTGGATGTACTCGTTGAGCTTGTCGCTGCCGGCCAGCCGCTGCTGGAGCGGCACGAAGGCCTTGCGCGTATCGCGCTGGTAGGCCAGGAAGAACAGGCCGGCGTCGAGGCGGCCGAGGCCGTCGGTGCCGTCGGTGAAGGAGAAGCCGCGGCGCAGGATCATCAGGCCGTTGTTGGCGTCCGGGTGTGCGAGGGCGACGTGCGAGTCGGCCGGCATCGCCTTGAGGTCCGGGTCGTCGTGCTCCTTGACCTTGCCGAACGGGGCGCCCTCGCCCTTGGTGCGGCCGAAGACGTCCTCCTGCTCCTTGAGCGAGGTGCGGTCCCAGGTCTCGATGTGCATCCGGATCCGCCGGGCGACCAGGTAGGAGCCGCCGGTCATCCAGTCTGGGCCGTCGCCGGAGGCGGCCCAGACGTGGTCGGACAGCTTGGCGGTGTCGGTGCCGGCGATGTTGTGGGTGCCGTCCTTGAAGCCCATCAGGTTGCGCGGGGTCTGGGCGTCCGGGGTGGTGGAGGACGTCTTGCCGAAACCGAGCTGCGACCAGCGAATGCTGACGGTGCCCATGCCGATCCGGGCCAGGTTGCGGATCGCGTGCACGGCGACCTGCGGGTCGTCGGCGCAGGCCTGGATGCAGAGGTCGCCACCGCTGCGCAGCGGGTCGAGCTTGTCGCCCGGGAAGGCCGGCAGGTCGATCAGGGCCTCGGGGCGCTTGGCCTTCAGGCCGAAGCGGTCGACGGGTTGTCCGTCCGGCCCGGACTTCTCGAACAGGCTCGGGCCGAAGCCGATGGTGATGGTGAGCCGGGAGGCGGGCAGGCCGAGTGCCTCGCCGGTGTCGTCCGGCGGTGCCTCGGGAAGGCCGGTGGCGGCGCCGGTGCCGACCTCGCGCCCGCCGGTCATCGCGGCGGCCGCCTTCGTCCACTCCTTGAGCATCTTGACGAGCGACTCGCGGGTGGCCTTCTCGGAGACGTCGAAGGCGGCGAAGTGCAGCCGGTCCTGGACCGGGGTCGCGATGCCGGCCTGGTGGTCGCCGTAGAACGGGACCTCGGCGCCGGACGCGGCGGCCGGCGCCGGGGCGGGGTCGTCCTGGCGGGTGGCCGCGGCGACCGAGCCGACGGCGGCGGCGCCGAGCGCGACGCCCGCACCTGCCCAGCCGATGACGGCGCGTCGGCTGACCGCGCTCCTCGGGGCGGCGGCGTCGGTACCGGCCGGCGTTCCGTTCTGCTGCTCGTTCTCGGCGTCCATCGGCGGGCGGGCCCTTCTCTGTGCTGACTCACGGATGCCGTGGCGGCCGGTTCGGGGCCGCCACGGCGTCAGTGGGGTGACTGGGTACTCGGGGTGGTGATCGCGGGTGTTACTTGGCGACCACGGCGGCGGCCAGCTTCGACAGCGGCTCGCCCAGCGAGTTGACCGCGTCGGAGAAGGTCTTGCGCTCGGCCTGGGCGACCTTGTCGTAGGAGGTGAAGGTGCCGTCGGCCTGCTTGTACTTGGCGAGCAGGGCCTGGATGGCGGCGAACTCGGAGTCCAGGGTCTTGGACAGCTCGGGGTCCTTCTCGGCGGCGACCGGCTTCAGCAGCTCGTAGGCCTTCTGCGCGCCCTCGACGTTGGCCTGGAAGTCGGCCAGGTCGGTGTGGCTGTAGCGGTCCTCCTCACCGGTGATCTTGTTGGTGGCGACCTCGTCCAGCAGCTCCTTGGCGCCGTTGGCCATGCTGGTCGCGGTGATCTCCGCCGAGGGGATCTTCTTCTGCCAGTCCTTCAGATCGTTGACCAGCTGGTCGGCGAGCTTCTTCTCGTCGTCGCCGATCTTCGCGTCGGCCCAGAGCGACTTCTCCAGCTTGTGCCAGCCGGTCCACTCCTTGCCGGCCTCGACCTTGTCCTCGCGGGTGTCGGTCTTCGGGTCGACATCGCCGAAGCTCTCGGCGACCGGCTCGGTGCGCTCCCAGCCGGTGCGCGAGGCCGCGTACAGCGACTTGGCCTTCTCCACGTCGCCCGCCTTGATCGCGGCGGCGAAGGCCTCGACGGCCGGGATGGTGGTGTCGGCCTGCTCCTGGGCGTACTTGCGGTAGGCGTCGACGGCGCCGGCCAGGCGCGGGTCGGCCGCGGCGGAGGCGCCGCCCTCGCCGGTCACGGTGATCTTCTGGCGGATGCCGTCGCCGACCATGCCGGGCTTGCAGGCGATCTCGTACGAGCCGGCCTTGATCTCGGCGTCGATGGTCGCCTTGGTGCCGGGGCCGATGTTTTCGCGCTCGGTGATGATCTTGTCGCCGTCACCGTAGACGTAGACCTCGGTGGTCTTCGAGCCCTTGTTGCTGATGTCCAGCATGACGTGCCCGGCCGGGACGCTGGTCTTGGAGACCTCGCACGCGGAGTCGGTGGCGTTGACCGTGACGGCGTCGGCGCTGCCGGCCTTGTCGTCCTTCTTGTCCGCGCAGCCGGCCAGGGTGGCGATCGCCACGGCGAGGGTGAGCAGCGCGGCTGCGGTGGAACGGCGGCGGGCGGACATGCGGGCTCCAACGGAAAAGGGCATGGGGATGCCACGGCGGGACTCGGCGAGGGTGGGGCACCGAACGGGTCGGCGACGCCACCTTAGCTAAGGCATACCTTACGTATGGCCGAATCGGCGTCCACACCCACCCCCCGATCGAAACCCGACCGCCACCTCCCGGGGGCTTCGACGGGCGGCCGCGCGGGCGGTCGACATCTCAGTGCGGCACACCGAGGACGTGCAGGCGAGCCCATGGGATGCGGACCACCACTGCCGCGAACGCATCGTCACAGCGCGTCCGGATGCTCGATTTTCAGCTTTGATCAGTTCTGATCGGTTTCTGATCATCTGTTGCTTTTCCTTGGACACGACTTGGCAAAGATATGACCGTTCCTCTAGCTCTCTCTGACTGATCGCCGTCAATCTCGGTCGCAGCTCTTCGCGAGCAGCCATGAGCCGCTCGCTTCCCTGCAGCTACCCCCACTGGAGTCAGAGTGAGCCCCACCTCCTCCTCCCGCCGCACCCTCACGGCCGGAGCCATCACCGTCGTCGCCGCCCTCGTCGCCGTCGCCGTCCCCACCGGCACCGCCTCGGCCGCCCCCGCCGGGCGGGACGCCGCGATCGCCCAGGCCCGGGCCAACGTCGCCCGCAACGCCGGGGTGTTCGGCTTCGGCACCGGCCAGGACCTCGTGGTCAAGGACGTGATCCTCGACGCCGACGGCGCCTCGCACGTCCGCTTCGACCGCACCTACCAGGGCCTGCCCGTGGTCGGCGGCGACCTCGTCGTCCACCAGGACGCCCGCGGCCGGCTCAAGGACTCCTCCCGCGCCGCCGCCCACGACCCGGCCGTCAAGTCCACCGCCCCCGGCGTCCCCGCGCAGGCCACCGCCGGGACCGCGATCGCCGCCGCCCCCGGCGTCAACGACGCCACCAGCACCCCCGAACTGGTCGTCTGGGCCGCCGACGGCACGCCCCGGCTCGCCTGGCGCACCACCGTCGAGGGCGTCGGCGAGCACGGCCAGCCCGCCGGGCGCGTGGTCGTCACCGACGCCTCCACCGGCGAGCAGATCGAGGCCTACGACGCCGAGCACCAGGCCACCGGCACCGGGCACTCCGAGTACACCGGCGACGTCACCGTCGACACCACCCCTGCCGCGGGCGGCGGTTACACCCTCAAGGACCCGGTCCGCGGCCACGTCACCAAGGACGCCGACAACATCTCGGCGAGCTCGCTCAAGGCGAGCTCCGGGACGGAGTTCACCAGCAGCACCAACGTCTGGGGCGACGGGCAGAAGTTCTCCGCCGACCGCTCCACCGCCGCCGTCGACGCCCACGCCAACACCGCCTGGACGTACGACTACTACAAGAACACCTTCGGCCGGAACGGCATCAAGAACGACGGCAGGGGCGCCACCGTCTTCGTCCACGTCGGCACCAACTGGGACAACGCCCAGTGGTCCGACAGCTGCTTCTGCATGATGACCGGCGACGGCAACGGCACCACCGACCCGGAGCAGGTCGACCTCGACACCATGGGCCACGAGATGACCCACGGCGTCACCAGCGCCACCGCCAACCTGCGCTACAGCGGCGAGTCCGGCGGCCTCAACGAGTCCACCAGCGACATCTTCGGGACGATGGTGGAGTGGTACGCCAACAACACGTTCGACACCCCCGACTACCTGTTCAGCGACCAGTCCACCCCGCCGTGGCTGCGCCGCTTCGACAAGCCCTCGCTGGACGGCAAGTCGGCGGACTGCTGGAGCAGCACGGTCGGCAAGCTCAACGTGCACAACTCCTCGGGCGTCGGCAACCACTGGTTCTACCTCGCCAGCGAGGGCAGCGGCAGCAAGATCATCAACGGCGTCACCTACGACAGCCCCACCTGCAACGGCTCGACCGTCACCGGCATCGGCAACCAGAAGGTCGCCAAGATCTGGTACCGCGCGCTGACCGTCTACATGACGTCCACCACCACCTACAAGGGCGCGCGCACCGCCTCGCTCAACGCCGCGAGCGACCTGTACGGGCTCAACAGCGCCGAGTACAAGGCCGTCGCGGCGGCCTGGAGCGCGGTCAAGGTCAACTGATGGCGCTCCGCTACTCGGTGAATCCGATGTGGACGTGGTCGTGGTGGGTGTCGTCGGTGAAGAACTGGTTGCCTGCGCCCGGGATCGCCACCGGACCGCCCACGTTGTACGACCCGGCGGCGGCCGCGTCCCGCATGAAGGACTCGATCAGCTGCCGGGGCGTCCCCGGGTCCACCACCGCCCGGCCGTCGATCCGCCAGACGTCGAAGGCCCGGCCCGGCGGATGGTCGCTCGGCCGGGTGGTGCCGAAGACGTTCAGCGGGTGCCCGGTCCGCACCACGCTCACCGACAGCGTGTAGGTACCGGCGAGGCGCAGCATCGCGTGCAGCACGCTGTCGTGGACGGTGCCGCTGCGCAGGTCCGCGACCGCCTCGGGCGGCAGTTCGATCCGCGGCTGCGCCAGCACCTGGGCCACGGCCGGGGACGGCGCGGCGGCGGGCGGGCCGGGGTCGCCCGGGTGCAGGTCGGTGACGGTCCAGCGCGGCTCGGCGCGGCTGAGGCGGACGTCCACCGTGGTGCCGCCCGTCGCGACCGAGCCGTCCGGCTGCCGGGTCCACTGCCGGCAGACCGCCAGCACGCTCGCCGAGTCGGCGAGGATCCCGCCGTACTGGGCGTTGATCACCTCCAGGCTCGCCTCCGGCGCGGCGGGGGCGAGCGGGCCGGCCTGGTCGGCCAGCCCCGGCGGCAGGCCGAGCGCCGCCACCCGGGCCCGGGCCGCCTCCACGCCCTGGCCGCCGAGTGGCCAGGCGCCGAGCGCGGCGACCAGTTCGACGGCGCGGCGCTTGACGTCGGGCTCCACCTCGGAGGGGCCGGGTTGCCAGAGCGGCGGGTTGGGGAGCGGGGTCGGGGTCGGGGCTGGGGTCGCGGTCGCGGTCGCGGTCGGGGCCGGCGTCGCCGTGACGGTCGGGCCGTTCGCCGAACTCGTCACCGCCACCGACTTCTTGCTACCGCTCGCACACCCGGCCGCGCCGAGCAGCAGCGCCGCCGCGCCCGCCCTCAGCACCTCGCGCCGGCCCGCCGCACACCCGTCGTCTGCGCTCGTCACGCGGCCAGTATGCGGCGGCCGGCGCAGGATCCGGGGGAAGTCCCGTCGTCGGACTCCCGATGTCAGATTCCCGACGTCGCCCGGCAGGCGGGAGTTCGACGACGGGCCGCCGCTCAGCCGAGGCGGCGGATCGGCTCGCCGGCGAGGAAGGCGGCGATGTCCTCCACGGCCTCGCCGTAGTAGCGGCGGTAGTTGTCCTGCGACACGTACCCGAGGTGCGGCGTGGCCAGCAGCCGGGGCGCGGTGCGCAGCGGGTGGTCGGCGGGCAGCGGTTCGACGTCGAAGACGTCCACGGCGGCGCCCGCGATCCGTCCCTCGGTGAGCGCGGTGAGCAGCGCGTCCTGGTCGACGATCGCCGCCCGGGAGGTGTTGACCAGGTACGCCTCGGGCTTCATCAGGGCGAGTTCGGCCTTGCCGAGCAGGCCGCGGGTACGGTCGCCGAGCGCGAGGTGGATCGAGACGAAGTCGCTGCCGCCGAGCAGTTCCTCCTTGGTCGCGGCCCGGCGCACGCCCACCTCGGCGGCCCGCTCCTCGGTGAGGTTCTGGCTCCAGGCGATCACGTCCATGCCGAAGGCCAGTCCGACCCGGGCGACCAGGCTGCCGATCTTCCCGAGGCCGAGCAGCCCGAGCACCCGGCCGTTGAGGTCGGCGCCGACGGTGCTCTGCCAGGGGCCGTTCTCGCGCAGTGCGGTGGACTCCGGCACGATGCCGCGGGCGAGGCCGAGCAGCAGCGCCCAGGTCAGCTCCACGGGCGGAGCGGAGGAGCTGGTGGTGCCGCAGACCGTCACGCCGTGCGCCTCGGCGGCGGCGTAGTCGATGACCGAGTTGCGCATGCCCGAGGCGACCAGCAGCTTGAGCCGGGGCAGCCGGGCGAACAGCGAGGCGGGGAACGGCACCCGTTCGCGCAGGGTCACGACTATGTCGAACTCGGCGAGGGCGTCGGCGAGTTCGTCTTCCGAGCCGAAGTGGTCGTGGAAGGCGGTCATCACCACCCGGCCGGCCAGCGGGGACCAGTCGACGATGCTGGAGGCTACGTCCTGGAAGTCGTCGAGTACGGCGCAGCGGAGGGTCGCGTCCGGAGGAGTCATGTCAGCACTCTCGCAGACGACGGTGCGTCACCGCGGGTCAGGGGCGCGCAGGCCGTAGTGGTCGTCCGGGGCCAGCTCGATCCACCACGGCTCACCGAGCTTGATGCGCAGGATCCTGATCGGGGCCTGCAGGTCCCCCGGGTTCGGCCACGGAACGCGCCAGGCCCGTTCGAGGATCGTCACGGCCGGGTGCACTCCCTCGCCGAGTTCGACGAGCCCTCGCAGCAGGTTGGTCTCCCGCGACCTGTTCCCGTATCTCGGGTGGGGCGATCCGGACGCCTATGTCCCGCCTGCCGAACCACTGCTCTTCCTCTGCGGCGTCGCCGGCACCATGGAGGTGTGGCAGCTCCCGGCCTCCGGCCGCTGGCTCGGGCTGACCCATCGGCCAGGGCGACACCGAGCTGCCGCTCGAACTGCTCGTCGCCGTCGGTGAGGCGTCCTCGCTGCCGCGGTGAGCCGGTCCGCAGTAGTCAGCGGTCCATGCCTGCTCGCGCGAGCGGCGCGAGGACGGCCTCGGCCGCGGCCGTCCGGGCGTACAGCACCGAGCGCCCGGCGCGGTGGGCGCTCACCAGGCCGGCGTCGCGGAGCGCGGTCAGGTACTGGGAGACGGCCGAGGGCGACAGCCCGGTGCGGTGGGCGAGTTCGGTGGTGGAGGCCGGCGCGGCGAGCTCGATCAGCAGGAGCGTGCGGGAGCGGCCGAGCACGGCGGCCAGGGCATCACTCGACGGGCCGGGCCGGGCGGCCCACAGCGTGCCGATGCCGCGCGCCGGGTAGGCGAGCTGCGGCGGGTCCGGCGGCGCCACGCGGGTGAACAGGCCCGGGCCGGTGAAGGCGGACGGAATCAGCAGCAGGCCCGACCCGGCCGTCCGGCGGTCCAGGCCTCGCGGGCGACGGTCCAGCCGCAACGCGCCGGCGGCCCACCGGACCTCGGCGTGCAGGTCGTTGAGGACGCTCGCCGTGCCGTGCTCGGCGGCCCGGCGGGCACGGTGCAGCACGTCCGCGTCGAGGAGCGCACGGATCCGCGCCCAGTACGGCGCCAGCGCGACGTCCCAGTAGGCCTCGACGGCCTCGGTGAGCCGGACCAGGCCTGTGGCCGGGTCGGCGTACAGCGCGCGCAGCCGGGGGCCGAGGCCGCCGCCCCGACGTGCCCGCAGGCGGTCGAGATCGCGGCGCACCCGCTCGGCGGGCGTGGCCCGGATCGCGGCCAGCTCGTCCGCCAGGGTGGGCGCGGGGCCGGCCGGGGCCGGGTTGATGAAGTCCGGCACGTACCCGGAAGGCGGCACGAGCTCGGCCAGCCACCCCCGGTCCAGCCCGGCGGCGGCCACCCGCGGCCGCACCTGCTCCACCCACGGCCGGTGCACCGGATGGGCCTGCCGCGAGGCCAGCAGCCGCAGGCTCGGCCCGACTTCCCACATCGGCGAGACCGCGAACCGCATGCTCGCGAGGTCGCCCACCGTGAACGACAGCTCCGCCGTCATGTCCCCCGCCCCCGTGGATTCGCACATTCCCGAATCATTGGCGGCCAGGCTAGTGCAGATCCGATCATGATCCGCATGACGACCGACACCTCCACCACCACCGTCAACGCGGCCGACTCCGGCACCTGGACGCTCGGTGACCGCACCGTCCACCGGATCGGCTTCGGCGCGATGCGCCTCCCGCAGACCGGCCCCGCGCTCATCCCCGACGCCGTCCCCCGCGACCGCGACCAGGCGATCGCCGTCCTTCGGCGGGCCCTCGAGCTGGGCGTCAACCACATCGACACCGCCGCCTTCTACTTCTCCCCGCTGCGCTCCGCCAACGAGCTGATCAACCGCGCCCTCGCGCCGTACCGCGACGACCTGGTGATCGCCACCAAGGTCGGCCCGGCCCGCACACTGAACGGCGGGTGGGCGGAACACGCCCGCACCCCCGAGCAGCTGCGCGCCCAGGTCGAGGAGAACCTGCGCCAGCTCGGCCGCGACCAGCTCGACCTGGTCAACCTGCGGATCCTCGGCACCGACTCGATCGCCGAACGCTTCGGCGCCCTCGCCGAGTTGCGGCAGGCCGGGCTCATCCGCCACCTCGGCCTGTCCAACATCCACCCGCACCACCTCGCCGAGGCCCAGGCCATCGCCCCCGTCGTCTGCGTGCAGAACCCCTACGGAATCGGCGCCTCCGCCCAGCACGACGAAGTGCTGCGGCTCTGCGGTGAGCAGGGCATCGCGTTCGTCCCGTTCTACGCGATAGCCGGCGCCGGCCGGGAGCGCGGCACTGCCTTCGCGGGCGAGGCCGAGCTGCCCCAGGTGGAGGCCGTGGCGCAGGCCCACGGGGTGAGCACCGCCCAGGTCCGCCTCGCGTGGACGCTCCACCGCGGCCCGCACGTCCTGGCCATCCCCGGCACCGGCGACCTCGCCCACCTCACCGACAACATCGCCGCCGGATCGCTCCGCCTCTCTGCGGACGAGCTGGCGCTCCTCGACGCCGCCCACACGGCCTGAGCTCGCATCAGGCCAGCGGACCGACGCGGAGGGTGAGCGTCCAGGTGCCGAGCCGGAAGGCGGTGGACGACTGCCGCCTCTCGGCCGCGCCTGGCTGCTGGTTGGCGACCCCTCCGTGGCCCGGCCGGTAGACAACGGCGCCGACGGCGCCGGGGCCGTACGTAGCCGCGCTGATAAAGCGGCGGGCGCACGGCCTCGGCGCCCCCGTCCACCCGGTTGGTCCAGCTCGTCGGACAGCTCCTCTGCTGCCCTCGCCCCTCCGGCGAACCGGCCTCCTCGCTCAAACCCAGCCACTCCACCCACACCCAACTCGCCCGGCCGGCAGCGTCGACGAGGTCGAGCGTGTGCAGGCCGACAGCAAGCTTCGGCTTCGGTGGCTTCATGCGGTGCGCTCGGGTCGTATATTCCGTTCGTCAGTAAGAGGCCTGACACAGCGGCAGGCCAAAGCCACCACGCGCGGAACCACCGCCGAGAGCTGCGACGTCGCTGGGGACGACGTATCGCACCCCAGCACCAGGAGCCCGCGCATGACCGGAACCGCCACCCGCTACCTCTATCTCGCCCGCCACGGAGAGGCGATGCCGGACGAGAGTGGGCTGTCGGACGCCGGGCGCCGCCAAGCCGGGCTCCTGGGCCGGCGGCTGGCGGGCCGCCCCATCTCGGCGGTGCACCACGGTCCGCTGCCCCGGGCGTCGCAGACCGCACGGCTGGTCGCCGAGCACCTGGGCGGCGCCGCCGTCCAGGCCTGTGAGGCTGCCGGCGACTACGTCCCGTATGTCCCGGCGCGGGAGGAACTGCCCGCCGCCAGCGCCGACTTCCTCCTGGACTTCCTGTCCGGGGCCACGGCCGAGGAGCGGGCGCGCGGTCCGGAGCTCGCCCGCCGGGCCGTGGCGGAGTTCACCGGACCGGTGCCCGGCGGCGAGGAGCGCCACGAACTGGTCGTCACGCACAACTTCCTGATCGGCTGGCTGGTCCGGCACGTCCTGGACGCCCCCGCCTGGCGCTGGCTCGGCCTCAACCACGGCAACGCGGCCCTGACCGTCATCCGCTACGCGCCCGGGCGGCCGGCCTCCTTGTTGGTCCTCAACGACATGCGGCATCTGCCCGACGAACTCCGCTGGACCGGCTTCCCAGCCGAATTCCGCGTGTGAAACCCTGAAAAACCCACGAAAAATATGCAGACCGGTCTACTGTTTCCCGCATGGGAGTCAAGGGCGAGGAGACCCGTGCGCGGCTGATCGCCGGCACGCGGGCACTGATCGAGGCGCAGGGCTACTTCGGCACCGGCGTCAACCACATCGTCGCCGAGAGCGGCGCGCCGCGCGGGTCGCTCTACTTCCACTTCCCCGAAGGCAAGGACCAGCTGGTCGCCGCCGCGCTCACCCAGGCCGGGCAGGAGATCGAGGACCTGCTCAACGCCCTCGCCGCCGAGGGGGTCGACGCCGGGGCGCTCACCCGGCGTCTCACCGAGATCTTCGCCTCCCGCCTTGAACGGTCCGACTACGCCAAGGGCTGCCCGATCGCCACCGTCGCGCTGGAGGTCGCCGGCACCAACGAGCCGCTGCGCGCGGTCTGTTCCGCGGTGTACGGGAGCTGGCAGCGCGTCCTGGCCGACCGCCTGGAGGCCGAGGGCTTCGGGCCGCTGGAGGCGGAGACCGCCGCCGGGCAGGCACTCGCTCTGCTGGAGGGCGCGGTGCTGCTCGCGTCGGTCCGACGCAGCCGCGAACCGCTCGACCACGCCCAGCACGCCGTGCTGCACCTCATCGGCGCGAAGGCATCGCGCTCCGAGTGAACGGCCCGCCCCGCCGCGGTGCCCTTCCGTGCGCCCAAGAAATATACAGACCGGTCTACAGAAAACGGAGAGCTCACCATGCCGCCGCTACCGAGCACCCTCGTCCTGGGCGCCACCGGCTTCCTCGGCCGCTGGCTGGTCCTCGAACTCCTCACCCGCGACGAGCCAGTCGCCGCCGCGGTCCGCGGCGGTCCCGGCAGCACACGCGACACCGAGCTCCGCGACTGGCTTCGCGCCCACGGCACCGAGGACACCTCCCTCACCACCGTCGTCGCCGACCTCACCCGCCCCGGCCTCGACTTCTCCCCCGACGACGACGCCCGCCTCGCCGAGGTCCGCGACGTCCACAACCTCGCCGCCCGCTACGCGTTCGGCCTCACCCGCGCCCAGGCCCACCCCGCCAACGTCGACGGCGCCCTGCACGCCCTCCGCTGGTCCGCCACCCGCCCTCACCTCCGCCGCCACGTCCACCTCTCCGGCTACCGCGTCGGCCGCGGCCCCCACCCCCGCCACCCGCTCCCGCCCCGCGAGGCCGCGGCCCTCTACGCCCGCCTCGGCGCCTACGAGGCGTCCAAGCAACTCGGCGACGCCGCCGTCCGGGTGACGGCCGACCGGCTCGACGTCCCCCTCACCACCGTCAACCCCAGCAGCGTCATCGGTCACTCGACGACCGGCGAAGCCGGCCAGTACCTCGGCCTCGCGCAACTCGTCCGCCAACTCCACCGCGGACGCCTCCCGCTGCTCCCCGGCACCCGCCGCACCTTCCTCCCCGTCGTCACCGTCGACCACCTGGCCCGCTTCCTCGCCGCCGTCCCAGCCCACGACCGGCCGCAGGCCCAGGCCCATGCCGTTCTCGACCCCGACACTCCTCTCCTTCCGGATCTCATCGCCCTCCTCGCCACCCACCTCGGCGTCCGCCCGCCCCGCGGCCACATCCCCGTCCCCCTGCTCCGCCGACTCCCCCGAGCCCTCACCGGCGCCGACCCGGAAACCCTCAGCTTCCTCTCCGAAGACCGCTACGACACCACCTCCGCCGACCACCTCGCCGCCAAGATCGGCCTCAGTCACCCACCCGTCACCGAAGCCCTCCGCGCCTGGTCCACCCGCCTCGTCGCCGATGGCTTCGGCACCGCGACGTAGAAAGTCGGCCCACCCGACTTCCCACGCGACCCACCCCGGCACCAACGGACCCCGATCAACCAGCCGCAAACGGGCGCGGCCGAGGCCGCGCCCCGGGCCGGCAGTCGACGCTCCACCAGACACGCTTCCCCGGCGCCGGTACAGAAAGTCGACCCACCCGACCTCCCCTGCAACCGATCCCGACGCCGACACCCCCGGGCACGCACAGGCCCGGACCGACCACCCGCAAAACGAGCGCGACCGGGCCGCCAGACCTGTTTCGACGCCCCACCAGGCGCGCCCAGTACTCCAGTGTGACTTCGCGATCTACGCGGTGGAGGCGGCGGAGAGCCGCTGCCGATAGTGGCTGCGACGTGCCGAAGCTTGGTGGCTTCTGCGCCAGTTCGACCAGTGCAGGAGTGCGTTCAGGGCTGTGGTCGGCGGGCTGAACACTGCGCCGATCAGGCGGCGGATCTTCGGGACGGTCAGGTCGACCGGGCCCCCGTTTCGGGCCGGGCGGCTCGCATCCGGCACGTCTGGTCGGCCTCGCGTCGTCGACCGCCGCGGCAAGGAACGCGTCGCGTCGGTGCGGCGTTGCTCCGTTGGCCGTTATGAGCGGCGCCTATGTCACACCAGTGCCGCGCCGCCGTCTATCGCGAGCGTGGTGCCGGTGACGTAGGCGTTGGCCAGGACGAAGAGATAGGCCGCTGCGGCTTCCTCGGCAGTGCCGACACGCCGCGTGAGCAGCTCGGATCCGGCGCCCTGGAGGAAAGCCTCCGGGTCCGTGACACTGCCGTCCCACAGCTCGGTACGGATCACACCGGGCTGGATCACGTTGACGCGCAGAGGGGCGAGTTCGACGGCGAGTGCCCGGGACAGGGCCTCGATGCCGCCGGTGATACCCGCCGTGAGCGCGGTTCCGGACAGGGGGCGGATCGCGAGGACGCCGGAGCTGAAGGTGATCGAGCCGCCGTCGCGCAGTCGCGGTGCAGCGTACTTGGCGGAGAGGAACGCGCCCCAGAACCGGCGCTCGAAGACGGCCCTGGCCTCCTGCGGGGTGGTGTCGACCAGCGGCTTGATCAGCAGAGATTCGCCCGCGGTGTAGACGAGGTGGTCGAACTCCCCGACCTGCTCGAAGAACGCGGCGATGGCGTTGCCGTCTGCGACGTCCAGGCGGCGGCCTTCGGCCGGCTCGCCCAACCGCTTCGTCGCGGCGTCCACGCGGTCCTGATTGCTGGAGGCGACCACGACGTCCGCGCCAGCCGCCGCGGCCTGTTGGGCTACCGCGAAGCCGATGCCGGAGGTTCCACCGATGATCACGATCTTCTTGCCAGCCAGAGACATGGGACCCATTCCTTCGTCGATGCGGTGCCGGGGTTCGGCAACCCCATGGCAAGAACGTACGCCTCCACATCGAGACGGTGAATGACTTGAAGTCTTGATTCCATGTCATATCGTCTCGCCATACAGGCACTAGAGTGGCGCTATGGACATCCTGAGCGACACCCTCGAAGTCCTGCGCACGGGACGCCCGATGGTGACTCGCACCGACGCGCACGCCCCGTGGGCCCTGAAGTTCCAACCCATCTCAGGCGCCGGATTCCACGTGGTCGTGGAAGGGCACTGTCACCTGCTGCCACCACGCGGCCAACCGCTCGCGCTGGGACCCGGCGACATCGTGTTCCTGCAGCGCGGCAGCGGACACACCCTGTGCGACGTGCCGGACCGCGATCCGGTGGACTTCGTACCGGAGCGCGTGGACCGTTCCTCGCCGATCGGCCAGGTCACCGTGGACGGACCGGGGCCGCACACGGTGCTGGTCTGCGGCGCGTACGCGATCGACGTTGATCGCCCGCACCCGCTGTTCAGCGATCTACCGGAGGTCATCCACCTTCCCGCGGTTCCCGGCCGCCACCCCGTGCTGCGCTCGGCGGTCGATCAGCTGTGCGCCGAGTTCCACGCGCCGCAGCCGGGCTCGGACGCGGTCGTCACGGCGCTCATCGATCTGCTGCTGCTGTACATCCTCCGGTCGTGGTACGCCGAACTGCCGAAGGAGCGGACCCGGGGCTGGGCGGCCGCGCTGACCGATCCGGCAGTCGCCCCGGCCCTGAAGGCGATCCACGACGATCCCGGCCATCCCTGGACCGTGGAGTCTCTGGGCACCCGCGCCGGGCTGTCCCGCGCCGCGTTCGCCCGCCGCTTCGCCTCGGTGGTCGGCGAGCCGCCGTTGACCTACCTGACCAACTGGCGGATGGCCACCGCGGCGCGGTTGCTGCACCAGTCGCCGGCCCCGCTGAGCACGATCGCGCAGCACACGGGGTACACGTCGGAGTTCGCCTTCGCCAAAGCTTTCAAAAGACACTTCGGATCGCCGCCGGGGGCCTACCGCAAGCAGGTCAGGACGGCAGGCGACGAACCAGGCGGATACAACTGACGGTGAGGGCCAGGACATCACCGCAGCGGATTGGGAAGGGGTGGTCGCTGCCGATCCCGGCCTCGCGGTGGCCCCGAAGTGGTCGAGCGCCGGGCGGATCGTGTCCAAGAACCCGATGCGGTGGTCGCGACGATGCGCGAGGTGGCGGAGGTTCTGGCGGCCAAGGTCCAGGGTGAGGACGGCGATTACTACGACGCCTGATGCGTGCGGCCACCGCGAGATGATCTCGACGAGGTCCGCCGCTACGTCGTGGACCATCTCGGCGTCGGTGACGGTGTTTTGATCGTGGATGAGACGGGCTTCTTGAAGAAGGGTCGTGGTTCGGCGGGTGTCCGGCGGCAGTACACGTTCCCGGGGTGCTCTCGGGAGGCTCGCGTCAGGCCGGCTCGAAGGCGAGGACCGTCCAGTGGACGCCTGGGCGGGCGTGGAGGTCGGGGTGGGCGGTGCGGTGGAGGAGGCGGAGGTGGTGGGTTGCGGCGAGGGTGACGGTCTCGTTCGGTGGGACGTCGAACATGCGACGGCCCGGCGGGACGGGGCCGTGGCGCAGGGAGAGGACCACGCGTCCGCCGGGGGCGAGGAGGCGGGCGAGGGTTCGCATGGCCGGCGGGCGTTCGGCCGGGGCGAGGTGCATCCAGACGGCGGTCAGGAGGACGAGGTCGAAGCGCTCGGCGCCCAGCGAGGGGAGCGCGGGAAGGGCGTCGTCGATCCAGCGGATGCCGGAGCCGGCGTGCAACTGCTTGCCGAGACACCGGAGTTCGGGCGTCGGCTCGGCGGCGACGACGGGGTGGCCGAGGGCGGCGAGGGCGGCTGCGTCGCGGCCGGTGCCGGCGCCGATGTCGAGGACGGCGGCGGGTGCCGGCGGGAAGAGGTGCAGCATGTCGCGGTGGACCTCGGCGAAGGTGACGCTCTCGTACTGGACGGCGAGCGCGTCCGCCTCGGCGCCGTAACCCGCGGTGCTGGACAGGTCGTTCACGCCGCCTCCGACCCAACCACCGCGGCACCGGTCACGGGCGCGAAGGAGGTCGGCCCGGTGAGACGGCCGTCGTACCGGGCGGGCACGAGCTGAGGGTCCTCCGGCGAACACACGGCGAAGCGCGTGTCCACGGCCTGCCCGGGCAGATGCATCCAGACGTGGTTGCTCACCCGGACAGACTAGCGTCGGCCCGTCAGGCCTCACCGGGGTGCCAGGCGGGCCACTCCCACGGGCGGTCGGCCCAGTGGACGCGGACCGGGTCACGTGGGTCGAGGTCGGGGAACAGCTGGTGGACCCGGGGCTCGAACTCCTCGGGCGACAGGGGTTCCCAGCCGTGGCCCTCGAAGTGGACCAGCCGGTAGCGGCTGTCGGTGCGGAACTCGGCGATCTTGACCAGTGGCTTGGACGTGCTGTTGGTCTCCATGCCCCCAAGCATGTGGCGCGGCGGCAATCGGCGCCCGTCCAGAACACTCTTCCGGGTCATGTCCCGGCGTCGACGTATTCGTTGGGCACAGAGGCTCGTTGAGCACGGCGTTGGTATGGCGGGGGGTCGACCGCAGGAGGACATCGACATGACCGGGCAGCCCACCGGCGAACAGTGGCAGTGGCCGCGGAATGCGTGGCAGCCGCCGCCGGTACCAGCCCCTCCCCCGACCGGGCCGGCCTACACGTTCATCCCGCCGCCCGCCCCCGAGCTGCCTCCGGCCCCGAGGTGGTCCCGGAAGGTGTGGGCCGCCGCGGCGGTGGGGACCGTCGCCATGCTGGCGTCCATGCTGGCGATGTGCGGGCCGGGGGGTGGCGACGACGTGTCGGTGGTGGCGGAGCCACAGGCCGCCTCGCCGACACCGTCCGGCCCCACGGCCCCGGACCAGGCGCCGGTCCCGCCGCCCCCGACCACGCCCGCGCCGTCGCCGCTGCCGGCCCCGACCCCCGCGGGCGGCGAGTCGGCGTCGGCTGCGGAGGCGGCCGCGGCGGAGCCTGCCGCGAGCCCGCGGCCGCGACCGCGCCGCACTCCCCGGCCGGCCGCGTCCCAGGCCGCGCCTGCCCCGAACGGCTCGGCGCCGTCCCCGGCGGCCCCGGCTCCGGACCCGGGCTCGACCCCGGGCTGGGGCTCGGGTGCGGCGATCCCGGCGCCCGGCCCGGGCTCGATCTGCGACGAGGCCGAGCGGATGGGCCGCTGGCTCCCCGACTCGGCGCAGGCCCGGCTCTGCCGCAGCATCGCGGAGAGAGCGATCGGCGACAGAGCCCCCTCCTCGGCCGAGCGTTCGGCCCGCCCGCAGCAGCAGCCGCACCCAGCCGGCGGCAGGTCCGCTCGCACCGCGCTCACCCGTGCCACGCCCGCCGAAAGCGCCACCGCGCCCGCCGAAAGCGCCACCGCGTCCACCCATACCGCGCCCGGTGAAAGCGCAGCCCCCCACGTTGGCCGGGACCAATCACTGAACGAGGTGCGGCAGCTCCATATCGCCCCTGATCGGTGACGTGACGTCCCGCCATCCGGCGGCGGGGCCGTCAAGCGAACCGCACCCCGGTGCTCAGGCCTCGCCCAGCACCTTCGTCAGCGTCTCGAACCGCAGGTCCGGCCGCAGCGGGATGCCGAAGCGCTCGTCGCCGTACGGGAACGGGGTGTAGACCCCGGTCCGGCGGAAGCCGCGGCGCTCGTACCAGGCGATCAGGTCGGCGCGCTGCTCGATCACCGTCATCTCCCAGCGCGGGCACGCCCCACTCCCGGCCGCCACCCGCTCGGCCTCGGCCAGCACGGCCCGACCGAGGCCGCCGTCCTGGAGGCCCGGGAGCACCGAGAACATGCCGAAGTAGGCGCGGTCGCCGCGATGCTCCAGCTGGCAGCAGGCGAGCAGTTCACCGTCGCGCTCGGCGACCAGGACGACCCCGTCCGGGTGGCCGAGCGCGGCGGTGACGCCCTCGGCGTCGGTGCGCTGGTCCGGCACACGTGACGGCGGTTCAGGATGTGGCCCCGGGGGCCTGGTACTCGTGGCGGGTACATGGCTACCCTGCTTCCCGGCCGGGCCAACTCCCGGTCGTACCGGGCCCCTTGGGCCTTCAGCACCGGACCAGAGGAGTGTTCATGTCCAGCACTTCCCGCTCCGCCAGCCCCACCGGGACCACCCGCCGCAGAACCCGCCGGCTCCCCGCCCCGGCCGCACTCGCCGCCACCGGGCTCGCCGCCACCGCGCTGGTCGCGGGCGCCACCGTCCCGGCCAACGCGGCCGACCGCACCCCCGCCGACCTCCCGCCCGCCGCCACCGCGGACGGCATCCCGCACCCCGAACTCGACTTCGCCGGCTCCACCGTCGCCGCCCACGAGGGCGCCGAGGACACGGCCGGGATCCGCTCCCTCTACGTCACCCAGACCCCCGGCACGGACGTCTCCGGCTGGCAGGGCAACGTCGACTGGGCCACCGCCGCCGCCAACGGCGCGAACTTCGCGTACGTCAAGGCGACCGAGGGCACCACCTACCGGAACCCGTACTTCGCGCAGCAGTACAACGGCTCCTACAACGCGGGCCTGATCCGCGGCGCCTACCACTTCGCCCTGCCGAATCGTTCCTCCGGCGGCGTCCAGGCCAACTACTTCGTCGACCACGGCGGCGGCTGGTCCCCGGACGGCGCCACCCTGCCGCCGGCCCTCGACATCGAGTACAACCCGTACGGCGCCACCTGCTACGGCCTCGGACAGCGCGACATGGTCGCCTGGATCCACGCGTTCAGCGACACCGTCCTCGCCCGCACCGGCCGCTACCCGACGATCTACACCACGACCAGCTGGTGGACCCAATGCACCGGCAACAACGGTGACTTCGGCGCCACCAACCCGCTCTGGATAGCCCGGTACGCCCCCTCGCCCGGCACCCTGCCGAACGGCTGGGCCTACCAGACCATCTGGCAGTACGCCTCCTCCGGCACCTTCCCCGGCGACCAGGACCTCTTCAACGGTGCCTACGACCGCCTCCAGGCGCTCGCCGACGGCTGATCCCCGCTCCCAATGCGGGCGGGCGGGCCGGCGAAACCGATCCTCCCGCCCGCAGCGGGCCTCACGTCACCGCGGGTCGACGAGCTCCGGGGCGAAGACCGTCCCCAGCGGCTCCGGGCCGACGTACTGCTGGCAGTTGCACTGCCGCGGCTCGAACTGTACCGGCCGGCGGTCGGCGTCCCAGGCCGTCGGCGCCTCGACCTCCTCGTGGCAACGGCCCTGCTTGTCGTGCTTGGCCAGGTGGTGCGTGCAGCCGCAGATCGGCTCCGGCGGGCGCTTGGCCGCCTCCAGGGCGGTGCGCTGGCGTTCGGCCGCGTCCAGCAGTTCGAGCTTGCGCTCGTGCCGGACCTTGAGCGCGAGGCGGGCGTTGTTCGCGATCCATCCACCGCCGTACAGCACTGCCGGTATGACCCACCAGACGATGTCGCCCATCGATCGTTCCCCCGTCTTCCCCGGTTGCGGCGTCTCCGGCGCACATCGTACGCCTGACCTGCGCCGACGGATCCCGGCGGGACATGACCCGGCGAATCACCGGCAGCACCTGAGCGTCCGTCCGGCCAGCCGCCCCCGCCCTCGGCCACCATCACCCGCCACCACCACCCGAGCGACCGTATTCATACCTTTATGCCCCATCCGTACCTTGTATCCTGGTCGTGTATCCGCCTGACCGGCTCGGGCGCGGCCCGATGATGTGGCACCGGCACGGAGGAGTGCGGACATGGTTGAGCAGGACGGCCCCGAAAGGCGGGGGCGTCTGAGTCGGCCGCTGGTGCTCGGGGCGGCCGTGGCGCTGGTCGACCGGGAGGGGCTGGCGGCGCTGACCATGCGGCGGCTGGCGGGTGAGCTGGGGGTCGAGTCGATGGCGTTGTACCGCTACACGCCGGGCAAGGAGGCGCTGCTCGACGGGCTGACCGAAGCCTTCTTCGCCGAGGTGAACGAGCGGCTCCGCCGCACCGCCGGCAGCGCCCCGCCCGGGCCGCCGCAGCCCGCCTGGCGGGCCGAGCTGCGGCGCATCGCCCAGGCGTTCGCCACCGTGGCGCACGCGCACCCGGAGATCCTGCCGCTGGTCGCGACCCGGCCGCTGACCGTACCGGTGGCCCGCCGGCCGGCGCCGGTGCTCGATCTCACCGAGCATATTCTCGCCGTGCTCGGTCGCGCCGGCTTCGACGACTCCACGACTCTGACGATCTACCGCGCGTTCGTCGCGTGGAACCTCGGCTGCCTGCTCGTCGACAAGCGTCAGGTGGTCGACAACAAAACCGAGCCGGACCCGGTCCTGCGCCTCGGCCTGCACCTGCTGCCCGCCGCGGAGTACCCGCGGCTGCGCGCGCTGGTGCCCCGGTTCGCGGACTTCGACGACGAGGGCGAGATGCTGTCCGGCCTGGACGGCCTGCTGGACCGGATGCCCCGGGCACCGCTTGACGCGTTCTACGGTGACGGCGCATCCTGACGGTATACGAGGTACACGTCGGAGATATTCCAGCGCCCGGAAGAGGCCGCCATGTCCGTCTCCCACGAATCCCTCCCCTCCCTCCCGCATGACATCCTCCGCGTCCGCGTGACCGCCAGGGACGCGGACACCCTGCGCGCCCTGCTGCGCGAGGTCCGCCCCGACGTGGGCGGGCGTCCCAGCATCGCCGCCGACGGCACCGTGAGCATCGACGCGTACGTCCCGGACGACCGGATCCCGGCCCTCGAACGCGAGGGCGTCACCGTGACCCGGGTCGGCAACGCCAGTGCCGCCGGCCGGGCCGCCCAGGCCGAGGTCGGCGAGGGCGACCGGTTCGCCCCCGCCGATGCCGTGCCCCGCGGCCTCGCCGCCAAGTTCGGCGGCTGAGCCGGGAGGACCGTCATGCCGTACCTGAACATCGTCGAGGTCGAGTCCGCGCTGGGCAGCCTGTCCACCGCGTACCCGGGCCTGACCGAACTCCTCGTCCTGCCCGAGCCCTCCGTCGAGGGCCGGACCTCCCACGCCCTGCGGATCGGCGCCCCCGCGCCGTTCCCCAAGGACTGCGTGATCATGATCGGCGGGGTGCACGCCCGCGAATGGGGCAGCTGCGAGATCCTCGTCCACCTCGCCGCCGACCTGCTGGAGGCCTACCAGGGCGGTACCGGCCTCGGTTACGGAGGCACCGCCTTCACCGCCGACCAGGTGCGCGGGCTGCTCCAGCGCCTGGACGTGGTGGTGTTCCCGCTGGTCAACCCGGACGGCCGGCTGTACAGCCAGACCGTCGACCCGATGTGGCGCAAGAACCGCAACCCCGCCTACGCCGGTGGTGGTTCGGACCCGGCCTGCATCGGCGTGGACCTCAACCGCAACTACGACTTCCTCTTCGACTTCGCCACCGCCTTCGCGCCGACCGCCACCCCGCAGGTGTCGGCGGATCCGTGCGATCCACAGGTCTACGAGGGCCCGCGCGCCTTCTCGGAGCCCGAGACCCGCAACGTCCGCTGGCTGCTGGACCGGTTCCCGCGCACGGGCTGGCTGGTCGACGTGCACAGCTACTCCGAGGACATGCTGTACAACTGGGGCGACGACGAGAACCAGTCCGTCGACCCCGCCATGAACTTCCGCAACCCCGCCTACGACGGCACCCGCGGCCTCCCGGGCGACGTCGCGTACGCCGAGTACATCGCCAAGACCGACGCCGACACGGCCGTGCTGCTCGCCGAGCGGTTCTGCCAGGGGGTCGGCGGGGTCCGCGGACTCACCTACAAGCCGATCACCGGGTTCCACCTCTACCCGACGAGCGGGACCAGCGACGACTACGTGTTCTCGCGGCACTTCACGGACCCCGCCCAGGGCAAGGTGCTCGGCTTCACCGTCGAGTGGGGCACGAGCTTCCACCCGCCGTGGGCCGAGATGGAGAAGATCATCCTCGACGTGGACGCGGGCCTCGTGGAGTTCTGCCTGGCCACCGCCTGAACCCCGAAGCAGTTGGGCGCCCGCCACGGCCGGTCGTGGCGGGCGCCCAACTGCTCGGGACCGCTAGGACTTTCGGGCTGTCGGGCTGTCGGGCTTTCAGGCGGCCCGGTGGAAGAAGAACGGGTCGATCGACACCGGCACCCGGGTGACGCCGTCGTTGTCGAGCAGTTGGTGGGTGTTGAAGTTGGCGTTGCGGTGATACGTCACACCGACCGGGAAGTTGGCCTTGTCGGGCGTGTTGTTGCCCGCGAACACACCGTAGAAGTCGCTTCCGACCGTGACCATCCGGATGTAGTCGCCCAGGTACGGCAGGCCGACCGCCCGCGGCACGTCGGCCGGGGCCTGGTGCAGAATCTGGCGTTCCCACGTCTTCCCGAGGTCGGCGGTCAGCTCCAGCGCCGTCGTCCACTGTCCGTTGGCGAACTGCTGGAAGACCAACCCGACCAGACCGTCGGAATTGATCGCCAGCGACGGGTTCTTGGCATTGACAAGGTCCGCGTGTGCCGCGGCCCATGTCTGCCCCCGGTTCGCCGAGTGCTGGACGTGCAAAACGTAGTCGGTGGGAACGTCTCCGCCGGTGCCGTCGCACCACGCGATCCACACACTGTCGGAGTTTCCGGGATCGACCGCGATCGACAGATCGGCGCCGATGCGCTCCTGGCCAAGCGGCCCCACCTTGACGTTGAACCGCACGGACCGCTGGGTGGCCACCCGCTGGCCGACGCCGCCGTCGTCGGAGTCCGTGAGAGCCTCAAAGGGGTTTGGCCCGTTGCCACTCCTGTCATCGCGGGTCACCACGACATCGAAAGTGACGATCCTGTTGGCATCGAAGCTCCGCCAGCTCTCGAACGCCGCGTAAACCGTGCCGTCGGGGTGCAGGGCTATCCGAGTCGGTGGCCCGTCGTGGATAGCCTCCTGGTCGCGCTGCTCGACCTGAACCGGCGTGAAGTCACCCGATCCCGTGCGGGCGTCGACCGAGACGTCGACGGTGGCGCTCCGAGGGTCACGGGAGCCGGTGTTGCTGCCGACATAGACGCGGTCCCGGCTGGAACCGTTCACCGGGACAGTGTCGGCGACCACCCACGGCTGGTCCGGAGATTCCGCGACATCCCGGTCGACGAGAATCTGCATCACCGTGGTTGAGGTGATGCTCCGCGCGCGCAGAATCTGCAGATTGTCGGTCTCGCCGTTGAGGGTGCCTGCGTAAAGCGTGCCGCCCCGCGACGCAAAGCTGACACTGATATCGCCGGTGCCGACGGGGTCCGCGTTGCCCGGAACGACAGGATTCAACACCCAGGTGTCACCGCCATCCGTCGAGACGAAGACCGGGGCGAACGGACCTCCCATCGGGTCGGGCGTGAAGGCGGTCGCAACCATCTCTTTCGGGTTCTCGGGGTTGACTGCGAGGCTGGGCTCGCTGTCCCGACCTGTGTTGCCGCTTAACGACCTCGGGATGATGTCGACGACCTTGATGGTGGGCATGCCGGCTCACCTCCGTCCCTGCAGTACGGCGAGCTTCTGCATCGGCTGGTAGTCATAGGGGTGGAGCAGTTGGAAGGGCGCCTCGGCGTGAAGGTCGCCCCCGGTAACGTGCAGGAACCAGAGGCCCTCCTGCCCGGGTTGCGGCTTGGGGACCCGGTGCCACCGCCTGTCCGCGCTGCTCGGGTAGAGGACGTCGATCCGCCCCGGGGCGACATCTCCACGCTCCACGATCGAGACATCGATCTTGGCACGCCACCACTGGGGGTCGTGTTCGGAGAAGGCCGCCAGCCCGACCTCCTCCAGGCCGCCCACCGCACCGACCACCACGGCATCCGCGTCCTCCGCGTGCTGAGCGATGTCCTGGTCCCGGATCTCGCGTTGAAGAGCCGAGAACGGCATCTCGTCAGCGGTGGTTGCCGCCATCGAGACATGGCGCTGGACCGCTTCGGCTGGAAGCCGTTCCAGCTCAATGAGGCCGAGGCTCTCTCCATAGACCATGCCCTGGGTGAAGAACGCCCTCGTGTCGCCGACCTCGAGCGAGCTCGCCAGCTGAACGGTGACCTCGCTGCCTGCCAGCTGCCGGAAGTCATCGGGAGCGTGCAACACCTCATTCACCTTGACGACGGCGGTGTACTCCTCCTTCAAATCGGCCGGAACGGCCACGAGCGAGGTGCCGCCGATGCGGGTGACCGTGCCGACGAAGCTGAGCGGGGCTCGGCGGATGAGCTCCATGAGCTGTTCGGGCGAGGCGGAGGGTGGTTTGTCGGTCATGATGATCCTCCTCTCCAGTTGCCACCGCTCATTTCGTGGCGTGGGCGGAGGACGAGTGCGTCCGGCGCCACTCGATCCGCGCGGCGAGCGCGCAGGCGGCGGTCACGGACGCGGCGAGCGCGGCGACCAGCCATTCGGCGACGCCGCTGCCGGCGTCCGGGTCGACGCCCAGCAGGGTCTCGATCCACTCGGGCCACGCGAGGGTGATCAGGAACAGCAGCCCGGAAAGGCTGCCCAGGGCGGTCTCCAGCCAGAAGCGGGGCCGGGGCGGGCTCGGTTGCTGGAAGGGCATCACTGCGCCTCCCCTTCTCCTGCCGCCCGGGCCGCGCCGTAGCGCGCACGCCGTCCTCGCGCCACCGCGCCGTGGCGCGGCAGCACGACCGGCCGGGCCGGCCCGGGTCGGGGATCTGCTCCCGCCGGGCCGCCGGTCGGGGGGCGTGGCCGCCGCGGGAGGGGGGTTCTGCTTCGGTTCGTTCTGCTTCGATGCGCGGTCTCGGGACCGCGTGGGAGTTCGCCGGGGCCGGGCCGCGGGTCGGGTCCGCGGGCGGCGCTGTCGGCGATGTACGCCTACGAGGCACACGTACTTCGTATACGAGTCTGCTCGCCCGCCCCCGGGCGGGTCAAGAGACGATGTCCGGGCCGCCCGGCTCAGACCCGGGCGCCGAGCATCCGCAGCACCAACTCGCCGTAGCGGCGGCCGAGTTCCTCCGGCGTCTCGGTGCTGCGGTCGGTGTACCAGCGGGAGACGTCGATCCCCAGTGAGGTGACCGCGCGGGCCGCCGTCCGGACCTCCGAGACGTCGAACACGCCCGCCGTGACGCCCTCCTCGATCAGCGCGCTCACCTCGCGCTCGATGTCCAGCCGCAGCGCCGCGACCACCGCGTACGCGTCCTCGGGCAGCGCGTGGAGCTCGTAGTTGACCACCCGGCCGACGGTTCTCCCCCGCGCGTGCCAGGTCGTGAACTCCTCGACCAGCCGCCGCATCCGCGCCACGGGCTCCCCCTCGCCGGCCGCCGCCTCCCGGACCAGCGCGAGCGTGGCGGCGTGCCCGGCCTGGCTGATCTCGGCGAGCAGCGCGGCCTTCGACTGGTAGTGGATGTACAGCGCGGCCGGGCTCATGCCGGCGGCGGTGGCGATGTCCCGGGTGGTGGTGGCGTGGAAGCCGCGCTCGGCGAACGACTCGACGGCCGCCTGGAGCAGCCGGTACGCCGCCTCGGGGCGGGCGTCGCTGCCGCCGGGCAGGGAGGGCCAGAGGTCGGCGATGGGCGTGCTGGTCATGGCGTCATCCTCGCAGAGAACTCGTACGCGTATTCCCGCCGACGGCTTCCCAACGGCCACGTGGACTCCGGCGGATCCGGGCGGACTGTTGACAGGTTCCCGCACCGACACCATGCTGAGCAAGCGCTTAGTCAGGCGGCCTCAGTCAGCCGCAGTCTCCTCTTCGGGACGCTTCCGAACCCACTTCCGAACCGCGCGAAAGGCAGGACGCTCCGTGGCGCAATCCTTCAAGGGCCGGGTGGCCGTCGTCACCGGATCGAGCCGGGGCATCGGCCTCGGGATCGCCCGCGAGCTGGTCGCCCGCGGGGCGAAGGTCTGCCTCACCGCCCGCGGCCCCGAGCCGCTCGCCGAGGCCGTCCGCGAGCTGGGCGGGCCGGACCACGCGATCGCCGTCGCCGGCCGCGCCGACGACCCGGCCCACCAGGACGAGACGGTCACCCGCACCCTGGAGGCCTTCGGGCGGCTCGACCACCTCGTCAACAACACCGGCATCAACCCGGTCTACGGCCCGGTCCTGACCACCGACGAGGAGGCCGCGGCCAAGATCCTCGCCGTCAACGTGCTGGCCCCGCTCGCCTGGACCCGCCGGGTGCACGCCGCGTGGATGGGCGAGCACGGCGGCTCGATCGTCAACGTCGCCTCCGTCGCCGGCATCCGGGCCTCGCTCGGCATCGGCATGTACGGGGTCAGCAAGGCCGCGCTGATCCGGCTCACCACCGAACTCGGCGCCGAGCTGGGCCCCCAGGGCATCCGGGTCAACGCCGTCGCCCCCGCCATCGTCAAGACGAAGTTCGCCGAGGCGCTCTTCGAGGGCCGCGAGGAGAAGGTCGCCGCCAAGTACCCGCTCGGCCGACTCGGCGTCCCCGAGGACATCGCCGGGGCCGTCGCCTTCCTGCTCTCCCCCGACGCCGACTGGATCACCGGCCAGACCCTGGTCCTGGACGGCGGCGTCACGCTGGGCGGTGGCATGTGACCGGGGAACTCACCGGCCAGGGCGTGGTGGTGACCGGCGCCGGGCGGGGCATCGGCGCAGCGCTGGCCCGGGCCTTCGCCGCGGCCGGGGCCCGGGTGGTGGTCAACGACCTGGACGGCGAGGCCGCGAACGCCGTCGCCGCGGAGGTCGGCGGGACGGCCCTGTCCGGGGACGCGGCCTCGGCCGACGGGCTCGCCGCGCTGGTCGGGCGGGCCCGGGAGGCGCTCGGCGAGATCGACGTCTGGTGCGCCAATGCCGGCGTCGCCCCCGTCGGCGGCGCGAACGCCCCGGCCGCCGCCTGGGCGAGCGCCTGGGAGGTCAACGTCCTCGCCCACGTCCGGGCCGCCGACCTGCTCCTCCCCCGCTGGCTGGAGCGCGGCCACGGACGCTTCCTCGCCACCGTCTCCGCCGCCGGTCTGCTCAGCATGCTCGGCTCGGCCCCGTACGCCGTCACCAAGCACGGCGCGCTCGCCTTCGCCGAGTGGCTCTCCGCCACCTACCGTCACCGCGGCATCCACGTCCACGCGCTCTGCCCGCAGGGCGTGCGCACCGACATGCTCGCCGCCACCGGCGCCGTCGGCGAGGCCCTGCTCGCGCCGACCGCCCTCGACGCCGAGGACGTTGCCGCGGCCGCCCTCGCCGGACTCCGCGAGGACCGCTTCCTGATCCTGCCGCACCCCGAAGTGGCCGAGTACTACCGCGTCCGCGCCACCGAGCCGGACCGCTGGCTCGCCGCAATGAACCGGCTTCAGCAGGGACTCGAGAGGAGTGACGCGCTGTGAGGGCCTGGCAGGTGGGCGAGCTCGGCGAGCCGCGTGAGGTGATGCGGACGGCCGACGACGTGGCCCGGCCGGTGGCCGGGCCGGGGCAGCTGCTGGTCCGGGTGCGGGCCGCCGCCGTCAACTTCCCGGACGCGCTGATGGTGCGCGGGCAGTACCAGGTGCGCCCGCCGCTGCCGTTCACGCCCGGCGTGGAACTCTGCGGCGAGGTCGTGGACGGCGCCCGGCGGGGCAAGCGCGTGATCGGCAACCCGGTGCTGCCGCACGGCGCCTTCGCCGAGTACGCGCTGCTGGATGCGGCCGCCGCGTTCCCGGCCCCCGAGGCGCTGGACGACGCCGAGGCGAGCGCCCTGCACATCGGCTACCAGACGGCGTGGTTCGCCCTGCACCGCCGGGCCCGGCTGCGCGCCGGCGAGACCCTGCTGGTGCACGCCGCGGCCGGCGGGGTCGGCAGCGCGGCGGTGCAACTGGGCCGGGCCGCCGGGGCACGGGTGATCGCCGTCGTCGGCGGGCCGGCCAAGGCGGAGACGGCCCGGGCGCTCGGCGCCGACCTGGTGGTGGACCGGACGGCCGAGGACTTCGTCGCCGCCGTGAAGGCGGCCACCGGCGGGCGCGGCGCGGACGTGGTCTTCGACCCGGTCGGCGGCGACGCCTACAACGGCTCCGCCCGCTGCGTCGCCTTCGAGGGCCGGATCGTGGTGGTCGGCTTCGCCGCCGGGCAGATCCCCGCGCCCGCGCTCAACCACGCCCTGGTGAAGAACTACTCGATCCTCGGCCTGCACTGGGGCCTCTACAACACCCGCGACCCGCAGGCCGTCCGGGAAGCCCACGAGGAGCTGACCAAGCTCGCCGACGCAGGCGTGGTCCGCCCCCTGGTCGGCGCCCGTCTCCCCTTCGCCGCAGCCGCCGACGCCGTCCAGCGCGTCGCCGACGGGCTGAGCGTCGGGCGGCTGGTCGTCCTGCCGGACTAGCGTTCGGCGACGACCTCCAGGGCCGGGCGGGGCGAGCGGCCGGGCAGAGCCGCGAGGTCGCCCGGCCCGGCCTGCGGTCAGGAACCCGTGGGCGATCGCCGGGTAGGCACCGACCGCCCGCCGACCCGGGCTCGGAGGTCCGCTAACGCTCGTACACCATCTCCGGGAAGCGCGCCGCCGGCCCGTCGAGCAGATGGTCGTTGTGGCCGCGCAGCCAGCGGTCGAAGAAGGACGCGACGTACGCCCGGGTGGCGAGCACCGCGCGGTCGGGGCGGATGTCGCCGATGTCGTCGCGCAGGCGTTCCGGGGTGACGGCGCCCTGCCGGGCGAGTTGAGGCAGCAGAGACTGGGCGTCGGTGTACGAGCCGTGCCGGGAGCCGGTGAGGGTAACGTCGGCGTGCCAGCCGGTGCTGTGCTGCCAGAGGGCGTCCCAGCCCGGCTGGTGATGGTAGTCGCCGGAGTCGGGGCTCTGGGTGCCCATCAGGAGGAAGGGCCGGTCCAGGCCGTCCTGGGCGACGCTCGGCAGGAACACGCCGGTCTGCCCGTCCGGTCCGGGGAAGTGCAGCTGGCCGTCGAGGTTGATGCCGGCCTTGATCCGGGGGTCGTCGTGCATGGTCTGGACGGCCGTGAAGCCGCCCGCCGAGTGGCCGACCATGCCGATCCGGTCGAGGTCCAGCGAGGCGGCGAGCCCGGCCGGCAGGTGTGGGTCGCGACGCAGCCCGGTGAGCTGGTCGAGCACGAAGCGGGTGTCGTCGACGCGGGTCTGCAGCGACTTGCGCAGCACCGCCCCGATGTCCAGGCCGGGTTGGCCGATCATCCCGGGGAGGACGGAGGTGGCCAGGTCGCCGTTCGGGAAGGCGACCTCGGAGGCCTCGTAGGTGTGGTCGACGGTGACGACGACGTAGCCGCGCGAGGCGAGGTCCTCGACGAGGGCGGTGCCCCAGGTGCGCGGGTCGCCGAGGCCGGGCGAGTAGAGCACGACCGGGCGCTTGCCGCCCGGCAGGGCGGGCGCGTCGGCACGGGCGTGGCCGCGGACTGCGGCCCAGTCGGTGCGGCCGGGTTCGGCGCCGTAGTTGACGAGGCCGACGCCCTCGCCGCTGCCGAAGTGCTCGGCGGCAGCGGGCTCCATGTACCGGGCGCGGTCGGCGCCGGTGGCGGGGCGGGCGGTCGGGTACCAGAGGCTGATCATCAGCTCGCGGTGCCGCCCGGGCTTCCACGGGTCGTCCCGGCCTTCGTCGGTGAGGTGCAGGGCGGTGGTGCCGACGGAGTACGGCCCGGTGGGCTGCGGCAGCCAGGCGCGGGCCTGCTGTCCGGTGCTCGTGCCGCCGTCCTGCGGCGCCGCCGCCATCGCCCCGGGTGCGCCGACCACGCCCAGCGTCGCCGTCGCCGCCAGCAGGACCGCCGCCACGGTCCGTCCCCGC
Organism: Streptomyces kaniharaensis; assembly: GCF_009569385.1. Lineage (NCBI taxonomy): Bacteria > Bacillati > Actinomycetota > Actinomycetes > Kitasatosporales > Streptomycetaceae > Streptomyces > Streptomyces kaniharaensis. The sequence continues at coordinate 257,401 of NZ_WBOF01000001.1, forward strand.
CTGCCCATCGCTGTTCCTCCTCGCCCGAACTGATCCGATACGGGCGACAGTACGGGCGGGAAGGGACCGCGGCCGTCATACCAGGGACCCAACCGGCCCCTAAGTACCCCGGTATGACGCCCTTAAGGGTTCTTCTCAGGCGTACTTCCTGAGCTCCCGCCGGGCCAGCGAGCGCTTGTGCACCTCGTCCGGTCCGTCGGCCAGGCGCAGCGTGCGGTTGCCGGCCCAGAGCTGGGCGAGCGGGGTGTCCTGGCTGACGCCGGCGGCGCCGTGGGCCTGGACGGCCTTGTCGAGGATCCACTCGACGGTGCTCGGGGTCGCGATCTTGATGGCCTGGATCTCGGTGTGCGCGCCGCGGTTGCCGACGGTGTCCATCAGCCAGGCGGTCTTGAGCACGAGGAGCCGCAACTGCTCGATGCGGACGCGGGATTCGGCGATCCAGTCCTGGATGACGCCCTGGTCGGCGAGCGGACGGCCGAACGCGACGCGCTCGCCGGCCCGGCGGCACATCAGCTCCAGTGCCCGTTCGGCGATGCCGACGGCGCGCATGCAGTGGTGGATGCGGCCGGGGCCCAGCCGGGCCTGGGCGATGGCGAAGCCGGCGCCCTCCTCGCCGATCAGGTGGGCGGCGGGGACGCGGACGTTCTCGAACAGCACGTCGGCGTGGCCGCCGTGGTCGGCGTCGTCGTAGCCGAACACCTTCATGCCACGGCGGACGGTGACGCCGGGGGTGTCGCGGGGGACGAGGATCATGCTCTGCTGCCTGTGCGGGGCGGCGTCGGGGTCGGTCTTGCCCATGACGATGAGGATCCGGCACCGGGGGTTCATCGCGCCGGTGATGTACCACTTGCGGCCGTTGACCACGTACTCGTCGCCGTCGCGCTCGATCCGGGTGGCGATGTTGGTGGCATCGGAGGAGGCGACCTCGGGCTCGGTCATCGCGAACGCGGAGCGGATCTCGGCGTCGAGCAGCGGGCGCAGCCAGCGCTCGCGCTGCTCGGGGGTGCCGAACTGGGCGAGCAGTTCCATGTTGCCGGTGTCGGGGGCCGCGCAGTTGAGCGCGGGCGGGGCCAACTGGGGGCTGCGGCCGGTGATTTCGGCGAGCGGGGCGTACTGGAGGTTGGTGAGGCCGGCACCGTGCTCGCCGGGGAGGAAGAGGTTCCACAGGCCCTGCTTGCGGGCCTCCACCTGGAGTTCGGCAACGACCGGCGGGACGCTCCAGGCGGGGCGGTCGGGGTCGGCGAGCTGTTCCTCCAGGACGGGCTCGGCCGGATACACGTGGTCGTCCATGAAGGCGAGCAGCTGCTCGCGCAGGGCGTTCGTCCGGGCGTCGTAGGCGAAGTCCACGGTGGTCAGTGCTCCTTGAGGGTGGTCAGGCCGTGCCGGGCGAGGATCGGGGCCATCTCGCCGGCCCGCTCGAAGCCGGCGCCGAGGGTGCGGCCCTGCTGGTAGCGGTAGTGGATGCCCTCGGCGACGGCGGCGAGCTTGAAGGAGGCGAAGGCGACGTACCAGTCGAGGTCTCCAGCCTGACGTCCCGTCAGCTCGGCGTAGTACGAGACGATTTCGCCGCTGGACGGGAAGCCGGGTGCTGCCATGGCGGAGGGGATGATGCCGCCGCCGACGCCCGCGAGTTCGGTGTACATCACGAGCAGGCCGATGTCGGTGAGCGGGTCGCCGAGGGTGGACATCTCCCAGTCCAGCACGGCGGTGATCGTGTCGGTGCCGTCGACCTGGTCGATGAGGACGTTGTCCAGCCGGTAGTCGCCGTGCACGAGGGCGGGCGCCGGCGAGACGGGCAGGCGCTCGGCGAGCAGCCCGTGCAGCCGGTCGAGCTCAGGGAGGTCACGGCTGTGGGAGGCGGCGAGCTGCTTCGACCAGCGGCGCAGCTGGCGCTCCAGGTAGCCGTCGGGGCGGCCGAAGTCGGCGAGGCCGACGGCGGCCGGGTCGATCCGGTGCAAGGCGGCGAGGGTGTCGACCAGGCGGCGGCCGAGGGCGTGGACGCGCTGCTCGCCGAAGGCGGCGAGCGCGGCGGCGTCGCGGTGGGCGGTGCCGGGGACGTACTCCATCAGGTACCAGGGGGCACCGATGACGTCGGCGCCGGGGTCCAACAGCAGGGTGCGCGGTACGGGCATGCCGGTGTCGCGCAGGGCGGTCATGACGCGGTGCTCGCGGCCCATGTCGTGGGCGGTGGCCAGGACGTGCCCGAGCGGGGGCCGGCGCAGCACCCAGCGGGCGGCGCCGTCGGTGAGGACGTACGTGAGGTTGGACCGGCCCCCCTCGATGAGGTCGGCCCGCAGCGGACCCTGGACGGCGCCGGGCAGCTCGCGGTCCAGATGGGCACGCAGCCGCGCCAGGTCCAGGCCGGGCGGGTCGGCGGGGGTCTCGGGCATCGGGCGGCTCCTCGGCTTGCTCCTCATTGACTAAGCGCTTGCTTAGCATTCAGCGGAGCGGTCCCCCTGTCAATGCCACCCGCCGCTTCCCTCCGAACGCAACGAACCCCCGGGCCCAGCGGGCCCGGGGGTTCGTGAGGAAGGTTGTGGTCAGATGTGGCCGAACTCGCCGGCGACGGTCGCGGCGACGAAGGACCGCCACGCTTCGATCGGGAAAACGAGGACAGACCCCTCGGGATCCTTCGAGTCACGGACAGGCATCACGCCGGGCAAGTCGGGGGTTACCTCGATGCAGTTGCCGCCGTTCTGGCTGTAACTGGACTTGACCCAGGTGGCGCCGGTCAGAGCTGCATGGTCGGTGCGGGTCATGATCGGAGGTCCTTCCGAGCTGTGCGGATCATTTCGAGGGACGCCACATCCGAACCGGCTCCCACCTGGAGCCGATCGTAGTCCCTGGCCCACGCCGTGACCGTCTCAGATTCCCTGGTGAGGAAACCACGCTCTTGCGACTCCGTGTACCCCAGCATGCTGCGATCAGGCATGGTCAGCAGAACCACCGGCAGGGCGAGAGACCTGCGCTCACCCATCGAGAAGGGCGCTACCTGGATGATAGTCCTCGGGCGCTCGGACAGCTCCGCCAAGTGGTCCAGTTGTTCCCGCATGACGGCTGCGCCGCCCACCAGCCTTCGAATGCAGCTCTCGTCCAATACCGCATGGACGAGCGGCGCATCCTTGCCGACGAGCCGTTGTTGACGGGTGAGCAGGTACGAGACCCGCGTCTGGGCCTCATCCTTCGTAATGGCCCCTCGTCGCACATCGGCCGCCGCCAGCGTCTCTGCATAGGCCCTGGTCTGGAACAGCCCAGGGACAACGCCGAGTTCGAACTGTCGCAGCTCAGCAGCCTTGGACTCATGTGCCACATACTCCGGGAAGCCCTGCAGGAGAGATCCTCCGCCGCTGAGGGTCCAGTACGTCAGTTCCAGCGTTCCATCGGTCCCGAGAGCCCGGTCTGCGGCCACGACCCAGTCAAGTGTGGGACTGCGTGTACCTCTTTCGAGGTTCGAGATCTGACTGTCACTCAACGACGTCAGGGCCCCAAGCTGGGCCTGCCTCATGCCAGCCGCCTTGCGCGACCTGCGAAGTTGGGCGCCAAAGGCCGCAAGGGGGGATGCCGACGGATCCAGCTCCGTCTCACGCATAATCAGACCTCCATTGCCGCCTGAATCCCACGGCACAGACTGTCAAGTGGGAAAGCCTTCCGATCGTAAAGGGCAACACGCCACCATGGCTACACCCGGTGAGAAGCCGGACGCTATGCGCAACCATGGAGACACCCATGCCCCTCAACAGTCGAAGCAGCAAGCCGGAGTTGAGCAGCTCCATCCAGAGCTTCCAGGCAGTGATCTACCTGCCCAGGATCGGCCCCACCTTCCCCGAGCTGGAGATGCGGAGCTGCGAGGACTACGCCCTCGCCTTCGGCTGGGGCATCTCCCTGACCGTGGTGGACGACGACATGGAGACGCCCCCGGACCGCCGGGCGAAGCTCCAGGTCGCCCTGCGGCGCATCAAGGACAAGCAGGCCAGCGCGATCCTCGTCCCGAGCAAGGCGACCATCTCGCCGATCGACGGCGAGTACCACGAGTTCGCCCGGCAGGTCGAGAAGGCCGGCGGCTTCGTCCAGGTGACCCGCCAGTGACCGGTCGCTACCGGATCGTCCCCGCCGACGCCCTCAACGGCGCCTCGTACCCGGTGTGGGTCATCCACGACCACCAGACCGGCCACCTGGTGAAGGCCCTCCCCCCGCGCCCCGAGCCGCTGCGGTTCTACTCGTACGAGAGGGCGGAGGTGTGGGTGCGCAAGAACCAAAAGCCCGCGCCGGCCAAGGAGGTTGCGTCATGAGCACCATCCAGGCCAGCACGTAGGAGATCCGCCTGATCGACTCCCGCAGCCCGCACTTCCTCCTGCTGGAGTGCTGGGGAATCTGGGACCGCGAGCGACACGAGTACCTGCGCGTCCCGGGATCCTCGCACCGGATCAGGCGCTTCTACATCCTCGCGTCCGCCGAGGCGTACCTGCGCATCCTGCCCGTCGCCGCTTAGCTCGCTGTCGCCGTCGGACGAAGGACAGCTACGGCACCGACGGGCCCACGTCGGCCGGAGCGCGGGCTGCTCTGAGATGCCCCTCGCCATTCCAGGAGAGGGGCATCTTTGCGTTGCCCGGTGCCGCCCGACGCCGCACCTGACCTGGTCAACCGCCACAATGACCGCATGAGGTTGATCCACACCGTGGCCGGCGTGCTCCTGCTCGTGCTCGTCGTCGGCAGCATCCTGCGCACGCTGGTCGTGCCGCGCGGGCTTTACTCCTCGATGGTGCACCGGCTCTGGGCGGCGCTCCGGACCGTGCTGCGGCTGTCCGCGGCGCCGTTCGGCACCTACCGCGCGCAGGACCGGGTGCTGACCTGGCTGGCGCCCCTGGTCCTGCTGGGAATGCTCGGGGTGTGGCTCGGCGGGATGCTGCTCGCGTACACACTTCTGCTTCACGGCACGTCCGAACTCGACTGGTCGGTGTCCTTCCGGGAGGCCGGATCCAGCCTCTTCACCCTGGGCTTCGCCAGTGGCAACCGCCTGCGTCTGTCCGTGATCGACTTCTTCGCCGCCGCCAGCGGGCCCCTGGTGATCGCCCTGCAGATCGCCTACCTGCCGACCCTCTACGCCGCCTACCAGCGGCGCGAGACGGAGGTCACGCTCCTCCAGTCCCGGGCCGGCGAACCCGCCTGGGGCCCGGAACTCCTCGCCCGCCAGTCCCTCGTCGACACCGAGAACGCCCTCCCCCAGCTCTACCGCGACTGGGAGCGGCTGGCGGCGGACATCGGCGAGAGCCACTCCAACTACCCGGTGCTGCTCTCCTTCCGCTCCCCTCAGCCCAACCGCAGCTGGGTGGTCGGCCTGATCGCGGTGATGGACGCCGCCGCCATCCACCTCTCGCTCTGTCCGTTCTCCGCCCCGCCCGAAGCCCGACTGGTGCTGCGCGCCGGGTTCACCGCGATGCGCGACATCGCCCGCTCGCTGCGCGTGGACTTCGACCCCGACCCGGACCCGTCCACCCCGATCCGCCTGACCTACACCGAGTACCTCGGCGCCGTCGCGATGATCACCGCCGCCGGCTTCCCCCGCGAACGCCCGGTCGAGGACGCCTGGCCCCACTTCCACGGCTGGCGCGTCAACTACGAGGCCCTCGCCTACGAACTCGCCCGCCGCAGCGACGCCGTCCCCGCCCTCTGGACCGGCCCCCGCGACTTCCGCGCTCCCGTCATCCCCCCAAGCCGCCCCACCGACCGCCGGCCGACCAGTTGACCACCGTGTTTCGGATATCACCTAGTTGACGTAATGCCGGCCAAAAAACTGACGGACCGTACGCAGTTCCGCCACGATGGCCCCACCAGGCGCAACCAGTTCCATGGGGAGGACGTCATGCAGCTACGGTTCATCGGCAAGGACGACAAGTCGGGTGATCACGGCTCTCCGACGATCTTCGTGGACGAGCAGACCTCCGACTTGATCATTCAAGGCTGGAAGATCGACTCCGAGACCGAGGCTCAGGTTCTCGCCGCCGGGCCGATCCCCGATCATGAGACGGTGATCCGCATCCCCGCCCGCATGGCGAAGGTCCTCAAGGAGGCGCTGAATGTCTCAGAGCTTGGCTAGCTTTGCCGACCTCATTCGATCGGTCGAACACTCAGCGCTCCACCTGGAGATGCGGGATGTCTACGCCGTCGAGAATGAGACCGACGGATTCGAGGCGTGGAAGGCGGGCCACCGGCTCAATCCGGAGGACCGGTCGTCGTGGTGGCGACCCTGGCTTGACCTGGTTCAGGAAGTCACCGGCACCGGTGTAGCCGTCCGCCGCGCCCGGATCGTCTCCGAGCCCGCGAGCGAGTACATCCGGTACGAGCACTCGTTCACGTTCACCAACGTGGCCGGCGGCGAAGAGGTCCGGTGGCTGCCCAGGCGTAACGCCAGCGACCTCGCGCTCCCGGGCAACGACTTCTGGTTGTTCGACGGGAAGCTCGTGCAGTTCAACGTCTTCGACGGTGACGGCCACTGGGTCCACACCGACGAGACCTCGGACCCCAACGTGGCGGCGTTCTGCTCCACGGCCTTCGAGGCGGTGTGGGACCGGGCAATTCCGCACGAGAAGTACTCCGTCTGAGGACCGCTCGCGCAGTCGGTCAGCTCATGCCCTCCTCGCCACTGTCCAGTGCTCAAGCAGCGCGGAAAGCCGTTGCTGATCAACTCGATGCAATCAGGAAGGACGCCGGTAAGACGGGGCTGGAGCTGGCCGAACTGTGCGGGTGGCACAAGTCCAAGTCGTCACGGATCGCTCGCGGCCTCACGGTTGCCTCTGACGACGACATTCGCGCTTGGTGCACCGCCTGCGGCGTGCCCGAGCGAGCCCGGGACCTGATCGCAGCCTCACGCACTGCGGATTCCATGTACGTGCGGTGGCGCGATCTGCACCGCGACGGGATGACGCGCGTGCACCAGAAGACCACCCCGCTGTATCAGCGGACTCGACGGTTCCGCGTCTACGCCTCGAACGTGATGCCGGGAATGACTCAGACAGGCCCGTACGCGACCGGCCTGCTGAAGTCGATCACCCGGTTCCAGGGCATGCCCGACGATGTCGAGCAAGCAGTCCAAGCGCGCCTGAATCGCTCGCGAGTCGTGGTTGAGGGTGATCACCAGTTCGCGCTTCTGCTGGAAGAGGCGGTGCTGTACTACGCGGTCTGCGACGACGACTCCCTGGTCGGTCAGCTTGATCATCTTGAGAGCCTGATGTCTCGCCCGAACGTCTCTGTGGGGTCATCCCGTTCCGCGCCCGGCGAAAAGTCTGGCCGGTCGAAGCGTTCTACGCCTTCGACGACGAGCTGGTGGCTGTTGAGACGTTGACGGCCGAGATCAACGTGACTGCTCCCGGGGAGATCGAGACCTATCTCCGCGCCTTCGCCGACCTCGCGAAGATCGCTGTCCACGGCAGGCCGGCCCGCGAGCTCATCGCCAGAGCTCGCGCCACGATCGGGTGAGGTCGTGCAACCGCGTGCAACTTCGTGGAGGCTCACCCGCTCTCTTCCCTACTCTCTGAGGCATCGTCAGTTCTCGGCAGAGACAGGGAGTTTTCGTGATTCTTGTGACCACGGAACGGATCGCCGGCCGGTCCCTCGTGGACCCGAGCCTGTTCGGGCGGTTGGTCGCCCGCATCGTCAAGGACGAGAAGTTGGAGACCGCCCTCGCGGAGCAGGTCATGGACCAGGCTCTCGCGTTCCTCGGAGCCTGCGCGCAGCGGCCCGCCATCGGACTCGGTCCGTCCGCACTGGTGGACATCGGGTGGCACACGTTCATCCTCCACACCCGCGAGTACTCCGAGTTCTGTAACAACATCGCGGGACGCTTCATGCACCACGTGCCGACCGACGAGGAGAGCCCCGGCAACGGGACTACGATCGCCGACACGGTGACCGTGATGCGGGAGTGCGGGTTCCTGGTGGACGACGCGCTCTGGGCTATGTGTGCCGCTGACTGCGAGTTCGATAAGAAGTGCGGCAACGGATGCAGCCAATGCCAGAAGGGTTGCTCCGATGGCAACGTCGTCTGACCTGACGACGCAGCGGAGGAGTTGACGTTGAGCGAACCGAAGATCGTGCTGGCCGGCGACAAGCTCGGCCTCGGTCTCACTCGGGCGGACATGTTGCCCGAGTACCACCGCTGGGAGACCGACCCTGGCTCCGTCCTCGGATACGGGGCTCAGCTTCCCCCGACCTTGGAGGCCAGGCGCGCCCGTTGGGAGCGGAACACTCAGGACCGCACGCACAGCGCGTTCGAGGTCGTGCGACTGGAAGACAACACGCCCGTCGGTATGTCGGTCCTCAACGTCAACTTCCGCAAGCAAACTGCTGAGTTCGTCCTCGGCATCGCTCCCGAGGCCCGAGGCAACAGGTACGCCGTGGAGGCGACCCGCCTGACCCTCGACTGGGGGTTCAACCTCGCCGGCCTCCGGGCCATCTGGCTCAAGGTCCTGGAGCCCAACGTGAGCGCCGTCAAAGCATACGAACGGGCTGGCTTCTCGTACCAGGGGCGTCAGCGCCGCGCGGGCACCTGGATGGGCCGTGAGGTGGACGAGTTGCTGATGGACATCCTTCGCGAGGAGTTCCACAGCCCTTCGTGGGCCGCGTCCCGCCCCGGCCTCGAGTTGTGATCACGGCCCGCCGCTCCCGCCCGGGCGGGAGCGGCGGCGTCAGACGTCGACCGGGCCGGCGGACTCCAGGGAGCGTTCGGCGGCGGCCAGGATCTCGACCACGCGCAGGCCGAAGTCGGCGCCGCAGGGGTGCGGTTCACCGGTGCGGGCTGATTCGTGGAGGGCGTCCAGGGCGCGGTGCAGGGCGGCGATCGGGCCCTCGCCGCGTTCCGGGAGGTGGGCGACTCCGTGCTCGCCGCGGATCTCCATGCCGGTGCCGCCGCCCGCGACGGGGGTGGTCAGGCTGAGCGCCAGGGTGCTGGACGCGCCGCCCGCGTGGCGCAGCACGAGGTGGAGGGTGTCGAGCGGCCCGGCGACGGCCGTCACCTGCGTCGCGTCGCCGAGCACCGGCAGCAGGACGGACAGCGCGTGCGGGCCGACGTCCCACAGCGCGCCCTTCTCCTGCCGCCACGGCGAGGCCGAGTACGGGCTGCTGCTGCCGGGGGCGAACACCGAGCCGAGCCAGTCCGAGCGGCCGGTGAACCAGCCGCCCAGCGCCGCCTGCTGCTCGATCCACGGGATCTGGTCCCCGCCGAAACGGACGGTGAAGAAGACCACCGAGGCGACCTTGTGCTCCCGTACGGCCTCCGCCACCCGGCGCGCGTCCGGGACGGTCAGCGCGACCGGCTTGTCCAGCAGCAGGTGGCACCCCGCCTCGGCGGCCCGCACCGCGAGGTCCGCCTGGACGGACGGCGGCAGCGCGATGGAGACCGCGTCCACCTCGGAGAGCAGTGTGTCCAGGTCCGCGTAGCCGGAGACACCGTGCGCGGCACCGAGCGCCGTCGCGGCCTCGGGGCGCCGGCCCCAGACGCCCGCGAACTCCAGCCCGGGGTGGTCGGCGAGCACGGGTGCGTGCACCCGCTCCGCCCAGGGGCCGGTGCCCAGCAGTCCTATTCGCACGGTGTCTCCGTCTCCCACACAGTTCAGCTCTGCACGCGCGCCAGCGTGAAGCCGTCGTAGCCCTTGCTGCCGACGGTCTGCACCGACGTCGCGGTGACCCGCGGCTCGGCCGCGATCACGTCGTGCAGCTTACGGGTGGCGACCACCGACGGGTCGGTGGTGTCGGCGTCCGCGACGGCGCCGCCGCGCACCACGTTGTCCACGATGATCAGCGAGCCCGGCCGGGTCAGCTTCAGCGCCCAGGCGAAGTACTCGGGGTTGCTCACCTTGTCGGCGTCGATGAAGACGAGGTCGAAGGGCTCCACGCCCTCCGCCGCCAGCGCGGCCAGCGAGTCGGCGGCGCGGCCGAGCCGGACCTCCGCCACCTTGTCCAGTCCGGCGTTCGCCAGGTTCTGCCGGGCGACCTCGGCGTGCTTCGGGTCGATCTCCAGGGTGATCAGCGTGCCGTCGGCGGGCAGCGCGCGGGCGAGCCAGATCGCGCTGTAGCCGCCGAGCGTGCCGACCTCCAGGATCCGCCGGGCCCCGGCGGTGAGGGCGATCAGGTGCAGCAGCTTGCCCTGGTTAGGGGCGACGGCGATGTGCGGCAGGCCGGCCGCGTCGGCGGCGGCGGACGCGGCCTCCAGCGCCGGGTCGTGCCCGACCAGCTTGTCGGAGAAGTACGCGTCCACGGCGTCCCAGGTCGGCTGCGTCATCTTGGCCTCCAGTACGGTGCTTGATCGACGGTTGCCCGCCGATGCTACGACACGCAGCCGACGGGCCGTCAGTCCGCGACCGGCTCCTTGACGGCGACGGCCTCGGAGGCCTCCTGCTCGGCGTGCGCCTTGGCGGCGCGGCGCTTCATGATCCAGGCCGACGCGCCGCCGACCAGCAGGGCGGCCAGCAGACCGGCCCACGAGAACCGGGACAGCCACGGCTCGATGCTCTTGCCGACCTTGTAGACCAGCAGTGTCGTACCGCCGGCCCAGATGACGCCGCCCAGCACGTTGGCGATCAGGAACTTCCAGTACGGCATCTTCAGCGCGCCCGCGAGCGGTCCGGCGAAGATGCGCAGCAGCGCGATGAACCGGCCGAAGAAGACCGCCCACATGCCCCACTTCTGGAACGACCGCTCGGCGGTGGCCAGGTGGGCCGGCCCGAAGTGCTTCGGGAACCTCCGTCCGAGCTTCTCGAACAGCGGCTTGCCGCCCTTGCGTCCGATCGAGTAGCCGATGGAGTCGCCGACGATCGCGCCGGCGATCGCCACCCCCGCGATGCCGTACGGGCTCACCACGCCCTTGACCGACATCAGCGCCGCCGTCACCAGGGCGATCTCGCCGGGCAGTGGGATGCCCAGCGACTCCAGTCCGATGATCAGGCCGACCAGGCCGTAGACCGCGCCCGGCGGGACGCTCTCGATCCAGGCGTCGATGTGCAAGGCCAGTACCTCCGTGGCAGGACGGGACGGGCGCGGCCCTCAGCGGCGCGCCCGTCCCGGCGGTCGTCCGATGCGGCTCCGGGCCGCTCCCCCTCGTCCAGGCAGCCTAACGTGCCCGGCGGGCCCGTTCCCCCCGCCGATCGCCTGGTCCTCACCTGGCCTTACGACGTACGGCACCCGGCCATAGGACGTACGGCGCCCGGCGGTGGTTCCGGCCCGGCCCATCGAATCCCAAGTCTAGGCAAAGCGCAGTGCGACCACGGACGGCCGGGCGTTCAGGCGGGCGACGAGCGGCAGCAGCACCCGGACGAGACCCCGGCCGCCCTCCGGATACACCTCGCGGACGCCGGTGACCGCCGGGTGGGCGGTGGCCAGCTTGCCGTGCTCGTCCGCGTTCATGCCGAACGGCATCGGCGGCGCCTGGTAGTGCCGGTCGCGCAGCCTGCCCTGCGTGGCCCGGGCGCTGAACCAGCGCGGCACCGCGTCGAGGACGAACGACGCGCCGGGGAAGCGCTCGGCGCAGGCCGCGATGAGCGCCCGGACCTCGGTGGGCCGCAGGTACATCAGCAGCCCCTGGGTGCTGATCAGCACGCCCTGGGCCGGGTCCACCTCGTCCATCCAGCGCGGGTCGGTGGCCGAGCAGGGGAAGATCCGGTGCCGCTCGTCGGGCGGCAGCAGGCGCTCGCGGAGCGCGGCGACCTCCGGCAAGTCGACGGTCAGCCAGCGGGCGCGGCCGTTGTCGACGCGCCAGGCCTGGGTCTCCAGGCCCTCGCCGAGGCAGACGACCGTGCCGCGCGGGTTGCGGGCCAGGAAGTCGGCGACCTCGCGGTCGAAGCAGGCCGCCCGCAGTGCCTGGAGCTGCGACGCGAGGGCGCCGTGGCCGAACCGCTCCTCGAAGGGGAAGTCGATCCGCCCGACCAGTTCGACGGCCTTCGGATCGTGCAGGACGGTGTCCGGCCGCCGTGCCTCCAGCGCCCGGTGCCACAGCGTCCACAGGGCCGTCTCCGGCACCTCCCCCAGCTCCGGCCGCTCCCCGCCGCTCATCGCGCTCTCCCTCTCCCTCGGACGTGCCCGGTGATCCGTGCTCCGTATGAACCCGCCGATTCTGCCACCCGGGACGGGCCGGGGCCCGGGCCGACGCGCGGCGCGGCCGGGAGCGGGGCGCCGCCGGACCTGGGCGCGGAAGGACCGCCGATCCCGACACCCCGGAGAGTTCACCCGACGCTGAACGCGCCGTCCGGGGGCGGCGGGGAGTCGGTGGCGTCCGCGTCCGTGACCGGCGTCACCCGGCCGACGAGCGCGGCCAGGTCGGCACCCTCGGTCAGCCGGGCCGGGAAGATGTCCGCGGCCAGCAGCCGGGACAGCTCCGCGACCGGCAGCGGGGCGGTCGAACCGGCCAGCAGGATGTTGCCGTACCGGCGGCCGCGCAGCACCGGCGCCTCGGCGATCAGGCAGACCTCCGGGAGCACGGCCCGCAGCGTCGCCGCCTGGGCCCGGGCGAAGGCCAGCGGCGGGCCGTCGGCGAGGTTGGCCACGTAGCAGCCGCCGGGGCGCAGCGCGGCTGCGGCCAGACGCACGAACTCCACCGAGGTGAGGTGCGCGGGGGTGCGCGAGCCGCGGAAGACGTCGGCGATCACCAGGTCCAGCGAGCCGCCGGGCACCTCGGCGAGGACGGCGCGGGCGTCCCCGACCGTCGCCGTGATGTCCACGCCGGGCCCCTGCCAGGGCAGGTGCTCCTCGACGAGGGCGAGCAGCGGCCCGTCCACCTCGACGACCCGCTGCCGCGAGCCGGGGCGGGTGGCGGCGATGTACCGGGGCACGGTGAGGGCGCCGCCACCGAGGTGCAGGACGTCGAGCGGCTGGCCGGCGGGGGCGAGCGCGTCGGCGAGGTGGCCGAGGCGGCGGGTGTACTCGAACTCCAGGTGGGTCGGGTCGGAGAGGTCGACGTAGGACTGCGGGGTGCCGTCGAGGGTGAGCAGCCAGCCGCCGTCGCGGTCGACGTCGGGCATCAGCTTGGCGAACCCGAGGTCCGTCTGCCGCCCGACCGGCACCCGCTCGTCGGTCACGCCGTCGCCTCGACGTCCACGTACGCGGCGAGCCAGCGGTTCAGCTCGTCGAAGACCTGGGTGCGGGCGGCCTCGCCGGAGAGGACGAGGTCGTGCATGCCGCCCTTGATCCGGACGACGGTGACGTGCCGGCCCAGGCGCGGCGCCTGTGCGGCGATGTCGTCGGCGCGCAGCACGCCGTCGGCGTGGTGCAGGGCGTTGTGCCACTTGGTGGTGGAGATCGAGGCGGTGGACGCCATCAGCAGCACGGGGACGTCGATCCCGAGCCCGCGCCGTACCTGCCGGTGTCCCTGGTGGATGGCCGAAAGCCACCCGGCGAACAGCGGGAACCCCTCGGCGGGCTTGAGCTTCAGGTCGAAGTCCCACTCGCCGCGGTGGTCCTTGTGCAGGCTGTGCGTGTAGTGCGGGTTCATCGTCGAGGGCAGCACCCGGGTCGGCGCGAACCGCGCGATGGCGGTGACGGCCGGCCCGCTGACCGTCACCACCGCGGGCGCGACCGGCATCGACAGGAACGGGCTGTTCAGGAATACCCCGTCGATCAGCCCCCGCCCCGCACGCCGCCCGGCCCACAGCGCCCCGACGAGCCCACCGGTTGAGTGCCCGTTCAGCAGCACCTGCCGGTGCCCGTCGACCTCGCGGACGATCCGCATCGCCTCGTCGATCTCCTCGTCGTACTCGGCGAGGTCGCGCACGAAGTTCGGCGACTGGTGCGGCCGCAGCGAGCGACCGTACTTGCGCAGGTCGAGCGCGTAGAAGGAGTAGCCGAGCCCGGCGAAGTGGTCCGCGAGGTTGGTCTGGAAGAAGTAGTCGTTGTACCCGTGGATGTACAGCACGGCCTTGTCCGACCCGGGCACCAGCCGCCGCACGAGCGTCGCGAGGACCTCCCCCTCGTCGTCCGGCCGAAGCGGCAGCTCCACGACCTCGTAGGGGGCACCCAGCACGTCTTCCCGAAACTCCATCGCCCGCCGCACCCAACCTCTGCTCCGACCTGCCGTGACAGGTGCTCCGATCCGGAAGCCCCGACGATACCGGCCGGTAGCCCGCCTCCGCTCGGCGGCGTCCGTCCGCCGCGCGCCGCCGGCCCGGTGACCCGCACCACTGGACCTCCCTCCGTGCGCCTGCTGTGCGCCGGTGGGAGTGTGGAACGCTACCCGGACGCACGTCACTCCCCGTATCCGCAAGGCGAGTTGAGGAGTCCGCGATGCCACACGGGCATGGTCAGGAGACAGCGCACACCGATCCGTCGCTCTACCGCTCGGCCACCGACGCGATGGCCGCGCCGCCGGAGAGGCTGGCGTACGTCGCCGGGTTCGACCGGGCGGGGCGACGGCCGGACGCCTTGCTCACGGTGGACACCGATCCGGCGTCGGCGAGTTACGGGAAGGTGCTAAACTTCGCCGAACTGCCGACGCTGGGCGATGAGTTGCACCACTTCGGGTGGAACGCCTGCTCCAGCGCGCTGGCGCACGCCTGCCACGAGAACCCGGAGCGGCGGTTCCTGCTGCTGCCGGGGCTGCGGTCGTCGCGGTTGCACGTGATGGACACCCGGCCGGATCCGGTGCGGCCGAGGCTGGTGAAGACGGTGTCGGCGGAGGAGCTGGCGGCGCGGGCCGGGTACTCGCGGCCGCACACGCTGCACTGCGGGCCGGACGGGGTGTTCCTGTCGTGCCTGGGGAGCGGGGACGGCTCGGACGGGCCGGGCGGGGTGGCGCTGCTCGACCACACCACCTTCGACGTGCTGCGCGCGTGGGAGACCGAGCGCGGGCCGCAGCACTTCGCGTACGACGTGTGGTGGCACCTGGGGACGAACGTGGGCGTCACCAGCGAGTGGGGCACGCCGTGGATGGTCGAGGACGGGGTGCGGCCGGAGCTGCTGCTGCGGCGCGAGTACGGGCACGCGCTGCACTTCTGGGAGCTGGACTCGGGCCGGCACCTCCAGCGGGTCGACCTCGGCGACCAGCACCAGATGGTGCTGGAGCTGCGCCCGGCGCACGATCCGCAGGCGGAGTGGGGGTTCGCGGGCGTGGTGGCCAACGTCGAGGACCTCTCCTCCTCGGTGTGGCTCTGGTACCGGGACGGAGCGGCGTTCACCGCGCGCAAGGTGATCGAGATACCGGCCGAGCCGGCCAAGGCCGAGAGCCTGCCGCCCGCGCTCCAGCCGTTCGAGGCCGTGCCGCCGCTGGTCACCGACATCAACCTGTCGGTGGACGACCGCTGGCTGTACGTGTCCGCGTGGGGCACCGGCGAGCTGTTCCAGTACGACGTGTCCGACCCGTTCCACCCCCGGCGGACCGCCTCGGTGCGGCTCGGCGGGGTGGCCGCCCGCACCCCGCACCCCGCCGAGCCGGAGCGCCCGCTGAGCGGCGCGCCGCAGATGGTGGAGATCAGCCGGGACGGCAAGCGGCTCTACCTCACCAACTCGCTCTACGGGGCCTGGGACGACCAGTTCTACCCGGACGGCATCGAGCCGTGGATCGTCAAGCTGGACGCCGACACCGAGGCGGGCGGGCTGACCGTGGACGAGCGGTTCTTCCCGCACGGCGCGGACTTCCGGGGGCTGCGGGTGCACCAGACGCACCTCGCGGGCGGCGACGCGTCCTCGGACTCCTACTGCTACCGGTAGAGCGCCTGGTCGTAGCGGACCTGGGCCACCGGCAGGCCGGCTACGAGGAGCCCGGACCGGACGTCGGCCACCATGCGTATTCGGCGGTGCTGCTGATCTCCATGACCCGCCCAGTCAACCGCCTGCCGCCGACCGCCCGGAAGGGCCGATGGCCCCGGCCGCACCCGGGACCATCGGGCCTAACGCGAGGTTTCCGACGGAGTTTCCCGACCCTCCGCGGCAGGCTTCACGTCGGGCTCGGACTCGGACTGGGACTCGGGCTCGGCAAGGTGTTCGGTCGCCGCCCAACTGGCCAGCAGGCGCAGGGATTCGGCGGAGGTCGAGCCGGGTGCGGCATGGTAGGCGACGAGTACCTGCTCGAGGTCGCCCGCCGGGCGGAGGGTCTCGTACTGGAGGCTGAGGCGGCCGACCACCGGGTGGCGCAGTTCCTTGGTGCCGTGGCCCTTGTCCTGGATGCCGTGGGCCGCCCAGAGGCGGCGGAAGTCCTCGCTCTTGACGGAGAGTTCGCCGATCAGGGAGGCCAGCCTCGGATCGTCCGGGTCGCGGCCGGCGTCCAGGCGCAGAATGCCGACGACGTCGGCGGCCTTGCCCTCCCAGGGCTGGTACAGCTCGCGGGCGGCCGGGTCGAGGAAGACGTGCCAGGCCATGTTGCGCTGCTCCGGCGGCATCGCGCCGAAGTCGCCGAGCAGGGCGGCGCCGAGCCGGTTCCAGCCGATGACGTCCAGCCGCCGCCCCAGGACGTAGGCGGGCACGCCCTCCATCGCGTCCAGGAGCTGCTGGAGCGCGGGCCGGACCTGTTGCACGCGGGCCGCCGCGCGGCCGGAGCGGCGGCGGGCGGGCTTGGTGAGGCGGCCCAGGTGGTCGCGCTCGGCCGGGCCGAGCCGCAGGGCGCGGGCGATGGCGTCCAGCACGGCCGCGGAGACGTTCTCGCCGTGGCCCTGTTCGAGCCGGGTGTAGTAAGCGGTGCTGACCCCGGCGAGCTGGGCCAGCTCCTCGCGGCGCAGGCCGGGCACCCGGCGGCGGGTCCCGTGGTCGGGCAGGCCCACGTCCTCGGGCCGCAGCCGGGCGCGGCGGGAACGGAGGAACTCGCTGAGTTCGGTGCGCTGGTCCATGCCTGCAGTATGCGGGCGATCGGCCGCCCGGGCGTACGCGAACGTGATACTGCCGTGCGTAGGTTCCGCTCTCCTACGCTCGCGTTCCGTACGCCCGGCTTTCCTACGTTCGGGGCTCGTACGCTGCGGCTTCGTACGTTGATCCTTGGTCTGGTTGGCCGCTCCGGCCCGGCGCAGCCTTGAGGACATGACGAACACGGGCATCACGAACACGGGCATCACGAACGACACGAACGCCGGTACCACCCGCACGGTCGCCGCCTACGCGGCGCTCACCCCGAAGTCCCCGCTGCAGAAGACCACGGTGCCCCGCCGCGCGGTGGGCGAGCACGACATCCTGATCGACATCGAGTTCGCCGGCATCTGCCACTCCGACATCCACCAGGTCGGCGAGGACTGGGGCACCGGCATCTTCCCGATGGTGCCGGGCCACGAGATCGCCGGCGTGGTGAGCGAGGTCGGCCCCGGCGTCACCCGCTGGAAGGTCGGGGACCGGGTCGGAGTCGGCTGCTTCGTCGACTCCTGCCGGGAGTGCGACAACTGCCGGGCCGGCCTCCAGCAGTACTGCACCGGTGACGGCGGCGCCACCTTCACCTACAACGCCATCGGCCGCGACGGCGAGCCCACCTACGGCGGCTACTCCACCCAGCTGGTGATCGACGAGGGCTACGCGCTGCGCATCCCCGACAACCTGCCGCTGGACGCCGCCGCCCCGCTGCTGTGCGCCGGGATCACCCTCTACTCGCCGCTCTCCCACTGGGGCGCGGGCCCGGGCAAGAAGGTCGCGATCGTCGGCCTCGGCGGACTCGGCCACATGGGCGTCAAGATCGCCCACGCCAAGGGCGCGGAGGTCACCGTGCTCAGCCAGTCGCTGCGCAAGCGCGAGGACGGGCTGAAGCTGGGCGCCGACCACTACCGGGCCACCTCGGACCCGGCCACCTTCACCGAGCTGGCCGGCACCTTCGACCTGATCGTCAACACCGTCTCGGCCGACCTCGACCTCAGCGCCTACCTCGGGCTGCTGCGCGCCGACGGCACGATGGTCCAGGTCGGCGCACCGGAGAAGCCCGTCACGGTGAACGCGCACGCGCTGCTCGTCGGCCGCCGGTCGCTGTCCGGCTCGATGATCGGCGGGCTGCCGGAGACCCAGGAGATGCTGGACTTCTGCGGCGAGCACGGCATCACCGCGGAGATCGAGCTGATCCGCGCCGACCAGATCAACGAGGCGTACGAACGGGTGCTGGCGAGCGACGTCCGGTACCGGTTCGTGATCGACGTCTCGACGATCTGATCTGCGCCCGCCTGTCCGCGCCACGTCGGACACACTGCGGCAGTGAACGCGGCGCCCCGCCCCCGGTGCTCTCCCTTCACCGGGGGCGGGGCGCCGCCGTCATGCGCCGGCCGGGCCGGCTGCCTTGCCGTGCCGGGCCCGGCGTTCCTCACGCCGTTCCTCCCGGCGCGCCCGGCCGCGTCTGAGCGGTTGGTCGGGCACCCAGCCGAAGGTGAGGCAGGCACCGATCACGCCCCACAGCATGCCGAACAGGAAGCCGCCCAGGTTGGACGTCACCCAGCTGGCCAGCGACGCGAGCAGGGCCATGATCGAGTAGAACAGCCGCTGCGCCGGGTTGAACAGGATCAGCAGGCCGCACAGCACCATCACCGTCGGGACGAGGTAGCCGGCCAGC
Organism: Streptomyces kaniharaensis; assembly: GCF_009569385.1. Classification (NCBI taxonomy): domain Bacteria; kingdom Bacillati; phylum Actinomycetota; class Actinomycetes; order Kitasatosporales; family Streptomycetaceae; genus Streptomyces; species Streptomyces kaniharaensis. The sequence goes on from NZ_WBOF01000001.1 coordinate 275,882, forward strand.
CCCTGCATCCCGATGTGCAGGACGACCGGCAGCGGCGCCCGCAGGGTGAACAGGATCTCGGCGCCGCCCAGCAGCACCACCAGTCCGCCCCAGAAGGGTCGCCGTCCCCGCCAGTCCCGTCGCTCGACCGAACTGGCGTGCGCGGGACCGACGGCTGCCGCGACGGGGGTGGCGGCCGTCCCCACGGCCTCTCCCCTGCCGGAGCCGCCTGAGTTGCCGGCGCCGTCGGAGGCACCGGGGCCGCCGGAGCCTGCGGGAGGCGACTCGGGCTCGGCCACTAGCAGCCCTTCGAGCTGAAGCTCAGCTTCAGGTTGGGCAGCTTGAACTGCACCGCCGTGCTGGCGTAGTTGTGCTGCCTGACGTGGGTCATGGTGACGGTGTCGGCCTGCTGCCCGAAGACGCCCGGGTTCCCCTTGACCCCGGCCTTGGTGTAGGTGCTGGCGTCCCCGCCGATCTCGATGTTGTTGAACGACGCGTCGCCGGAGAGCAGGTCGGAGTCGGTCGTCAGGTCCTGCGCGCTGACCGGCGTGCCGGCGTCGCCCGCGTGGATCACCAGGTTGATGCCGCCGAGGTCGACGCTCTGGCAGAGGTTGGTGATCTCGGCGTTCTTGATCGCCGACACCGCGACCAGCACCTGACCGCCGGTGTTCCCCTGGTTGGGGCTCTTCGGGATCATGTGGTCCAGGCTGCCGAACTGCTCGAAGCCCTTGCCGTCGAGCTTGTCGGCGGTGATCGTGAACGGCATGCCGGAGATGGCGAAGTTCGCGGCGAGCACGCCCTGTGCGGTGAGCGTCATCAGGACGCCCCCGGCGACGACGGCCGGGACGGCCATCAGCGCGGTGCGCTTCAGACGGACACGTCCTCTTCTCGGCCCGGGCGGTGTGTCGGGTGCCTCGGCCGCCGCGGCGGCCTCCTCGGACATGGCCATGTGTGCTCCCTGTGGGTGGGTTGGGACGGGCAGGCACTGGCACGTCGTCCTGGCGCGGACAGCGTTCCACGGCCGGGCCGGTCGCCCGTCCCTCGGCAGCGGGACGGGAACGGTGGTCGGACCGCGGGTGGAATAACCGAGAAGCTACTGCTCGGTATCGGCCGGGTCAATACGGGTGCACGAAGGATCTTCACCAACCGGCCATGGATCTTGACTGTTCGTCAGTTTTGTTTCCCGCGTTCGGAATTCATCCGTCCGCGAGACCCAGGCGACGGCCGGCCTCGGCCGGCCCGAGGAAGGGCGCGAGACAGAACAGGCTCAACACCGGCAGAAGATCCTCGAGTTCGCCCGTCCTGCCGGAGCCCACCTGCCGGTACACCGCGCTGTAGACGCCGCCCACCACCGCGTCGACCACGGCCTCCACCTCGATCCCGCCCGGCAGTTGCGGCACCTCGGCGAAGAACGCCCGGAACTTCTTGAGGAGTTGATCGCGCTCCCGCCGCCCGGCCGGGCCGACCGCCTCGATCTCGATCACCGCCATGGTCGCGAACGCCGGTACGCCGGCCAGCAGCCGGAGCATCGCGTCGAGCGCCTGCCGAATGCCCGTGCACCAGTCCGGCTCGACCGCGAAGGCCGCCGCCATCCGCCGGATCACCACCCCGGTGCCGTGCCGGTGGGCGGCCAGGAAGGCGTCTTCCTTGCCGCTGAACAGCTCGTAGAACACCGGCCTGGTCACCCCGGCGGCGCGGCAGATGTCGCTGACCGTCGCATGCTGGTAGCCGTGTTCGGCGACGGTGTGGACCAGCCCGTCGAGCAGCCGCTCGCGCTGCGTCGCGGCGACCACGTCCGGGGGCAGCCGGCTGGGGCCGCGCTTGATCGAACGGGCCGGGTCGCGGCCGGTCCGCGCGCCCGGCAGCAGGACCACGTCGGCACCCCCGAAGGAATTTCCCTCCATCACCAACTCCCGCTTTCTGCCTTGACATTGACGCAACAACGGGTTTACAACACTGGCAGGTTTCCAATCGGTGGGCGACCCGGGGAACCTCCAGGGCCCGACGGCCGACTACGCCATCCCGGGCTCCGGGACCACGGCGGACGCTCGCCCGGCGGTGGCAGCCGCCGGCCGGCACCCCACTGCACCGCGCACACCTCCGCCGCAGAGCGGGCCCGTGGCGCCGGGCCCGCCGCGCCGTGGTTCGCGGAGAACCGCACCCGCCATGCCCGCACCCTCCCCCGCCGCGCGCTCCACCACACCCACGGCGGGCGGAAACCCCCACCCGACTCCGCACGGAGAGAGACACCCTCATGCGCATCCGCCGCACCCTAGGAACCGCAGCCCTCGCCGCACTCGCCCTCGCCGCCACCGCCGTCGGCCCCGCCCGGGCCGACGCCTCCGCCGTCCTGACCACCGGCAGCCTCGGCGGCCCGGCCGCGACCGTCGGCGACGTCCTCACCGCCAGCCTGCTGCCCGGCACGTCCGCCACCTTCTACGACAGCGCCACCAGCACCAAGGGCATCAGCTGCGCCGTCTCCTCGTTCTCCGCCACGGTCACCGACAACCCGGCCGCACCCGGCAACGCCGTCGAGCAGCTCAACACCCAGACCTTCGACTCCTGCACGTCCAACGTCATGGGCGTCACCGGCGTCCAGAGCATCACCGTCGACAACCTGTCCTACACCAACACCGTCGGCGACGGCCCCGGCAGCCCGGTCACCCTCGCGCCCGGCGCGGCCGGCCCGATGCAGACCACGGTGGTGCTCAACACCATCCTGGGCAGCGTCAGCTGCGTCTACCAGCAGGCGGCCAGCATCTCCGGCACCACCTCCAACACCGACAACAGCATCGGCTTCGCCGCCCAGCCGTTCGGCCTCAGCTCCGGTTCGAGCCTGTGCTCCTCGACCGGCTACTTCACCGCCACGTACGGCCCCGTCACCGACACCTCCGCTGCGGGCAGCCCGCTGATCTACGTCAACTGACACCCGGCACAAGCGAAACGGCGTCCGGCAACGCGAGGTTGCCGGACGCCGCTCGATGATGACGTATCGTCAGATCGTGAAGACCTGGTCCGAGTACTCCGGGATGCAGTCGAACTGGGTCAGCTTCTGACCGGCTGCGGCCTCCCGCGACCAGCCGGTCATGCACTTGTTGCTCTTGACGTTGCGCAGCTGGTAGCCGCCGCCGCTCACCGGCTCCAGCTTCCACACCTGGTCGACGTACTGCGGGTCGCAGAAGATCTGGACCACCTCGGCGCCGTTGTTCGGCGTCTGCCACGGCACGTAGGCGCACTTGTTGGACTTGACGTTGCGCAGCGAGTAGCCGCCGTCGACCTTCTGGAGGTCCCAGATCTGGTCGACGTACTGGCGGTCGCAGCCGACCTGGACCAGGTTGGCCATGTCCTGCGGCGTCTGCCACGGCACGTAGGCGCACAGGCCGCTGTAGTTGTTCTTCAGCGAGGCCGTGTGCAGCCGGGTGTCGAACACCCAGCTCGCCAGGTCGTCCACCCGGGTCTCCACCGCGCCGGTCCGGGTCTCCGCGCCGGAACCGAGGCAACCACCCTGCCAGGACAGGCTGTTGACGCCAGCCAGCTCCACGCCGCCGCCTGTCGTGGCGCGCAGCGCCGGGCCGCCGGTGTCGCCCTTGCAGATCGCGTCCTTGCCGGCCGTCTTGCCGGTGACGGCGACGGTGGTGGCGGTCGAGGACTGGACGGTGAACGAGGCGCTGTGCAGCGTGTTCGGCACCCACTCGTCCTTGGTGCGGCCGTAGCCGGCCACGGTGAGGGTCTCACCGGCGGTCGGCGCGGCGCCCACCTTGACGGTGGGGATGCCCTGCGCGGGCTGAGCGAGCTTCACCAGCACCAGGTCACGGTCGGCACGCGGCACCAGCTGCGTCACCTCGGACGAGAACCCGGCGTTGGTCGTCAGGTCGGTGCGTCCAACCGTCGCGACCGTCTTCAGCTTCGGCGCACCGGCCTGCAGCGCCTGCGGCTGCGCCGGGTCGTCGGCGAAACAGCTGCTCGCCGTCAGCACCCAGTACGGGTCCACCAGGGAACCGGTGCACGAGCGCTGGCCGCCGATGTCGAGCTTGGTGGTGAACGCGTAGGTGCCGTTCGGCACGCTGTCACCGATCAGGGCGTTGGCCGTACCGGCACTCACCAGGCTGCCGACGACGGCGGCCGAGGCGAGCATCCCCGTCATCCACGCGGCGCGCGGACGTGAGCGAAACACGATGGAACTCCTCGTTACGGAAGTGGAAAGTACGTCGATCTGCTGGACCGGAGCCCTACTTGACGAGGGTGGTGGTGATCTCCAGCGTGGTGAACGAGCGCTGCTGCGGGTCGGTGGTCTCGCCCACGCCGGTCCAGGTGCCCGGCTTCAGGTCCTGGATCTTGGTCTCGGTGCCGGTGACCAGGACCACGCGCGCCGAGTAGTTGACCGGGGTGCTAACGCCCACGGTCGACGGCAGTTCCAGGCTCAGCCGGCCGCTCGCCCCCGTGGTGGTGAAGCAGTACCGGCCGATGTTGATCGGGCGGGCGTCGATCTCCAGCATGCCGGGCGAGCAGGTCGCGGCGAGGATGATGTTGCCGTCGCCGCTCTTCAGCTTGATGCCGCGGTCCTTGAAGATCTGGTCCGCGCCCGGGTAGGCGAAGTCCTCCACGGCCGGCGGCGGCGGAGTGTCGGCCGACGCCGCCGCGGCAACCGCGGCACCGCCGTCGGCCGCGACGGCCCCCACGATGCCCGACACGGCGACCGCGCCGACGATGGTGCCGATGACGGCCGCCCTTGCGATGGAACGCATGAGTAAACCCCCTTGTTGGAAAAGCGAATTGATACAGATTGAGAAAGTAATGGATGCGGCTGTCAGATGATCCAGAACGCCGCGATGCAGAACACGACGAGGGAGACGAGAACCTGCGCCATCATGGCGACCGACCAGGTGGCGTCCTCCGGCTCGCCCTTGCGCTTCGCCTCCATCAACCGTCGTGCCAGCTCCCTGCGGTGGCCGATCATGCCCGCCGCGAACGCCAGCAGCGCAGTCGTGTAGAACACGATCACGGTGGCAGGCTCCTGGTGCCCCACGCGGTAGTAGGCGAAGGCGGTGAGCGCCCCGACGACGGGAGCCAGGGCCGTCCTGATCCGGTACTCCGTGGTGGGCATCCCCGGCACCGCGACCGCCCAGAACACACCCGCCGCCAGAACGGCGATCCACAGCCACGACGCGACGCTCAGCCCCAGCGGAGTCACCGCACACCCCCTCGTTCGGGCTGCGGGGCCCGCGTCGGGCGCGGGCCCCGCAGCTCTGTGCCATCAGGTTCGTTCGACAACGGACAGACTAGTCGTCGTCCCCGAACAGGCTGACGAAGGACGAGACGATGTTGTGCCCCGCGTTCGACAGCTTCTCGCCGACCGACTCGACCACCTTCACGCCTGCCTTGGCCATTTCCCCTCGGCCCCAGGCCATCACGCCGGACACACCGGCGCCGATGCCCGAGAGCGCCGTGGTCGCCGCGGCGAACGTGAACTCGTGGCTGGTGAAGCCGTAGCCGATCCCCTTGTAGAGGCTTCCGAAGACGCCCGCGCCCAGGGATACCACCGTGAGGCCGAGCGCGATGGGCTGTCCGCCCGGAATGACCGCCGCAACGCCCGCCGCAATTCCGGTCCAGGTGCTCACGTTGCCCAGGAAGTCGCCGTAGTCCCGGAACAGCTGCTTGTCGTCCTTCGGCGGCTGACCCGGCGTCGGCTTGCTCACCACCGGGACGGTCACCGAGTCGTTGGCCGGCTGGTTCACCGGGTCGACGTGGTTGTTGGCGTTGGCCTGGGCCTGGGCGGCGGCAGCAGCGGCAGCGGCGGCCTGCTCCTGCTCGCGCTTCTGGGCGGCGATCCCGTTGGCGTCGCTCGCGGCCTGGGCGGCCGCGCTCGCGTCCTTGCCCGCGGCGCTCGCGCTGGCCGCGGCCGCGGCAGCCGAAGCCTTCGCGCTCGACGCCGAGTTCACGGCCTGCTTCGCGGAGGTCGTGGCCTGGGTGGCGGAGTAGTTGGCCTGGCGGTTGGCGCTCTGGGCGGTGGCCGCCGCACTCTTGGCCTTCTGCGCCGACGCGGCCGCAGCGGCAGCGGACGCGTCCGCGGCGGTGGACTTGGCCTTGGCGTCGTCCGCGTACCCCTTCGCCGCCTGGGCCGACTGCTGCGCCTGGCTCGCCCAGTTCGCCGCGTCCTGTGCGGCGCCACGTGCGTTCGCCGCGATCTGGTAGGCGAGCTGGGCGCTCTGGTTGGCGGTGACCGCGTCCTTCGCCGCGTTGGAGATCATCGCCAGCACGGAGGACACGTGCGCGTCGGTGTCGGCGTCCTTCTGGGCCGCCTTGAACTGCGTCTTCGAGACGAAGTCGTGCTGCATCCAGGACGGTCCGGCCAGCGCGACCGCGCCCGCCGCCTGCACGTTCGGCCCGCCGCTGGTCACGATCCCGATGGCGGCCACCCGGTCGTCCTCGGCGAGCGCCTTGGCGTAACCGCTGGACAGGAACGCGGCCATGACGGGCACGCTGCCGTCGCTCAGGGCCGCGCCGCCGTCCCGCTGGAGGGCCTTGCCGCCGCCGGTGATCAGCCGGAGGATCTGCATCCGCATGTCGTCGGACTGGGCCTGGAGCGCGCCGCCGCTGAGGAAGGCCTCGACCGCCTTGGGGTCGGTGCTCTCCAGTGACTTCTGGGCGGCGCTCGCGAGGGTCGCGTTGCCGACCTTCGAGACGGCGACGATCTTCTCGCGGTCGTCCATGCGCATGCTGCGCTGGTAGTCCGTCTTCGCCCAGCTCACCACGGCCTCGTCCGGCCCGGCGAGGGCGGCCTGGGCCGAGGCACGGGTCCAGGCGCCGGTGGACTTCAGCAGGTTGACCGCCGCCGCCCGGCCGGCCTTCGCAGCCGTCCTGGTGTCGGCGCCGGGAGCCGCCGCCTGCTTGACGAGGTCCTTCGTCGCACCGTCCTGCGTGGCGGCCTCGGTCTGCTGCTGGTCGAAGCGGACCTGGGTGGCCTGCTCGTCCTTGAGGAGGAGGTCGGCCTGGGTGACGCCGAGCAGCTTGTCCGCCTCCAGCTTCGCCGTCTCGGCGTCGCGGGCGAGCTTCTCGATGTTCTGGGCCTGCGTGACCGCGTCGGACGCGGTCTTGGCGGCGGCTGCCGCGGCGTCCGCGTGCCGGCCCGCGATGTCCGCCCAGTTCTGGGCCTGCCCGGCCGCGTTGGCCGAGTCGTCGGCGGCCTTGGCGGCCTTCTCGGCGTGGTCGGCGGCGGCGTTGGCCCGGACGTTGGCCTCGCTGGCGGCCGCGGCGGCCGAGGTGGCGAGGTTCTCGGCTCGGGTGGCCGCGGCGGTGGCCGCGTTGGCCGCGTTGCGCGCCGTCGTGGCCGCGTTGCGGGCACGGGCCGCCTGGGTGGTGGCCGCCCCGGCCGAGCTCGCGGCCTGTGCGCTGGCCTCGGCGGCAGCGGCGGCGTTGTTCGCGGCGCGGGCCGCGGCGGAGCCGGCCTGGCCCGCCCTGGTACCGGCCTCGGCGGCGCTGGCGGCGGCCGCCGCAGCGTCCCGGGCACCGGCGGCCGCGTCGCGAGCGCCCTGGGCGGCTTCGCGGGCGGCCTTGGCCTGGCTCGCGTCGCCCGCGGCGCCGGCCGCGGCGTTGTAGGCGCGGCTGGCGGCCTGGCCTGCGGCAGCTGCGGCGGACGCGGCCGAGCGGGCCGCGGTGGCGGCCGTCTGCGCCGCCGACACCGCCGTGTTGGAGGCGTCGATCGCGGTCTTGGCGGCCTGCGCGGCGGCCTGGGCTGCCTGGGCTGCCTTGTTGGCAGCAGCGCCCGTCTTGTCCGCGTCGTCCTTGGCCGCGGCGGCCTCGGCGGCGGCCGTCTGCGCGGCCTGCTTGGCCTGCGCGGCGGCGGCTTCGGCCTGGTCGCCGGCCTCCTTGGCGGCGGCGGTCTCGGTCTGGGCCCGCTTGGTGGCGTCGCTCGCGGCCTGGGCGAGCTGCTTGACGGACAGCGTCTCCTGGTCCCTGGCCTGGGCCAGGTACTGGCCGCTGCGCAGGAACTCGCGAATGTCGGCGGGGGTGCCGTTGAGCACCCGGTTGGCCTGCTTGGTGAACTCCGCGCCGGTGTAGACGCCCATCAGCCGCAGGACGGCGACGCGGTCGTCCTCCTCCTGCGCCTTGAACCGGCCACTGGTCAGGAAGTCGTCCATGGCCTGGGCCGTGCCGTCGTCGAGCGCCTTGCCACCGGCCGTCCGGACGCCGGCGTCAGCGCCGGTGATGACGGACAGGATCGCCACCCGGCGGTCGTCCATCATCGGGTTCTGCCAGCCGCTGGTGACGAACGCGTGGACGTCGGCGTCCGAGCCGCTCAGCGCCTTCGACGCGGCGTCACGCACGCCCTTGCCCGTGTTGCTCAGCATTGCGATGACGGCGAACCGCTCGTCCGATGCCTGGGCACGGGCGAGCGTACTGGTCAGGAAGGTCGTGATGTCGGCGTCCGAGCCGCGCAGCGCCTTCTCGGCCTCGTCGCGAACGGCGAGGCCGCCGCCCGTCCAGGCGTCGACCACCCGTGATCGGTATTCGGCCGGCATCGGCGCCGGGCCGGCGTCGGACGGAAGCGCCTGGGCGACCGTGGTCCCCGCCATCGTCGCAGCCAGGGCGAACGCGGTCGCCGTCAGCAAGCGGGCACGTAAACGCTTGCGGGGTGTTCCCGCGCTCTTGGGTATGTCCGTCATATCCCCTCTTCCCCCGGGCCGTCACGGCCCCCTTGCACCAGGACAGTTGTCATGGCAGCAATAAGATCCTAGGGCCGCTGAAGCCCCATTAGCTTCGGATACGGACCTCATATCCATGCAATAAATCTCGCCAACCAATGGCAAAGAACGGGAATGACCACACCTGTCCGGTTCGTACACATCCACGCACCGCCGCACCTGACCCCGAGACAGCGAAGCGACCGGCCGGTAGGGTGCTGGCCGACGGTCACGGCGAGGCGGAAACGGAGCGGGGATGAACGGGGACGGAACGGGGTTCTTCACGTCGGTGGCGGACGCCGCACGGCAGTTGGCCGCGACGGGCTACCTCGCCTCCACGGCGGTGGCGACCACGGTGTTCCTGGCCGACCGGCTGGGCAAGCCGCTGCTGGTCGAGGGGCCGGCCGGGGTCGGCAAGACCGAACTCGCCAAGGCATTGGCCGAAATCGGTCGCGCCCGACTGGTCCGGTTGCAGTGTTATGAAGGCATCGACGAGGCCCGCGCCCTCTACGAGTGGAACCACGCCAAGCAGTTGCTGCGGATCACCGCCGGGCGTGACGAGAGCTGGGACGACGCCCGCACCGACATCTTCGGCGAGGAGTTCCTGCTCACCCGCCCCCTGCTGACCGCGATCCGCGGCGACGAGCCGACGGTGCTGCTGATCGACGAGATGGACAAGGCCGACGTCGAGGTGGAGGCGCTGCTGCTGGAGGTGCTCAGCGACTTCCAGGTGACGGTGCCCGAGTTGGGCACCATCACGGCGAGCCGCCGCCCGTTCGTGCTGCTCACGTCCAACGCCACCCGGGAGCTGTCGGAGGCGCTGCGCCGCCGCTGCCTCTTTCTCCACCTCGACTACCCGGACGCGGAGTTGGAGCGCCGGATTGTCCGGCTGAAGGTGCCCGGCCTGGACGAGACGCTGGCCGCGTCGCTGGTCCGGGTGGTCGGCGCGCTGCGCGCCATGGAACTGCGCAAGGCGCCGTCGGTCGCGGAGACCATCGACTGGGCCCGCACGCTGCTCGCGCTCGGCGCCGACACCCTGGACGAGGCGGTCGTCCAGGACACCCTCGGGGTGATCCTCAAGCACCAGGACGACGTGCGGAAGGCCACCCGGAAGCTCACCGTCGCATGACGACCGATCCCGCCGCCCGCCTGACCGGCCTGGTCCGCGCGCTGCGCGGGCACGGGCTGCGGATCGGCCCGGCCGAGACGGTGGACGCGGCGGCCGTGCTCGACGTCCTCGGCTTCGCCGACCGCGAGCAGATGCGCGCCGGGCTGGCCGCCGCGCTGCTGCGCTCGGACGGCCAACGGGCGGTCTTCGACGCCGCCTTCGACCTCTTCTTCCCACTCGGCGTCGGCACACTGGAGGCCGCGCGCCACGTCGAACCGCAGGACGACGCACCGCGTTTCGGCCGCCCCGACCCCGCCCGCGACGACCTGCGCGAGCGCATCGCCGCCGCGCTCGCCGCCGACGACCGGGCCGCACTCGCCGCGCTGGCGGGCGAGGCGGTCGAGTCCTTCGGCCGCTACGGCACCGGCTCCGCCCCCGGCTCGGACGGTTGGTCGGCCCACCAGGCGCTCGGCCGGCTCGCCCCGGAGACCCTGCTCGCCCGGATCCTCGCCGCCCTGCGCGAAGGCCGGGAAGCGGCCGACCTCTCCGACCGCGTCCTCGCCGACGAGATCCGCCGCCGTATCCAGGACTTCCGCGCGATGGTCGCCGGCGAGGCCCGCCGCCGCGTCGCCGAGCTGCGCGGAACCGAGCGGATCGCCGAGCGCGCGGTCACGCCGGCCGCCGACCGGATCGACTTCCTCGCCGCCGGCCCCGACCAGCTCGCCGAACTCCGGCGCACCGTGCACCCGTTGGCCCGCAAGCTGGCCACGCGCCTGGCCGCCCGGCGCCGGAAGGCGGCCCACGGGCAGATCGACCTGCGGCGCACCCTGCGCCGCTCGCTGTCCACCGGCGGGGTGCCGCTGCGCCCGGCGTACCGGCTGCGCCGACCGGCCCGGCCGGAGCTGGTGCTGCTGTGCGACGTGTCCGGTTCGGTGGCCGGGTTCGCCGACTTCACCATGCTGCTGGTGCAGGCGATGAGCGAACAGTTCAGCAAGGTACGGGTGTTCGCGTTCGTCAACCGCACCGCCGAGGTGACCGCCCTGCTGGCGCGCGGCGACACCGACCCGGCCCGGCTGGCCGCGCGCATCCTCGGCGAGGCCAAGGTGATGGGCTACCACGGCAACAGCGACTACGGCTCCGCCCTGGGCGAGTTCGCCGAGCGGTACCTGGACGCGGTGGGCCCGCGGACCAGCGTACTGATCCTCGGCGACGCCCGGAACAACCGCCGTGACCCGAACCTGGACGCGCTGCGCCGGATCGCAGGCCGGGCACGGCGGGTCCACTGGCTCAACCCCGAGCAGCCCGCGCTCTGGCCGACCGGCGACTCCGCCGCGCTCGCCTACGCGGGCGTCGTGGAGATGCACTCCTGCCGCAACGCCCGCCGGCTGGGCGAACTGATCGCCCGCCTGCTACCGGTCTGAGGCGCTCTCCACGTGCTCGAGGAAGTCGAGCAGCGCCGCGGTGACCTCCTCCGGCCGCTCCTGCTGCGTCCAGTGGCCGGTCTCCGGCAGCCGGACGTACCGGTGGAGCCTCGGCGTGTGGTGCTTCAGGAGGTGCGCCCGCACCTCCGGCTCGATGATCGCGTTCACCAGGTCCTGCTCGCCGGCCACGAACAGCGCGGGCACCTCGATCGGCCGGCCGGCGAACGGCGCCATCAGCTCCGCGTTCCGGTCGATGTTGCGGTACCAGTTGAGCCCGCCGGTGAAGGCGTGCTCGCCGTGTTCGGCGTAGTCGGCCGCGAAGGCGTCGATGTCCGCCTCGGTGAGCCAGTGCGGCAGTCGCTCCGGCTCCGGCACGGTGTCCAGCAGGGTCCTGCCCTCGGGGACGATCCACGGCTGCGGCTTCCCGTCGGGGTACGTGGCGCCGAGGATGCGGCGGAAGCTGGACTTCGGGTCGGCGGCCAGTTCGGCGTCGGCGCGCCCGGGCTGCTGGAAGTAGATCTGGTAGTAGCCCTCGCCGAAGTCCTCCCGGGCGTTCCGCAGCGGCGGCGGCCCGCCGAGCGGCAGCGGCGGCACGCTGAGCCCGGCGACGGCGCGCACCAGGTCCGGCCGGAGCGCCGCGGCGGTCCAGGCCACCGGCGCACCCCAGTCGTGGCCGACGACCACGGCCTGCTCCGCGCCGAGCGCGCCGATCAGGGCCGTCACGTCCCCCACCAGGTGCAGCAGGGTGTACGCGTCCACGTCCTCCGGCTGCTCGCTGCGCGCGTACCCGCGCTGGTCGGGGGCGACGACGCGGTAGCCGGCGGCGGCGAGCGGGTCGAACTGGTGCCGCCAGGAGTACCAGCTCTCCGGAAAGCCGTGCAGCAGCAGGACCAGTGGGCCCTCACCCTGCTCGGCGATGTGCAGTCGGACACCGTTCACCTCGACGTCGCCGTGCTTGGTCGCGTCGCTCAACTCCCGCTCCCCGGGTCGCTCCGATTCGGCCGTTCGACCCGACCCTGCCCAGCCGGTCACCCGGGGAATCCCCCAGAACGCGGCCGAGGCCGCCCCGGAAACTCCGGGGCGGCCTCGGCGTCTTGGCGATGCGTCAGTTCACCGTGTAGCTGTAGGGGATCGCCGCCAGCACTCCACCGGTGGTGCCGAGGAAGTTGTTGGCGGTGGCCACAGCGGTCGGGGCGGACACCAGGTACAGCACGCCGTGGACGGTGCTGCCCTTCGGGCCGGTCGGGGTGAGGGTCACCTGCAGCGAGCCCGTCGCGCCCGGCGCGACGGTCACCGGGTTGGCGGCCGCAGCCGAGGCGTTGACCGCGGCGGCGTACGGGTCGCCGGTGCTGGAGGTCAGCGCCGGGTCGAACGCCTGGGTGTGCGCGGTCGCGGTGATGGTGGCGGTACCGGCCGGGGCACCGGCGGTGCCGAACGGGCCGATCTGCTGCACGAAGGTGCTCCACATGCCGGGGACGATCGGCTGCGCGGCGGAGCCGCCGTAGCCGGCGACCGAGATGGTCGAGCCGTCCTGGGCCTTCTTCAGGTCACCGAAGAGGTCCGGCGAGCCGGTGGTGGCGCTCAGCTCCAGCTGGGCCGGGGTCGAGGACGCCGCCACCGCCTTCACCTGGTCGGTGCCCGGCGGGACGAGGAAGGCCGGCACCGAGGAGGTGAGGCTCAGCGGCAGGGTGACCGAGGCCGAGGCGCCCTGCGGCACCAGCGGCACGTCGGTGCGGCGGTCGAGGCGACCGTCGGCCGAGATCTTCTGCGTCGCCACGGTGTTGTTGGTGTAGTTCACCTGGACGGTCACCGGCTTGCCGGCGGCCAGCTTGGTGCGCGCGTCGTTCGGCAGGCCGGCGGCGGTGGCGCGGTTCTGGTTGAACGCGATCGTGCCGGCGAAGTCCTGGCTGAGCTCCTGGCCGCTGACCGAGCCGACCACGTTCAGGACGAACCGCCAGCGGCCGGCGGCCGGGTTGACGGTGGAGGCCGAGACGCCCGCGGTGGTGCTGGTCAGGTTGCCCTGCGCGTCGAGGATGCCGTTGCCCTCGACGTCGATCGGGGTGCCGTTCGGGCTGATCAGCGCGCCCTGCATGAGCAGCTTGGAGTCCTTGACGGTGACGCCGACCCGCAGGTCCTTCTGGCCCTTCGGGACGTCGAACGCGTAGGAGAAGCTCTGCGTCGGCGAGCTGCCGCGGCCGTTGCCACCGGTGATGGTGCCGGTGAAGGTGCCGCCGTTCTGGTTCAGCGGGACGAGGCTGCGCAGGACCACCGGCACGCTGGTGGTGGTGCCGTCGGAGCTGGAGACGGTGATCGCCTCGCTGGAGTCGCCGCTGGTCGCCGGGACGGTGACCTGGGCCTTCAGGGTCTTCGTCTGACCCGGCTGCAGGTCGACGACGTTCGGGCCCACGGAGCCGGCCGGCACCGCGCGCTGGGTGGAGGTGCCCAGCTGGACCGCGCCGTTGTAGCCGGCCTTGCCCGCCGGGGTGTAGAGGATCGCGGTCCACTCGCCGGCGACCGGGTGCGGGACGTCCACCAGGCCGTAGTTGGCCGGGGTGGCACCGCCCTGCGGGCGGGTGTTGGTCTCGAACTTCCCGGACGGGTCGAGCAGCGTCATGCGGACGACCGGGCCGTTGACGACCGGGGTGGCCGCACCCTGCCAGGCGATCGACGCCGCGAGGCGGTCGGCGCCGGCCGGGACGGTGAACTTGACCTGCTTCTGCACCCAGGTGGCGCCGTTGGTGGCGTACTTGAAGGTGTCGGTGGAGGCGGTGTCCAGCTGGACGGTCTGCTGGTTGCTCGACTGCGGCACGAAGCTGCGGGTCGCGGCGGTCACCGTCTGCTTGGTGTCACTGGTGTTGGTGACGCTCACGTCGGTGGTGTGGGTCGAGCCGGGGGCGCCGGCGATGTCGACCTGGCCGGTGTTGACGACGACCGCGTTGCTGCCCGGGGTGCCGTCGCCGTCCTGGATGCCGCGGGCGGCCTCGACGGCGGCGCGGACGTTCAGCAGGCCGGCGCCCTGCTCCTCGGCCGGCACGCCGAGGTCCTGGGCGGTGCCGGTGAGGAGCTTCTTCACCAGGGCCGGGGACGGCGAGTCGCCGCCGTGGGTGTCGCGGAAGGCCTGGATGACCAGGGCCGCGGCGCCGGTGACGAACGGCGCGGCCTGGCTGGTGCCGCCGAACGACTGGATCGGCTGGCCGGTGCCGCCGAAGCCCTTGCAGTCGGTGTACTTGGTGAGGTCGGGCGAGCACAGCGCCCAGTCCGACTCGCCCGGGGCGACCAGGTCGACCGTGCGGCCGGCCTGGGTGAAGCCACCCGAGGACAGCGCGGAGATGCGGCTGTTGCTCCAGGTCTTGTTGGAGAACTGCGCGGCCGCGTAACCGGTCTGCTGGTAGTTCTGGTTGTCCGTGGAGGCGCCGACCGCGATCACGTTCGGGTCGGTGGCCGGGGTGCCGATGGTGCCGCTGAGACCGGCGTCACCGGAGGACACGGCGACCGTCACACCGGCCTTGACGGCCTGGTCGTTGAAGAGCGCGATGGTGTCGTGGGCACCGGAGTCCGGGGTGACGTTGCCACCGAAGGACTCGTTCAGCACGTCGACGTGGGAGACCCGCACCGCGTAGTCGATCGCCTGCAGGATCGACGAGTTGGACATGACCTCGCCGCCGGCCTTCAGCGCGACCAGGTCGGCGTCCGGGGCGAGCCCGCGGACGCGGATGTTGCAGCCGGCCGGGAGCGGGTGCGAGGCGTTGACGAACTTGGAGACGTCGTACACCTGGCGGCCCTGGGCGATGACCGCCGAGGCGTCGCCGAAGGCCTCCGCGCCACCGGTCGGCGCGTTGATGCCGTCGCCCGCGAAGTCCTGGTAGTCGACGACGGCGTGCGAGCCGTCGGCCCGGATGAAGTCCGGGTTGTTCGGGTCGAGGCCGTCCGCGATGTAGGCGACCTTCACACCCTTGCCGGTGGCCAGGTCGGCCGCGCCGGGCCGGCCGTTGGCGCCGACCGCGCGGGTCGAGTACAGGCCCTCCGGCTCCAGCAGCGGCTTGCTCGGGTCGGACGGACAGACCGTGTTGGTCGCGATCTCCTCCGGGCCCTGGCCGTTGCTGCCCGAAACGGCCTGCGGGGCGGCGGCGGCCTTCGGGGCCTCGGCGGTCTCGGCCGCCTTGGCCTTGGCCTTGGTGGCGGCCGGCGGGGCGACGGTGACCTGAGTGTCCGCCACCACGGAGGCGACGGACGGGTCGGCCTGGAGCTGGGCCCGCAGAGCCGGGCTGACGGTGGCCGAGAAGGCGTTGCCGACCACGAAGCTCTTGATGTTGGTGCCGCCGTTGGCCTTGACCTTCGCCAGCAACGGGGCCTGCGCGTTGGCGGCCTTCTGCTGGCGCGCGCCCAGGTGGCCGTGGTCGGCCGGGGCGTCCGCGATCTGGTCCTTGAGAATCACGATCACCGGCACCGGGGTCCCGTCCGCCGACGCCGCCGGGGCGTTCGGGGAGTCGGGGATCGGAGCGCCGTTCGCGGTGGTCCCGAAGCCGAGGACCATGGACGCGGCGGTGACCGTGACGGCAGCTGCTAGCTGGGATTTCCGCCAGCCGATCAATGGACATCCTTTCGTCTGATGAGACGTCAGGTTGCACGGTACAGGCACACGCGGGCCCTGGTCGGTCGCGTGGTTGCTCCGGACCGCACGTCCCGACAGCGGACGCATTCCAGCGCATCCGACACGACCACGACAAGGGGGGAAATCCCCATCAGAAAGTAAAAATGACCATCAGAAAGTAAAATGGGCAGGGGATATCAGGCCAATCACCGACCTTTTCCCCGCTCAGGCCTGCGAAGTGGTGCCCGATCAGCCCGGACACCCCACTGGCGAACTCTGGACACTGGCGTACAACCGCCATCGGGTACCGGTCGAAAACGGACCTCACCCGGAGCCGTCCCACGGTCTTCCCCGCCACCCGCCCGTCAAACCGGTCGACTTCGGCCGGGGCGTCCGCGGACGAACACCCCGGCCCGGGCCGGCTCAGGACATCGGTGGGGCCGACCGGCGAGGCGGGCGCCGTCGGGGCTGAAAAGAGCTTGGTGGCCGGAGAATGCTCAACCCCCGAGGAGTTGCCGGAAATGGCCGTCCACACCGGCAGTGCAACGCGGCCGATCCCGGCTCAGCCCCGCCGCGCGGAGGGGATCGAGAGCACGATGCCCAGCACCAGCAATGCGGCGTACCCGACGGTCTCGTGGCCGGACGGGACGAGGAAGCGGACGAAGCCGAACAGCCGGAAGCCCCCCAGGTGGCCGGCGAGCAGGCCGGACGCGCTGCCGAGGATCAGGACGAAACCGAGATAGCCGAGCAGGTGCTTCATACCGGAAGCCTAGGAATCCGCCCGCGCCCGGTAGTCCGACTTTCGGCGCGACCAGGCGTCACCAAAGTCGCGCCGGACGCGTCCCGGCGTGGGTTGCGGTCCGGTCTCCGGACGGAGCAGCAGGCACGGCGGCCCGGCGGCGGCCCGGGTACGTTCGCCGTGTGCAGCAGATGTCACAGCGGGTCGGCAGGCTGGCCGCGGTGTCGGCGGTGTCCGCCCTGGTGCTCGCCGTCGGCGCGCCGACGGCGTCCGGGCAGGACTCCACCACCACCGTCGTCGGCGGGGAGCGGCTCGGCCGCCCGGCCGTCCAGGTCGCCCCGCTGGCCGGCGCGCCGGCACTGCCGAGCGAGCTCACCGGGCGGTCCTGGCTGGTCGCCGACGCCGGCACCGGCGAGGTGCTCGCCGCCCGCGACGCCCATCTGCCGCTGCCTCCGGCCAGCACCCTCAAGATGCTGTTCGCGGACACCGTGCTGCCGAAGTTCGACCGCTCCCTGGAGCACCAGGTGACCGCGGCCGAGCTGGCCAACCTGGGCGTCGGCAGCAGCCTGGTCGGCGTCAAGGAGAACCTGCCGTACCGGGTCGAGGACCTGTGGCGGGGCGTCTTCCTCAGCTCCGGCAACGACGCGGTGCACGTCCTCGCCCACATGAACGGCGGCGTCCAGCAGACCGTCACCGAGATGCAGGCCCGCGCCCTGGCCCTCCAGGCCCGCGACACCAGGGTGCTCTCCCCCGACGGCTACGACATGGACGGACAGGTCTCCTCGGCGTACGACCTCACGCTGTTCGCCCGGGCCGGGCTGCGCAACGCCGACTTCCGCTCCTACTGCTCCACCCGCACCGCCCCCTTCCCCGGCGGAATGGACACCGTCACCGGCCGGCGCATCACCTTCGACATCGCCAACACCGACCGGCTGCTCGGCAAGTACCCCGGCCTGATCGGCGTCAAGAACGGCTACACCAGCAAGGCGGGCGCCACCTTCACCGGCGCCGCCGAACGCGGCGGCCGGACCCTGCTGGTGACAGTGATGCACCCGGAGACCCAGGGCAAGGTGTACGACGAGGCCGCCGGGCTGCTCGACTGGGGCTTCGCGGCGATCGGCAAGGTCCAGCCGGTCGGGCAGCTGGTCGAGGACACCGCGCCCACACCGGCCGGCCCCACCGGCTCCGCGCCCGCCGCCGAGGTGCGCCCGCACGCCGCCCGGGACGGCGGCCCCGGCCTCGGCCCGGCCGCCTGGACGGCCGTCCTGCTCGGCGCGGCCCTCGCCCTGTGGACCGCACGCCGCACGGCGTCACGCCTGCGCCTCGCCTCGGCCGTCCCCGCCGAGGCACCGCCACCGCCGCTCGCCGTCCCCGAGGCGGGTGCCACCGCCGCCGGCGGCTCCACCGGCGTCGGCGGCCGCGGCCGGAGCCGCCTGGTCCGCCGCGCCCGGGCCCTCGTCCGGTCCGCCCGCGCCCACCGCTGAACCGGCGGAGCGCGAGGGAGCTCCGGTGACGGCGGCACGGGACGCCGGGCCGGGCGCTCTACACTTCCCGCCATGACCACCCCCGACCCCGCCTCCCAGGACCGGCTCGCCCGGATCGTCCGCCTCTCCTCCGGGAGCTACCTGCTCGTCACCACCTACAAGAAGGACGGCACCGCCGTGCCGACCCCGGTCTGGGTGGTCCGCGACGGCGAGGCGCTCGGCATCTGGACCGCCGTGGACTCCTGGAAGGTCAGGCGCATCCGCAACCGCGCCGACGTCCTGGTCGGTCCCTGCGACGTCAAGGGCCGCCCGACCGGCGAGCAGTACCCCGCCACGGCCGAGATCCTCGGGCCCGAGCGGACCGCCGCCTACCGCACCCTGCTGCGGCAGAAGTACGGCCTGCTCGGCGTGCTCACCCTCCTCGGCAGCCGCCTGCGGCGCGGCGAGCGCGGCACCGTCGGGATCCGGATCACGCTCGCGGACTGAGCCCGCCACTCCGGGCCGGATACCCCTCTCGAACCCCCCCCGGCCGGGGCGCGGCGTGGCAGGCTTGCCGCCCATGGGAGAGAACGAGACCGGCCGGAGCCGCCCGCTGCTCATCGTGGACGGCGCCAACGTCGTCGGGTCGGTGCCCGACGGCTGGTGGCGCGACCGGCGGGGCGCCGCCGAGCGGCTGCGCGACGCGCTCGTCGCCGTCGCCGCGCAGGGCCTGCCGGGGCGGGCCGGCCCGCTGGAGGTCGTGCTGGTCGTCGAGGGCGCGGCGCGCGGCGTGACCGGGCGGCCCGAGGTCCGGGTGGTCGCCGCGACCGGCAGCGGCGACGACCGCGTCGTCGACCTGGTCCGGGCGGCCAAGGCCGACCACCCCGACCGGGACTGCCTGGTCGTCACCGCCGACCGCGAGCTGCGCACCCGGGTCGCCGCCCTCGGCGCGGACGTCACCGGCCCTCGCGCCGTCCGGCCGTAGACGCCGTCAGTACCGCACGGCTTTCACCACCACCGGCAGCAGCCGCTCGTCCGTCGGACGGCGGCTGAACGCCACCGGGGTGGCCTGCCCGTCGCGGGGGATGTGCTCGGCGCCGACGACGGCGCTGTCGACCGTGTTGCCGCTGGTGTCGGTGAAATCCACCTGCACGGCGTAGGAGGCCGTGTCGATGCCGGTGTTCTCGATCGTGACGAAGACGGCGGGCAGACCCCCGCTGGCCTCGCGCGGCACCTCGGTGAGCGTGACCGAGCCGAGGGCGTTGCCGCCGTCGGGTTCCTGGGCCAGGACGGAGGCCGCCTTGTCGTGGACCATCACCTGCTGTGCGTCCGCCGAGGCGGCGAACGCGGCGGCCGAGGCGGCCGCCGACGCCAGGGCCGAGGCGAGCGCGGACGGCGACGCGGCCGCCGAGGCCGAAGCCGACTCGGACGGCGCTGCCGAGGCGGACTCGGAGGGCGTCGGGCTCGAGGTCCGGACGATCGCCGCATTGGTCGACGAGCTGCTGCACGCCACCAGGACGGCGCCGGCGGCCAGACCGGCGGCCAGACCGGCCGCGCGGGGCGCCGTCCAGCGGCGGGAGCTGGGGAGGGTGTGGAGTTCGCGCACCGGGGTTCTCTCTTCTCGCTCGGCGTCCGGCGGCCGGTGGCCCGTATGCACCCCATGCTTCGGGGCGTTGCGGCGCGACGGCGAGACCTGCGCGCCCGTTCGGGTGGAGGGGTCGCCACGAGGTGTTCCGCCGTGTCGGACGGTACGGGAACCAATGCCGGCCGCCGCCCGACTGGTGGGGCGTGAGTGCGAAGTCGCCGGGTGTCCGGCCGTCGAGTGTGCTGGCGGGGTTCGCCCTGCTGCTGGTGGTGGTGTTCGTGGTGGCGTATGCCGTGGGCCGTCAGGCGGGGCCGGTGTCGCCGGGGCTGACGCCCGGGCGCGGGGGCGGCGGCACGCCCGGGATGAGCGGGCACGACATGGGCGGCATGCGGTGAGCTCCGTCGCGGGGGCCGACGCCGGGGAGCTGGTGAGCACCGATCTGGCGGTCGGCGGGATGACCTGTGCGGCGTGCGTGGGCCGGGTGGAGAAGCGGCTGGCGCGGATCGACGGGGTGACGGCCGGGGTGAACCTGGCGACCGGGCGGGCGCGCGTGCTGCATCCGGCCGGGGTGTCCGTCGCGGAGCTCGTGGCGGCCGTCGAACGGGCCGGCTACACCGCCGAGTTGGCGCCTGCGGGCGCGGCCGCCGGACCGGCCGAGGAGGATCCTGACGAGCGGCGGCGGCTGTTGGTCACCGCGCTGCTGGCCGTCCCGGTGCTGGTGCTGTCGATGGTGCCGTCGCTGCAGTTCCCGGCCTGGCAGTGGGTGTGCTTCGCCCTGGCCGTCCCGGTGGTGACGTGGGGTTCGGCCTGCTTCCACCGCCGGGCGTGGCAGGGCCTGCGGCACGCGGCGGCGACCATGGACACGCTGGTCGGCCTGGGTGTGCTGGCGTCCTTCGGCTGGTCGGCGTACGCGCTGCTGTTCGGCGGGGCCGGGCAGGTCGGCATGCGGATGCCGTTCTCGCTCACCGCCGACGGCAGCGGCGCGGCGCACGTGTACCTGGAGGCGGCCGTCGGGGTGCCGCTTTTCGTGCTGGCCGGGCGGCTGCTGGAGGGCCGGGTGCGGCGGCGCAGCGGTTCGGCGCTGCGGGCGCTCGCCGAGCTGGGTGCGAAGGAGGTGTGCGTCCGGGGCGCGGAGAGCGGCGAGGAGCGGCTGCTGCCGGTCGAACTGCTGCTGCCGGGGCAGGAGTTCGTGGTGCGGCCGGGCGAGCGGGTGGCCACCGACGGGGTCGTCGTCGAGGGCGGCTCGGCGCTGGACCTGAGTCTGCTGACCGGGGAGAGCGTGCCGGTGGAGGTCGGCCCGGGGGACGCGGTGGCGGGTGCGACGGTGAACGTCGGCGGCGCGCTGGTGGTGCGGGCGACGGCGGTCGGCGCGGACACCCAACTGGCGCGGATCACCGCGCTGGTGGCGGACGCCCAGGCCGGGAAGGCCCGGGCGCAGCGGCTCGCGGACACGGTCGCCGGGGTGTTCGTGCCGTGCGTGCTCGCGGTGGCGGTGTGCGTGCTGGGCTTCTGGCTCGGCGCCGGCGCGGCCCCGCAGGCGGCGGTGACGGCGGCGGTCGCGGTGCTGGTGGTGGCGTGCCCGTGCGCGCTGGGCCTGGCCACGCCGACGGCGCTGCTGGCGGCGACCGGCCGGGGCGCGGAGCTGGGGGTGCTGGTGCGTGGCCCGGAGGTGCTGGAGAGCCTGCGGCGGATCGACACCGTGGTGCTGGACAAGACCGGGACGCTGACCACCGGGCGGATGGAGCTGGCGTCGGTCACCGTGGCCGAGGGCTTCGGCGAGGAGGACGCGCTGCGGCTGGCCGGCGCGGTCGAGCACCGCTCCGAGCACCCGATCGGGCGGGCCGTCGCGGCGGCGGCCCGGGAGCGCTGCGGGGCGCTGCCGGCGGTGACCGGCTTCGCGGCCGCGGCCGGGGTCGGGGTGTCCGGGACGGTCGAGGGCCGGGCCGTCCGGGTGGTCCGTCCCGACGAGGTCTCCGGGCCTCACGAGCTGGCCGGGGCGGTGGCGGCGGCCGGGGACGCGGGCCGCACGGCGGTGGTGGTCGAGCTGGACGGGCGGGCCGCGGCGGTGCTCGCTGTCGGTGACACGCTGCGCTCGGGCAGCTGGCGGGCGCTCCACCGGCTGCGCGGGATGGGCCTGGAGACGGTCCTGCTCACCGGGGACGGCCCGGGTGCGGCCCGAGCGGTGGCCCGCGAGCTGGGCATCGGGCAGGTGCACGCCGGCGCCTCGCCCGAGCGCAAGGCCGAGGTGGTGGCCGAGCTGAAGGCCGCCGGGCGGACGACGGCGGTGGTCGGCGACGGGGTCAACGACGCGGTGGCACTGGCCTCGGCGGACCTCGGGGTGGCGCTGGCCTCGGGCAGCGACGCCGCGATCGGGGCCGCCGGGCTGACCCTGGTGCGGGGAGACATCGAGGCGGTGGTGGACGCCGTCCGGCTGGCCCGGCGGACGCTCGCGACGATCCGGGCCAACCTGCTGTGGGCGTTCGGGTACAACGTGGTGCTGATCCCGCTGGCGGCGGTCGGCCTGCTCAACCCGATGCTGGCGGCGGTGGCGATGTCGCTCAGCTCGCTGCTGGTGGTGGGCAACAGCCTGCGGCTGCGCACCTGGCAGCCGGGGCGCGGCGCCCGGAAGGGGGCGCGGGCGTGAGCCAGAGGCGCGTAGCCGGAGAAGGGGCGGGCGCATGAGCGGGATGGAACGGCTGAAGGTGGTCGGCCCGCCGGTGGGCGCGGCGGCCTTGGCCCTGGCCCTGCTGACCGGATGGACGGCGGTCGGCGGGGCCGGGCGGCCCCACCCGGTGGAGGCGGCCGGCCCGGGCTGGCTGCTGCTGCCGGCGGCGGCGGGCGCGTCCTCCGCCACGGCGGCGTTCTTCACGATCCGCAACCCGGGCGATGTGCCCGACGAACTGACGGGCGCCCGCTGGGAGTTCGGCGGCCCGGTCACCCTGAAGCGGCACCTGCACCAGGGCGCGGCGGGCCGCTGGGAGCCGGTGTCGGTGCTGCCGGTTCCGGGCCGGGGCGAGCTGGCGATGTCCCCGGAGGACGCCGACCTGGTGATCGCCGCCCCACCACCGTTGAACCCCGGCCAGTGGGTCGAGTTCACCCTCACCTTCCGGCACAGCCCGGAGCTGCACCTCCGGGCCGAAGTGCGGGCCCCCGGTTCCCGCCCGCCCGGTTGAGGGCTCCGGCCGCATAGGCGTGTGCCCCGGGCACAGGGTAGTGACTGCCCGGCGCCCGGACGGCGGCCCCCGCCGACGTCCGGGGTGCTCCGGCGGGGCGGTCCGTCAGCCCCGGGCGCCGCCCCAGTGGGGCGGCGCCTGCCGCATCTCGGTGGCGATGAGCGCCGCCTGCACCCGCCGCTCCACGCCGAGCTTGGCGAGCAGACGGGAGACGTGGTTCTTGACCGTCTTCTCGGCCAGGTACAGCCGCTCGCCGATCTGCCGGTTGGTCAGACCCTCCCCGATCAGCGCCAGCACCTCCTGCTCGCGAGCCGTCAACTCCGGCCCGCTGGTGGCGTGGTGGGCAGGTTCCGCGTCGCTGCGCAGGCGGTTGAGCAGCCGGGTGGCCGCGCCCGGGTCGAGCATCGAACGCCCGGACGCGACGGTCCGGACGGCTGACACCAGGTCCGTCCCGCTGATCTGCTTCAGCACGTACCCGGCGGCGCCCGCCATCACGGCGTCGAGCAGCGCCTCCTCGTCGTCGAAGGAGGTGAGCATCAGACAGGCCAGCCCCGGCATCCGGGAGCGCAGCTCGCGGCAGACGGAGACGCCGTCCCCGTCGCCGAGTCGGACGTCGAGCACCGCCACGTCGGGCCGCAGCGCCGGCACCCGCACGAGCGCCTGCTCGGCGGTGGCCGCCTCGCCGACCACCTCCAGGTCGGGCTCCCCGTCCAGCAGGTCGTGCACCCCGCGGCGCACCACCTCGTGGTCGTCCAGCAGGAACACCCGGACCGGCGCCGGTGTTCCGCCACCGGCCGTCATGCTCGCCATCACGCGGCTCCACCTTCGTCACCCCCGCACACGAACGGCGGGGCCCATCGCATCATCGTCTACGCCCGCTCCCGGGCCCAGGGCCGAACGGCCCCATTCCGGGCCCGGACCCTCCATGGCCACCGCTCACCGCCGCTGCCGTCGTACGTTCCCGAGCCCGACGAGCAGGAACGCGAGCGCCACCCCCGCCGCGCTCGCCGCCGCCAGCACCAGCCGGGGAGCGAGTGCGCCGCCGCCCGACAGCAGGATCGACGCCGCCCCGAGCGAGGCGACGGCCGCCCCCACCAGGAGCCACCCCGCCAGCGCGACCGTCGCACCCCGGGGCGAGCGCGGCACCGGCCCGGCGTCGAGCGCCGCCCAGCGTGCGCACGCCTCCCGTTCCTCCTCCCGGCGGTACCGGAGCGCCCGCACCCGCAGCAGGACCCCGCCCACCAGCCCGGCGAGGGCGATCTGGGCGGCCGGCTGCCAGTCGGGCAGGGCCAGCAGCAGCCCGCCCGCGACGGCGAGCCCGGCCCACCAGAGCACGCAGGCCGCGGCGGCGGTGCGCATGGAGCGGGGCCGGTCGGCGCCGGCCTGGAGGTCGGCGACGGCGGGCAGGTACCAGACGCAGCCGCAGGCGGTGAGCGCGGCGATGCCGAGGGCGAGGACGGTGTGGGACATGCCTGGCCTTCTTGGGAGGCGGAGGGACCGTCCCCGCCCGCGCGAGGGCGGTGGTGCGGGCGGGGACGGCGATCGAGGGGGCGTGACGGGCTCAGCCGCGACCTGAACGCGAGCGCGGCAGGTCGTACTTGGCGGGAGTCACGCCGGCCAGGTGCTTGGCGGGTTCACCGCTGTTCTCCAGGGCGTCGAGCGCCGCGATGTCGGGGTGGTGCAGGTCGAACGCCGGGGACTCGGAGCGGATCTTCGGCAGGGTGACGAAGTTGTGCCGCGGCGGCGGGCAGGAGGTGGCCCACTCCAGCGAGCGCCCCCATCCCCACGGGTCGTTCTCGGTCACCCGCTCCCCGTACTTGGCGGTCTTCCACACGTTGTAGAGGAACGGCAGGATGGAGAGGCCGAGCAGGAACGAGCCGATCGTCGAGACGGTGTTGAGGGTGGTGAAGCCGTCCGACGCGAGGTAGTCGGCGTAACGGCGGGGCATGCCCTCGGCGCCGAGCCAGTGCTGGACGAGGAACGTCGCGTGGAAGCCAATGGTGAGGGTCCAGAAGGTGATCCTGCCGAGCCGTTCGTCGAGCATCTTGCCGGTCATCTTCGGCCACCAGAAGTGGAAGCCCGCCATCATCGCGTACACGACGGTGCCGAATAGCGTGTAGTGGAAGTGCGCGACCACGAAGTACGAGTCAGAGACGTGGAAGTCGATCGGCGGAGCGGCCAGCAGCACGCCCGTCAGGCCGCCGAAGAGGAAGGTGACCAGGAACCCCACCGTCCACAGCATCGGCGTCTCGAAGCTCAACGACCCCTTCCACATGGTCCCGACCCAGTTGAAGAACTTCACCCCGGTCGGAACGGCGATCAGGAACGTCATGAACGAGAAGAACGGCAGCAGCACCTGCCCCGTGACGTACATGTGGTGGGCCCAGACCGTCACCGACAGGCCCGCGATCGCCACCGTCGCCGCGATCAGACCGGAGTAGCCGAACATCGGCTTGCGGCTGAACACCGGAATGATCTCGGAGACGATCCCGAAGAACGGCAGCGCCAGGATGTAGACCTCGGGATGGCCGAAGAACCAGAACAGGTGCTGCCACAGCATCGCCCCGCCGTTGGCCGGGTCGAAGACGTGCGCCCCGAACTTGCGATCGCATTCGAGGGCGAGCAGCGCGGCGGCCAGCACGGGGAAGACGAGCAGGATCAGGAGGGACGTCAGCAGCACGTTCCAGCAGAAGATGGACATCCGGAACATGGTCAGGCCGGGCGCGCGCATGCACATGATGGTGGTGATGAAGTTGACGGCGCCGAGGATGCTGCCGAAGCCGGAGAGCGTCACGCCCATGATCCACATGTCGGCGCCGACGCCCGGCGAGTGCACGGCGTCGGACAGCGGCGCGTAGAGGAACCAGCCGAAGTCGGCGGCGCCCTGCGGGGTGGCGAACCCCGCGGCGGCTATCAGCGAGCCGAACATGAACAGCCAGAAGGCGAGCATGTTCAGGCGCGGGAAGGCGACGTCCGGGGCGCCGATCTGCAGCGGCATGATCCAGTTGGCGAAGCCGGTGAACAGGGGCATCGCGAAGAGCAGCAGCATCACCGAGCCGTGCATGGTGAAAGCCTGGTTGAACTGCTCGTTGGAGAGGATCTGCGTTCCCGGCCGGGCGAGTTCGGCGCGCATGACCAGGGCGAGGATGCCGCCGATCAGGAAGAAGGCGAACGCCGACACCAGGTACATGGAGCCGATCGTCTTGTGGTCGGTGGTGGTCAGCAGCCTGACCACCGCCGAACCGGGCCGCTGGGCCCGAACTGCCGTTGCCCGGACGGCGGGCGGCGGTGGCGTGGGGTCGCCCTGTGCCTGGATGGCGCTCAAGGACGCGCTCCTTCGGAACGTCGTGCGAATGGATGGCGATCCATGATCCGAACACGACTCCCCTGCGCCCTAGGGCCGTTGGACCCGGCCGCCCGGGGCCGCTGGGCCCGCGTTCCGGGGCCGCACACGGGACCTCCGGGGACGGGCCACAGCAGCCCCTGCGCTCACCCGGCCAGCCGGACGAGCTCGCCGCGCTCCAGCGCCGCGTACACCGTGCCGTCCGGTCCGACCGCGATGCCGTGCGGCTCGGCGGACTCGCCGGGCAGCGGGTGGCCGTCGTAGCGGCCGTCCGGGGTGAGCACGCCGATCCGGCCCGCGCCCCACTCGGTGAACCAGAGCCGGCCCGCCGCGTCGGCGGCGATCGCGTGCGGCCTGGCCGCGCGGTCCGGCAGCGGGAACTCGGTGACCTTGCCGTCCACCGCGATCCGACCGACCAGCCCGGCGCCGATCCCGACGAACCAGAGCGCGCCGTCCGTGCCCGCGGTGATCCCGACCGGGGCGGCGCCCTCGGTGGGCAGCGGGTGCACGGTGATCTCGCCGTCGACGGTGATCCGGGCGACGGCGTTCGCCTGGTTGAGCGTGCACCACAGCGCTCCGTCCGGGCCCGCCGTGATCATCGACGGGAAGGCGCCCGTGACCGGCAGCGGATACTCCGTCACCTCGCCGTCCACGGTGATCCGCCCGATTCGGTCGGCGTTCAGTTCGGTGAACCAGAGCGCGCCGTCGGGCCCCGCGGTGATCCCGTACGGCCCGGCGTCCGGTGTCGGCACGGCGAAGGACCGCTGCCGCCCGTCGGTGTCGATCCGCCCGATCCGGTGGTCGCGCATCCGGGTGAACCAGAGCGCGCCGTCCGGCCCGGCGGTGATCACCGACGGCCCGCACCCGGCCGCGCCGAGCGCGTAGCGCACCACCGTCCCGTCCGCCGCCAGCCGCCCGATCTCCCCCGCGTGCACCAGCGTGAACCAGACGCCGCCGTCCGCCGCCACCGCGACCCCGTACGGCCCGGCTTCCGCCTCCGCGACCTCGAACCGCTCCACCGTCCGTCGTTGCGTGAACAAACCCGACAAACCCCCTCAGCACTATCGCGACTTGCGTCGCATTAGGATCGTCGCACGCTGATGCACCGCCAGGCAACCGGGTTGTCACCGCTGGTTCGACCACGACGCGGCGGCCACGGCCGCCTACCGCTGACCCTCGACGTCCTCGAAGCGCACCGACCCGCCGCCGGCGAAGGCCAACACCCGCTCCGCCTCGGCCTCCGCCGCCCGCCGGTCGGCCCGCCGCAGCGGCTCGAACGGGCGGACCACCACCTGCTGCTCCCCCGTCAGCTGCCACGTCCCGGCGACCAGCCCGTCCACCAGCAGCGTGCCGAGCACGATCCCGTTCTGCGTCATCACCCGGCTCCGGTACTCCTCGGGCAGCACCCGGGTGCGGTCGGCGTGCGAGAGGAGAAGGTTGTCGAAGGGCGCGAGCAGCCGGACGGGCGCCGGCGTGTCCTGGTCCGGCCGGGGCGCCTCGGGCAGGTCGTACAGCAGCCGGCCCTGCTCATCGCGGAACGTGAGCAGCTGCGGCGCGAGCCGCTTGAGCACCGGCCCGAGCCGGCTGAGGCCGCACCACTTCTGCAGGTCGGCGGCGGTGGCCGGGCCGAAGGCGGCGAGGTAGCGCAGGGCGAGGTCGTCGAGGGACGGCGCCGGGTCGAGCGGTCGGCCGAGCCAGGCCTCGGCGGTGGTGTGGGCGGCGGCGCCGCTCCGGCCCCAGACGCCGCGCGGCGGCACCTGGACCAGCGGCAGCAGGCAGCGCGCGGCCTGGGCGAGCGCGGCCGGGTCGCGGTCCGGGCGGGTGGCGGCGAGCAGCGGGCCGAGCTCCTGGAAGGTGCGCGGCCGCTCCTCCACCAGCGCCCGGGCCTCGGCGGCGAGCGCGGTGAGGTCCAGCCCGGCCAGCCGCCTCCCGTAGGTGGTGCGCAGGCCCTGGTCGAGCACCGGCTGGAGGAGCGGGCGCAGCGTCAGGCAGTCCTCGGCGGTGACCAGGTGGATGGTGCCGCGCTGGAGCGCGATCCGGACGACCGTACGGTCCTCGATCAGCGCGGTCAGGTGCTCGTGCGCGAAGCCGTCGATCCGGGCGAGCAGGCCCAGGTAGGGCGGCTGCGGCGCGGCCTGGGCCTGGAGCCCGCCGAGATGGCGGACCATCGCGGCTGGTTCCGGCACCGCCGGACTGCCCAGCGCCGTCAGGTCTGAGCGGTCGAGCAGGTGCTGACGGGCCAGCAGGGCGCGCCCGAGGGCCCGGATGCCCAGCACGGTCACCGGCGGCCGTCCAGCACCGAGCGCAGCACGTCGATCCGGTTGGTGGTGATCGAGTCGACCCCGGCGTCGCGCAGCCGGCGCATGG
Source organism: Streptomyces kaniharaensis (assembly GCF_009569385.1). NCBI lineage: Bacteria > Bacillati > Actinomycetota > Actinomycetes > Kitasatosporales > Streptomycetaceae > Streptomyces > Streptomyces kaniharaensis. Next base: position 304,332 of record NZ_WBOF01000001.1, read on the forward strand.
TGCGGCGCAGGTCGGCGGTCCAGGTGGAGACGGCCAGTCCGGCGTCCCGGGCGGCGGCGGTGAGGTCGGGGGTGACCAGGCCGAACGGCGGGTTGAGGTAGCGCGGGCGCAGGTCGTCGAGCAGGGCGTGCACGGGCAGCCGGGGCTGCTTCCAGGTGAGCGCGATCTCGGCGTCGGGGGCGACGGCGCGGACGGCGAGCATGGCGGTGGCGGGGCCGCAGAAGGCGACCAGCCGTTCGGCGCCGAGGCCGGTGACGACGGACCAGGTGGCGGCGACCGGGCCGGGCTCGTCGAGGTCGATGAGCAGCCGGGGGCCGTCGGCCGCGGCGACGGTCTTGATCGCCTCGGCGAGGGTCGGCACGGCGAGCGCGCCCTGGCGCAGCTCGTCGAGCTGCTCGACGGTGACCCGGCCGATCGTCCGCGGGTCGCCCCAGAAGCGTTCCAGGGTGGGGTCGTGGAGGAGGACGGGCACGCGGTCGCGGGTGAGCTGGACGTCCACCTCGACGGCGTCGGCACCCCGGGCGAGCGCGGACTCGACCGAGGGCAGGGTGTTCTCGCGGTGGCGGTACGGGTCGCCGCGGTGGGCGACGGCGAGCACCCGGCGGCGGCCGGCGGGCGTCGTCGGATCGGCCCCGGGATCCACGGGGTGGGGTCGTGGAGGCCGGCGGGTCGGCTGGTGCGGGTGGGACATCCCGGGCGGGGCCTCTCGTTCGGAACCGGTGCGGGGCGGGATCAGCGGGGGCGGGATCAGCGGCGAGACCGTCGGGCGGCCTCAGCGGCGGGCTCGGCGGACGGCCTCAGCGGCGCTCGATCATCACGTTGGTCGACTTGATGACGGCCGTGGCGGGAGCGCCGGGCACCAGGTTCAGCTCCTCCGCCGACTCCCGGCTGATCAGCGACACCACCCGGAACGGCCCGGCCTGCACCTCCACCTGGGCGGCCACGTCGCCGAGCACCACGCCGGTGACGATCCCGGGGAAGCGGTTGCGGGCGGAGGACGGGCGGCCCTCGGCCTCGGCGTTCTCGGGCCGGGCCAGCTCGCGGGCGAAGGCGGCCAGCTCGGCCCCGGGGATGATCCGGTGGCCGTGCTCGTCCCGCTCGGCGGCGACCCGTCCGGCGTCCACCCAGCGCCGCATCGTGTCGGTGCTGACGCCGAGCAGCGCCGCGGCCTCGCCGATGCGGTACGGGTTGACCGGCACGTCGGGCTGGTCCATGTGCGACTCCTGACGCTGTTTCCGGCTGGTGGGCGGGCGCGCGGGGCGCACCGTCGCCGCCATCCTGCCGTACCGGGGGCCCGGGCCGCGAAGCGGCACAGGCCGCGGCCCGTTACGGCTCGCCGAACAGGTCCCGCCGGACGGCGTCCCCGGCGGTGAGCACGGCGCCCGCGAGCACCGCGCCGCCGCCCGCCGTCCCGGCCCGGACCTCGGTGCGCAGCGGAGAGAGCTCGGCGAGGCGGCGCTCGACCCGGCCGGCCAGTTCGGCGCCGCCGGCCCGGCCGATCTCTCCGCCGAGGACGACGCAGCCCGGGTCGAGGACGACGCAGACGCTCGCCGCGCCGATGGCGATCCGTTCGGCCAGCGCGCCCAGGAAGGGCCCACCGGGTGCGTCGTCGCCCAGCGCGTCGAGGGCGGTGCGGACGGCGCCCTCGGCGGCGCTCGCGTCCCCCGCCGGGTCGGCGGGCAGCCCGTGGGCACGGGCGAGCTCGCAGATCGCGGCGCTGCCGACCAGCCCGTGGAAGCCGCCCGCGCTGCTGGCAGCGCTGGGCAGTCCGGCGGTGCCGGGTACGGGCAGGAAGCAGATCTCGCCGGTGCCGCCGGAGAAGCCGCGGCGCAGCCGCCCGTCCAGGATGACGGCGGCGCCGACGCTGTGGCCGAGCCACATCAGTACGAAGGTGTCGCGGTCCCGGGCGGCGCCGATCCGGTGCTCGGCGCGGCCGGCCAGGTTGACCTCGTTCTCCAGGATCACCTCGGTGCCGGGCAACTCCCGCAGGGCGGTGAGCAGTTCGGCGTGCCAGGCGGGCAGGGCGCCGGTGCTGTGGAGGCGTCCGGTGGCCGGGTCGACCAGGCCGGGTGCGCCGACGGCCACGGTGTGCAGGCGCTCGACTCCGGCCCCGCGCGCGGTGTCGAGCAGGGTGCGGACGATCCGGTCGGCGGTGTCGGGGCCGCCGCCGCCCTCGACCGGGAGGTCGGCGGCGGCCAGGGTGCGGCCGGCCAGGTCGGCGACGACGAGGCTGACGCCGCCGGAGCGGACGTCGAAGGCGGCGAGGTGGGCACGGGAGGCGACCAGCGCGTAGAGCCGGGCGTTGGGGCCGCGGCGCTGTTCGCCGCGTTCGCCGACGACGGCGACCAGGCCGGTGCGCTGGAGGCGGTCCAGCAGGTCGGCGACGGTCGGCCGGGAGAGGCCGGTGAGGTCGCGGAGCTCGGTGGCGGTCAGGGGCCCCTGTTCGAGCAGCAGGTTGAGCGCCAGCCGGTCGTTGATCGCCCGGGCGGTGCTCGGCGTGGCCGTACGCGCGGTGGTCATGGACGCTCATCCTTCCAGAGTGTTTCTATCAGGGTCCCTTCCTGATAATTTATCGAACCATCCGCCGGTGCCGCGCCGCCGCGCGGACCGATCGGCGTGCCCGTGGACCACCCACGGAGCACCGTCACACGACCGGGAGGGGACGCCGAATGAGCCCGAGCACGACCGCACCACCGCAGGACCGACCGACCGCGCCACGCCGCGCCCGTACGGGCATCGCCCTGGTGTTCGCCGTGCACGGCGCCGCCGGCGGCAGCTTCGTCACCCGCATCCCGTGGATTCAGGACCGCCTCGACCTCTCGCCCGCCCAGCTCGGGGCGGCACTGGTGATGCCCGCGATCGGCTCCTCGCTCGCCATGCCGCTGGCCGGCCGGTTCGTCCACCGCCACGGCGGGCGGACGGCGGTGCGCGGGCTCCTCTCGATCTGGTGCCTGGCACTGGCCCTGCCCGCGCTCGCGCCGTCGCTGCCCGCCCTCTGCGTGGCGCTGCTCGTGTACGGCGCGACGGCCGGCATGGCCGACGTCGCGATGAACGCCCAGGGCGTGGAGATCGAGGAGCGGCTCGGCCGCTCGATCATGTCCGGGCTGCACGGCATGTGGAGCGCGGGCGGGCTGCTGGCCTCCGGCTTCGGCATCCTGGCCGCCCACCTCGACCTCGACGCCCGGCTCCAGCTCGCCCTCACCGCACTGGTGCTGCTCGCCCTGGCGCAGCCGGTCTGCCGGCGCCTGCCGGACCTGCGGGCACCCGAGGAGGAACAGGCTCCGCCACGGTTCGCACTGCCGCCGCGCAGCTCGCTGGCGATCGGGCTGGTCGGCTTCTGCGCGGTCTTCGCCGAGGGCGCCTCGATGGACTGGAGCGGTGTCTACCTGCGGGACGTCGCCGGTGCCTCGGCCACCGTGGCCGCCGCCTCGTACACCGCGTTCTCGCTCACCATGGCAGTCAGCCGACTCGCGGGGGACGCGGCGATCCGCCGGCTCGGCGCCGTCCGGGCGACCCGCCTCGGCGGCGCGGTCGCCACCACCGGCGGGCTGCTGGTGGTGGCCGCCGACGGCCCGGCCCTGGCGATCCCGGGCTTCGCGCTGATCGGCGTCGGCATCGCCGTCATCGTCCCGCTGGCGTTCGCGGCCGCCGGGCGGATCGGCACCAACCCCAGCCAGGCCATCGCGGGCGTCGCCACCGTCACCTACACCTCGGGCCTGATCGCCCCGGCGGTCATCGGCGCGCTCGCCCAGGCCACCTCGCTGACCGTCTCCTTCGGCCTGGTCACCGCGCTCGCCTTCGCGCTCGTGCCGAGCGCCGGGGCGCTGCGCCGGGCCGAACAGAATTCTCCCGCCGGGAATGTGACCACAATGTCACCGAAAAGCGCTTCCGAAAACGATTTCCCGGCGCTATGATCAAAGAATTCCAGGGAATTCCTCGCTAATATCGTCGCTCATACGTCGACCGCCGGGCGCACGCGCCCGGCGGTTTCGCGACCGCGAAGGGATTCCCCGTGTGCTATGACGCCGATGCCGCGCCACCCGCCTTCACCCCCGCACTCCGGCCGCTGGCCGAGGCCGCGCCGCTCACCCTGATCTCGGCGGACGGCACGGAATTCGGCGCCTTCCTGGCCAGCCCGGAATTCGCGACCGGGCCCGCCGTACTGCTCCTGCCGGACAACAAGGGCCTTTCCGGGTTCTACCGGCAGACCGCCGCCCGGCTCGCCGAACAGGGCCACCCGACGCTCGTCATCGACTACTACGGCCGCACCGCCGGCGCCGACCCCGAAAAGCGCCCCGCCGAATTCGGCGAGCTGCCGAACCTGCTCCCCCGCCTGCTCGCCCTCACCCCGGACGGCCTGGACGCCGACCTCATCGCAGGCCTCGACCACCTGCGGGGCATCGGGGCGACCGAGGTGGTCGCCCTCGGCTTCTGCTTCGGCGGCCGCCAGGCCTTCCGCGCCGCCGCACCCCGCTTCGGCCTGGCCGGCGCGGTCGGCTTCTACGGATACCCCGACACGATCGACGGCGCCCCCGGCCCCACCCAGCTGGCCCCCGGCCTCACCGCCCCGATCCTCGCCCTGTGGGGCGGAGCCGACGAGCACATCCCGGCCGCCGCGGTCGACGCCTTCGACGCGGCGCTCACCGCCGCCGGCTGCCCCCACGAGTTCGTCACGTACCCCCGGGCTCCGCACAACTTCTTCGAGCTCCGCGCGGCCGAACCCTCCGATGCGGCCCGGGACGCCTGGCAGCGCCTGCTCGGCTTCCTCTCCCGGCCGCACTGAGCCCGCTTCACGGGACGGGGCACCGCGCTCCTGGCCCTCGAACCCCGGCATCAGCCCGGTGCCCTGGCAGCGGCCGGCGCCGGTTAGGCTCGCCCGGTGCCCGCACCTGAAGCCGTCCCCGCACCGCCCGCCCAGCGCTCGCCATGGTGGCGGTTCGCCCTGCTGGTCGTGATCCTCGGGGCCGCCGCCGGGTCGCTGCTGCTGTGGAGCCCGACGGCGTTCCTGTCCGGCGGCCTTCCGGCCGGGGTGCCGGGGTACTGGCTGGCTCCGGTGTTCGTCGCCGTGTACGCGCTCGGCACGCTCGCGTTCATGCCCCGCCCGGCGCTCAACGCCGCCGCCGGGCTGCTGCTCGGCATCCAGCAGGGCGTGCTGCTGGCGGTGCTCGGCACCACGCTGGGCGCCGCCGCGGCGTTCGGACTGGGCCGGGCGCTGGGGCGCGACGCGCTGCGCCCGTACCTGCGCGGGCGGATGCTGACCGCGCTGGACCGGCGGTTCACCGACCAGAGCTTCCGCAGCGTGCTGCTGCTGCGCCTGCTGCCGGGCCTGCCGTTCCAGGCGGGCAACTACGGCGCGGCGTTCTCCGGCACACGCTTCCTGCCCTACCTGCTCGCCACCGCCGTGGGCGTCATACCGACGACCGCGGTGTACGTGACGGCGGCGGCGAGCGCGCGTGAGCCGGGCTCGGCGGCCTTCCTGTTCTCGGCGGGGGCGATCGGGGTGCTCGGCCTGGTGACCCTGGTCTCGCTCTGGCGGGCCGCGGCCGCCCGCCGCCGGGCCACCGCCTGAGCAATTCGCTCGCGATCACTCCCGGCCCGGGGCCACGATGTCGGCCATGACCGTCATCACCCCGCGGGTCGACCCGCCCATGGCCGCCGACGAGACCGCCATGCTGACCGCCTGGCTCGACTTCCACCGCAGCACGCTGGCCCTCAAGTGCGAGGGCCTCACCGACGACCAGCTGCGGCTGCGCTCCGTCCCGCCGTCCTCGCTCTCGCTGCTCGGCCTCGTCCGGCACATGGCCGAGGTGGAGCGGTACTGGTTCCGGACCGTCCTGCTCGGCGAGGAGCTCACCGACGGGCTCTACTGGACCAAGCAGGACCCGGACGGCGACTTCGACAACGTCGACACCGCCGACGTCGCGGCGGACTTCGCCGCCTGGCACGCCGAGATCGCGGCGGCCCGCAGCGCGAGCGCCGGCCTGTCCCCGGACACGGTGGCCGAGCGGCCGCGCCGCGGACAGGAGGTGACGCTCCGCTGGATCCTCGTCCACATGATCGAGGAGTACGCCCGGCACAACGGGCACGCGGATTTCCTGCGCGAACTGCTGGACGGCACGACCGGCGAGTGAAATCGTTTCCGCGTGGTTGACAGAAGGTCAATTCAGGAGTGACCTCAGCCGATATGGTCTACGCGCGCAACCGTACGCCGGCCCCCCGCGTCGATGATGGTGCCCGGGTCCGCCCGGGTTTCCGGCGCGGCACGACTCGTACGGGGGTCGCGAGCGGGCACGGGACCGGTGAACAGTGCGATACTCGGACAGTTCCGACGAGTGGATGACGTGTCAAAAAGGCACGCTCACCCGGGGGGACGCGACCGGGACGAGGCAGGGAGGCGCGGCATGGGAGCACTTCGCGACGAGCACCACAACGGGTGGCTGATGCCCTCGGGGACGTACTCGGCCGCGGTGTACGACGACGAGTGGGTCGAACCCGAGACGGTGTCGTCCGTCCCGGCGCCCGCGAAGATCGTCTCCCTGCGGCCGACCGGTTTCGAGGCGGCCCGCACGGTCGGTGAGCACATCCGGGCCAGCACGCCGGTGGTCATGGACCTCACCGAGATGGACGAGGCCGAGGCCAAGCGCATGGTCGACTTCGCCTCCGGGCTGGTCTTCGGCACCCAGGGCGGCATCGAGCGGATCGCCCGCCGGGTGTTCCTGCTGACCCCGGCGGACGTCGAGGTCATGGTGATCGACCGCCCGCTCGACGACACCGGCTTCTACAACCAGAGCTGAGAACGACCGGAGCACCGGGGACGGCCAACGCCGTCCCCGGTTTTTTGCTGCCGTACGAGTGGAACCGGACACCTCATCTGAGGCGATGACTCTTATTTTGAGACATTCATGTCTCATCCGAGCTACACTCGCAGCATGGCCACCGATCGTGACACCGTCCTCGAAGCCGCCGTCGGCGTGCTCTCCCGCCGCCCGACCGCGCACCTGGACGAGATCGCGCGCGCCGCCGGCATCAGCCGTGCCACCCTGCACCGGCTGTTTCCCGGCCGCGACGCCCTGATCCGCGAGGTCGGCCTGCTCGGCCTGCAACGCTTCGCCGCCGCCCTGGACACCGCCACTGTCGAGGACGGCGACGCCGAGGCGGCCCTGCGCCGCCTGGTCGACGCCTCCGTCCCCGACGCCGCGCTCTGCGCCTTCCTGGCCGGCGAGAACCAGCTCTACGACGACGAGAACGTCAACGCCCTCTGGGAAGCCCAGATCGACCGGCTGCGCGCCCTGTTCCTGCGCGGCCAGCAGCAGGGCGTCTTCCGCATCGAGCTGAGCGCCGCCTGGCTGAGCGAGGCCTTCTTCGACCTGGTCGCCGGCGTCGGCTGGGCGATCCAGGACGGCCGGCTGGCCCCCCGCGACGCCGCGTTCTCGATCACCGAGCTGTTCCTCGGCGGCGCGCTGCGCCGACCGGCGGCGAACACTCCCCCGCCCACAGCACCTTCGGCCCGCACAACGGAACCCGATACACCATGAGCACCACCCCCCTGATCGACCCCCGCCGGCGCTGGAGCGGCCTCGCCGTCCTCGTCCTCGCCGTCACCCTGGTCGCCGTCGACGCGACCGTCCTGTCCCTGGCCCTCCCGTCCATCAGCGAGACGCTGCGCCCCAGCGGCACCCAGCTGCTCTGGATCGGCGACGTCTACTCGTTCGTGCTGGCCGGCCTGCTGGTCAGCATGGGCTCGCTGAGCGACCGGATCGGCCGCAGGAAGCTGCTGCTGGCCGGCTCCAGCGCGTTCGGCGCCGCCTCGCTGCTCGCCGCGTACGCCCCCGGGCCGGGCTGGCTGATCACGGCCCGCGCGCTGCTCGGCGTGGCCGGGGCGACGATCATGCCGGCCACCCTGTCGCTGATCCGCGGCCTCTTCCCGGACGACCGGGAGCGGGCCACCGCGATAGGCATCTGGGGGGCCGCCGCGACCGCGGGCGCCGCGCTCGGCCCGGTGGTCGGCGGGGTCCTGCTGGAGCACTTCTGGTGGGGCTCGGTGTTCCTGCTGAACATCCCGGTGCTGCTTCTGCTGCTGGCGCTCGGCGGGTGGCTGCTGCCCGAGTCGAAGGACCCGAAGCCGGGCCGCTGGGACGCGCAGAGCGCCGCCCTGTCACTGGCCGGTGTGATCGGCGTGGTCTACGCGATCAAGGAGGCCGCCGCGCACGGCGTGGCCCGCTGGGACGTGCTGCTCACGGCCGCCGTGGGCGTCGCGGCGCTGACCGTCTTCGTCCGCCGCCAGCTGCGGCTGGACACCCCGCTGCTCGACGTCCGGCTGTTCCGCGACCGGCGGTTCACCGCCGCCGTGCTGGCCTCGCTGATCGCGCTGGTCGGCCTGTCCGGCGTGCTCTTCGTGACCTCGCAGTACCTCCAGCTCGTCCGCGACTACGAGCCGCTCAAGGCGGGCCTGGCCGAACTGCCGGGCTTCGTCGGCGCGGTGGCGGGCGGTCTGCTGACCGCCCGGCTGGTCCGGCGCACCGGCGCCCGGGCGGCGCTGACGTTCTGCCTGCTGGCGATGGGCCTCGGCGTCGGCCTGCTCGGCTGGCTCCGGCAGGACACCGCCTACCTGCTGCCGGCCGCCGCGTTCCTGCTGGTCGGGACGGCCGAGGGCGTGGTCTACACGCTCGGCGCCGACCTCGTGCTGAGCGCCGCGCCCGCCGACCGGGCCGGCGCCGCCTCGGCCGTGTCGGAGACGGCCTACGAGCTGGGCACCGCGCTCGGCATCGCGCTGGTCGGGTCGGTGGTCGGGTCGTTGTACGCGAGCGGGCTGTCCGTCCCGGTCGGGACGGATCCGGCCTCGGCCGCCCGGGCGGTCGAGTCGCTGGGCGGTGCCGTCGAGACGGCGCACGGGCTGCCGCCGGCGCTCGCCGAGCCGCTGCTGGCGAGCGCGAAGGAGTCCTTCGTGCACGGCGTGAACGTGGCCGGGCTGCTGGCCGCCGCGCTGCTGATCGGCGCCGCGGCGATGGCCTGGCGGCTGCTGCGCGGGCTGTCCGCCCCGGCCGCCGCACCCGTGCGGCAGCCGGCCCGCGAGAAGGTGGACGCGTAACCGGGCCCTGCCCGACACGAAAATCCGACACGAAAGTCCGATGAGACAGTCCGATACGAAAGGACCCGCCCCGCCGAGGCCCCGCGCCGGTGGGGCGAGCGCCGCCGGTCAGTCCCGGATCAGGACGCCTTCCTCCACCGCGGCCAGCGCGGCGCGCAGCAGCTCGCTGATCAGGCGGGCGGTCTGGTCGGGGATGCGGGCGACCAGGCGGGCGTGCGCCTCGGTCACCTTGATGACGGCCTCCTCGGCGATCCGGATGCCGTCCGGGGTCAGCTTGACGAAGCTGCTCCGGCCGTCCTTGGGGTCCGCCTCGCGGACCAGGTAGCCGGCCTCGACGAGCCGTTTCACGACGTTGCTGGTGCCGCCCGAGGACAGCAGCAGGGACTGGGACAGATCGGTCGGCGTGAGCCGGTGCGGCTCACCGATGCGTCTGAGTGTCGCAAGGACGCCGTAGTCGGCCTCGGTGAGACCGAGGCGTTCCAGTTCCTCGATGGTGAGGACCTGGAAGGCCGCGGCGAGGAGGGACGTCCGCTTGCTCAGCTCCAGCGGCAGTCCGGCGATCTCCGGCAGTTCCTTGCGCCAGGCCGTGATGATCTCGTCGACGTGATCATGTTTCACTGGCCGATACCTTTCCTGGTTGCTAGCTTCAGGGTAGAGCCTGAGCACGGCAGGTGATGTCGCTCAAGGAGTCCGGCGCCCGTTTTGTGCTCGGCTTGGTTCTTACCTGTTACCTCTTGTCACCCCTTGCAACACGCACAGTGCCTCACCTAGCATCTTCCTCGCACGAAATCTTTCGGTAAAGCTTTAGGGCAAGACAGTTCCTCTGGAGGATCCATGCAGGTTCGTATCGCCGTCGCCTACCACAGCGGCTACGGCCACACTGCCAAGCAGGCCGAGGCGGTGGCCGCCGGCGCGGGCAAGGTCGCCGACACCGAGGTCTCGCTCGTCTCCGTGGCCGAGCTCAACGACGAACTGTGGGCCACCCTCGCCGAGGCCGACGCCATCGTCTTCGGCTCGCCGACCTACATGGGCGGCAGCAGCGCCGCCTTCCGTGCTTTCGTCGAGGCGACCAGCGGCGTGTGGCAGCAGCAGCAGTGGAAGGACAAGATCGCCGCCGGCTTCACCAACAGCGGCAGCATGTCCGGCGACAAGCTGCACACCCTGGTCAACATGGCCCTGGTCGCCGCCCAGCACGGCATGATCTGGGTCGGCCTGTCCGAGTTCAGCGGCTGGAACTCCTCGACCGGCACGCCCGAGGACGTCAACCGCCTCGGCGGCTGGCTGGGCGCGATGGCCCAGTCCAACGTCGACGCGTCCCCCGAGGAGGCGCCCGGCGACGCCGACCTGCGCACCGCCGAGGTGCTCGGCCGCCGGGTCGCCGAGGTGGCCCACGTGCACGCCCTCGGCCGCGCCGCCAAGCCGGAAGCCGCAAACGCCTGACAACCCGGCAGGACCTAGGCAGGGGGAGGGCCCGGAACCATGGACATGCGCGACCTCTGGCGCCTCGACGGCCACGACCAGGCCGAACTGGTGCGCACCGGACAGCTGACACCGCTCGACCTGGTCGAGGCTGCCATCACCCGCATCGAGGCGTCCCGGCCCGAACTGGGCGCCGTGCCGATCACCTGCTTCGACCGGGCGATCGAGGAGGCCAAGGCCGCCGACACCCGGCCCGGGGGGAACGGCTCACCCCTGAGCGCCGTTCCGTTCCTGCTCAAGGACCTCGGGCCGGGCTGTGCGGGGCTGGCGGCCACCGCGGGATCGGCGTTACTCGCCGGGAACGTGCAGAAGCACGACAGCACCCTCGCCCGGCGCTTCCAGGCCGGCGGGCTGCGGATCCTCGGCAAGAGCGCCACCGCCGAGTTCGGCGTCCTGCCGACCACGGAGCCCGCGCACTACGGCCCCACCCGCAACCCGTGGGCCCGGGACCGCAGCGCGGGCGGCTCCAGCGGAGGCGCGGCGGCCGCGGTCGCCGCGGGCCTCGTGCCCCTGGCGCACGCCAACGACGCCGGGGGCTCCATCCGCATTCCGGCCTCCTGCTGCGGCGTCTTCGGGCTCAAGCCCACCCGGGCCCGCACCCCGATGGGCCCCGACGTGGGCGACCTGATGAACGGTCTGGCCGCCGAACACGTCGTCAGCCGCAGCGTGCGCGACAGCGCCGCCGCGCTCGACCTCGTCGCCGGCCCTGACACCGGAGACCCGTACTGGGCCCCGCCCGTCGACGGGACGTTCCTGGACGCGGTCCTCGCGCCCGCCGAACGCCCGCTGCGGATCGCGTTCACCACCCGCACCGGGATGACCGACCTCGACGCCGAGTGCGTCCGGGCCGTCACCGAGGCGGCGCGGCTGTGCGAGGAGCTCGGCCACGAGGTGGTCGAGGACGCGCCCGCGATCGGCATCGCCGACGTGGCCGCCGAGTTCCTCACCGTCTGGGCCGCCGGCGTCTCGTCCGCCGTCACCGCCCAGGCCTTCGTCGCGGGCCGGACCCCCCACCCCGGGCTCCTCGAACCCCTCACCTGGTGGCTGTACGAGCAGGGCAAGGCGGTGAGCGCCGCCGAGTACCTGCTCACCATCACGCGCCTGCAGCGCGCGGCACGGGCGCTGGCCTCCTTCCACGAGCGCCACGACGTCCTGCTCTCCGCGGTGACCGCCGAGCCTGCGCCTCTGCTCGGCACCTTCCACCACGGCAGCCCCCAGCAGCAGTTGGACCGGGCCCTGGCCTTCGCCTACGAGACGCCACTGGCCAACCTCAGCGGCCAGCCCGCCATGTCCGTCCCCCTGCACAGGACGGCCGACGGGATCCCCGTCGGCGTGCAGTTCACCGGGCGCTTCGGCGAGGAGCGGACGCTCCTGTCGCTCGCGGCTCAGCTGGAAGCCGCCCGCCCCTGGGCCTGAGGGCGCTCGCCCGGCCGTCGGCGAAGTCGCCAACGGCCCGGCCGCGCCTGCCCGTTCACTTCACACCGACAGCACACGACAAGGGATGCAGCATGTTCAACACGACGACCGACGCCGAGCTCGAAGGCAACCCGATCGACGACGTGATCGGCGGCTCGATCAAGTACGCGGCGATGACCGCCGCCGCCAAGCTCGGCATCTTCCGGGCGCTGGAGGAGGGGCCGAAGAGCCTCGCCGACCTCGCCACCGCGATCGGCGCCAGCGAGTCGGGCACCCAGGCCGTCGCCGACGTCGTGGCGGTGCTCGGCTGGCTGGAGTACCAGGACGGCGTCTACGCCAACGGGCCGCTCGCCAAGCGCTGGCTCGTCTCCGGCAGCGAGCTGGACTTCACCCCGGCACTGCTGTGGGCCTACGAGCTCATCAACGTCCTGTGGGACCTGCCCCAGGCCGTGCGCGACGGCAAGCCGGCGCAGTCCCTGTGGGAGCGCTGGGCCGACAAGCCCGAGGCCGGCCGCGACTTCTCCCAGTACATGAAGGTCAAGTCGCGCCTGACCGTCCCGGCGATCGTGGACGCCGTCCCGGTGCCCGAGGGCGCCAAGCGCCTGCTCGACCTCGGCGGTTCGCACGGCCTGCACTCCTCGGCCTTCTGCCACCGCTACCCCGAGCTGACCGCCACCATCCTCGACCTGCCCGAGGCGCTCGCCGGCACCGGCGCCGCCATCGAGGCCGAGGGCCTGACCGACCGGATCGAGCTGCGCCGCGGCAGCTTCCTCACCGACGACCTCGGCGAGGGCTACGACCTGGTCCTGCTGTTCGAGATCGTCCACAACCACCCGGACGCCACCAACCGCGACCTCGTCGCCCGCGCCGCCAAGGCGCTGCGCCCCGGCGGCAAGATCGTCATCCTGGAGGACGTGCGCGGCGACGAACTCGACGCCCACAACACGGCGTTCAGCCTCGCGATGTACGCCTGCTCGGGCGACCGCACCTACAGCCTGCCGGAGATCACCTCCTGGCTCGACGGCGCCGGCATGGCCTCCGTGGAGACCATCAAGCTGCCCTCGTCCGTCTCGCTGGTCATCGGCACCAAGTAGTCCGGGCGCCCGGATGACCAGGGGGGACGAACACGCCATGCAGATCGGCATAGCGGAACGAACGAGCACGCTCTGGCACGACGCCGTGGACCTGGCCAGCGAGGTCTACGCGACGCAGTACGGGGCCCGGGTCCGGCCGTCGCCAGAGTCCTTCATCGTCGCGCAGACCGACGAGGGCTCCGGACCGACGGTACTGGCCTGCGCCGGACTGACCTTCGGCGCCACCGAACCGCTCTTCTCGGAGCGGTACCTGGCCGGCAGCCTGGAGGAGGAGATCGAGCGGGCCCTCGGGGTGACCGTGGACCGCGGCGGCGTGGTGGAGGTCGGATCGCTCGCGACCCGCGAGCGCACGGTCGGACTCGAGGTCATCCGGGCCACCCCGATCATCGCGTGGTGCCTGGGGATGCAGTTCATCCTCGCCACCGCGACCAAGCCGCTGATCAAGCGGCTGGAGCAGACCGGGATCGGGTTCGTCCCACTCGGGCCCGCCGACCCGGCCCGGCTCGGCTCCGACGAGGAGGTCGAGCGCTGGGGCAGCTACTACGAGCAGGAGCCGGAGGTCGGCGTCATCCCGCTCAACGCGCTGGAGCGCCTGTTCACGGACGCCACCGGGCGCTACTCGATGGCCGGGGTGGCGTTCACCGTCAAGTCCGACCGGAAGGTGGCGACGTATGCGGGTCATTGAGGAGGTGCTGCGGCGCCTCGGGGAGACGGACCGGCCCCTGGTGGAGGTCCTCGACGAGGACACCGAGGCGGCCCGGGTGCTGTCCTACCGGGACGTCACCAGGGCGGCGCAGGCGCTCGTCGAGCAACTGGGCGACGGCGGCCGGCCGCGCAAGGTCGGCGTGCTGTGCGGCAACACCCCGGAGTTCGTCGTCTCCGACCTGGCCCTGCTGGCCGCCCGCATCGTCGAGGTGCCGGTCCCGCTGGCGTTCTCAGCCGAGCAGGCGGCCGGGCTGCTGGAGGACGTCGACGTCTGTCTCGTGGACGGCCTCGGCGAGCGGCGGCTGGCCGAGTGGGGGCGCGCCAACGTGCTGCCCGAGCGGTGCCGCACGGTGTCCGTGTCCTTCGACCGCCTCGCGGCACAGGACGCCGGGCCCCTGCACCTCGGCGAGACCGGGGACGACTGGGAGTGCAAGGTCATCCACACGTCCGGGACGACCTCCCGGCCCAAGGGGGTGCGGATCCGGGCCCACGCCGTCGACGCCCTGCTCGGCTCCCTGCTCTCGGTGATGCCCGAGCGCGCCTTCGCCCGCTACCTGTCGGTGGTGCCGTTCAGCCTGCTGATCGAGCAGGTCACCGGCCTGTACATGGTGCTGCTGCACGAGGGCACCCTGGTCCAACTCCCGGCCGCCATGCCGCTGGTGGGCACGGACGCCAAGGCGGTGGCCGCGGTCATGCCGTTCGTCCGCGCCGCCCGGCCGACGGCCCTGGTCGCCACGCCCGCGCTGGTCGACGAGTTCGCCGCGGCGGCCGAGGCGGCCCCCGAGGGGACGGCCGCCCGGGAGGTCTTCGGCACCGCGCAGGCCCCGCTGATCTGCTGCGGCGGCGCCCCCGTGCACCCGAACGTGCTCCAGCGACTGGAGGCGCTCGGCCTGCCCGTCCACGAGGGCTACGGGCTGTCGGAGAACAGCTCGGTCGTGGCCTGGAACACGCCGGGGGCCCGCCGCATCGGCAGCGTCGGCAAGCCGCTGCCGCACGTCCGGGTGCGCATCGCCGACGACGGCGAGCTGCTGGTCAACAGCACCTCCCTGTTCGCGGGTTACACCCGCAACGACCCCTCCAGCCTGGCGCTGGACGGCGACGGCTGGCTGCTCACCGGTGACCTCGCCCGGATCGACGAGGACGGGTTCATCCACATCACCGGCCGCAAGAAGAACGTCATCATCACCGGCACCGGCCGCAACGTCGCACCCGAGTGGGTGGAGGCCCAGTACGCCCAACTGCCCTTCGTCGACGCGGTCGCCGTCGTCGGGGACGGACTGGTCGCGCTCCGGGGCCTGTTCCTGGTACGGCCGGGCACCGACCCGGAGACGGCTCTTGAGGAGATCACCGCGTACGGGCGCGAGCACCTGTCCGACGTGGAACGCGTGGCGGACCCGGTCGTCCTGGTCTCCTCGGAGGAGGTCTACCGGCGGTTCTTCACCGTGACCGGCCGCCCGGTGCGCGCGACCGTACTCAAAGCCATCGCCGACGGAACCATCGACACCAACGGACCCGGCACCAACGGACTCGGCAACAACTGACGGGGAAACACCATGGCATCCTTCACCACCACCACTCGGTACGGCTCCGGCACCGGCCTGCTGGTCACGCCCGGCGACGCGGACACGCTGGCCGGGCTCGACCCGGCCCGGGTGATCGAGCTCCTGGCGGACGCGGGCTTCCTGCTCTTCCGCGGGTTCTCGCCGGACCTCCAGCAGTTCTCGCAGTTCGTCAAGGCGCACTCCAGCCGGATCACCCTGGACCCGGCGCGGTCCTTCCACGGCGGCGAGGTGGCCCAGAAGGTCGACGCCGGCACGGCGGCGGTGGGTCTGCACCTGGAGAACGGCAACAGCCCGTTCGGGCCCGACCTCACCTGGTTCTTCTGCGAGAAGGCCGCCTCCCAGGGCTCGCAGACCACCGTCTGCGACGGCTACCGCGTCTGGGACGAGGCGACCCCCGGTGCCCGCGAGCAGTTCGGCCAGGACATCGTGTACAGCCGCCGGGTCGAGGAGGACAAGTGGAAGGCGTTCGTCTTCCACCACCTGGGCGGCAGCAAGGAGCCCCGGGACATCACCTTCGACGACATGCGCGCGCTGGTGGCCGGCAAGGAGGACTCCACGACCATCACGCTGAACCCGGACGGCTCGATGGCGTACTCCTTCCGCACCCCCGCCGCCCGCACCACCCTGTTCGGCGAGCGGCTCTCCTGGGCGAACAGCATCTTCGGTCCCTCGTACAACTACGAGACCCCGCGGATCACCTTCGCCGAGGACGGGAACGAGCTGCCGGATACCCTCCTCGACGAGATGCGGGCGCTCACCGAGAAGGTGACCGAGGACCTCGAATGGCAGGACGGGGACGTCGCACTGATCGACAACACCCGGGTCATGCACGGCCGTCGCGCGATCCTCGACACCGACCGCACCATCTACAACGCCCAGAGCTACCTCGCCGAGGCCCTCCTGCCCGCCGGGCCCGCCCGGTGACCGCCGACGGCCTCGCGCCGAGCGCCGTGCTCCCCGACCCCCGCGTCCAGCAGGTGATCGACCGGCTGACCGACCAGGCCGGGGCGCGGGACGCCGACGTCATGAAGCGTGCGTACGCCGCCGTGGCCGACTGGTCCGAACCGCCCTCCCCGGAGCAGGCGGCGGAGCTGTGCGAGGAGGCCGCGCTGCCCGTCGACCCGCAGGTCGGCACCTACCTCTACCAGATGGTCCGGGCGCTGCGCCCGTCCCTGGTGGTGGAGTTCGGCACCTCCTTCGGCATCTCCACGCTGTACATCGCGACCGCGCTGCGCGACAACGGCACCGGCCGGGTGATCGGCTCGGAGTTCCAGCCCGGCAAGGCGCAGAAGGCCCTCGGCCACCTGACCGAGGCCGGGGTGGACCACGTCGCCGAAATCCGCGTCGGTGACGCGCGCACCGAGCTGAACGAGCTGCCGGGTCCGATCGACCTGCTGCTGCTGGACGGCTGGAAGGAGCTCTACCTGCCCGTCCTTCGGCAGCTGGAGCCCCACCTGCGGGCGGGCGCGCTCGTCGTCTCCGACAACCTGCCGATGCTGCCGACGGAGTTCCTGGCCCACGTCCGCGGGCCGGGGTACGTCTCGCAGGAGCTGGCCCTGGGCGAGGGCATCGAAGTGTCGGTGCGCCTGTCGTCCTGACGGGAGCCCGACGGTCGGATCCGACCGCACAGCCCCGGCCGGCAGGCGTCATACCCCCGAGACGCGTCTGCCGGCCGGTCCCGGCACCAACACAGCGCCAACCCGGCACCACTCGGCACCAAGCAGCACCAGCAACGTACCGCCTTGGGAAAGACAGCTCAGGAGGAACCAGCCGATGTCCCCGCTCCCCGACCGCCGTACGCTCCTTCGGGCCGGACTGGCGACGGCGGTGCCCGTCGCGGTGGCCGCCCACGCGGCCGCTCCGGCGGCGGCCGAACCGTTCAGCCTGCGGGAAGACGACGTGGTCCGCTGGATCACGGCCTACCTCGCGGCCTGGCGGAACAAGGACGCCGACGCCGCCGTCGCGCTCTTCACCCCGGACGCCGTCTACCAGGCCGTCCCCGGTGTCGCGCAGCAGACCTTCCAGGGCCGCCAGGCGATCGGCGACTACTGGCGCGGCGTCACCGCGCCGCAGTCGGACCTGTCCGCCCGGTACGGCCGGCCGATCGTCCAGGGCAACCGGGCGGTCGTCGAGCTGTGGGTGCAGCTCCAGGTGCCGGGCGACGGCGGGACCCGGCAGTGGATCACACTGATCGAGACGAACGTCCTGCGCTTCGAGGCGCCCGGGCTGGTCTCGTGCAACGTCGAGTACTGGAACCTCCAGTCCGGGCGGATCGACCCGCCCGCGGGCTGGGGGCACTGATGGACCGTCTGCTCCTGCGCGACGGCCACGTCCTCACCATGGATCCGCTCCTCGGGGACCTGCCGTGCGCCGACATCCTGGTCGAGGACGGGCGGATCGCGGCGGTGGGGCCATCCCTCGCCGCCGACGACGCGGAGGTCGTCGACGCGGCCGGGTGCATCGTGCTGCCCGGGTTCGTCGACACCCACCGGCACATGTGGCAGGCGGTGCTGCGCGGCCACGGCGCCGACCAGACGCTCGGCGAGTACTTCCGGGTCGTCCTCGGCACCCTGGGCCCCCTGATGGGCCCGCACGACCTGTACCTGGGCAACCTGCTCAGCGCGCTGAGCGCCCTGGACGCGGGCATCACCACCGTCCAGGACATCTCCAACGTCGGCAAGCCCACCCAGGACCACTCCGACGCCGTGATCGCGGGCCTCGTGGACTCCGGCATCCGGGCCCGGCACTCCTACGGACAGGGCACGGAGGCCGACCTGCGGCGCCTGCGCGCCGCCATCGGGGGCGGCGACTCGCTGGTCACCCTGGGCCTCAACGCCGAGCCCTCCGACGAACACGGCACCCGCCGCGCCTGGGCGCTCGCCGACGAGCTCGACCTGCCCATCGCCCTGCACGCCCGCGGCTACGGCACCGTCGACCGGCTGCACCGCCTCACCGGGCTGCACAAGGGCACCGTCTACATCCACGGGAACGGGCTCGGCGGCTACGACCTCGACCTCATCGCCCAGAGCGGCGGCGCGCTGTCCGTCGCGCCCGCCATCGAGATGACGATGGGCCACGGCCTGCCGCCGTTCCGCGAGGCCCGGGACGCGGGGGTGAGGACCTCGCTCAGCACGGACGTCGAGGTGGCCGCCGCGGCCGACATGTTCACCCAGATGCGGGCGGCCTTCCAGACCTCCCGCTACGCCGCCCTGCACCACGGCGGCTCCGAGCGGGATCTGCCGACCTGCCGGCAGATCCTGGAGTACGCGACGATCGGCGGGGCGAGGGCGCTGGGCCTGGAGGACCGGGTCGGGAGCCTGACCCCGGGCAAGTCGGCCGACCTGGTCGTGCTGCGCGCCGACCGGCCCGGCGTGGTGCCGGTCTACGACGCGGCCCGCACCGTCGTCTCCGCGATGGACCGCGGCGACGTCGACTCGGTGCTGGTGGCGGGCACGTTCCGCAAGCGGGCGGGCCGGCTCACCCACGCCTCCCTGGCGTCCGTCCTGGAGCAGGCCGGGGCGGTGCGCGACCGGCTCCGCCGGGAACACCGCCGCTGAGGGCCGGTCAGACCGTCCCGAGGGGGAGCTCCAGCTCGGCCCAGACCACCTTGCCGTTCCTGGTCAGCCGGCTGCCCCAGCGCTGGGCCAGCTCGCTGACCAGGAACATGCCGCGCCCGCCCTCGTCCTGCTCGGCGAACGGGCGCAGCTGCGGCGTCTGGCCGCCCGCGTCGGAGACCTCGACGGTGAGCACGCGGTCGCGGAACAGGCGCAGCCGCCGCGGGGCGTCGGCGTGCAGGAGGGCGTTCGTGACCAGCTCGCTGACCAGCAGTTCGGCGAAGTCGGTGAGCGCGGCCAGGCCCCAGCGCTGCAGCGTCTCGCGGGTGAAGCGGCGGGCCTTGCCGGGCAGGCGTCCGCCGCCGGTGAGCGGGAGGGTGGCGATCCGGTCGGCGGGCAGCGGCAGCACCCGGGCCATGATCATCGCGATGTCGTCGTCGGTGCCGTCGGTGACGAGGGCGCCGAGAACGGCGTCGCAGCTCTGCTCCAGGGTGCGGCCGGGCCCGGCGAGGGTACGGGCGAGCAGCCCGATGCCGTCGTCGATGTCCTGGCCGCGCCGCTCGACCAGGCCGTCGGTGTAGAGGGCGACCATGCCGCCCTCGGGGAGCGTGAACTCGATCGACTCGAAGGCCACCCCGCCGACGCCGAGCGGCACGCCCGGCGGCACCTCGACCTTGCGGGCGAGGCCGTCGGGGGCCACCCAGACCGGCGGGAGGTGGCCGGCCGAGGCGACCTGGACGGTGCGCTCCAGCGGGTCGTAGACGGCGCAGATGCAGGTGGCGAACTGGCCCTCGCCGATCCCCGAGGCGGTCTCGTCCAGCCGGGTCAGGACCTGCTCGGGCGGCATGTCCAGGGTGGCCAACGTGCGGGCGACGGTGCGCAGTTGGCCCATGGTGGCGGCGGCCCGGATGCCGTGGCCCATCACGTCGCCGACCACCAGGGCGACCCTGCCGCAGGACAGCGGCACGACGTCGAACCAGTCGCCGCCGACCTCGCTGACCACGCTGCTGGGCAGGTACCGGTAGGCGATCTCCAGGCCGAGCGTGCGGTGGATCTCCTGCGGCAGCAGGCTGCGCTGGAGGGTGAGCGCGGTCTCGCGCTCACGCCGGTAGAGCCGGGCGTTGTCGATGGCCAGGGCGGTGCGGGCGACGAGTTCCTCGGCGAGGGCGACGTCGGCGGCGCTGAACGGCTCTGGGTTGCGCATCCGGATGAACTCGGAGCCGCCGAGGACCATGCCCCGCGCGGTGAGCGGCACCATCAGGTACGAGTGGATGCCGGCCGCCATGCCGGGGGCGACCCGGTCCTCGCTGGCGACCAGTCCGCGCAGCACCTCGGTGTCCACGCGGGAGCGCAGCAGCGGGCGGCCGCTGCGCAGGCACTGGGTGTAGCTGCGGTCGGGGGCGTACTCGGAGGTCTCGCCGACGGTGTCGACGGCGTGCGCGAGGCCGGTCTCGTAGGACTCGCCGACGGCGACGGCCCGCAGCGTGATCGGGCGGTCGGCGGGGATGGCGGTGGGCTCGGCGCCGCGCAGCACCGGCTCCAGCAGGTCGACGGTGGCGAAGTCGGCGAACCGGGGGACGACGGCCTCGATCAGCTCCTCGGCGGTGCGCTGGAGGTCGAGGGTGGTGCCGATCCGGGCGGTGGCCTCGGCGATGGTGGCGAGACGTTCCTGCGCGCGGGCGGCGCGGGCCTCGGCCTGGAAGCGCTCGGTGACGTCGATGATCGAGGAGGCGACGCCGAAGACCCGGCCGGTGGAGTCCTCCAGCCGGAAGTAGGAGGCGGACCAGGCGCGGTCGCGCTTCGGATCCCCGGGGACCCGGCCGTGCGAGCGGGCGTCCACCACGGGCTTGCCGGTTCTGAGCACCTGTCTCATGGTCTGCTCGATCTCGGCGGTGTTGATGCCAGGCAGCACCGCGGATATCCGGCGGCCGAGGTGGGCGGCGACCGGGACGCCGTTCATCCGGGCGAGTGCCTCGTTGATCCGGACGTAGCGCAGCCGGGTGTCGTAGACGGCCATGCCGATGGGCGAGCGGCCGAAGATGCCGTCGAGGACGGCGAGGTCGGCCTCGATCTCGTGGATGGCGCGGATGTCGGAGGCGGTGGCGAGCAGCAGGAGGGTGCCGGCCGGGCCGGCGATCGGGTAGGTGCGGAACTCCAGCTCGACCCGGTGGCCGTCGCGGTGACGGACCGGGAAGACGCCGGACCAGCCGGTGCCGCCCATGATCCGCCGGAACAGGTCCAGGACCTCGGCGCGGTCGGTGTCGTCGGTGAGCAGCCGGGCGGCGTGGCTGCCGACGGCCTCCTCGGCGGTGTAGCCGAGCAGAGCCTCGGCGTCCTCGCTCCAGTGCAGGATCAGGCCGTCACCCTGGATCAGGGCGGTGGCGAGCGGGACCAGCCGGTGGCCTTCGGGACGTGCGGGGGTGTCGCCCGGCACCGGGCCGGCGGCGTCGGTCGCGTCCCACTCGTGTCCGTGCATGATCAGGCAGCACCCCGGTTCGGCTCGTGCCCGGCCGGGTGGGCCTCGCGGTCCGTGCCGGCCGGGATTCTTCTCCAGACTGCACGGACATCGGTCGCCCGGCGACCCCTTCGGTGGGGCCCGTCCGGTCGTTCCGGGTGTTCGGGCGTCATGGGCGTACCGGGCGCAGCGTACTCTCCAGAAGGCCCGCCCACTGCCGGATCACTCCGGATCGTCGGGCGCTGTCGTCGGTGAGCAGGTTGGCGAGGCCGAGTCCGCGGGCGAGGTCGAGAGTGGCCTGCACCGATTCGCGCACGCCGGGGTGGCGCTCGTCGGCGTCGAGGAACTGGACGGCGGCCCGGTGGGCCTCCCGGCCGACGTGCCCCTCCAGGGCGATGATCCGCTCGCGCAGCGGCTCCTCGGTGGCGGCGGCGGTCCACAGGTGGAGGGCGGCGCGGAACAGCGGGCCGGTGTAGAGGCGGACGATCATGTCGACGACGGCGCGGGTGCGGTCCGGGCCGGCGGCCGGCAGCTCGTCCGCGTGGGCGCGGACGGCGGCCAGCCGCTCGGCGGTGACGTGTTCGACGGCCGCGGTGAACAGGTCCTCGCGGGTCGGGAAGTGGTGCTGGGCGGCGCCCCGGGAGACTCCGGCGCGTTCGGCGACCACGGCGACGGTGGAGCCGTTCCAGCCGTGTTCGGCCAGGCAGTCCACGGCCGCCGCGAGCAGCCGGGCGCGGGTGGCGCGGCTGCGGTCCTGTTGCGGGGTGCGGGCGGCGGGGTGGCTGGTCATCGCTGCTGGCGGTTCCTGTTCCGGTGGGGGCTCGCTGGGTCGATCTTCACAGATGCGCCCCACCGCTCAGCGGGCGGCCTCCCGGGCGCGCAGTTCGCGGCGGAGGATCTTGCCGGCCGCGGACTTGGGGACGGCCTCGACGAACTCGACCGCACGGACCTTCTTGTACGGGGCGACCTGGCCGGCCACGAAGGCACTGACCTCCTCGGCGCCGAGCCCGCTGCCGGGGGTGCGGACGACGAAGGCCTTGGGGCACTCGGTGCCGTCGGCGTTCGGCACGCCGATGACGGCGGCGTCGGCGATCTCGGGATGGGCGAGCAGGACGGCCTCCAGCTCGGCGGGGGCCACCTGGTACCCCTTGTACTTGATCAGTTCCTTGACCCGGTCGACGATGTGCAGGTAGCCGCGGTCGTCGACGTAGCCGATGTCGCCGGTGTGCAGCCAGGCCTCGTCGTCGATGATGGCGGCGGTGTCGGAGGGGCGGCCGAAGTAGCCCTTCATCACCTGCGGGCCGCGGATCAGCAGCTCGCCGGGCTCGCCGGGCCCGAGGTCGGTGCCGTCGCCGTCCAGGGCGGTGACCCGCAGTTCGGTGGAGGGCAGCAGCCGGCCGACCGCGCCGGGCGAGGGGGCCGGGTCCTGCCGCGAGATCAGGTGGGAGACCGGGGACAGCTCGGTCATGCCGTAGCCCTGGAGGAGGTGCCGGAGGCCGAGGCGGCGGGCGCAGGCGCTGGCCAGTCCGTTGTCGAGCGGCGCGGCGCCGCACAGCAGGTACTCGACGGAGGACAGGTCGAAGCGTTCCACCACCGGGTGCTTGGCGAGGGCGAGCGCGATCGGCGGGGCCACGATCAGCGCCTGGACCTTCTGCTCCTCGATGGTGCGGCAGAACTGCTCCAGGTCGAAGCGGGGCAGGACGACCACCGTCGCGCCGCAGCGCAGCGGCTGGTTGAGGAGTGCGGCGAGACCGTAGATGTGGAAGAACGGCAGGACGGCGAGGACGCGTTCGCCCTCGGCGGGCCGGTAGAGGGCGTCGCACTGGGCGAGGTTGGTGGCGATCGAGCGGTGGGTGAGCATCACGCCCTTGGGCAGGCCGGTGGTGCCGCTGGAGTAGGGCAGGACGGCGACGTCCTCGCCGGGGTCGATTTCGACCTCGGGCGCGGGCCCGGTGGTGGCGAGCAGGTCGGCGAGCGAGCGGTGACCCTCGGCGCCGTCCAGGACGACGATCTCGGCGAGCGGGCGGCCCTCGGCGGCGAGCAGGTCGGCGGCCTTGCGGGCGGTGGGCAGGAGCGGGGTGACGGTGATCAGCAGGCGGGCGCCGCTGTCGCGGAGCTGGCAGGCCACTTCGCCGGGGGTGGCGAGGGAGGAGACGGTGGTGACGGTGGCGCCGGCCCGGGTGGCGCCGTAGAAGGCCATCGGGTAGCCGGTCGTGTTGGGGCTGAACAGGGCGACCACGTCGCCCTTGCGCACCCCCGCGCCGGCCAGCCCGGCGGCGACCCGGCGGACGGCCTCGGCGAGCCGCGCGTAGCTCACGCTCTCCCCGGTGACGCCGTCGACCAGGGCCGGCCGGTCGCCGTAGCGCTCGGCGGCGCCGAGTACCGCGTCATGGATCGGCAGGTCCACCGCCGGCACGTCCGGGAACTCACTGCGGAACACCAAGGTAAGCCTCCACTGAGGTAGTTGACGAGGGCTCGGGTGCCGGCGACGGGTCGACGGGGCGGCCGGCCGGGGGCGCGTTCAGGAGCATACGGACAGCGGACGGGCACCGGGCCGTTGTGGGTGACGAAGGGCGTAGCGCGCGTGGCGCGGTCGCCGCCGGGAGGGCGCCCGGCGCGACGGTGTGCACCACCGCCGCGCGCCGCCGCCTCATGTCAGCGGTCGGCCCGGGTCAGTAGGACCTGGGCAGCCCGAGGGTGTGCTGGGCAACGTAGTTGAGCACCATCTCGCGGCTGACCGGGGCGACCCGGCCGACCCGGGTGGCGGCCAGCAGCGCGCCCAGCCCGTACTCCTGGGTGAGGCCGTTGCCGCCGAGCGTCTGCACCGCCTGGTCCACGGTGCGGGCGGCGGCCTCGCCCGCCGCGTACTTGGCCATGTTGGCGGCCTCGCCGGCGGCGAGGTCCTCGCCCGCGTCGTAGAGCAGCCCGGCCTTCTGGGTCATCAGCCGGGCCAGCTCGATCTCCACCGCGCACTGGGCGAGCGGGTGGGCCAGGCCCTGGTGGGCGCCGATCGGGGTGGACCAGACGGTACGGGTCCTCGCGTACTCGACGGCCTTGCCGAGGGCCTGGCGGGCGAGGCCGAGGGAGAACGCGGCGGTGAGGATGCGCTCGGGGTTGAGGCCGGCGAAGAGCTGGAGCAGGCCCGCGTTCTCGTCGCCGACCAGGGCGTCGGCGGGCAGCCGGACGTCGTCCAGGAAGACCTGGAACTGCTTCTCGGGGGCGACGAGTTCCATCGGGATCGCCCGGTACTCGAAGCCAGGGGTGTCGCGGGGGACGACGAACAGGCAGGGCTTGAGCTTTCCGGTGGTCGCGTCCGCGGTGCGGGCGACGAACAGCACCGCGTCGGAGTGGTCGATGCCGGAGACGAACACCTTGCGGCCGGTGAGCAGCCAGTCCTCGCCGTCCCGGCGGGCGACGGTGGAGATCCGGTGCGAGTTGGAGCCGGCGTCCGGCTCGGTGATGCCGAAGGCCATCTTCCGGCTGCCGTCGGCGAGTCCGGGCAGCCAGCGCTCCTTCTGCCGCTCGGTGCCGTAGCGGGCTATGACCGTGCCGCAGATCGCCGGGGAGACGATCAGCAGGAGCAACGGGCAGCCGGCGGTGCCCAGTTCCTCCAGGACGATGGCGAGGTCGGTGATGCCGCCGCCCCCGCCGCCGTACTCGACGGGCAGGTTGACGCCGAGGTAGCCGGCCTTGCCGGCGTCGGCCCACAGTTCGTCGGCGGGCTCGCCGGCGCGGGCCTTGGCGAGGTAGTAGGCGGAGCCGTAGCGGCGGCCGAGGTCGGCGACGGCCTTTCGCAGGGCCCGGCGTTCGGGGGTTTCGAGGAGCTGGCTGCCGATGGTGGACATGCGGGGTCCTTCCTCAGGCGGTGGCGGGGTGGACCACGGCGAGCAGGGTGCCGAGTTCGACCTGCTGGCCGGGGGTGGCGCGGAGTTCGACGAGGGTGCCGTCGGCGGGGGCGGTGACGCGGTGCTCCATCTTCATCGCCTCCAGGAAGAGCAGCGGCTGGCCCGCGGTGACGGTGTCGCCGACGGCCGCCGTGGTGCGGGTGACGGTGCCGGGCATCGGGGCGAGCAGGGCGCCCGGGTCGGTCTGCGCGGCGGGATCGGGGAATCGGGGGACGGCGATGAGCGCCGTGGTGCCGCCCGGGGTGTCGACGTACACCTCGTCGCCGTAGCGGGCGATGCGGTAGGTGCGCCGGACGGTGCCCTCGCGCAGGGCGACCCGGTCCGCGGCGGCCTCGACGAGCACCGTCTCCGGGTGGTCGTCGGCGCGCAGGCCGTCCCGGGTGAGGCGGTAGCGCACCTCCAACTCGCCTCCGTCGGCCGCCCGGTAGCGCTTGACCTGCGGCTGGGACGGCAGATTGCGCCAGCCGGAGGGCAGCGGGGTGCGGCGGGCGGCGGCGTCGGCGAGGGCGGCGGCCAGGGCGGCGCGGGCGGTGTCCTTGCCGTCCGGGGCGGTGAGTTCGGCCGCGTGTTCAGCCAGGAAGCCGGTGTGCAGCCGGCCCGCCAGGAAGGCCGGGTGCCGCAGCGCGCGGACCAGCGACTCCCGGTTGGTGGCGGGCCCGTGGAGGCGGACGCGGGCCAGCGCGTCGGCCAGGCGGCGGGCTGCGGCCGGGCGGCTCGGGGCCCAGGCGATCACCTTCGCGAGCATCGCGTCGTAGTGCGGGGTGACGGCACTGCCGTCCTCGACGCCGGAGTCGAGCCGGATGCCGCGGCCGGTGAACGCCTCGTACGGGACGGTGAGTTCGATGTGGTGCAGGGTGCCGGTGGCGGGCTGCCAGTCCTTGGCCGGGTCCTCGGCGTAGAGGCGGGCCTCGATCGCGCAGCCGGTCGCCGGCGGGGGCGAACCGGGCAGCTTCTCCCCCTCGGCGACGGCGAGCTGGAGGGCGACGAGGTCGAGTCCGGTGACGGCCTCGGTGACCGGGTGCTCCACCTGGAGCCGGGTGTTCATCTCCAGGAAGAAGAACCGGCCGTCCTCGGCGAGCAGGAACTCGGCGGTACCGGCGCCGGCGTAGCCGATCGCCCGGGCGGCGGTGACGGCGGCCGCGTGCAGCGCGGCGCGCACGTCGTCCGGGATGCCCGGCGCCGGGGCCTCCTCGATCACCTTCTGGTGCCGCCGCTGGAGCGAGCAGTCGCGGTCGCCGACCGCCCAGACCGTGCCGTGCGCGTCGGCCAGCAACTGGACCTCGACGTGCCGGCCGGCGGGCAGGTAGCGCTCGCAGAACACCTCGTCCGAGCCGAAGGCCTTGGCCGCCTCCGCGCTCGCCGCCTCCAGTTCGGCGGGGAGGTCCGCGAGCGTGCGGACGACGCGCATGCCGCGTCCGCCGCCGCCCGCCGCCGCCTTGACCAGGAGCGGCAGGTCGGCCTCGGTGGGCGCGGCGAGGGCGCCGAGCACCGGCACGCCCGCCTCGGCCATCAGCTGCTTGGCGGCCGTCTTGGAGCCCATCGCGGCGATCGCGGCCGGCGGCGGCCCGACCCAGGTGAGGCCGGCGTCCAGCACGGCCTGCGCGAACTCGGCGCTCTCGGACAGGAATCCGTACCCCGGGTGGACGGCGTCGGCACCCGCTTCGAGCGCGGCCTGGACGATCAGGTCGCCGCGCAGGTAGGTGTCGGCGGGCGCGGCGCCGGGCAGCCGCACGGCGGCGTCGGCCTCGCGGACGTGCGGGGCGTCCGCGTCCGGGTCGGAGTGCACGGCGGTGGTCGCGATGCCCAGGTCGCGGCAGGTGCGGAAGACCCGGCGGGCGATCTCGCCCCGGTTGGCGACCAGCAGGTTGGTGATCATGTCGGACTCCCTCGCAACGGGCGGGCTCACATCCGGAAGACGCCGTAACCGCGCGCGCCCTCGACCGGCGCGTTGTGGATCGCGGACAGGCAGAGGCCGAGCACCGTCCGGGTGTCGCGCGGGTCGATCACGCCGTCGTCGTAGAGCCGGCCGGAGAGGAACACCGGCAGCGACTCCGCCTCGATCTGCTGCTCGACCATCGCCCGGATCGCCGCGTCGGCGTCCTCGTCGTACGGCTGCCCCTTCGCGGCGGCCGACTGGCGGGCCACGATCGACAGCACCCCGGCGAGCTGCTGCGGGCCCATCACCGCGGACTTGGCGCTCGGCCAGGCGAACAGGAACCGCGGCTCGTACGCCCGCCCGCACATGCCGTAGTGGCCGGCCCCGTAGGAGGCGCCCATCAGCACCGAGATCTGCGGCACCCGGGAGTTGGACACCGCGTTGATCATCATCGCGCCGTGCTTGATGATGCCGCCCTGCTCGTAGTCCTTGCCGACCATGTAGCCGGTGGTGTTGTGCAGGAACAGCAGCGGGACGTCGCGCTGGTTGGCCAACTGGATGAACTGGGCGGCCTTCTGGGACTCCGCGCTGAACAGCACGCCCTGCGCGTTCGCCAGGATGCCGACCGGGTAGCCGTGCAGGCGGGCCCAGCCGGTGGCCAGGCTGGTGCCGTAGAGCGGCTTGAACTCGTCGAAGTCGGAACCGTCGACGATCCGGGCGATCACCTCGCGCGGGTCGAACGGCACCTTGAGGTCGCCCGGGACGATGCCCAGCAGCTCCTCCACGTCGTACCTCGGCGGCTCGGCGCGCGGGTCGGGATCCGGGCCCGGCTTGCGGTGGTCCAGCCGGGCGACGATCCGGCGGGCCTGGCGCAGCGCGTCCGCCTCGTCCACCGCGAAGTGGTCGGCCAGGCCGGAGACGCGGGCGTGCATCTCGGCGCCGCCCAGCGACTCGTCGTCGGCCTCCTCCCCGGTGGCCATCTTCACCAGCGGCGGGCCGCCGAGGAACACCTTGGCGCGCTCCCTGACCAGCACGGTGTGGTCGGACATGCCCGGCACGTAGGCGCCGCCGGCCGTCGAGTTGCCGAACACCACGGCGACGGTGGGGATCCCGGCGGCGGACAGGCGCGTGAGGTCACGGAAGAGGGCGCCGCCGGGGATGAAGATCTCCTTCTGGCTGGGCAGGTCGGCGCCGCCCGACTCGACCAGGTTCACCAGCGGGAGGCGGTTGTTCAGCGCGATCTCGTTGGCGCGCAGGGCCTTCCGCAGCGTCCAGGGGTTGCTGGCGCCGCCGCGCACCGTCGGGTCGTTGGCGGTGATCACGCACTCGACGCCCTCGATCACGCCGATGCCCGTGACCAGCGCCGCGCCCACCGGGTGGTCGCTGCCCCAGGCGGCCAGCGGGGACAGCTCCAGGAACGGCGAGTCCGGGTCGACCAGCAGCTCGATCCGCTCGCGCGGCAGCAACTTGCCGCGGGCGCGGTGGCGTTCGACGTACCTGGGGCCGCCGCCGGCCAGCGCCTTGGCGTGCTCGGCGTCGAGGTCGGCGAGCTTGCCGAGCATCGCGGCGCGGTGCTCGGCGTGGTCGGGCCCGGCCGGGTCGACGCGGGTGGGCAGCACGGTCACAGCAGTTCCTCCGGGCGGTCGAGGAGCATCTCCGGGACATCGAGGTGGCGGGAGCGCAGCCACTCCCCCAGCGCCTTGGCCTGCGGGTCGAAGCGGTGCTGGGCGGCGACACCCTCGCCGAGCAGACCGCTGATGGTGAAGTTGAGGGCGCGGAGGTTCGGGAGGACGTGCCGGGTGATTGGCAAGTCGACTGTCTCGGGCAGGAGTTCACGCAGGAGCTCTACGGTGAGGGTGTGCGCGAGCCAGCGCCAGCCGTCCTCGTCGCGGGCCCAGACGCCGAGGTTGGCGTCCCCGCCCTTGTCCCCGCTGCGGGCACCGGCCACCAGGCCGAGCGGGGCGCGGCGGGTGGGGGCGGGCGGGAGCCGCTCCGGGAGCTGCGACTCGGTTTGTTCGCTGAGCGCTTGGGCTGTGACCGGCGCGGGGGCGATGCTCAGGCGGCGGCCGTCCGGCAGGACGGCGATGTGCTCGACGGCCTTCGCGTCCACGTGGGCGGCGGTGAACACCCCGTACGGCGCGCCCGAGCCGGGTGGGGCGGTGAGGTGGAAGCCCGGGTAGCCTGCCAAGCCCAACTCCACTGCGGCCTTGCCGAGTTCGCGCCCGACCTTGGCAGGGTCGGGGTCACGGGCGGTGAGGCGCAGCAGCGCGGAGGCCGCCTCCTCGGTGGGCGCGTCGGGATGGTCGGTGCGGGCGAGGGTCCAGCGGAGTTCGGCCGGGCGCTCGGCTGGCGGTAGCGCGTCGGTGAACTGCCGTTGCACCAGGGCGGCCTTGGCCTCGATGTCGAGCCCGGTGAGCACGAACGTCACCTCGTTGCGGTGGCCGCCGAGGCGGTTCAGCCCCACCTTCAGCGTGGGCGGTGGGGCCTCGCCGCGCACCCCGTCGATCCGCACCCGGTCCGGGCCCTCCCGGGTGAGCCGGACGCTGTCCAGGCGAGCCGTGACGTCCGGCCCGAGATAGCGCGGACCCCCTGTCTCGTACAGGAGTTGGGCGGTGACGGTGCCGGTGGTGACGGCGCCGCCGGTGCCCGGGTGCTTGGTGATCACGCTGGAGCCGTCGGCGTGCAGCTCGGCGATCGGGAAGCCGGGCCTGGTCATGTCGTGCTCGCGGAAGAACGCGTAGTTCCCGCCGGTCGCCTGGGCGCCGCACTCCAGCACGTGCCCGGCGACGACGGCCCCGGCCAGGGCGTCCAGGTCATCGGGTGTCCAGCCGAAGTGGGCGATCGCCGGCCCGACCACCAGCGCCGCATCGGTGACCCGGCCGGTCACCACGACGTCCGCACCCTCGGCCAGGCAGGCGGCGACGCCGAACGCGCCGAGGTAGGCGTTGGCAGCCAACAGGCCGTCCGGTAAGCCGAGTTCGGCGCTGCGCTGGAGCACGTCGTCGCCCTCGACGTGGGCGACGGCCGCCGCGATGCCCTGGCGCTGCGCCAGCTTCCGCAACTCGGCGGCGAGCCGGGCCGGGTTGAGCCCGCCCGCGTTCACCACGATCCTCACGCCGCGCTCCCGGGCCAGACCGAGGCACTCCTCCATCTGCCGCAGGAACGTCCTCGCATACCCCAGCGACGGGTCCCTCAGCCGGTCCCTGGCCAGGATGAGCATCGTCAGCTCCGCCAGGTAGTCCCCGGTCAGCACGTCCAGCGGCCCATCCGTGAGCATCTCCCGAACCGCCGCGAACCGGTCCCCGTAGAACCCCGACGCGTTTCCGATCCGCAACCCCGCCCGTGCGCGCACCAAAGCGCCTCCCCTGCCGGTGAGTTGACGGCGACTCCGCAGCCGCCGCCGGGGGCAGCAGCGTGACACCGGGCGAAGAAAAAAGCAATCACGCCTGCTTGTTTCGACGCGATGCCGGTGGGCAGCCCGTCCGCGGCAGGTGGTGTCCCTTCTCGCCCGATGTGGCGAAGTCTCACGGGATCTGGCAAGGCTTTTGGCGCTTTCTCATTCGATCTGGCGAGTGTCGGCGCGATCCGTGGGCGAGTCGGTCCAGCCGGTAGGCAGGGTTGAAGGAGGAAATCCTGAACCGGGAGGACAGCCTGGTGGGTACGCGACCAGTCCGACAGAGCAGGCCACCGAGCCGAGTCAAGGGGTTCGACGTCGGCTACGTCGACGGCGACGGTGTGGAGCGCCGGGTGCCGCTTCGGCGGGCTCGCGCGGTGCGGTTCGAGGACGGTCTTCCTGTGCGTTCGTTCCCTTCCTATCGTGGGCAGCGGAGCTACCCGGGGCTGTACTGGTCGGCCACGACCGGCGGGCATGTGGGCTTCGAGTCCTGGCTGGAACGCGATCACGCCGTGGCATTGGACTTCGATCCGCAGGTCATCGGGTATGCCTCACAGCCGATGTGGCTGTTCTGGGAAGGCGAGTCCGGCCGGGTCCGCTGCCACGCACCGGACTTCTTCGCCAGGTTGTCGGACGGCCGCGCGATGGTGATCGACTCGCGCCCCGTGGAGTGCCGCTCCGACGAGCGTGACATCGCGACGTTCGCGGCTACGAAGCTCGCTTGCGCGCAGGCGGGTTGGGACTACGCCCTGTGGGGCGAAGCGGACGAGGTATGGGTGGCAAACGTGCGCTGGCTGGCCGGCTACCGACACGCTCGTTGCCGCAATGAAGCCGTCGCGAACCGTCTGCAACGGTACTTCGCGCGTCCGGGGATGCTACTGGCCGGAGCTGAGGAAACTGGTGATCCGATCGCCACGCTGCCGGTTCTCTTTCATCTTCTGTGGCGCCAGGAGCTGACGACGGACCTGTCCGTCCTGCTCAGCGATCGCACGGTGGTTCACGCGACCGCGAACCGGCCGGGTGAGCAGTGAATGAGTTCGCCGCATCCGGCGTCCTTCGGGTCGGTGACCGTGTCGTCTTCAGCGGCCGAGAGCACACCGTCGTTGCGATCTCGGGGACCTCGATCCGGCTACTGTCCGCTTCCGGAGACCAGAGCGTCGTGTTACTGGCCTACCTGCAGGCCGCGCCGGATTTCTCCGTGGTCGGAGCTGGCGCGGCACCGAGAGCCACGGCGCACGGCCTCCTGGACAGTGTTCCGGCCAAGGTCGCGGAACGCGCCCGGCTCTGGGAACAGCACTTGGTGGAGTTAGAGAGCGGACTTCTACCCGGTGTCCCGCCTGGCACACCGCCCCGGCCAGAGTACGACCCGATGCGGGCGACGTTGGCTCAGCGGGTGGCAGCGAAGGCTCGTGAGCTGACGGCCCTCGGCATTCCCGCAGAGGTGCGGACGGTGCAGCGCATGCGGAAGCGCTACCGGGAGCAAGGCGTGTGGGGGCTGGTGGACGGCCGTCGCACACAGCGACGCACGGCTACAGGGAACGTCGACTCCCGGGTCGTGTCCGCGGTCGCCGCGGTTGTCGAGCGCCAGACCTCGGAATCGACTGGAACCAAGTCGCGGATCCTGAGGCTGGTGGAAGAGCAGCTGACGACCAACTATGGGCCCGGATCGGTACCCATGCCATCGCGGGCAACCTTCTACAGGCTCCTGGACACTCTCACGGCGGGCCGCCATACCTTCGGCTCGGCAACGACCCGGCGACAGACGGCCAATCGCCCAGAAGGCGTCTTCACCCCCACCATGGCCGCCCGGCCCGGCGAGCAGGTGCAAATCGATACCACCCCGCTGGACGTGATGGCGGTCATGGACGACGGCGTCGTTGGTCGCCCTGAGCTGACAATCGCCTTGGACATCGCTACTCGGACCATCTGCGCGGCCGTGCTGCATCCCGCGCGGGCCAAAGCCGTTGACGCGGCGCTGATGCTGGCACGCATTGTCGTCCCGGAACCGATGCGTCCGAACTGGGCCGAGGCGCTTCGGATGTCGGCCTCGCGAATTCCGCACGCACGCCTGCTGGATATCGACGCGCGGCTGGAGCAGGTAGCCGCAAGGCCGGTGATCGTTCCGGAGACGATCGTGATCGACCACGGGAGAGTGTTCGTGTCGGAGACCTTCGTGCGGGCTTGTCGCACCTTGGAGATCTCCGTCCAGCCGGCGCGGCCCAGGACGCCCACGGACAAGGGCGTGGTCGAGCGCACGTTCTCCTCCATCAACACCCTGTTCTGCCAGCACGTCGCGGGCTACACCGGCCGAGATGTGACCAGGCGGGGCGCAAGCCCGGAAGAGGGCGCCGCTTGGCCGGTCGCCGATCTTCAGGACCTTCTGGACGAGTGGATCGTGGCGGGCTGGCAGTCTCGCCCGCACGACGGACTGCGGCACCCCTACCTGTCCGGCCGGCCTCTTTCACCGAACGAGGCGTACGCGGCGATGGTCGCCGCCAGCGGCTACGTACCGCTGGCCCCGAGCGGAGACGACTACATCGAGATGCTTCCCGCAGTCTGGCGGACCGTCAACGATTACGGCATCCGCATTGACCACCGCACCTACAACAGCACCGACCTCGCTCCGCTAAGGCGCCAGCATTCCGGTATCGGGATCAAGAACGGCCAGTGGGAGGTTCACTACGACCCCTATGACCTGAGCCGAGTGTGGGTCCGCGACCATCGGCAGGGCGGCTGGATCCTCGCCCAGTGGACCCACCTGCCCATGGTCCAGCAGCCGTTCGCGGAGTTCACCTGGCGCTACGCTCGCCGGATCGCCACCGAACGCGGCATGGACTCCAGCAACGAGACGGCCGTCGCGGTACTCCTGGCCGGCCTGCTCAGGCGGGCCGAGGCAGGCCCTGGCCCAGAGCAGCGCGCCACTGCGCGGACCCGTGCAGCCGCTGCAATGCCGCGCCGGCTCCCATCTGCGCTCATTCCCGCGCAAGCGTCTGTCCCACCCGCCGAAACAGCCCCGGCAGACGAACCTGACGCCGAGATCGTGGAGGCCGAGATCATCGAAACCGACGACATCGAACCATTCGGGGTCTTCGACCCATTCGAGGATGGTGGGTCATGGTGAGGACCGGGGACGATGAGCTCGACTTCCAGCCACTGGTGACCCGCGAGGGCTGGAGGGCCTTCGCGGATGCCCCTCGTCCCGAAGCGCCCACCCTGCTTCCGGAGGCCGCTTGGCTCGGCCTCGACCCGCTGGAACGTGACGCCTACGACCGCGCGCGGATGACCCACCACATGAGGCTACTCGTCGTCGCCACCCCAGCTATCCGGCATATCACGACGACAGGAAGAAAGCTGCTGGCCTACAACGCCCCCAAGGCCACCGGACGCCGAGGCCTAATCGTCTCCGGCCCCAGCGGCACGGGTAAGTCCACAGCCGTGCAGCAACTCGGCAAAAAATACCACGTCGACACGATGCGGCAGGCCAATCCCCACAGCGACCGCATTCCCGTCGCCTATATCGTCGTCCCTTCCGGCGCGACGCCGAAGATGCTCTCTATCGAACTCGCGTCGTTCCTCGGACTGCCCATTCGTCCCCGCGCGAGTCAACACGAGATCACCAACGCCGTCTGCACTGTTCTACGGAAGGTGCGGTGCGGCATGGTCATCGTCGACGAGATCCATAACCTCGATCTTTCGACACGCGCGGGCGCGGAGGCGTCGGACCAGCTCAAGTACTTCTATGAGCAGATCCGCGCGACGTTTGTCTACGCGGGTATCGACGTTGCCGAGCACGGCCTGTTCTCTGGGCTACGCGGCCGACAAATCGCCGGACGGTTCCTGACGATTCACACATCGGCATTTGGTGACAACGGCGCCGAAGAACGCTCGGACTGGAAGAAGATCATTGCCACGATGGAACAGGCATTGCGGCTCCACCGGCATGCCCCGGGCAGTCTCGTCAGGCTTGCCCCCTATCTTCAGGAGCGATCTGCGGGCTCGATCGGTGCCCTGGACCAGCTGATCCATCAGGCCGCCAACGACGCCATCACCGATGGCACCGAGCGAATCACCAAGAGGCACCTGGACGAGATTCTGCTGGACACCGCATCACAGGGCGAGCCCTGGGCCCTCCCGGCACCTCAAGGCCGTCCAGGACGGAAGGCGGCGTCATAAAGACCTGGGAACAGCCACTTCGCCGCCTGCCCCTCATAGTTCGGCCGTTCAGCAACGAAACAGTGGTCTCGTTCGTGTCCCGGCTTGCGGACGCCAACGCGATGAACTTCACCGATGTTTTCCGACTCATCGCTCCGTGCGTTCCGGGAAAGCACGTCTTGGACAAGGACGCAATCCTCACGCCCGTTTCACTCGACCGGCTGGCACTGCTCTCTGGCAGGGACAGCAAGGTCCTGAACATGGTCTTGCCCGGTCAGGATCACACTCCACACATCCCACTCGACCCCGAGGTCCCCGATCTGCGGTGGTTCATCACCAGCCCCCGCCCCCAGATCGCGTGTCGAAAGTGCACGCTCCGCCATGGCGAGTCCGGAAGCATTCGAATCCGAGTCCGAAATGGACAGCGGATATGCCAGAGGCATCTGCGTTGGATCAACGGTACTCAACGCGACTTGTCCCGAGAATCCGAAATCACAGCAGCCCACATCCGCTACCGATCTCTCCTCGACGGCCCTCAGAGTCTGCGGGCCGTCGAGGCGGTGCAGCAGGCCGAACGCATCGCCTTTCAGTGGGCCACCGACCACCACCACACGGCTCTTGCGGAGCGCTGGACGGCAAGGGCGCATGAGTATCAGGTATTCGGACTGCGAGAGGCCACCGGCATGAGACTCGTTTGCTTCCCCGAGACGGTTGCCCTCGCCGAAATCCTCGCCGATCCTCAATGGCGCCGTCACGTCGCCATGGCGCTGGATCTCGACCTCGGCCTCTTCTACGAGCACGTGGCCGACAAGGTTGGCGCGACACTCACCGACGACGGCGATCTACGATCGCACGACCCTCTTGCTCGATGGGTCGAAATGTTCCGCGGCCGGCACCAGGACCGGCGCCGCACGTACTGGGCCAACCACGGCCTTGGCGGTCTCTACGACAACCCGCTTCCCCACTCTTGCCACTTCGCTTGAGACGCGGATCCAGCAGAGATGTCTCACCACAACTGGCGAACAGCACTTCTACGACTCGGGAGCTCGCCACATCTATTAATCACTCTCCGCGAATGGCTCCCACTCCTTCCAGCACCTGACCAATACCCAGAGCTGCCGAGGAGAGGGCACCCCACGACTTGGTTTCTGGCGAGACTTCAAATGGAAGAAGACCAATACCAAGAGCCATGTCCGAGATAGAGATAGCACTACCGGTCACTACCTTGCCAAGGCCTGTCCACCACTTGCGCTTGCGCCGGATAGACGGCTGCTCTTCCTGCTCAGATCGAGCAGCCGCCGCCTGGTGTTCGCCCCGCGCCCTCTCAAGGCGATCTGCCAGATCGCGGAGTTGCTGACTGACAGGGACCTCATCGAGAAAGGAACGCCGATTGCGGCTGAAAATCTTGACGCTGCAGACCAAACCAGGGAGCTGGGCGGCAACTCGCGGGAACCCGAGGGATGACAGAATATCCGCTTCGCTGCTCGGGAGGTGTTCAGCACGAAGACCAGCAGCTAGGTCCTGGAAGTGTTCATCCATTACCTCCATAATTCCCACATCTTCCGCCAGGCGGATCTGGAAGCGAGTCCCAGCGTTCACATTCCCAATAATTCCTTCGAGCGCCTTCAGTGTGAAGGTATCGTAGATGTCATCGTCCTGCCGCATCGAGTCCTGAATAAGATTCAACGCCTGATGGGATTGACGCAATCGGTCGAGAATCCAGCTGACTTCATCATCGAAGTGATGCCTAACCTCGATCTTTCGTGACGGTCCGTCGGTTCATCCGGCGGGCCGTTTCGGCTTTCTGGCGGTGGCGAGGATGCCTGTGGCCCGGCTGTCGCGTCGGGTGGGCGCCGGGTTCCACGTCTCCGGGGAGGGTCAGTTGCTGGCTGGGATAGGGCATCGACGCTGGTCAGCCCGGGTTCGGCAGGGCTTGTAGCCGTTCGAAGGCGCTGGTGATCACATCGGTCCAGGGCCAGTGTCGAGCGAGGCGGAGCACGCGGCGGCGGCTGGTGGTGACGAGTTGGGCGGCGGCGGAGAACAGCCGTAGCCGCAGGCGTTTGGGTTCCCACCGGCGGGCGGGCCCAGTGAGGGCGAGCATGGGCATCCAGGCGAGCAGGTCGAGCGCGAGCTGGATGATCTCGAGCCAGACCTGGTTCTGCGCGGCCGCTTGGAGGGGGAGGTTGCGCAGGCCGGTGTCGCGGGCGGCGCGGATGCGGTCCTCGGCGCGGGCGCGCTGGCGGTGCCGCAGCTCCAGGTGGGCGATCGGGACGTGGGCGGTGTTGGTGGCGAAGCAGGTCAGCCGCATTCCGTCGGCGTCGGTGAAGCGCAACTGGGCTCCGGGGTGCGGCCGTTCCTTGCGGACGATCAGCCGCATGCCCTTCGGCCAGCCAGTGAGGACGTCCCCGGCGAGTTCGGCCACCCAGGCGCCGTCCCGGATCTCGCCGTCCGGCCCGATCGCGGGCGTCCAGGCCGAGGCCGGCACGAGCAGGACGGTCTGGTGGATGGCGTCGGTGATGGTCATCCCCACCGAGTAGGAAAGCCACCTTCCGCGTGCAGTGATCCAGTTGAGGAACTTGTGGGTGCCGCCGCCGGAGTCGGCGCGGATCAGGGTGTGGCGTCCACGCCGGTACTTCTTCGGCAGCTGGCCCAGGGCCATTCGGGCGGCCTCGATGTGGTCGGCGGCGGTGTTGCTGCCCGCGTTCCCGCGCCTGAGCAGGCCGGCGACAGGTTCCCCGGACCCGTCTCGGCCGTGGTCGACGAACGCGAACAGCGGGTGATGGCCGAACGTCTTCTTCCAGGTCTTGGCGGCGTGCTCCTTCTCGGAATGCGCCATGACCAGCACGCCGTCGATGTCCACGATCACCTCGCCGCCCGCGTCCGGGGCCGCCTCGCGGGCCAACCGCCAGACCCGCTCGCGGACTTCGGCCCGAGCACGGCGGATTGCCGTCAGTGCCTTGGGTCCAGCCGCCGCCAGGGTGTCGACCAGGCGGGAAACAGTCGGATCCGATGCCACCGGCCCGAACACGGCGGGCTCGGCCCGCAGCATCGCGACGTCCGCCAGGCAGTCCCCGCCCAATGCCACTGTCAGCGCGAGATCCAACAGGATCTTGCCGGGGTCATGAACCGCCCTGGGCTTGCGCCACGGCGCGAGCGCCGCAGACAGCGCATCAGCCAGCCCTGTTCTTCGGGTCGTTTCCACCAGCAGCACCCCGCCGGCCTGCGAGACAATCCCGCCACCGCCACCCGACACCCGCACACGCGGATACGACCCGATACGCTTACTCACCTGGGAAGTGCCTCCGGCTGGTGCGGGAACAAGGGCCTAGACAATCCTTAT
Source organism: Streptomyces kaniharaensis (assembly GCF_009569385.1). Lineage (NCBI taxonomy): Bacteria > Bacillati > Actinomycetota > Actinomycetes > Kitasatosporales > Streptomycetaceae > Streptomyces > Streptomyces kaniharaensis. Next base: position 342,352 of record NZ_WBOF01000001.1, read on the forward strand.
TCTCGCAGGTCAGAGGCCCTTTCTGCTTTGCTGATCACCTGCCGGACAGCCCACTTCGTGAAAGCGCGAGGCTAAGCCTGAGCCGGGCCTGCGGAAAGCGCCGCTCAACGTATTCCTCTGCGAGATACCGCAGAAAGGAATCGAACTCATCGTCAGTCACCCGCACTCCCTTCTAGATCATCGTCTCCGACTTGGCCCAGAGGACGTCAGGATGATTCCTCACACGATATGACCACCGACAGAGGTCGACCGCGAAGCGTGCGGCGCGTCTCGCGTACCACCACCCGAAGAGCTCCCGAAACACCGAAGCTGTCCGGCCTCAGCAAGGGCCGTAGCTGTCCGTCACACCCTCTTCCCCAACATCTGCCACTTCACCTGAGACACGAGGAAGCCATGTTTCTCAACCAACCTGACGAGCCACAGCTCACGGGTCCATCAGGCCGCCATGTCTACTGAGAACGGACAGGTGGAACCGACAGTCGGCGGCTGCCCGGTCTCGCTGCGGTGAGCGAGTGTGGCTCAGCAGGCCAACTGCCGTGTCAGCACGGCCGTCCAGGACCTGCCCCCGATCACCCTTCCTCGCTGGAAGGGCGGCCTCACGTCCCGGACGGCGCACCACTGCCGTGGCGCTGCCGCTGGCGGTGTTTGCGCATGGACACCTGAGAGCCGCAGCCAGTGCTGCAGTACAGCCCTCCCCCATTGCGGGTGCGGTCGAAGAAACCGAAATGGCATGGGGGGTTACGGCACGCCTTGATGCGCCCCCAGTCGCTGCTCTGCGCAAAAGTCGTCACCGCAGCCAGTACGGTTCCGAACACGCGCGGCACCCCCGTCTGCGGCGAGGCCAGCTCCGCTCCGCCGGCCGTGACCACCGTCGCCAGCGGGTAGAGCGAACCCACACGTCGCAGGTGCCGCTCGGCACGCAGCAGCGGCTCACCCAGGCTTTCCTCATCGCCCGAGTGCGCGAGCAGCACAGTCACCAGGGCATCACGCAGCTCTCGCGCGACCGCGGCGTCAGCGTCGGTCACCACGGTTTCGCCACCGAACTCGTCGCGCTCCGCCAGCCACGCCGCGAACGACTCCCCGTCCCCGAACAACTCTCGGCGACCCGATCCGTCCGCGCGCGTGTTCACGAACGCGAGAACGGTCTCCACCGTCGGCGTGACGGTGCGCGGGCTGGGTTTGGGGGATCCGGCTGCCGCAGTAGTCATCCCCCCACACTACATCAGCGCGAGCCGCCCTAATCCAGCTAGTGAGCAACCTTCCCGTCGATTCAGGTTGACGCGTTGCGATCTAACGGCTTACGGTCGCAACATGAACGGAACATCCAACCACCAGACCCACCTCCGCACATGGCTGATCACCGGCGCGACGTCCGGCATCGGCCGCGAACTGACGCTCCAGGCACTGGAGAACGGCGACACCGTCTCGGCCCTCGCCCGCGACACCTCCTCCCTGGTCGAACTGGCGCAAGCGCACGGTGAGCGCCTGCTTCTCATCCAGGCGGACGTACGTGACGAGCGAGCCGTCCGGGACGCGGTGGAAGGCACGCTCGCACGGTTCGGCCGTATCGACGTCGTGGCCAACAACGCGGGATACGGACTGTTCGGAGCCGTTGAGGAGGCCTCCGACACGCAGGTCCGCGCCGTGTTCGACACCAATGTCTTCGGAGTGCTCAACGTGCTCCGCGCAACGCTGCCGGTGCTCCGCGCCCAGCGGTCCGGGCACATCCTCCAGGGCTCGTCGATCTACGGGCAGTCCGCCCATCCCGGCGTGGGTCTGCTGGCCGCCACCAAGTACGCGGTCGAGGGGCTGTCGGACGCGCTCGCGGCCGAGGTCGCACCGCTCGGCATAAAGGTTACGATCATCCAGCCCGGGATGACCGCGACCCCCTTCCTTGCCAACCTCGATGTCGCAGCCGGCCTGGGCGACTACGACCAGACCGTCCGCGAGGTTCAGAAGGGCATAGGAGACCTGCCGGCGTCCGCGTTCTCCGCCGCGGCGCGGATCGCCGAAGGCATCCGGACCGCGGTCGACAGCCCCAACCCTCCGCTGCGCCTGGCCCTCGGCGCCTCCAGCGCGACGAGCATGCGCCCCGCTCTGGAGGCACGGATCGCAGACCTGGACAGCTGGCAGCATGTGACCGACGCCGTCGACAGGCAGTAAGTCACGAATCCCGCCGGGGACATGGTCACGGCGGAGGCGGCCCGGCCCTCGTCACCGCCCGGCCATGACCAGTGGGTCCGGGTCGAAGCCACGGCAGACGGCTTCGACCCGGACCCCTGTACTACCACTGCTCCGCGCTCTCCCCGGCGGGCGTCGGCCGCGGGCCGGGAGGCGTTCGAGCGGATCGACGGGCCGCCGGCCCGGCCCAGACCGCGACGTGTGTGAGCGGCCTGTCCGGGCAGCGGCCTCCTGTCTCAGCGCAGGGGGAGGGACAGCTCCGCCGGGCCGAACGTCACGGTGCTGCCCGCCGGGGTGACGCCGCCGTACAGGTTGTCCCGGGTGCCGAGGACCAGGGCGAGCCGGTGGCCGGCCGGCAGGTCGTAGGCGGTGGGGAACAGCGTGACGTCCAGCGGGAAGGCCTGCCCTGGCGGCCGTCCGGACCAGCTCTGCGGGGCGTGCGTGATCAGGCGGCCGACGCCGAGCGCGTTCACGTCGTAGAGGTAGGCCACGGCCGTGCCCTGCGGCGCCGAGGCGGTGACCGTCGTGTGCAGCTGCGTGGCGCCGCGCACGGGCAGGCCCTGCGGGTACGGCTGCGACTGCCACACCGCGGCGGCGGATCGGTCGAGCAGGGGGACGAGGACGGTCGGCGGCTGGTGCGCGGCCTGGTCGAGCATGCCGGACAGCACGGCGATGCCGCCGCTCGCGCCGGAGGCACGGCCGCCCTGCACGGTGGCCGGCTCGGTGCCGAACGTCAGGTGCTCGGTACGGGAGCTCACGGACTGCCAGTCGGGGCGCTGCTCGTGGGCGCCGGTCGGGCGCACCTCCAGGTCGACCGGCTGCCCCTGGCCGTCGGGGGCTCCCTTCAGGTAGCGGTCGAGCCAGGTGCGGGCGCTGTTCCAGGTGGCGTTGTCCAGGCCGAGCAGGCCGGTGAGCTCCTGGGTCGCGTGGTCGCCGGGGCGCAGTTCGAGGCGCTTGGGTACGGTCAGCCGCTGGTAGAAGGCGGTGATCTGGCCGGGGTTGAAGAAGCTGTCGCCCCAGCCGTTGGCGAGGAGGACGGCGGTGCCGTTGGCGTTGATCCTGTCCAGGTAGGCGGACGGCGAGCGGGTGTCCGCCCAGCGGATCACGTCGGGCAGGTCGCGGTCGGCGAAGAGGTCGTCCAGAACCTTCGCGAACTCGGGGCTCTTGCGGCCGGTGGGGGCCTGGATGCCGGCCAGCACGGCGGCGGCCTGGGTGTGCCGGGTCTGCCCACTGTAGAGCGCGTCGGTCAGGTCGGCCCAGCCGCTCAGCGACGCGACGGCCTTGATCCGCGGGTCGAAGGCGGCGCCCAGCAGGGTGAGGCCGCCGCCGAGCGAGAGCCCGACCATGCCGATGTGCTGCGGGTCGGCCGGGGTGTGGGCGAGCGCCCAGTCGATCACCGTGGAGATGTCGGCCACGTCCTTGGGCCCGGCGACGTCCACCTCGCCGCCGGAGCGCCAGAAGCCGCGCACGGTGTAGGTGACGACGACGTACCCGGCGGCGGCGAAGCGGTGGCCCTGGGCGACGTACTCCAGGTCGTTCTGCCCCCAGCTGGCCGGCTGCACCACCACCGGGTAGCGGCCCTGCGGATCGGCACCGGGCGTGCCAGGGGGCGGGGTGAACACGTCGGCCTTGAGGACGACGCCGTCCTTGGCCGGGATGTCGGCGAGCCGGAACGAGCCGAGGGCCGACCCTACGGTGGGAGCGGGCGCGGCGCCGGCAAAGGCCGAGGCGCCGGGAGCGGCTACGGCCGGCTGCGCGACGGCGCCCGCGCCGACGGCGAGCGCTACGGCGAGGACGGCGCTCGCCGCCCGGTGTCCGCCGCTTCGGTGGGGTCGTGCCATTGCTGCTCCCTGTGTCTTCCGGACCGCTTCGTCGACGGGAGCCTAGTGATCTGACGGTTCTTCAGGCGAGACGATGATCAGCCAAAGTACTGGCCGGTAACGTGGTGGTGGCCGGGCCGTGCTCACGCGAACTGCACGCGATCTGCCCAGAAGCCTCGCGCCGCCCTGGTGTTGCAAGCGGGGCCGATCTGCGTACGCTCCCGCAGACCACCCGTCTCGGCATGCGGGCATCTACCGGAAACGATCTGATGAGTTACTGCACGCTCTGCCAACGGCATCTCAACGGTGCGCTCTCCTGCCCCGGCTGCGGCCGGGCCGCCGAATCCTCCGCCGAGGAACCCCGGCCGCAGGAACCCCCGCATCCCGGCGAGGCACTGCCGACGGCACCCCCCAACCGAAGAAGACGCCGGCGCAGCACCGTGCCGGCCCTGTCCGCGATCGGCCTGACGGTCGGCGGGCTGGCCACCACCGTCCTCGCCTTCAGCCATGGGAGCGGCGAGGCGGTGCCGCTCCCGTCGGGCAGCGCGGCGGCCACCGTCTCCCCGAACCCTGCGTCCCCCACCCCGGAACCCACGAGGGCGGCCGCCGCGACGGCCGCACCCGCCACGACCGGCACCACCCGCCCGCAGCCCTCGGCCACCAGCGCCCGGCCCAGCGCGTCGCGCACTTCGACAGCCCCCTCGCGCCCGGCCGAGCCTGCCACCCCGCCACCGGCGAACCAGCCCGCGCCGAGCACCGCCGCTCCGCGTCCGCCCACCCAGCACCCGACCGACCCGACCCCCACCCCGAGCTGCACCCGGTTCCTGCTCTGGTGCACCAACTGACGGGCTCCGGTGCACCGACCGACCGGGACCGCCGTCGGCCTCAGGCGGACTCGATGCGCTCCACGATCAGCTCGCAGAGCTCGTGCGTCCGCAGCGCGTCGTGGGCGTCGAGGGTCCTCCCGGCCCGGACGGCGTCGAGGAAGCCGAGCACGATCTGCTCGATCCCGCGCTGCCGGGCGACCGGCACCCAGTCACCGCGGCGGCGCACGGTCGGCTGGCCGCGGTGGTCGACGACCTCGGCGAGGTTGCGCACCTCGCGCTTGGAGTCGCCGCCGGAGACCTCCAGGACCTCCTCGGTGGACCCGGAGACGCGGTTCATGATGCCCAGCGCCGTGAACCCGTCCCCGGCGAGGGTGAGGACGAGGTGCTCGACCAGGCCGTCGCGGACCCGGGAGCGGACGTCGACGTGCTCGATGTCGCCGGGGACGAGGAAGCGGAGCACGTCCACCACGTGGATGAAGTCGTCGTAGACCAGGGTGCGGGCGGCCTCGGGCAGGCCCTCACGGTTCTTCTGCAGCACGATCAGGTCACGCGGGCGCTCCTTCGCCTGCACGTAGCCGGGCGCGTGGCGGCGGTTGAACCCGACCATCAGCGAGCGGCCCGTACGGTCGGCGAGGGCGACCAGCCGGCGGGCACCGTCCAGGGTGTAGTCCAGCGGCTTGTCCACGTACACGTCGACGCCGGCGGTGAGCAGCTGCTCGACGATCGGAACGTGCTGGTCCGTGGCGGCGTGCACGAACGCGGCCCGGACACCGCTGCCGATCAGCTCGCCGAGGTCGGTGTAGCGGTGCGCCGGGTCGATCCGGTGAGCGTCGCCGAAGCGGTCGAGCTTGGCCCGGTCGCGGGTCATCAGGCGCAGGTCGAGTCCCGGCAGCGCGGAGAGGACCGGCAGGTACGCCTTCTGCGCGATGTCACCCAGGCCGACCACCCCGACGGGAAGGCGGGTGTCGGAAGGAACGGTCTCACTCACGGAATCTCCTCCTGCTACTGCGCACTGCGGACGATCGCCGGCCAGGCCAACCCTACGCACGGTGGCGGCGGTAGTAGGAGAACGTCACGGCGGCGAGCAGCGGGCCCCAGAGGACCAGGGGCTGGTAGAAGACCCCGACGATGTCCTGCCAGGGCCCGTCGAGCGCCGGGTGCTGCTCGTCGACCCACCAGAACAGGAAGTCGCTCCACAGGACGGTGAGGGACAGTGCGCCGAGGGCCGCGGGGACGACGGCGGCGAGCGGGGGGACGCGCCGACCGCCCACGAACGGGACCCACCGCGGCACCACCTCGCCCCAGGGCCGGACCAGACCGATCGTCAGCAGGGCGAGGGCCTCGGAGACCACACTGAGCGCGACCACGTAGACCACACCCCAGCCGGGGATGGAGAAGTCCTGGCGGAGCACCTCGTCGCTGTATCCCACCGGCAGGCCGAAGGCCAGCGCGATCCGCCACAGCCCCGACGGCACGGTGGTCAGGGCTGCGGCATGCGCGGCGCGGATCGCCCAACGGGGCGCCGGCGCAGGGGTGGTGGTGAAGTACGAAGCCATACGTCCATGATGGCGACCGGCCTGCCGCACCTGGATCCGTCCGAAGGCTCGTTGGCATCCCGCTGTCGGGGGAGACGGCGATCGGTGTCTCATCCGCAGGCCGTGCGCCCGAGAGCCTGATCGTCGGCATGGGCGGCTGATGCGACGGACGCCGGGTGCGGTGGCCTCACACCCCATGGTGAGGCCACCGCACCCGGCGTTCGTGTGGATCCGGGATGCTCAGGCGCCGTTCGCAGCGGCCTCGGCGAGGGCGTCCAGCGCCGGGCGGATCAGCGGGTGGCCGTCCGCACCGGCCCGGACGGCGGCGAAGACCCGGCGGGTGGCGAGCTCGCTGTCCACCGGCCGGACGGCGACCTGCCCGAGGTCGGTGCCGCGCAGCGCCGAGCGCGGCACCAGTGCGACGCCCGCGCCGGCCGAGGCCAGGGCGACGACGGCGCGGAAGTCGTCCGAGGAGTGCACCAGGCGGGGCTGGAACCCGGCGTGCTCGCAGGCCAGCAGGACGACGTCGTGGCAGGGGTTGCCGGGGTAGGGGCCGATCCAGGGCTCGGCGGCGAGGTCGGCGACGGCGATCGGGCCCCGGCCGGCGGCCAGCGGGTGGCCGAGCGGCAGGACGGCCTCGAAGGGCTCGGCGTACAGCGGGACGCGGGTGAGCCGCGCGTCGTCGGCGCGCGGGGCGCCGCGGTACTCGACGGCCACCGCGAGGTCGGCGCGCCCGTCGAGGACCATCGGCAGGCTGGCGTCGCCCTCGGCGTCCAGCACCTTGAGCCGGACACCCGGCGCGCGCTCGGCGAGCAGGCCGATGGCCGGGGCGAGGACGAGGGCGATGCCGGTCGCGAAGGACGCGACGGTGACTTCACCGGCGACGCCCGCGCTGTACGCGGCGAGGTCGGCCTCGGCGCGCTCCAGCTGGGCGAGGACGGCGTCGGCGTGGCCGAGCAGGATCTCCCCGGCGGCGGTGAGGCGCACGCCCCGGCCCTCGCGGGCGAGCAGGTGGTGGCCGGTCTCCTGTTCCAGTGCGGCCAGTTGCTGGGACACCGCGGAGGGGGTCAGGTACAGGGCCGCCGCTGCCGCGGTCACGGTGCGGTGGTCCGCCACGGCCCGCAGGGTCCGCAGCCGTCGTGCGTCGATCACACGCCCAATTCTGCCAGCGCGGCGCCGCGATCCGGACCGGCTCCGTCCGGACGGGGCCCAGGTGGCAGTCAGGCGCAGGCCGGAGCGGCGATCTTGTCGACTCCGTATGCGACACCCGTGACGCGTCCCCCGGCTCTCGCGTCGGAGCCAGGGGACGGACGCTCACGCCCGATTCGCCGTCCACATACGACCGTTGACGATTTTCGGGGCTTTCCGGGCCGCGAACGGGAGCGGGACGCCGGCCGGACCGGGGTCCCGCTCCCGCGCGGGAGGGTGGGGCAGGTGGTTGAGGGACCGTGCGACGGGGCCGGCCAGCCCCGCCGCACGGCGGCTTGGAAGCCCGTGGCCGGTCCGGTTCCGAGCGGACCGGCCACGGGCGGCTGATGGGGCCCGCACCCGGATGGGGGCGCGGGCCTGTCCGGCTACTCCGCCAGCGCGGCGCGCGCGTCGACGAAGGCCGCGACGGCGCGCTCGACGTCCTCGGTGGAGTGCGCCGCGGACAGCTGCACCCGGATCCGGGCCTGGCCGTGCGGGACCACCGGATAGGAGAACCCGATCACGTACACCCCGCGCTCCAGCAGCAGTTCGGCGAGCCGGCCGGCCTTGGCCGCGTCGCCGATCATGACCGGGGCGATCGGGTGGTCGCCGGGCAGGATCTCGAAGCCGGCCTCGGTCATCTTCGTGCGGAACAGCGCGGTGTTGGCCGCCAGCCGCTCGCGCAGCTCGTTGGAGCGCTCGACCAGGTCGAGCACCTTGAGCGAGGCCGCCGCGATCACCGGGGCGAGCGAGTTGGAGAACAGGTACGGGCGGGAGCGCTGGCGCAGCAGGGCGACGATCTCCCGGCGGGCGGCGACGTAGCCGCCGGAGGCGCCGCCGAGCGCCTTGCCGAGGGTGCCGGTGATGATGTCCACGCGGTCCATCACGCCGTGCAGTTCGGGGGTGCCGCGGCCGTTGGCGCCGACGAAGCCGACGGCGTGCGAGTCGTCGACCATGACCATCGCGTCGTAGCGGTCGGCCAGGTCGCAGATCTCGCGCAGCGGGGCGACGTAGCCGTCCATCGAGAACACGCCGTCGGTGACGATCAGGCGGCGGCGGGCGTCCTGGGTCTCCTTGAGCTGCTGCTCCAGGTCGGCCATGTCGCGGTTGGCGTAGCGGTGGCGGCGGGCCTTGCTGAGCCGGATGCCGTCGATGATGCTCGCGTGGTTGAGCGCGTCGGAGATGACGGCGTCGCGGTCGTCGAGCAGGGTCTCGAAGACGCCGCCGTTGGCGTCGAAGCAGGAGGAGTACAGGATGGTGTCCTCCTGGCCGAGGAACGCCGAGAGGCGGTCCTCCAGCTCCTTGTGGACGTCCTGGGTGCCGCAGATGAAGCGGACCGAGGCCATGCCGTAGCCCCAGCGGTCCAGCGCGTCCTTGGCGGCGGCGAGGACCTCGGGGTGGTCGGCCAGGCCGAGGTAGTTGTTGGCGCAGAAGTTCAGCACCTCGCCGGGCCGCCCGCCGGAGGTGACGGTGACGGCGGCGCTCTGCGGGGTGCCGATCACCCGCTCGGGCTTGAAGAGGCCGGCCTCGCGGATCTCGTCGAGGGTGGTGGCGATGTCGGCGCGCACGTTGTCGAACACGAGCAGACTCCTTGTCGGATTCGGCGGGGCTCAGGCGGTCCAGTCGAGGATGATCTTGCCGCAGTTGCCACTGGCGGCGTCGTCGAAGGCGGCCTCGAAGTCGGTGGCGGCGTACCGGCCGGTGATGACCGGGCTGAGGTCCAGGCCGCCCTCCAGCAGCACGGACATCGCGTACCAGGTCTCGAACATCTCGCGGCCGTAGATGCCCTTGATGGTGATCATCGAGGTGACGATCGAGGCCCAGTCGACCGGGAACTGCTCGGCGGGCAGGCCGAGCATGGCGATCTTCCCGCCGTGGGTCATGTTGGCGATCATCGACTGCATCGCCTCGGGGCGGCCGGACATCTCCAGGCCGACGTCGAAGCCCTCGCGCAGGCCGAGCTTCTGCTGGCCCTCCTCGATGGTGTGCTCGGCGACGTTGAGCGCGAGCGTCACGCCGACCTCGCGGGCCAGGTCGAGGCGGTACGGGGAGACGTCGGTGATCATCACGTTGCGGGCGCCGGCGTGCTTGGCGACGGCGGCGGCCATGATGCCGATCGGGCCCGCGCCGGTCACCAGCACGTCCTCGCCGACCAGCGGGAAGGACAGCGCGGTGTGCACGGCGTTGCCGAACGGGTCGAAGATCGCGGCGACGTCGAGGTCGACCGGCACCCGGTGCACCCAGACGTTGGAGGCGGGCAGGGCCACGTACTCGGCGAAGGCGCCGTCGCGGTTGACGCCGAGGCCGATGGTGTTGCGGCACAGGTGGCGGCGGCCGGCCAGGCAGTTGCGGCACTTGCCGCAGACCAGGTGGCCCTCGCCGCTGACCAGGTCGCCGACCGCGATGTCCGCGACGCCGGCGCCGATCTCGGCGACCTCGCCGACGAACTCGTGGCCGAGCACGAGCGGGGTCCTGATGCTCTGCTGCGCCCAGCCGTCCCACTTGCGGATGTGCAGGTCGGTGCCGCAGATGCCGGTCCGCAGCACCTTGATCAGCACCTCGCCGGCGCCGATCTCGGGCTTCGGGACGTCCATCAGCCAGAGTCCGGGCTCGGCCTTGTGCTTGACGAGTGCCTTCACGGGCAGCGGCTCCTGACGTGCGAGTGGGGCGGCCTGCGAGGGTGGGCAGGTCGGCGGGGCCCGGAGCGGCCGTTCCTGGCAGCCGCGCCTCCGGGCAGGCAGAAATCTGCCTGGTGGGAGGGGGTGCGGTCCATCGAGGAATTCTTAAGGGTGGCCACAGCTGGGCTGAACGATCGTGCCCGGCGGCGGGCCCGGCGGCGGGTGCGGCGTGCCGGTGGCCACTCGTTCGGCGGAGCGCGGGCGGGGATCCTTCGACGCCTTCGACGCGTTCGCCGTGTTTCGACACCTTCGGCACCGAGCCGCCAGCCGGGTTGGGGCGCTCGGGTGGGCGGTGGGCCCGTTCGGGCCAGCCCCGCGGCGGCCGACGCGCGGGCCGATCGGGGCGGTGCTTACGGTGGCGACGCTCCCCCGCGGCCCCCGTGGAGCAGCGCTCCGGGGCCGTCCGCCGCAGAGAGGCGCCTCGACAACATGACCAAGACCCGACGGCCGCGTCCGGCCGTTCCCCGCTCCGCCCGCCGGGCGACCGTCGCCGCCCTCGCGCTGACCGGCCTGCTCGCCTCCGGGGCCTGCTCCGCCGATCGGCAACCGGCCCAGCAGGGCGGCGCGGCCGTCACCGCCGAACCGGTCGCGATCAGCCCGTCCGCGACCTCCGGCGCGGTGGTGCCGCTCACCCCCGCCGTCACCGCCCGGCTGGACGCGGCGATCAGGCAGGTGATGAGCCAGGCCTCCGTCCCCGGCGTGATCGTCGGCCTCACCACCCCGAACGACAGCTACGTGCGTGCCTTCGGCGTCGCCGACAAGCCCGCCGGGACGCCGATGTCGCCCGATCTCTACATGCGGATCGGCAGCGTGACCAAGACCTTCACGGCCACCGCTATCCTCCGGCTGGTGGACCAGGGCAAGGTGGGCCTGGACGACCCGGTCTCCAAGTACATCCCGAACGTGCCCAACGGCGACCAGATCACCCTGCGCGAGCTCGGCGACATGCGCAGCGGCCTGTTCTCGTACAGCTTCGATCCGGACTTCCAGCAGGCGTTCTTCAGCGACCCGAACCGGCCCTTCACCCCGGACCAGTTGCTCGCGTACTCGTTCAAGCACCCGCCGAACTTCCCGCCGGACGCGAAGTTCGAGTACTCCAACACCAACGCGATCCTGCTCGGCCTGGTCGTCGAGAAGGTCAGCGGGCAGTCGCTCTCCGATTTCATGAAGCAGCAGGTGTTCACCCCGGCCGGGCTGAACAAGACCGTCCTGCCGACCGACGCGGCCTTCCCGGACCCGCACGCCCACGGCTACACCAACCAGACGCTGAACGGCGCGACCGCGGACTCCACCACCTGGAACCCGTCCTGGGGCTGGGCGGCCGGCGCGGTGATCTCGAACCTCACCGACCTGCAGACCTGGGCGAAGGTGCTGGCCACCGGCTCGCCGCTGATCAAGCCCGCGACCCAGGCCGAGCGGCTGAAGAGCAAGACGACCGGCACCCCGGACATCGACTACGCCTTCGGGGTGTTCGAGACGCACGGGTGGATCGGCCACAACGGCTCGCTGCCCGGCTACCAGAGCGTGGTGGTGTACCTGCCGCAGGCGCAGGCCAGCCTGGTGATCATGCTCAACACCGATGTGTCGCACGAGGGTTCGGAGCCCTCGACGCTGCTCGCGCGGGCGATCACGCAGATCGCCTCGCCGAACAACGTCTACACGCTCCCGCCCCAACCGTCCGGCGGCTCGTCCGGCGGCTCACCCTCGGCCAGCGCCTCGCTGCACATCTCCTGAAGGAGCACCGAGCCAAGGGCCCGAACCGGTGCGCCGGTTCGGGCCCTTGGGACATGACCGTCCGTCACATTCCCAGCACGCGCCGCAGATCGTACGAGACCGGCTCCTCCAGCTGTGCGTACGTGCAGCTCTCGGGTGTGCGGTCCGGCCGCCAGCGGCGGAACTGCGCGGTGTGCCGGAAGCGGTCGCCCTCCATGTGGTCGTACGCGACCTCCACCACGCGCTCGGGCCGCAGCGCGACCCAGGACAGGTCCTTGCCGCCGGTCCACCGGCTGACCGCTCCCGGCAGCCGGCCCTCCGCGTGTGCGGCCTCGTCCGCCCAGGCGCCCCAGGGGTGTTCGGACAGGTCGGTCATCCGCAGCGGCGCCAGTTCCTCGGCCAGCTCACGGCGGCGGGCCATCGAGAACGCGGCGCAGACTCCGACGTGCTGCAGCCGCCCGTCCGCGTCGTTGATGCCGAGCAGCAGCGAGCCGACCACCGGGCCGCTCTTGTGCTCGCGGTAGCCGGCCACCACGCAGTCCGCGGTGCGCTCGTGCTTGATCTTGAACATGGTCCGCTCCCCCGGCCGGTAGGGCTGGTCCAGCGGCTTGGCCACCACCCCGTCCAGCCTGGCGCCCTCGTACTCGGCGAACCAGCTCCGCGCCAGCTCGCGGTCGGTGGAGGCGGGGGCGGTGAAGACCGGGTCGGCGGCGCCGGCGAGCGCCGTCTCCAGCGCCGGGCGGCGCATCGACAGCGGCTCGTCCAACAGCGGCACGTCGCCGAGGGCGAGCAGGTCGAAGGCGACGAAGGAGGCGGGCGTCTGCTCGGCGAGCAGCCTCACCCGACTCGCGGCCGGGTGGATGCGCTCCAGCAGTTCCTCGAACCGCAGCCGGCCGTCCCGGGCGATCACCACCTCGCCGTCCAGCACGCAGCGCGGCGGCAGCTCCCTGCGGAACGCCGCGACCAGCTCGGGAAAGTACCTGGTCAGCGGCTTGCCTGTGCGGCTGCCGAGCTCGACCTCGTCGCCGTCGCGGAACACGATCGCACGGAAGCCGTCCCACTTGGCCTCGTACTGCATCCCCGGCGGGATCTCGGCCACCGACTTGGCGAGCATCGGCGCCACCGGCGGCATCACAGGCAGGTCCATGCGTCCGATCCTCGCGCCGGACGCCTCGGGGCGCGCGCCGGGCGTGGCGCGCCTAGCGTGAGAGGCATGGGCTCAGCCATGGAACTGGACGTCGCCGGTCGCACCGTCCGGCTGTCGAACCCGGACAAGGTGTATTACCCGGAGCGCGGGTTCACCAAGCTGGACGTCGCGCAGTACTACCTGGCCGTCGCCGACGGGGTGCTGCGCGGGCTGCGCGACCGGCCGACCACGCTCCAGCGCTTTCCCGACGGGGTCGACGGCGAGTTCTTCTACCAGAAGCGCGCCCCCAAGGGCCTGCCGGACTGGCTGCCGACCGCCCGCATCGAGTTCCCCAGCGGCCGCTCCGCCGACGAGATCTGCCCCACCGAGCCCGCCGCCGTCCTGTGGGCCGCGAACCTCGGCTGCCTCACCTTCCACCCCTGGCCCGTCCGGCGTGGCGACACCGACCACGTCGACGAACTGCGCATCGACCTCGACCCGCAGCCGGGCACCGACTTCCACGACGCCGTCCGCGCCGCGCACGAACTGCGCGCCCTGCTGGAGGAGTACGGGCTGCGCGGCTGGCCCAAGTCCTCCGGCGGGCGCGGCCTGCACGTGTACGTCCCGCTGGAGCCCGAGTGGACGTTCACCGACGGCCGGCACGCCGTCATCGCGCTCGGCCGGGTGCTGGAGGAGCGGATGCCGGGGAGGGTCACCACCGCGTGGTGGAAGGAGGAGCGCGGCGAGCGGATCTTCGTCGACTACAACCAGATGGCCCGCGACCGCACCATCGCCTCCGCCTACTCGCTGCGCGCCCGCCCGCGCGCCACCGCCTCCACCCCGCTGCGCTGGGAGGAGCTCGACGACGCCTCGCCCGAGGACTTCGACCTGCGGACCGTCCCCGCCCGGTTCGCCGAACTCGGCGACCTGAACGCGGAGATGGACGGGAAAGCGTTCCGGCTCGACGGCCTGCTGGAGCTGTACGAGAAGCAGCTGCGCGACGAGGGGCTCGGCGAACTCCCGTACCCGCCCGACCATCCCAAGGCCGAGGGCGAGCCGACCCGGGTCCAGCCCAGCCGGGCACGGAAGAGGACGTAGCCGGAAGAGGTGGCGGGCAGTGGGGTCCGCCGCCGATGGCATGATGGCGCGGTGCCGTTCGACCACAACGATCACTACCACCGCCTCCTGCTGCGCGAGCTCCCCGACGGCGCCCGCCGGGCTCTCGACGTCGGGTGCGGCACCGGCGCCTTCGCGCGCCGGCTCGCCCGGCGGGGTGTCGACGTGGACGCCGTCGACCGGGACGCGCGGGTGGTCGTGGAGGCGCGGGTCGCCGCCGAGGCGCCTGCCGTCGCGCAGGCGCCGGCGAACACGGTCGCGCAGGGCGTGGCCGGTCCCGGGCGGGTCAACTTCCGGCAGGCGGACATCACCGAACTCACCCTGCCGCCCGGCACGTACGACTACATCTCCTGCCTGGCCAGCCTCCACCACCTGCCGCTCGACACCCTCCGTACGCTCCGCGACGCACTCGCACCGGGCGGGGTGCTGGTGGTCCTCGGCTGCTACCAGGAGGAGTCGGCGTGGGACCGGGTCGTCAGCCTGCTGGCCGTACCGGTGAACGCCGTCTGCCGACTTGCCGTGTTCGGCTACGAGCGGGCCCGACGCCTGACCGGCCCCGCGGCGAAAGCGCCGACCTCGGCCCCCACCGTCTCCTTCGCCGATGTCCGGGCGTACGCGGCCGAGCACCTGCCGGGGTACCGGATGCGGCAGCTGCTGTTCTGGCGGTACCTCCTGGTCCACCGGCGAGCCCCCGTCGAGTGATCAACTAGGCTGGCCCTTCCATGACCACGGGAGGGGACCGGATGGGCGTGCGGGGGCTCGCGGAGATCCTGGCGGACGCGGCGCGCGGGATCTTCCCGCCGTCGGACGGCTCGGTGACGGTCGTCCCGCAGCCGTCCGAGCGCGAGGCCGGGGTGCTGTCGTTCTCCGCCCACGCGGTGATCTTCACCGATGAGGACCCGGGCTGGGTGCACCGCACGCTCGCCGCCGTGCCGTCCGACCCGCTGGCCGCGCCGCTCTGTCCGCCCTTCCTGACCGCCTTCGCCGAGCGCACCGGGCGCGTCGTCAACAACATCGACCTGCTGACCGTCGCCCACCGCCTCCCCGGCGAGCCGCCGCTGCCGCTGGTGCGGGTCGACGACCGGGAGCACCCCCGTGTGGTGCGCGCGCTGCGCTACCGCGAGGACGTACGCGTGTTCTCTGCGGACGGCGGCGTGCTGGTGCTCGGTCGCGGCGTCGCCGGCCGCTGGGAGGCCGCCGTCGAGGTCGACCCGCAGGCCCGCGGACGCGGCCTCGGCCGGGCCCTGGCCACGGCCGCGCGACACCTCCTGCCCGAGGGCGACGTCATCTGGGCGCAGCAGGCGCCCGGCAACGCCACCAGCGTCCGCGCGTTCCAGGCCGCGGGGTACAAGCCGGTCGGCGCCGAGACACTGCTGGTCGTGGGGCGACCGTGACGCCCACGGCCACCGTCCCGGAGGACGTCCGCGCCCGGCTCGCCGTCCGCTTCGGCCCGTCCGCGGAAGCCTGGTGCGAGGCGCTGCCCGCCGTCGTGGACGAGCTCACCGCGCACTGGGGCCTGAGCGTGGTGGCGGCCGGTGGGGGCGGGACGGCCCGGGTGTTCCGCTGCACGGACGGCGCCGGCGCCACCGTCTGGCTCAAGCTCACGCCGGACCTCCGGGTGGCGGCCGAGGAGGAGGCCGCGCTGCGGGCCTGGTCCGGCCTGCCCTCCATGGTCCGGCTGCTCGCACACGACCCGGCGACGGGCGCGCTGCTCCTCGCGGGCGTCGCCCCGGGCACGACGCTGCGGCAGCGGCCGTGGCGCCCGGCCGAGGTCGCCGGGCTGCTGACGTCGCTGCGGTCCGTCCCCGTAGCCGGAGTCCCGCTGCCGTCACTCGCCGAGCGGGTGGACTTCCTCTTCGACCTCACCTCGCGGCGCGCCCCCGGGGTCGTCCCGGGATCGGCGCGCACGGTCGCCCTCGGGCTCGCGGCGGACGGCCCGCTCGCCCTCGTCCACGGCGACCTGCACCCCGGCAACGTCCTCGACGGCCCGGACGGTCCGGTCGCCATCGACCCGCGGCCGACCCTCGGCGACCCGGACTTCGACCTGGTCGACTGGGTCCTCGACGGCGTCACCTCGCACGCCGTCCTGACCGCCCGGATCACCGAACTGGCGCCCCTCGTCCCCGGATGCGACTCTGCCCGGGTCCTCGACTGGTGCCGCGCCACCGCCCCGATCATCGCCGCCCCACGCCTCGCCGCCGGGCGGAACGACGCGGAGACGGACTTCCTGCGGAAGCTCGCGGGGCTCTGAGGGCGACCACCGGCCCGGTCAGCGCGAGCGGGCACCCGCCGGGGCCAACTCCGCGATGATCCTTACCGCATCAGTGATCTGATCGTCCGTCAGGTCACCCCGGGCCGTCAGGCGCAGGCGGGACACCCCGTCCGGGACGGACGGCGGGCGGAAGCAGCCGACCGCCAGGCCTGCCCGTCGGCAGTCGGCGGCCCAGGCGACGGCGGCCTCCGGGCCCGGGGCGCGCACGGACACCACGGCGGCGTCCGGCTCGCACGCCTGGAGCCCGGCCGCCGTGAGCCGCGCGGCGAGCGACCGGGCCACCTCGCGGGCGCGGTCGGCGCGGTGCGGCTCGGCGCGCAGGAGGCGCAGCGCGGCGAGGGCGGCGCCGGCGGCCGCGGGGGCGAGGCCGGTGTCGAAGATGAAGGTGCGGGCGGTCTCCGTCAGGTGGCGGATGACCCGGCGCGGCCCGAGGACGGCGCCGCCCTGCGAGCCGAGCGACTTGGACAGGGTCACCGTCGCGACGGTGTCCGGCTGCCCGGCGAGTCCGGCCGCCGCGAGGGCCCCCGTCCCGCCGGGGCCGAGCACGCCCAGCCCGTGCGCGTCGTCGACGAGCAGCGCGGCGCCGTGCGCGCGGGCGGCGTCCGAGAGCGCGGCCAGCGGGGCGGCGTCGCCGTCGACGGAGAACACGGAGTCGCTGACGACGAGTGCCCGCCGCTGTGTGCGCCCCCCGAGGATCTCCCGGACGGCCTCCGGGTCGCTGTGCGGGGAGCGATGGACGTCGGCGCGGGCGAGCCGGCAGCCGTCGATCAGCGAGGCGTGGTTGTAGGCGTCCGACACGATGAGCGTGTCCGGGTCGGTGAGCGCGGTGAGCGCCGCGAGGTTGGCCGTGTAGCCGGACGAGAACACCAGCGCGGCCTCGGCCCCGCAGAACTCGGCCAGCTCCTCCTCCAGTTCGGTGTGCAGCGCGGTCGTCCCGGTGACCAGCCGCGACCCGGTCGAGCCGCCACCCCACCGCAGCGCGGCGTCCGCCGCGGCCCGGGTGACGACCGGGTGCCGCGTCAGCCCCAGGTAGTCGTTCCCGGCCAGGTCGAGCACCGGATCCTCGGCCTCCCGGCTGCGCAGCGTACGCGTGAGCCCGGCGTCGGCCCGCAGCAGGGCGGCCTCGTCGAGCCAGTCGAAGACCCCGCCGGGGGCGACGGCGGTGCGGTGCGGTTCGGACGCGAGAGGATGGGCCATGCCGGGCACTCTGGCACGGCCGCCGATCACCGGGCAATGTGCGACTTCGCACACGACGCGGCCCGGTTCGCCGCGTACGCGCACGGCGCTCCGGTTCCAGCGGTTCCGCCGCCGCCCTGGGGCTTTGCCCGCGGTGGCGGCGAGCAGGCAAGATAGCCGGGTGACCCTCCTTGATCTGATGCCGAAGCCCGCCACGCCCGACGCGCTGTACGAGACGTTCGCCGCCTGGGCGGAGGAGCGGGGGATCACGCTGTACCCGGCGCAGGAGGAGGCGCTGATCGAGCTGGTCTCGGGGAACAACGTGATCCTGGCGACGCCGACCGGCTCGGGCAAGAGCCTGGTGGCGGCGGGGGCGCACTTCGCGGCCCTCGCCGAGGGGCAGCGCACGTTCTACACCGCTCCGATCAAGGCCCTGGTCTCGGAGAAGTTCTTCGACCTGGTCAAGATGTTCGGCACCGAGCAGGTCGGCATGATGACCGGCGACGCGAGCGTGAACCCGACCGCGCCGATCATCTGCTGCACGGCCGAGGTACTGGCGCAGATCGCGCTGCGCGACGGCGCCCGGGCGGACATCGGCCAGGTGGTCATGGACGAGTTCCACTTCTACGCGGAGCCGGACCGCGGCTGGGCGTGGCAGATCCCGCTGCTGGAGCTGCCGCAGGCGCAGTTCCTGCTGATGTCCGCGACGCTGGGTGACGTGCGCCGGTTCGAGGAGGACCTGACCCGCCGCACCGGCCGTCCGACCTCGGTCGTCCGCAACGCGACCCGTCCGGTGCCGCTGTTCTACGAGTACCGCCGCACGACGATGCACGACACCCTGGAGGAGCTGCTGCAGACCGGCCAGGCGCCGGTCTACGTCGTGCACTTCACGCAGAAGGAGGCGGTGGAGCGGGCGCAGTCGCTGATGAGCATCAACATGTGCTCGAAGGCGGAGAAGGACGCCATCGCCGATCTGATCGGCAACTTCCGCTTCACCACCAAGTTCGGCCGCAACCTGTCCCGTTACGTGCGTCATGGCATCGGCGTGCACCACGCGGGCATGCTGCCGAAGTACCGCCGGCTGGTCGAACGCCTCGCCCAGGCGGGCCTGTTGAAGGTCATCTGCGGCACGGACACGCTCGGCGTCGGCGTCAACGTGCCGATCCGCACGGTGCTGTTCACCGCCCTGTCGAAGTACGACGGCAACCGGGTCCGCATCCTGCGCGCCCGTGAGTTCCACCAGATCGCCGGGCGGGCCGGCCGGGCCGGCTTCGACACCGTCGGCCAGGTGGTGGCGCAGGCGCCGGAGCACGTGATCGAGAACGACAAGGCGATCGCGAAGGCCGGGGACGACCCGAAGAAGAAGCGCAAGGTGGTCCGGAAGAAGGCGCCGGAGGGCTTCGTCGGCTGGACCGAGGAGACCTTCGACAAGCTGATCGCCGCCGACCCGGAGCCGCTGGTCTCCCGCTTCAAGGTGAGCCACGCGATGCTGCTGTCGGTGATCGGCCGCCCGGGCAACGCCTTCGACGCGATGCGCAAGCTCCTCACCGACAACCACGAGGACCGCGCCGCCCAGCGCCGGCACATCCGCACGACGATCGCGATCTACCGCTCGCTGCTGGAGGGCGGCGTGGTGGAGCGCCTGCCGGAGCCGGACTCCGAGGGCCGGACCGTCCGCCTCACGCTGGACCTTCAGGAGAACTTCGCGCTCAACCAGCCGCTCTCCACCTTCGCCCTGGCCTCCTTCGAGCTCCTCGACCCGGCCTCGGCGTCGTACGCGATGGATGTCGTGTCGGTGGTCGAGGCGACGCTCGACGACCCGCGCCAGATCCTCGCCTCGCAGCAGAACAAGGCGCGCGGCGAGGCCGTCGGCGAGATGAAGCGCGACGGCGTCGAGTACGAGGAGCGGATGGAGCGGCTCCAGGAGATCACCTACCCGAAGCCGCTGGAGGAGCTGCTCACCCACGCCTACGAGGTGTACCGCCGGGCGCACCCGTGGATCGGCGACCACCAGCTCGCGCCGAAGTCCGTGGTCCGCGACCTGTACGAGCGGGCGATGACGTTCTCCGACTACGTCGGCCACTACGAGCTCGCCCGTACCGAGGGCATCGTGCTGCGCTACCTCGCGGGCGCGTACAAGGCGCTGGAGCAGACCGTCCCCGAGGACGTCAAGACCGACGACCTCAAGGACGTCATCGCGTGGCTCGGCGAGCTGGTCCGCCAGGTCGACTCCAGCCTGCTCGACGAGTGGGAGCAGCTCGCCAACCCGACCGAGCCGCAGGCCCCCGAGGTGGCGCTGGACGACAAGCCGGCGCCGGTCACGGCGAACGCGCGGGCGTTCCGGGTGCTGGTGCGCAACGAGATGTTCCGCCGCGTCGAGCTGTGCGCGCTGGAGCACTACGAGGAACTCGGCGACCTGGACGGCGAGTACGGCTGGGACGCGGACCGCTGGGCGGACGCCATGGACGGGTACTGGGAGGAGTACGACGACCTCGGCACCGGCCCGGACGCGCGCGGCCCCAAGATGCTGATCATCGAGGAGGAGGACTCCGCCTGGCGGGTCCGGCAGATCTTCGACGACCCGGCGGGCGACCACGACTGGGGCATCAGCGCCGAGGTCGACCTGTACGGCTCGGACGAGGAGGGCCGGGCGGTGCTGCGGGTCACCGCGGTGGACCGGCTGGGCGGCTGACGGACCTTTCCAGTAGCTGACGGTTTGTCAACTACGCGGCGGGGCCCGAGGTTCTCGGGCCCCGCCGGTTGTCACATCCAGACGAACTGCGAGCCCGCCGAGTACGACACCGCGCGCGTCGCCTCGTCCAGCACCTGCTCGGGGGTCGGCGCCGTGGCGGACGCCGCCGGGGTGGCCGGGGTGCTCGCGGGCGCGCTCGGCGCGTGGGTCGGGCTCTCGGGCAGGCGCGAGCTGGTCACCGTCACGTAGTGCCCGACCGCCTCGACCCGCGGCTCGGTGCCCGGCTTCGCCGCGCTGCCGGCCGCCGGAGCGGGCGCCTCGTTGGCGTCGGGGAGGATGAAGGCCAGCGCGCCGGGCTTGGCCTTCAGCGCGTCGGCGGCCTTGACTGCGGCGGCCTGGTCGGCGAAGCGCAGCACGGTGACGCTGCTGAGCACCGGCTTGTCCTGGCCGGTGAAGCTGACGGTCAGGTAGGCCTGGCAGCCGCTGTTCTTCAGCAGCTCCTGGCCGCGGTCCTGCTGCGCCTCGACGCAGTTCTCGCCGCGCCGCACGCCGTTGCGCCTGCCCTTGTAGGCGCCCATCTCGATGAGGCGCTGGGACGGGAAGTACGTCTCGACGTTGAGCGCCTCGGGGTCGGTGCGCGGCGGCGGGGCGCCGACGACCGGCGGCGTCTTGGTCGCGTCCTTGCTGGACGGACCGAGGCCGGGTATGAAGTCGCCCGGCGTCGGCCGGGTGATGATCCACCCGCCGGCCACCACCACGCCCACGACGACCGTCCAGCCCACCACCCGGCGGGCGGTCAGCCGCCTGCCCCAGTAGGCGCCGGCACCCCCGCCGAATCGCTGCCCTGCCTGGCCTTCCTGGCCCTCTCCCGGAGTCGGGGTGCGCTCCCCCTGCGTGGTCATGGCGCAGATTCTAAGCAACCGCCGGGTGTTCCAGATCACGGGGTGGGCGGTTGTCGATCACCGTCGACTACCGGCGGGTAACCTGCGGCCCGCGCCCCGTCAAGGGGATTGACCTGCGCCGCAGCCGTGAGCTTCGACACTGTGGCAAGTGGCACATCCGTCCACGGATCTTCTGGTGGGTTTCCTCTGGCGTCAGCCGAACACCAGCAGGCAGGATCAGCCCCATGGATCTGCTCGATACCCTCACCGCCAAGGGCCTGCGCGGCGAAGTCCCGACCCGCGAGGAGGCACTGGCCGTCCTCGCCACCACCGACGACGAGCTCCTGGACGTGGTCGCCGCCGCCGGGAAGGTGCGCCGGCGGTGGTTCGGCCGCCGGGTCAAGCTCAACTACCTGGTGAACCTCAAGAGCGGCCTCTGCCCCGAGGACTGCAACTACTGCTCGCAGCGGCTGGGCTCCAAGGCCGAGATCCTCAAGTACACCTGGCTCAAGTCCGACCAGGCCGCCGAGGCCGCCCGCGCCGGCGTCGCGGGCGGGGCGAAGCGCGTCTGCCTGGTCGCGAGCGGGCGCGGCCCGACGGACCGCGACATCGACCGCGTCACCGACACCATGGCCGCCATCAAGGACGCCGACCCCGAGGTCGAGATCTGCGTCTGCCTGGGCCTGCTCTCCGACAACCAGGCGGAGCGCCTCAAGGCGGCCGGCGCCGACGCGTACAACCACAACCTCAACACCTCCGAGAGCACCTACGGCGACATCACCACCACCCACACCTACGCGGACCGGGTGGACACCGTGCAGAAGGCGCACGGCGCGGGCCTGTCCGCCTGCTCCGGCCTGATCGCGGGCATGGGCGAGACCGACGAGGACCTGGTCGACGTCGTCTTCGCGCTGCGCGAGCTGGGCTCGGACTCCGTCCCGGTCAACTTCCTCATCCCGTTCGAGGGCACCCCGCTCGCCAAGGAGTGGAACCTCACCCCGCAGCGCTGCCTGCGGATCCTGGCGATGGTCCGCTTCGTCAACCCGGACACCGAGGTGCGGATCGCCGGCGGGCGCGAGGTGCACCTGCGGTCGATGCAGCCGCTCGGGCTGCACATCGCCAACTCGATCTTCCTCGGCGACTACCTGACCAGCGAGGGGCAGGCCGGGCAGGCCGACCTCGACATGATCAAGGACGCGGGCTTCGAGGTCGAGGGCGCCGGCGAGGCCACCCTGCCGCGCCACCGGGCGGACATCGCGGCTGCGGCCTCGGCGTGCGGCACGGCGGCCTCTTCGTGTGGCACGGCGGCTTCGGCGTGCGGCAGCGGGGGTGGCTGCGGTCCGTGCGGCGGGCACGCGCACGAGGAGGCTGCCGTGTCGGAGGAGCCGGCTGTCTCGGCCGACGCTTCCGACTCGGCGGACTCGTTCGGCTCGGCGGACTCGGCCGCTTCGGCCGGTGAGCTGCGCAGCGATCTCGTCAAGGTCCGCCTGCGCGGTGCCGGTACCGAACTCGCCCCGAACGCCTGACACTTCTGGAGAACCGACTCATCATGCCCCAGCTGTCCGCGGACACGCTGCTCAGCCTCGACCGCGCCCACGTCTGGCACCCGTACGGCCCGATGCCCGGCACCGTCACCCCGTACGTGGTCGAGTCGGCGTCGGGGGTTCGGCTGAGACTGGCGGAGCCCGTCGCGGGCGGGCGGCGCGAGCTCGTGGACGGGATGTCGTCCTGGTGGGCGGCCATCCACGGCTACCGGCACCCGGTCCTGGACGAGGCCGTGCGGGAGCAGCTGGGGCGGATGAGTCACGTGATGTTCGGCGGGCTCACCCACGAGCCCGCCGTCCGGCTGGCATCCCGGCTGGTCGAGATCACGCCGGAGCCGTTGCAGCACGTCTTCCTCGCCGACTCGGGCTCGGTCGCGGTCGAGGTCGCGATGAAGATGTGCCTGCAGTACTGGCAGTCGACGGGCCGCCCGGAGAAGAACCGGCTGCTGACCTGGCGCGGCGGATACCACGGGGACACCTTCCACCCGATGTCCGTGTGCGACCCCGACGGTGGCATGCACCACCTGTGGGGCGGGGTGCTGCCCGGGCAGCTCTTCGCGCCGCAGCCGCCGGCCGGGTTCGGCGCCTCACTTGATGTCGCATACGCCTCGGCTTTCGAGGAGTTGATGGCGCGTCACGCGCATGAGCTGGCCGCCGTCATCGTCGAGCCGGTCGTGCAGGGCGCGGGCGGGATGCAGTTCCACTCCCCCGCTTACCTGCGGATGCTGCGCGAACTCTGCGACAAGCACGGGGTGTTGCTCGTCTTCGACGAGATCGCCACCGGATTCGGCCGCAGTGGCGCGCTGTTCGCCGCCGAGCACGCCGGGGTGTCGCCGGATGTCATGTGCCTCGGCAAGGCGATCACGGGCGGCTACCTGACGCTGGCCGCCGCGCTGTGCACGAGCGAGATCGCGGACGGCATCAGCCGTGGCGAGATGCCGGTGCTGGCCCACGGGCCGACCTTCATGGGCAACCCGCTCGCGTGCGCGGTCGCCAACGCGTCGATCGACCTGCTGCTCGGCCAGGACTGGCAGGTCGAGGTCAAGCGCATCGAGACGGGCTTGGTGGACGGCCTCACCCCGGCTCGCGACATCCCCGGCGTACGCGACGTCCGCGTCCAAGGCGCCATCGGCGTGGTGCAGTTGGACCACCCCGTGGACGTCATCGCCGCCACCGAGGCGGCGGCCCGCGAGGGCGTGTGGCTGCGCCCGTTCCGGGACCTGATCTACACCATGCCGCCCTACGTGACGGAGGACGAGGACGTGGCACGCATCGCCGCCGCCGTCAACGCTGCGGCGGTGGCGGGATGAGCGCGCGGATCCTGTTCGTCACGGGGACGAACACCGAGGTCGGAAAGACGGTCACCACGGCGGCTCTCGCGTCGGCGGCTCTGCAGGGCGGGCTGCGCGTCGCCATGCTGAAGCCCGGGCAGACCGGCGTCGGCCCGGGCGAGCCGGGTGACGCGGAGGAAGTCCTCCGACTGGCTGGTGAACTGACGATCCGTGAACTCGTCCGCTACCCGGAGCCGCTGGCGCCGGACATGGCCGCGAGGCGGGCTGGTCTGCCCTGCCTCTCCCCGGCCGAAGTCGTTTCGGCCGTCGCCGAGTTGGCCACGACCCACGACCTGGTGCTCGTCGAGGGCGCGGGGGGGCTGCTCGTCCGCTACGACGAGGACGGGCGGACGCTCGCCGACCAGGCGCGAGCCGTACGCGACGCCGGACTGCCGGCCGAGGTGCTGCTCGTCGCGTCGGCGGGCCTGGGGACGCTCAACATCGTCGCCCTGTCGGCGGAGGCACTGGCAGCGCGCGAGCTGCCGCTGACGGGCGTCGTGGTCGGCTCCTGGCCCTCCGCCCCCGGACTGGCCGATCGCTGCAACCTCGTCGACCTGCCCCGCTCGGCCGGCGCCCCCCTGCTGGGTGCGCTCCCCGAACGAGCCGGCTCCGCTCCGGACTTCCCCGCGCTCGCTCTGTCCTCCCTGGCCCCCGAGCTGGGCGGCACATGGGATGCGAAGCACTTCACGGAGTCGCACTGGCCGCAATAGGCCCGGCTTCGCTCGAAGGTGTGATGTCCGCACTCGAACCGTGTCCCGGTGCGGTGGGGCTCAATACCGTTCCATCCATGACAGACGGGCTGACGGTAGACGAGGCTCTTCGGGCCTTGGCCGCCCTGGAGGCGGCGTGGAAGGACGACGACGAGGCACTGTCCGCACTCGCCGCAGGCGGACCGGGCGAGCGAACGCTGCCGGCGCTGGTCGCCGAGTACGGCGAACATGCGATGGACACGCTGATGGCGCTCGCGTTCGGGCTGCGGTCGAGCATGAGCGACGAGGAGATCGCGGAACTCTCGGACGCGGTGAGCGCCAACATCGGCGCCCGGATGAGCGCCCTGCTCACACAGGCACTCAAGGCGTGGGGCACGTCGGCGGCACCGGACGACCTGGTGGCGACGAAGGCCATCGCCCACGTGGTGATCGACTCCATGCGCGCGGTGACGGAGGACCCGAGCAAGACGGAGGTCCTGCCGCTCCTCGCCACATTCCGGTCGTATGCGCTGAGCAATCCCTGAAAAGCGTTGGTGGCGGGGGCTCCGAGGAGCCCCCGCCTTTCCGGCGGCTCTCTCACGCTCCTCCACTTCGACGACGCTCCTCGGGTCGCCTACCTGGAAGGCTTGCAGAGTGGTCAACTCGTAGAGACGCCAGACCGGGTGACCGATATGGCACTGATCTACGATACGCTCCGGGCAGAAGCCCTTACGCCTGACGAGTCGTTGGCGTGGCCGCAAAGAGCATCGGAGAATCTTCCGGCATGACCCCACGCGCTTCGGTCCTGGATCTCTCAACTGCCCGCTGGTTCAAGTCGACTCACAGCGACCCTCAGGGCGACGGCGACTGCGTGCAGGTCGCTACCAACTTCTCGGTCACTCACGACCTCATCCTCATCGGCGACACCAAAACTCCTGGTGTCCACATCGCCGTCTCCCCCGAAGCCTTCACCGCATTCGTCACCGCCACCGCCACCGGCGAGTTCGGCACCATCTGACGCTCGCCTCGGCCACGGGCTTCGCGCCATTGCTCGAAGCCCGTGGCCTGCGTCATCACCGCGCCAACGGACACGGCGGCGGCGCCTCGCCGGTCGGATTGAACGTTCGGGGGCACGAGACAGCGGCTACCGACCTCAGCTGCTGGCCCGGCGTCCAGTACGTCCACACCACGTCGTGCGGGAAGGTCCCGAGGAACTCCCGCGCGTGCTCCGGCCTCACGACCGGTTCCATGTCGCTCTCCTGCGCAGGAACCTCAGCGAGCTGCTTGCTCAGCCACTCCGACACCTCCGCCGGCTCACCGGCCGTGAGCTTGATCTGCGCCGCCGACTTGGCCAGCCAGTGCATGACCTCAAGCGGAGGCACCGGGCTGGACCATACCGGCCGCACACGGTTCTGCATCTCCGGGGGCCGACGCTCGGTGTCCTCGGGCCGCGGAGCCCAGGCACGGCCCGACGAGTGGACCGTCGCGCGCCACCACCTCACCGCCGCGGCTGTTCGCGCCGCTCGCGGAGGGCGCCACGCGTCACAACAGGTAAGCAGGGCGGCAGCACCCTAGTGATCGCCGGGCGCCACCTGGCCGAACGACCTCACGAACGCCGTGAGCGCCCGCACGTCGACGACTTCGTCGAACGCGGGTGGGTGGCACGGACACCCGACGACGACACCATCGCCCTGACCGACGAGGGCCGCAAGGCCCACCGGCGGGTCTCCGACCGCTCCGGGGTCTTTCGCGCCCGGATGATGGAATGCATCACCCCGGACGAGTACCACACGCTGGTGGAACTCCTCCAGCGGATCGCCGGTCACGTCGAAATCCTGTCGACCGGGCGGGACGTCCCCGCGAACCGGCGGGCCCGGTACTCGTGCGGCCCCGGCCGCACTACAGCACGTTCTCAACGCAGGAAGTCGACGTCGCCGACTTCCGCGCGTGGGGCCGGTGCTACTTGGCGGCGGCGTGGAGCTTGTCGAGCTGCTTCTTGACGGTGTCCTGCTCGGGCATGCCCGGGTCCGCGAGAGCCGAGTTGGAGAGCATGGTCAGGACGTCACCGCTGCGGACGATGACGTAGCTGCGGGCTTCGCACGGGGCATTGGCGCAGTCGTCAGCGGTGAACTTCGCGTTGAGGGCCAGGGTGGCGTCACCGGCCGCCTGGAAGGTGGCCTTGCTGAACGTGACCTTCATGGCGGGCTGGCCCTGGCTCGTGGCGTTGAACGCCGCGCACGATCCGAGTGCGGCCTCGCCGGACGTCATGGCTTTGGCGGCCTGCCCGGCACCGAACTGGGTGAGCTGGATGACCGTGTACTCACGGCCGTTGGTGCCGAAGTACGCGCCGGTGGCGGAGGCGGCCGGCGGGGTGGCCGCGTTGCCGGCGTCGGCCAGGTCGAGCAACGGCTGGCAGGCGGCCTTGTTGGCGGTGAGCTTGTGCTGCGACTTGGTCGCGCCCAGGGATGACCGGTTCTGGTCGGCCTGAAGGTCTTTGACGGTGAGCAGGGCCTTGACAAGCTGGTCCTGTGTCAGCGCCTTGGCAGCGGCTCCGGTTCCGGCTCCGGTCGGGGCTGCCGTGGCCGTGCCGATGGGCGCAGTGGTGGCTGTGGTGCTGGACTTGTCGTCGTTGTTGGGACCGCACGCGGTGGCGGCCAGGACGAGCGGCGCGAGGACGCCGGTGGCGACGATGATGCGCAGAGAACGCATGACTGGTGTTCCCCCGAACGGTGAAAGGTGCTGCGCCTTGAGCTGTTCGGCGCTTTGGCACGCCAAGCGGTTGTCGGTTCAACATCCGCTGGCAGCAGATCAAAGTACCCTATGGCCCCGCTCTTGCGGATCACGGGCATGGGCTCGTTGCGTAGCCCTGACCAAACCAGCGTGCCCGTCAAGCCCGATGGACCGGCTGCCGGTGCCCGGATAGACTCGCGGCCCGTACCGCAACTGGTGGGGGAACGACGCGGGTTGGAGACTCCGGGGCAGGTGGTCCGCGGTGCCGTCCAGGACTGCGCCGACCGCCCGACCCGCTCGGGAGACCGTAGTCGGCGACCGGGCCGCCGGCCCGGCCCGGAACCACCGCAGTTCTCACGGAGGGGGCATTTTGGCTTCGATCACCCTCGACGCCGACCGCCGCATCCGCGCCGACGCAGGACGGGCCCGGGTGGCGGCCGTGGGCGCGCTGCGCGGGCTCGGCTTCCAGATCACCTCGGAGATGGCGACCGTCGTGGAGGCTCGGCGAGGTTCCGCCGTCCGATCGGCGATGCTCATGCCCGACCAGGTACCGCTCGCGGTGCGTCTCCAGTTCGCGGCGGCGCTCCAGGACGCCCAGGACACCGTGGTCTCGATGCATCTGACGGACCGTTCCGTCTCGGTGGTCGCACTGGGGGTGCAGGCCCCCTATGTGTCGGCGTTCCAGAGCGCGCTGTCGGCCCTCGACCGGGCACTGGCCGACCTCGACCCGGCCGCCGGGGCGGGCGGCTTCCCGGAGCCCCGGTGGTGGGTGGCGGCGCCCCAGGCGGAGGCGCTGGCACGGCACCACGAGACGGGCCAGCGCCTGGTCGGCGGCGTGACGGCCCGCGTCACGGACCGGTTGTCCGGCGGCCCCCGCAACACCGGGCCGTCCCGGTGGACCGGCTTCGACCGGCTCGTCTTCCGTTCCTCCGCGGGCGTCGTCGATCTGGACATGGTCACGGCCCGGAGCCTGCTGGCGATCCCGGTGATGATCGGCTCCCGGCCGGTGGAGCTGCCGGGCCAACTGGCGTTCGAAGTGCAGCGGTTGGCGGCGACGATCGAGGGGCGGCTGAACGCGGGCGGCTGGGGAGCCGTCGAGATGCCGGTCCCGGCGGAGCATCGGGAGGCCTTCGAGTTCCTGTACCGGCAGTTCGAGATCCGCTCCCGGCTGCCGGTGCGAACGCTGTGCGTCTGCCGGGACTGCCTGCAGACCAAGGTGGTGAACCTGGACCTCAAACGGCTGCGGGAGAGGAACCACCGCCTCAAGACGATCCTGTCGGTGGTGCGGGCGACGGACGACAAGGGTGAGATCAGTCCCTTCCAGATCTTCGGCACGCTCTTCCAACAGGCCAAGTTCGACCCGGACTTCGTGTGCACGCGGTGCGAGAGCACCGAGGCCGACGAGCAGCCGGTCACGTTCTGCCCCGCCTGCGGTGACATGCGCAAGGAGTCCGTCCTCACGACCTGCTCGGAGTGCGAGTACGACTTCGACGGGCTGGTGGCGGATCTGGTGGTCTGGAAGACCGCACCGCCTCCGGCGGCCCCGACCGTTCCGCCGATCCCGACCACCCCTCCGATGCCGACCGCTCCCCCGGCCCCGGCGACCCCGCCCATGCCGACCGTTCCCCCGGCCCCGGCCACCCCTCCGACGCCCGGCACGCCCCCGGCACCGAGCACACCCGAATCCGGGCCGCCACCCCAGGGCTTCGACACCCCGCGCTCCGACACCCAGGGCTTCGACACCCCGCGCTTCAGTTCCCCGCACATCGGCACCCCGCGCCCGACCTGCGACATCTGCGGCCACACCTACGCCGTGCTCTGGTCGGTCCAGATCCCCGACGGGCCCTACCGCAGGCCCATGACCGTGTGCGCGACCTCCACCCGCTGCTCCCCGCGCTCCCTCGTCCGGCCCGTGGAGGTCCGGACCTGACCCTTCGTCGCTTCGCCGGAGCTCTCTCCGACAGGTGATCAAACGGACACCGGGAGCTCCGGGTTGTCGTGGAGCAGGTCGTGGCCGACGTCCGTCAGCGCGTGGCGGACCTCACGACCCTGGCGCTGGGTGGTGATGAGGCCGGCGCTGCGGAGGGCGGCGGCGTGGACGGAGGCGGAGGGCGGGGTGACGCCCATGTGCTGGGCGAGTTCGGTGGTGGAGCACGGGCCGCTGCCGATGACGCGCAGGACGCGGGCGCGGGCGGGGCCGATCACGCCGGCGAGGCCGTCGACGGCGGCTGGGCGTGCGGGGCGGGCGGGGCCCTCGGTGGGGTGGGCGCCGACGGGGTGGACGAGGAGGGTCGGGCGGTCCTCGGCGAGGAGGAGTCCGATGCCGTTCTGGAGGAAGTAGTTGGGGCGCAGTTCGAGGCCGCGTCCGCCGAGGTCGAAGCTGCCGTCCCAGTCGGCGATGGTGCACTGGAGGACGCCTTCGTCGCGCCAGACGGCCCGGGGGTGGAGTTCGCCGAGCATGGCGCCGACGCCGGCGCGGGCCACGGTGCGGGAGCGCTGGGCGATGTCGGCTTCGAGCAGGCGGCGGATGTCGGGCCAGTCGGGGGCCAGGCAGGACTGGAACAGCGCCCAGGCGCTGTCGGTGATCTGCCGCAGGCTGCGGGTGCCGCCGTCGAGGAGGCGGGCGAGGGCGGTGGGCAGTTCGGCCTCGCTGCCGAACATGGCCAGGTCCTGTTCGAAGGTGTGCTGCGGAACGTCCAGGACGGCGTCGAGTTCGTCGGCGAGCAGGCGGCGGGTGGCGTCGACGTCGGCGCCCATGAACTTCGGGACGCCGGCGGTGGAGGCGTTGACCAGGTCGAGGAGCGGGGCGGCCCGGTGCGGGACGTGCCGCCGGACGTCGCGCCACCAGCGGTCGCGGCGCAGGCCGAGGCAGTCGTGCACCTCCTGCCGGGCGGCGCCGGTGAGCAGGTGGTCGAGCGGCGAGATGACGAACCGGGTGTTGGCGACGTCCGCGACGCCGAACCTGAGCGTGAGCACTGTCCCCCGACCCCTGCCGGAACCCCCGGCGGACTGGCTCTCACCTGGTGGTTTCTTGACCTTTAGGCCCAGAGGCTAATGCATGGCGACCAGGCCGCGTCGGTTGGCATCCTTCCCGGGTCGGCGGGTCGACGGGACGGCGACGGAAATGGCGACGGAACGGCAACGGGACGCGCGGACTCGCTCCGGCCCCCCACCGCGAGGGGAGTGGGGGACCGGAGCGCACATATCCACGCATTCGGTAAACCGAACGTGCCTGGTGGACCGAACGCCCCCGCCCGCCCCTCACCCGTCGTGCGGGTCCGCCACGTGCAGCCGCTGCTCCGCCCGGAAGTGCAGGAGCAGCACCGAGCGCACCACCTCCCCGCCGAGCGCGGTGTACGCGTGCGGCAGCGTGGCGTCGAAGCCGACGTAGTCGCCCGGTCCGAGCTCCACGTCGCACCCGTTCACCCGCACGCCCAGCCGGCCCGCCTGGACGACGGTGTGCTCGGTGCCGCTGTGCCCGGCCGAGTCCTGCGTGCCGCCGGGGCGCACCTGCTGGTCGTAGATCTCGAACACCGAGTCCCCGGACTCGATCCGGCGCAGCGGACGCAGGTCGACGCCCGCTCCGCTGAGCGCCTCGACGTCGGCGGCGCGGACCACCGTCACCCCGCCGGTCGGTGCGCCGTCCACCAGGTCGGAGATCGGCACGCCGAGCACCCGGGCGAGCCCGAAGACCGTCTCCAGGGTGGGGTTCCCGGTGCCGGACTCCAGCTGGGACAGCGTCGCCTTGCCGATCCCGGCGCGCCGCGACAGCTCGGACAGCGACAGGCCGCGCTCGGCCCGCACCCGCTTCAGGTTGGCGGCGAGCACGCCCCGGACGGATCCCTCGGAGTCGCCCACGCTGTTCCTCTTTCCTCCCGGTCTTCGTTCGATATACCGTACGGGACGCGCCCGACTCCCCGCGTACGCACCGACCACGCCCACGCACCGACCGCGCCCGCGCACCTCACCGACCGCGCCCGTACGCACCCGACCCGACCCAGGAGACGGCAGTGACCGAGCCCACCCGGCCCATGTCCGATGCCAAGCCGGCCGACCCCATCAAGTACCGGAAGAACGGTCTCACCCGCGGCGTGACCGACGAGCTCGCCGCGAACATGAAGCAGGGCTGGGCCGACACCGAGCGCGCCGACCTCGCGCCGATCCCGCAGGCCGCGCACACCGCCCTCCGCCGCGCCGAGCTGTCCGCCGCCTTCCCGGGCGAGACGCTGGTGGTCCCGGCCGGCAACCCCAAGGTCCGCGCCAACGACACGGACTACCCGTTCCGCCCCTCCTCCGACTACGTCTACCTCACCGGCGACCAGTCCCAGGACGGCGTGCTCGTCCTCGCTCCCACCGGCGCCACCGGCCACGACGCCACGATCTACCTGCGCAACCGCTCCGACCGCGAGAACGGCGAGTTCTGGCTGGACAACCACGGCGAGCTGTGGGACGGCCGCCGCAACAGCCTGAGCGAGAACGAGCGCCTGCTCGGCCTGCCCTGCCGCGACGTCCGCACGGTCCTGGACGGGCTGCGCTCCGTCACTGGCCCGGTCCGCGTGCTGCGCGGCCACGACGCCGGGGTGGAGGAGGTGCTCCGGGGCAAGGGCACTGCCGAGCAGGACGAGGAGTTCCGCGTCTTCCTGTCCGGAATGCGCCTGGTCAAGGACGAGTTCGAGATCGCCGAGCTGCGCTTCGCCTGCGAGGCCACCGCCCGCGGCTTCGAGGACGTCGTGCGGGTGCTCGGCACGGACACCGAGACGGCCGAGCGCCTGATCGAGGGCACCTTCTTCGTCCGGGCCAGGGTCGAGGGCAACGACGTCGGCTACGGCACGATCGCCGCCGCCGGCCCGCACGCCACCACCATGCACTGGGTGCGCAACGACGGCCGCGCCAAGCCTGGCGATCTGCTGCTGCTCGACGCGGGCGTGGAGACGAACCGGCTCTACACCGCCGACGTCACCCGCACCCTCCCCGTCAACGGCCGGTTCGACGAGCTCCAGCGCAGGATCTACGACGCGGTGTACGCGGCGCAGGAGGCCGGCATCGCCGCCGTCAGGCCGGGCGGGATGTTCCGCGACTTCCACCACGCCGCCCAGCGGGTGCTCGCCGAACACCTCACCTCCTGGGGCCTGTTCGGCGGCCTCTCCGCCGACAAGGTCTACGAGCTGGGCCTGCACCGCCGCTTCACCCTGGCCGGCACCGGCCACATGCTCGGCATCGACGTCCACGACTGCGCCCATTCCCGTACCGAGGAGCACGTCGACGGTCCGCTCAGGCCGGGCATGGTGCTCACCGTCGAGCCGGGCATCTACTTCCAGGAGGACGACCTGACGGTCCCGGCCGAGTACCGCGGCATCGGCGTCCGCATCGAGGACGACATCCTGGTCACCGAGGACGGCAACGAGAACCTCTCCGCCGCCCTCCCCCGCCACGCCGACGCCGTCGAGGCCTGGCTGGCCGGCCTGCGCGCCTGAGCCCGGCGACCGGCCTGCCCGAGGCGCCCCGGCGGAGCGCCTCGGGCAGGTCACCGCACCGGCGGTGGTTTCCGTCCCCGGAGCGTGGTCCGCTGGGGCCCGCCAGCGGTCGGCGGCCGTCCGAAAAACACTCGATTCTCAGGCGCCCAGCCGCCACACCGTGGTGGTCTTGATCGCGGTGTCCTCCAGGTCCGCCACCACCGGTACCTCGTACGCGGCCAGCGCGGTGAACCGCTCCCGCGGCAGGTAGGCGCGGCCGGGGTCGCCGACGACGACGGTGGCGCCGCGGGCGGCGGCCCGCTCCAGGAAGGGCAGGAAGCGGGCGGCCATGGCCCGTTCGTAGAAGACGTCCCCGGCGAGCACGACGTCGGCGCCGTCACCGTCTCCGTCGACCAGGTCCACCAGCGCGCCCTCCACCCGGACGCCGTTGGCCTCGGCATTGAGCCCGATGGCGGCGACCGCGTAGGCGTCGATCTCGGCGCCGCGGACGGACGCGGCCCCGCACAGCGCGGCGGCGACGCCCACCAGGCCGGACCCTGCCGCGACGTCGAGCACGGTGCGCCCGGCCACCACCTCGGGGTGGTCCAGCACGTAGCGGGTGACGGCCACCCCGCCCGCCCACGCGAACGCCCAGAACGGCGGCGGCAGTCCGGCCTTCCCGCGCGCCCGCTCGGTGGTCTCCCAGAGGGCGATCGCGTCCTCGGCCATGTGCAGGCTGATCTCGGGGACGGACGGGACGGGCTTCAGCTCGGTCTCGCGAAGGATGAAGGCGAGGTCCGTGTCCCGCTGACGGGGCTGAAGAGTTCGTAGCTCACTCGACATGCCCCGCAGCATAGGGCCCCGCCGTCGCGGTGGCCCTCACGCGCGACCGGCGGCCTTCTGGGTGCGCCTGGCCAGCGAGTCGACCACCACGGCGGCGAGCAGCACCGCACCGGTGATCATGAACTGGATGGCGTTGCTCAGGCCCTCGATGTTCATCCCGGACTGGATCGAGCCGATCACCAGCGCGCCGAGCAGCGCCGACCAGGTCGAGCCGCGCCCGCCGAACAGGCTGGTGCCGCCGATGACGGCCGCCGCGATGGCGTTCATCAGCAGGTTGCCGCCGCCGGAGGTCTGGCTGGCCGACTGGATCTGCGCGGCCAGGAAGAGGCCGCCGACCGCGGCCATGGTCGAGCAGATGGTGAACACGCTGATCCGGATCCAGGGGACGTTGATACCGGCGCGCCGGGCACCTTCGATGTTGCCGCCGAGCGCGAACACCTGCCGGCCGTAGCCGGTGCGGCGCAGCACGAAGTCCAGCACCACGATGAAGATCAGGAAGATCAGCAGCGCCAGCGGCAGGCCCTTGTACTGGTTGAGCGTGTAGGCGGCGAGGAAGGCGACGATCGCGAGCATGGCGCTGCGCAGCACGATGTCGGTCATCGGCCGGTACGGCACCCCGGCCGCTCTGCGCCGGTTGGCGTCGAACAGCGAGGCGACGACGAACAGTGCGACGCCGATCGCGGCGGTGCCGTACGCGGCGATCTCCTGGCCGTAGATGGTGCTGTAGAGCCGGGAGACGATGTCCTTGCCGGACAGGTTGACGGTGCCGGTGGCGCCCAGCACCTGCAGCATCAGGCCGTTCCAGCCGAGGTTACCGGCGAGGGTGACGACGAAGGCCGGCACGCCGACCTTGGCGAAGAACAGGCCCTGGATCAGGCCGACGGCGGCCCCGCCGCTGAGGGCCACCAGCAGGGCCACCCACTCGTTGACGCCGTGGGTGACGTTCAGGACGGCGTACAGCGCCGCGCACAGGCCGCTGACCGAGCCGACCGACAGGTCGATCTCGCCCAGCAGCAGCACGAACACGACGCCGATCGCGATCATGCCGGTGCCGACGATCTGCTGCGACAGGTTGGACAGGTTCTGGGCGGAGAGGAAGGTGCTGTTGAGGCTGCCGAACACCGCCCAGATCACGATCAGGGCCAGCACGACGGGCAGCGAGCCGAGTTCGCCGCTGCTGAGGCGGCGGCGGAACTCGATGGCGTAGCCCTTGATGCCCTCCTGGCGGACGATCAGCCGGGGGTCCACGGCCGGGGTGGCCTCGGGCGCCACCGGGACGGGCGCGTTGACGCCGCCCGTGGGCATGGTGTCCTCGGGCAGCGGGATGTGGTGGCGTTCGGGCCGCTGGGGCTCGCCACCCGCAGGGCTCCCGGGAATGTTCTCGCTCACTGGGAGCCCTCCTGGCCGCGGGCCTGCCGGCGGGTCACGGCGTTGTCCGTGGCGCCGGTGATGGCCGAGATGATCTCTTCCTGGTTGGTGTAGCGCTTGTCGAAGATCCCGTTGTTGCGGCCGAGGCGCAGCACCGCGACGGTGTCCGCGACGGCCATCACGTCCGCCATGTTGTGGCTGATGAGGATCACGCCGTGGTCCTGCTCGCGCAGCCGCTCGACCAGGTCGAGGACCTGGGCGGTCTGCTCGACGCCGAGGGCGGCGGTGGGCTCGTCCAGCATCACGACCTTGGGCGAGCCGATCAGCGCGCGGGCGATCGCCACCACCTGGCGCTGGCCGCCGGAGAGGGAGGCGACGGGGATCCGCACGCTGGGGATGCGGATGGAGAGGGTGTCGAGCAGCGCCCGGGAGCGCTTCTCCATCGCGACCTCGTCGAGGATGGTGAAGCGCCGGATCTCGCGGCCGAGGAAGAGGTTCCCGACCACGTCGAGGTTGTCGCAGAGCGCGAGGTCCTGGTAGACGGTGGCGATGCCCAGGTGCTGGGCGTCCTGGGGGCGGTGGATGGCCACCGTCCGGCCCTGCCACTCGATCGTGCCCTCGTCCGGCTGGTGGACCCCGGCGATGGCCTTGACCAGGGTGGACTTGCCGGCGCCGTTGTCGCCGACCAGCGCCACCACCTCGCCGGCGTGCACCTCCAGTTCGATGTCGGTGAGCGCCTGGACGGCGCCGAACCGTTTGGAGACCCCGCGCAGGGCGAGTACGGTCTCACCTGCCACAGTGACCAACTCCCTTGCCCCGCCTCCGGGGTGGAGGCGGGGCATATTCGTGTGGGGACGTCTTCGTGTGGGGACGTCGCGGCGACGCCCGGGCTACTGGAGGCCGGCTGCCTTGCAGGCTTCGGCGTAGTCCGGCGTGCAGATCTGCGCGACGGTGTAGAGGCCGTCGGCGACCACGGTGGTCTTGATGTTGTCCTTGGTGACCACGATCGGCGTGATCAGGTTGGCCGGCACCTTGTTGCCGCTGCCGTTGGTGACGGTGGTCGGCGCCAGGGTCGAGTCCAGCGGCTTCCCGGCGGCGAGCGTGATCGCCATCTGGGCGGCGGTGTCGGTCTCCGGCTTGAACGGCTTGTAGATCGTCATGGTCTGGGTGCCCACCAGAATCCGCTGGATGGCGTCGAGCTGGGCGTCCTGACCGGTGAGCGGGACGCTCAGGCCGGCCGCCTTGAGCGCGGTCGCGATGCCGGCGGCCATGCCGTCGTTGGCCGAGTAGACGCCGACGACGTTGTTCGCGCCGATGGCGGTGATCCCGGCGGCCGCCTCCTGGTTGGCGGTGTTCGGGTCCCACTGGGGCGTGTCGTACTCCTTGCCGATCTTCAGTTTGCCGTCGATCGCGCTGTGCGCGCCAGCCTTGAAGTCGGCGGCGTTGGGGTCGGTGGGCGAGCCGTTGATCATGATGATCGAGCCGGCGTTCGCCTTGCTGCCCACCGCCGCCACCAGGGCCTGGCCCTGCAGTTCGCCGACCTTGTGGTTGTCGAACGAGACGTACGCGTCGACGGGCCCTTGGGCGAGGCGGTCGTAGGCGACCACCTTGACGCCCGCGTCGTGGGCCTTCTGGACGGAGGACTGGATCGACTTGGAGTCCACCGCGTCCAGGATCAGCACCTTGTTGCCCTTGGTGAGGGCGGTGTCCACCTGGGTCTGCTGGGTCGTGGCGTCCTGGTTGGCGTTGTAGTAGTCGATCGTCGCTTCCGGCGCCAGCTCCTTGATCTTCTTCTCGATCAGGGGGCGGTCGAACTGCTCGTAACGGGTGGTCTTGGTCTCCGGCAGCAGGAGACCGATCTTCACGGGGCCGACCGCGCCCGCGCTGCCGCCTGCGCTCGCGCTGCCCGACGTACCGCCACTGGACGCCTGCTTGGCGCTGCCACAGGATGCTGCGCCGAGGCCGAGGGAAACCACTGCGGTCACCGCGACCACGCGGCGAAGCCCGATGCTCATGAGGATGCCTCTCCGGTTATGAGTCCACCCCCTTGCTCCGAGTTTGGGAAGTTCCGGCCGCCGGCACGACCGCAGGTGCGCCGAACGGGTAACTCAGCGCCACTTCGCGGCCAGCGGAAGGGTCGCCGTCAGGCGGGCGCCGGCCGGGGTGGGCGTGACGGAGAGGGTGCCGCCGTGATGGCGGGCGATGTCGCGGGCGATCGGCAGGCCGAGGCCGCTGCCGCCCTCGTCGCGGCTGCGGGCGTCGTCGAGGCGGGTGAAGCGTTCGAAGACCCGCTCGTGGTCGGCGGGCGGGATGCCGGGGCCGTCGTCCTCGACGTCCAGGACGGCCATGCCGCGGGCGCGGTCGGCGGCCAGCCGGACGCGGACGGTGCCGGACGCGTGCCGGTCGGCGTTGTCGAGCAGGTTGGTGAGCAGCCGGCCGAGCCACAGCGGGATGCCGTCGACGGCGACGCCCGGGGCGAGGTCGGTGGTGCGCCGGTGCGGACCCGCGGAGCGGCCGAGCACGGTGTCGGCGACCAGCGCGGTGAGGTCGACGCGCTGCCGGGGCCGGTCCTCGGCTCCGCCCGCGTCGAGGCGGGCGAGCAGGAGCAGGTCGGTGGCGAGGCTCTGCAGCCGGTCGGTGTCCTGGAGCGCGCCGTGCACCAGTTCGGCCCGCACCGCCGGGTCCGGGTGCGTGTCGGCGACCTCCAGCTGGGTGCGCAGCACGGCGAGCGGGCTGCGGAGTTCGTGCGAGGCGTCGGCGATGAACTGGCGCTGGCGCCGTCCGGCGGCCTCCAGCCGGTCGAGCATCGCGTTCATGGTGGCGGCGAGCCGGGCGATCTCGTCGGCGGTGCCGGGCTCGGGTACCCGGCGGTGCAGGTCCCGGCCGGTGATGGCGTCCACCTCGGCGCGGATCGCCTCGACCGGGCGCAGCGCGTGCCCCGTGACCCGCCACGTGACGACGATTCCGGTGAGCAGCAGCAGCGGGCAGCCGACGGCGAGCCCGGCCTGGGTGATGTCCAGCGCCTCGTCGGCGGCGCGCAGCGAGGCGCCGGCGTAGACGGTGACCGGCCCCCCGGGGGTGTCGGCGGTGACGGCGGTGAGCCGCTGGCGATGGTGCTCGTGCAGCGGGTCGACGTCGTCGGTGGTGTGCGAGCCGGTGCGCCGGGCGGGCGTGAGCGCGGGCCGTCCGGCCAGGTTGGGGCTGGCGGCGAGGACGGTGCCGTGCTCGTCGACGGCCTGGATGAAGTCGGTGCCGTGGCCAGTGTGCAGGACGGGTGAGAGCCGTCCCTGGGCAGCGAGTTGGGCGACGGACTCGGCCTGCTGGCGGGTGGCGGAGGCGGCGGAGGCGACGAGGTCCATGCGCAGGACGACGAGCAGTCCGGCGCTGGCGACGACGAGGGCGGCGCCGAGCACCGTTCCGGCTGCGGCGGTGGCCCGGGCGCGGACCGTCCGGGGGACGAATCCGCCGATCCGGGGTCCGCCGATCCGGGGTCCGCTGATCCGGGGTCTGCTGATCCGGGGCGGGAGTCGGCGCATCTCAGCCACCGTCCGGGTCGAGCCGGTAGCCGGCACCGCGCATGGTCTGCAGTGCGGCGCGGCCGAAAGGAGCGTCGATCTTGCGGCGCAGGGCGTGGATGTGGACCTCGACGATGCTGGGGTCGGCGTCGTGGCCGGCGTCCCACACGTGATCGAGGATCTCGCGCTTGGAGACGACCGTCCCGGCGCGGGCGGCGAGGTGTTCCAGGATGGCGAACTCGCGGGCGGTCAGGTGGGTGGGGGTGCCGGCCCGGGTGCAGGTGCGGGCGTTGGCGTCGAGTACCAGATCGCCGAGGGTGTGCCGGCGGGGGCGCTGCTGGTCGATGCGGCGGTGCAGGGCGCGCAGGCGGGCGAGCAGGACGACGAACGAGAACGGCTTGGACAGGTAGTCGTCGGCGCCGGTGTCGAGGGCCTCCGCCTCGTCCCACTCGCCGTCCTTGGCGGTGAGCATGAGGATCCCGGCGCGACAGCCGTTGGCGCGCAGCCGGGCGCAGACCCGGTAGCCGTTGAGGCCGGGGAGCATGATGTCGAGGACGATGACGTCGTAGGGGTGGCGGTCGGCGAGGGCGAGGCCTTCGGGCCCGTTGTGGGCGGTATCGACGGTGTGGCCGTCGGACTCCAGGCCGCGGCGCAGCGCGGTGGCCATCCGGTGTTCGTCCTCGACGACGAGTATGTGCATCCGATCAGGGTGCCAGGTGCTCCTTCTCGATCTTCGCGGGGCTCAAGCGGGGCTTAAGGGGCGTGTGTGGGCCCGCGCCGGCTTAAGCGCAGGTTCAGGGACGGTCCGCCATGATCGCCGGGCGCGGCCCGGGCGGTTCCGGGCGCGAAGAGCAGCCGAGGCAAGGAGAACGCCGATGACCGACTCCACGTCGTCCACCACCCCGCTCGCGGAGGGCCCGGAGGAGGTCCAGGCATCAGTGCCGAAGCGGCGCCGGGCGGCGCGGCTGCGTGCCTGGGCGGGTGGCCGGGAGCGCCGGATCGCCGCCGGGGTGGCCGCCGTCGCGCTGGTCGGCGCGGGCGGTCTGGCGCTCGCGGTCGCGCACGAGGGTCACGGCCGGGAGCACCACCGGGCGATGAACTGGGCCGAAGACGGCCAGGGCGAGCACGGCTCGTCCGACTCGTACGGCGACCACGGCTCGTACGGCGACCGCGGTGAGGGCCATCGTGAGGGCGGCCGGCACCAGGGCGGCGAGCAGCGCGGCCCGGGGTCCCGCGAGCAGGGTGACCGGGGTTCGCGCGAGGAGGGCGGCCTCGCCGGCCGCACCGCTCCGGCCCCGCTCCCCTCGGTCGCCGCCTCGACCGCGCTGGAGAAGGCGCAGGGAGCCGTCCCCGGCGGCCGGGCCGAGTCGCTGCGGTGCACCGCCCAGCAGGGCGGCTCCGTCGGCTGGGCCGTCGTGGTCGTGGGCCAGGACGGTGTGCGGCACCTGGTGACCGTGGACGGCGCGAGCGGCGAGCTGACCGGGAACACCGTCGTCGACGAGTCGGGCCGCTGAACGTGGCCCTGCACTCGACGTTGGCCCCGGAGCCGCTCCGCCCCGGCACCCGGGCCGCGGAGGGCACGGCCGGGGTGAGCAAGGCCCCGACCGTGGACGCCTGGTTCTGGCTGGTGAAGATCCTCACCACCGGCATGGGCGAGACGCTCTCCGACTTCCTCGCGCACACCGTCGGGCCGGTGCCCGCGGTGGCCGCGGCCGGCCTGCTGCTGGCGGTGGCGCTGGTGGTCCAGCTGCGGCTGCGCCGCTGCGTGCCCGGGGTGTACTGGGCCGTGGTGGTGCTGGTCAGCGTGTTCGGCACCATGGTGGCCGACGTGGCGCACGTCGCCCTGGGCGTGCCGTACGCGGTGTCGGCGGGCGCGCTGGCGGTGGCGCTGGCGGCGCTGTTCGTGCTCTGGCACCGGGTGGAGGGCTCGCCGGCCATCGACCGGGTGACGGGGCTGCGCCGGGAGCTGTTCTACTGGGCCGCCGTGCTGCTGACGTTCGCCCTGGGCACCGCCGTGGGCGATCTGACGGCCGCCACGCTGAACGCCGGCTACCTGCTGTCCGGCCTGGGCTTCGCCGCGCTGATCGCCGTCCCGGCGGTCGCGGCGCGGGCCCGCTGGGTGGGCCCGGTGGCCGGGTTCTGGTGGGCGTACGTGCTCACCCGTCCGCTGGGCGCGTCGTTCGCGGACTGGGCGGGCGTCGGCCCGGACAGGGGCGGTCTGGGCCTGGGCACCGGCCCGGTGAGCCTGGGGCTGGCCGCCGTGATGACCGTCGCCCTCGTGCTGTCCGCCCGCGCGGCACGGACACGCCGGGGCTGAGCCGGGCTGGACTGCCCACCACCTGGCGTCTACATTGCTGTAGACGCGCCGGAGGCGTACGGCGTCACCCCGGACACCCGTACGCCTCCGGCGGGCCGCGTCCGCGGACTCACCCGCGCTCGTCGACCACCCGCTTAATCTTCCCGACCGAGCGCTCCAGCGTGTACGGCTCGACCACCTCGGCCGTGACCGTCACGCCCACCCCTTCCTTCACCGCCCGGACGATCGCCGCCTCCGCCGCCGCCCGCTGCTCGGCCGGCGCGTCCGGCCGCGCCTCCACCCGCACCGTCATCGCGTCCATCCGCCCCTGCCGGCTCAGCCGCAGCTGGAAGTGCGGTGCGACTCCCGGCGTGCGCAGCAGGATCTCCTCGATCTGGGTCGGGAAGACGTTCACACCGCGCAGGATGATCATGTCGTCGCTGCGCCCGGTGACCTTCTCCATCCGCCGGAACGCCGGCCGCGCGGTGCCCGGCAGCAGGCGGCTGAGGTCGCGGGTCCGGTAGCGGATCACCGGCAGCGCCTCCTTGGTGAGCGAGGTGAAGACCAGTTCGCCGCCCTCCCCCTCCGGCAGCACCTCGTCGGTGAAGGGGTCCACCACCTCCGGGTAGAAGTGGTCCTCCCAGATGTGCAGACCGTCCTTGGTCTCCACGCACTCCTGGGAGATGCCGGGGCCGATCACCTCGGAGAGGCCGTAGAGGTCGACCGCGTCGAGGTCGAGCCGCTCCTCGATCTCGCGCCGCATCTCCTCCGTCCACGGCTCCGCGCCGAAGATCCCGACCTTCAGCGAGGTGGTGCGCGGGTCGATGCCCTGCTTCTCGAACTCGTCGAGCAGCGTGAGCATGTAGGAGGGGGTGACCATGATGATCTCGGGCCGGAAGTCCTGGATGATCTGCACCTGCCGCGCCGTCATGCCGCCGGAGGCCGGGATCACCGTGCAGCCCGCCCGCTCGGCGCCGTAGTGCGCGCCCAGCCCGCCGGTGAACAGCCCGTAGCCGTACGCGATGTGCACCTTGTGCCCGGGCCGGCCGCCGGCCGCGCGGATCGAGCGGGCGACCACGTCGGCCCACATCGACAGGTCGTTCTCGGTGTAGCCGACGACGGTCGGGCGGCCGGTGGTGCCACTGGAGGCGTGGATGCGGCGGACCTGCTCCATCGGGACGGCGAACAGGCCGAACGGGTAGCCCTCGCGCAGGTCGGCCTTGGTGGTGAACGGGAAGCGGGCGAGGTCGGCGAGGGTGCGGCAGTCCTCGGGCCCGACCCCGGCGGCGTCGAACTTGCGGCGGTACAGCTCGACGTTGTCGTACGCGTGACGCAGGGTGGCCCGCAGCCGGGTGAGCTGACGGGCGCGCAGTTCGTCGACGCCCATCCGCTCGCCGGCGTCCAGCAGTTCGGGCGGGATCGGCTCGCCGAGGCGCCCCGGTGCGCCGGGTGCAATGCTGGTCATCGTCGCTCCTTCACAGGTCGGCCGAGCCCTGAGCGCCCCCTACCGATCGTTCGGCCGGGAGATCCCAGGCCAGTAATCCAGGACCCGAACGCCCTGTCAAGACACCTCTCGCAACACCGCCAGGACACCTCAGGGTGGCGGGAGGCATTCCGGAATGCGAAGTTCCGGCACGTTCGGGATGACATCGCACCCCGCGATTGACTAGTCGATATGAAAATCATTACGAAGCTTTACCCGGATGCGGCCTCGACCGGGCACACCGCGTGGTTCAGTAGTGCGGCCTCCCCCGCCCACCCGGAGTGATCACCTTGTCCACGACTCCCGCCCTGGTCAGCGCCCTGCGCGAACTCGGCGACCGGCCCGCCGTCGTCGCCGGCGGACGCTCGATCAGCGGCATCGGCCTCCTGCTCGGCGTCTCCCCGCCGGACGGCCTGCCCGGAGCCATGGCCAAGCGGGTGGCCGCCCACACCGCACTGTCCACGACCGGCGCCCGCGCCGCCGAACAGCGGCTGCGGCACTGGGCCGGCGTCCTGGGCCCGCCGCCGATCCGGCACACCGTCCTCCACCCCGCCACCGACCTCGCCGTCGAACTCGCCCTCGCCACCCTCCTCGCCGGCGGCACCGTCCACTGCGGCGACCCCGACCAGCACCCCCGCGACCAGCTCGCCGCCCTCGCCGCCGGCGCCACCACCCACCTCAGCCTGCCCTCCCACCTGCTCTGGCGCCTCAGCCGCGTCCCCGACCTCGCCGAGCACGACCTCTCCGCGCTGCGCCTCGTCCTGCACGTCGGACCGGAACCCCGGCAGGACGACGTCTACGCCGCCGTCGACGCGCTCGGCGCCGTCGTCGCCCACCTCCGC
Source organism: Streptomyces kaniharaensis (assembly GCF_009569385.1). NCBI lineage: Bacteria > Bacillati > Actinomycetota > Actinomycetes > Kitasatosporales > Streptomycetaceae > Streptomyces > Streptomyces kaniharaensis. The sequence continues at coordinate 385,651 of NZ_WBOF01000001.1, forward strand.
GAACCGCACAGCGACGCCGAGGCCGCCGAACACCGCCTGCGCACGGCCGTCGCCGCCGCCACCGCCACCGCCTGGAAGCACGCCATCGGCATCACCGCCGACCAGATACGCGTCTTCGGCGAGCGCCTCGACCACGCCGTCCTCACCTCGCTCCTGCTGACCCTCCAGCAGTACGGCGTGCTCACCGACCCCGCCACGGGCCACACCGGGGCCGAGATCCTCGACGCCGTACCCGTCACCCCCGAGTACCGCCCCCAGGTGCCGCGCTGGCTCGACGCCCTCACCCGGCACCGCCTGATCGGCCGTCACGCGGACGGCTACCACGGCGCGCCGCCGCTCACCGCCGCCGAGGTCCGCGAGACCTGGCGCACCGCCGCCGACGCCTGGGCCGACGGCCTCGGCCCCGCCGCCGCTCTCGACCGCGTCCGACGCGCCGCCGGCCGGCTCCCCCGCGTCATCACCGGCCAGGAGCCGCCCCGCCCCGCCGTCCCCCCGGTCCGCTCGGCCGCGGCCCGCGGCTACCTCGGCGCCGCGATCGGCTCCCTCGTCCGCGGCATGGCCGAGACGCACGACGGCACCGCGCCGCTGCGGGTCCTGGAGGCCTGCGACGGCACCGACACCGCCATCGCCCGGGCCCTGTCCGCCCGCCCCCGCCAGACCGTCGAGCACCACGCGGTGGCCGACGGCGGCCGGTTCGACGTCGTCGTCGCCACCGGCTCCGACTCCGGCTCGGACTCTGACTCCGACGACCCGGACACCACCGTCGCCCGGCTCGTCCGCCTGCTCGCCCCCGGCGGGCGGCTGCTGCTCGTCGCGCCCATCGAGGAGCAGCTCGACCTGCTGCTGACCGGCGAGCCGGGCTCGCTCCCCGCGGCGGCCCCGGTGGAGCACTGGCGCGCGGCACTGACGGCGGCCGGCTGCACGACCGTCCTCGGACTGCCGGAGGACGGGCACCCGATGGGACTCCTGGGGCAACACCTGTTCGTCGCCCGCGTGCCCTGATCCGCGGCTACGATCAGCCCATGTCCGCCTCGCCATCCCGGTCTTCCCGCCTCGCGAACTCGGTGCTGTCGATCGCCTCCCTCGGCTCGGCGCTCTCGATCGGTTCGGTCGGCTCCTTCCTGTCGATCGGCTCCGTCGGGTCGTTCCTCTCCGTCGGCTCCATCGGGTCGGCCGCCTCCATCGGCTCGATCGGCTCCTTCTGCTCCGTCGGGTCGATCGGCTCCTTCTGCTCGATCGGCTCGATCGGGTCCGCACTCTCCGCTCGGTCCATCGGCTCGTGGCGCAGCGTCGGTACCGTCGGCGGCGCCCGTTCCCGCCGGCCGGCGCCGTCTCGTGAGCCCCTGGAAGGTCGGCTCGTGGCCGGCCGGTGAAGCCGTGGTCACACACCGCCACCCGAGGCGTTCCGTTTCGGTGGCGAAGCCGGGGTGAGCTGCGAGGATCCTCGCCCGCCGGGCCCGCACCCGGGTAGCATCCGGCATGCCCCCGGCGCAGGCGGCCTCCCGCCGCCCTGCCGTGAGCCGGGCGGCGCACTCTCGCGGGCCATTCGGTGGTCACCGCGCACTCGGCACCGCGCGCCAGGGCAGTCGCGCGAAAGGCGAAGGGCAGCGTCTTGGCGGATCGGCTCACCGGAGGGGACTCCTCGCTCCTGCGGCGGATCAACGCCGCGGTCACGCTTCGGGCGTTGCGGGCCGGCCACTCCGTGACCCTCACTCAGCTCGTCGGCGAGACCGGCCTCTCCCGGCCCACCGTCGAGGGCGTCATCGAGGGCCTGGTGGAGAGCGGGCTGGTCGCCGAGGTCGACCAGCCCAGGGACGACGGCCACCCGGGCAACGGGCGCCGCGGCCGGCCCGCCCGCTGGTTCCGGTTCCGGGCCGAGGCCGGGCACATCCTCGGCATCGAGATCGGCGTCCACGACGTCCGCGTCATCCTCGCCGACCTCACCGGCCAGGTGGTGGGCAGTCACGTCAGGCCCGTCGACGAGGCCCTGGCGGCCGAGGGCCGGCTCGCCGCCGCCCGCACCGCCGTCGCCGAGGCGCTGCGCAGGACCGGCGTCCCGCGCGACAGCCTGTGGGCCGTCGGCGTCGGCACCCCCGGCATCGTCGACCGCGCGGGCACCGTCCGGCTCGGCACCGCGATGCCCGGCTGGACCGGCCTCGACCTCGGCGCCCGCCTGCGCCGCTCCTTCCGCTGCCCCGTCCTGATCGAGAACGACGCCAACCTCGCCGCCATCGCCGAGCACTGGCAGGGCGCGGCGATCGGCGCCGACGACGTCGTCTTCGTCATGGCCGGCCTCAGCCCCGGCGCCGGCTCCCTCATCAACGGCAAGCTCCACCGCGGCTACGGCGGCGCCGCCGGCGAGATCGGCGCCCTCCACCTGCTCGGCCGGGAGGTCACGCCCGAACGCCTCCTCTCCACCACCGGCAAGCCCCTCAACCCCCTCGACGAGGCCGCCGTCGCCCGCGTTCTGCGCCTCGCCCGCGAGGGCGACGAGGTCGCCCAGGTCGCCATGGACCGCTTCCTGACCCGCCTCGTCCAGGGCGTCGCGGCGCTCGTCCTCGCCATCGACCCCCAACTCGTCGTCATCGGCGGCTGGGCGGCCGGCCTCGACGGCGTCCTGGAGCCCCTGCGCGAACGCCTCGCCCGATTCACCCTCCGCGCCCCCGAGGTCGCGCCGGCGGCCCTGGGCTCCGAGGTCGTCGCGATGGGCGCCCTCCGCGTCGCCCTCGACCACGTCGAGGACCAGCTCTTCGCGGTCGACCCGCCCGCCCGCGGCTGACCCTCGCAGGGCGGCGCGGTCGGCGCCGCTCAACGGCCGAGGCCCGGGCGCCTGTTGGGGCGTCCGGGCCTCGTTCCGACGGTCGGGTTCGGGACGGTTCAGGAGGCGGTGCGCACCTCGCGGGTGACGCCGACCGGGGCGACGTCGGCGAGGCCGGTCTCGCCGAAGGTCAGCTTGCAGGTGTCGGCACGGTAGGTCGAGACGGCGAGCGCGACCAGGCGGCCGGCGGAGACGTACTGGGTGGTCATCACCAGCACCGGCGAGCCGGGTGGGCGCTCCAGGAGGCCGGCCTCGTCGGCCTCGGCGACGCCCAGCTCGACGGAGCGGGACTCGCCGTCGACCTCCAGGCGCTCCAGCTGGCGCAGCACCGAGCGGGCGCGGTCGCTCTCGGCGCGGAAGCCGGGCAGGTGCGGCAGGGCGGACGCGGGCACGTGCAGCGACTCGGTGGCCATGGGCCGGCCCTCGACCAGGCGGACCCGGCGGACGGTGTGCACGGTGGCGCCCTCGGCGACGCCGAGGTTCCCGGCGAGCTGCGCCGAGGCCGGGGCGGTGGTGCAGTCGACCGTGCGCCAGGCCTTGCTGCGGCCGGCGCCGGGCCACCCCTCCTCCTGCCGGTTGACCGGCACGCCGACCCGCGGGGCGGCGATCAGGGTGCCGATGCCCCGGCGGCGGACCAGCCGGCCCTCCAGCTCCAGCTGGTCGAGCGCCTGCCGAAGGGTCGCCCGGGCAACGCCGAAACGGGCGGCGAGCTCGCGCTCGTTGGGGAGCACCTGGCCGGTGGAGAACTCCGAATCGATGGCGCGGACCAGCACGGTGCGCAGGTGCCAGTACTTCGGTTCCGGAGCCGCGGTGGGCTGCTGCCCTGTCGTTTCCACCGTGTCCTCCACCTTGTTGTGCCCACCCCGCCGAGGGACGGGGGCGAAAGGAGGGCGGATCCCGGGCCCGCTGTCCGCCGTTGCGGCACGTGGGAGAGCCAGGCTTTATCCGTCCTTCTTTATGAAAGGTCCTTGCAGTAAGCGACCCTAGGGGCTTCGTCCGAAGATGGTCAAGACCAATGGCACGCGTTGACACGGCCGTCGCACGGGCTCATACCGCGTTCACACCATTCGGTGAGGAGCACGACGGCGAGGAGCATGACGGCGAGGGGCACGACGGCGAGGGGCGCGTCACGCTTCGGCCCCTCCGACTCCGCTCGGTAGTCTGCCCGGGTGATCGTGGTGACAAGTGCGAATGTGAACGGGATCCGGGCGGCGGCCAAGAAGGGCTTCATCGAGTGGCTGGCCGCCACCGACGCCGATGTGATCTGCCTGCAGGAGGTGCGCTCCGAGCCCGAGCAACTGCCCGTCGAGCTACGCGACTTGGAGGGCTGGCACGCGGCCTGGGCCCCGTCCGCCGCCAAGGGCCGGGCCGGCGTCGCCATCCTGTCGCGACAGGAACCGCAGCGGACCGCGATCGGCTTCGGCTCGCAGGAGTTCGACGACTCGGGCCGGTACCTCGAAATCGACCTCCCCGGACTGACCGTCGCCAGCCTCTACCTCCCCAGCGGCGAGGTCGGCACCGAACGCCAGGACGAGAAGGAACGCTTCATGGCGGAGTTCCTCGACCACCTCACCGCCCTGCGCACCCGCGCCGCCGCCGACGGCCGCGAGGTCGTCGTCTGCGGCGACTGGAACATCGCCCACCGCCCCGAGGACCTCAAGAACTGGAAGGCCAACCAGAAGTCCGCCGGCTTCCTCCCCGAGGAACGAGCCTGGCTCTCCCGCGTCTACGACGAAGCCGGCTACGTCGACGTCGTCCGCGCCCTCCACCCCGACCGCACCGGCCCCTACTCCTGGTGGTCCTACCGCGGCCGCGCCTTCGACAACGACTCGGGCTGGCGCATCGACCTGATCGTTTCCACCGAGAACCTCGCCGACAAGGCCGTCGAGGCCTACGTCGAACGCGCCGCCACCCACGCCGAACGCTGGTCCGATCACGCGCCCGTCACCGCGGTGTTCGACGTCGGCGATAACTGACCTACTGCTAGCTACCGTTGAGCAGAGTCCAGAGTCGTCCCCGGCCTGCGGCCTCCCACCGTCGAACCTTCCGGCAAGCGGCCCTACCCGTGCCAGGCGGGTGTACAACCCCGGTCACGCCCGGCAGCCAGTCACGCCGGTGACCGCGGAGCACCACGAGTCCCGCTGCGGGCGCTCGGTGATCTGCGGGCCAGGAGCTTGCCAAGCTCCCACAGCAGCAGGAGCGCGACCGCGGCGAGCAGGGCCCACCCGAACTGCCGGGCGTTGATGTCGGTGGTGCCGAGGATGCGGTTGAACGCGTCCATCTGGGTGACGAGCACCGCCAGGACGAACTCTCCGAGGGCCGCCAGGTTCATCTGCTTGCTGTCGAAGGTGCGGACGGTCAGCACCGAGCCGCGCTCGCTGCGGCACTCGTAGGCCGCCACGATCAGGCAGAGCGCGAAGGCCGTGAAGGCGATCGAGTTGCCGATGTGCGCGCTGTGGTAGTGCGCCTGGCCGAGCTTGATCAGACCGAGCAGGGCGACCGTGACGGCCAGCCCCGCGAGTCCGACGGTGATCACGACGGGCCTGGTCAGCACGGACTCCCCTCGCGGACGCGGGGTGCGCCGCATCAGTCCCGGGCTCTCCTGGTCGAACCCCAGGGCGAAGCCGAACGGGGCGTTGACGACGAAGTGGATCCACAGCACCTGCGGCGGGGTGAACGGCTCGCCGGCGGCGATGTTGAGGATCGCGGCTCCGAGGAAGGTCAGCACGAACGTCACCAGCAGCACCAGGACGAAGCGGATGTACTTGGTGAGGTTGTCGTAGAGCTTCCGGCCCTCCTCCACGGCGTAGACGATGGTGGCGAAGTTGTCGTCGGCGAGGACCATCCGGCTGGCGTTCTTCGCCACATCGGTGCCGCTGCCCATGGCGATGCCGATGTCCGCGGCCTTGATGGCGGGCGCGTCGTTCACCCCGTCGCCGGTCATCGCGACCACGTCGCCCTTCTTCTTGAGCGTGGCCGCGAGCAGCACCTTGTGCTCGGGCGCGACGCGGCCGACCACGCCGATGTCGTCGATCCGGGCCAGCCGCTCGTGCTCCGGCAGCGCCGCGAAGTCGGCGCCCAGCATGGCCTCGCCGCCGATGCCGAGCTGGCGGGCGATGGCGGCGCCGGTGGTGACGTCGTCCCCCGTCACCATGCGCACCCGGATGTGGGCGGCCTGCGCGCTGGCGACGGCGGCCTTCGACTCCTCGCGGGGCGGGTCGACCATGGCCACCAGGCTGGTCATCCGCAGGTCGGTGACGAGCGCCAGCAGGTCGCCGTCCGGGTCGAAGTCGACCGGGTCCAGGTCGCGGTAGGCGGCGGCCATCACCCGCAGTCCCTCGCCACCCATCCGCTCGGTCTGCGACCGGGCGCGTGCGCCGAGGTCCTCGTCCCAGGGGATGCCCGCGCCATCCGCGAGTGCGGTGGTGGCGCGGGCCGTCACCGCGGGGGCAGCGCCCTTGACGAAGCACCGCACCACCGGTCGGCCGTCCTCGTCCTTCGCCTCGTTGAAGCTGGCCATCAGCTTGTAGCCGGGGTCGAACGGCAAGGTCGCGAGGCGGGGGAAGCGCTCCCGGGTGGCCTCGATGTCCAGTCCGGCTTTGTGGCCGAGGACGAGCAGGGCGCCCTCGGTCGGGTCGCCGACGACCTCGCCGTCGACCAGCTTCGCGTCGTTGGCGACGAGGTAGGGCAGGACGGCGTCCTCGATGCTCGGGGAGGAGCCCGCGGCGTGGTGGATCCTCCCGTCGAGGCGGTAGCCGGTGCCGGAGACGGTGTAGCGGTCGGTGGGGCTGAGCACCTCCACGACCGTCATCTGGTTCATCGTCAGGGTGCCGGTCTTGTCGGAGTTGATGGCCGAGGTGAAGCCGAGCGTCTCGACGGACGGCAGTTCCTTCACGATCGCGTTGCGCTTGGCCAGGTTGAGGCTGCCGACGGAGAGGATCACCTGGCTGACCGTGGGCAGCGCCTCCGGGATGGCCGCGATCGCCAGCGAGACCGCGCTGACGAACAGCGCGTCCCACGCCTGGTCGCGGCTGCGGCCGAGGGCGAACATCACCACCATGGTCAGGCCGGCGGCCGCCGCGATCCACAGCGTCAGCGTGTTGAGCTCGCGGGTGAGCGGCGACTCCTCCTTCTCCGTGGCCGACAGCATCCCGGAGATCTTGCCCAGTTCGGTCTCGGCGCCCGTCGCGGTGACGACGAGCAGTCCGCTGCCATGGGTGACCGGGGTGTTCATGAACGCCATGTTCGTCTGGTCCCCCGGGGCGAGCCGTTCGCCCGTCAGGGTGCCCGCGTCCTTCGCCGCCGGGACGCTCTCGCCGGTCAGCGCCGACTCGTCGATCTGCAGCGAGCTGGCCTCGACGATCCGTCCGTCCGCCGGCACCTCGTCGCCCGCCGAGACGAGCACGATGTCGCCGACCACCAGCTGTTCCGCGGAGATCTCCGCCTCAGCCCCCTCCCGCCGGACCCGCGCCGTCGCCTCCATCATCGACTTCAGCGCGTTCATCGCACTCTCGGCCTTGCCCTCCTGGCGCAGGCCCACGACGGCGTTGAACAGGGTGAGCACGAGGAGCAGGATCGCGGTGGTCCACTCCTTGATCGCCAGCGAGACCACCGCCGAGGCCACCAGGATGATCTGCATGTAGCTGCGGTACTGGTCGAGGAAGCGCAGCCAGCCCGGCTTCTGCTTCTCCTCGGGGAGCGCGTTCGGGCCGTGGGAGGCCAACAGCTCGGACGCCCGGGCGGCGGTGAGCCCGACCGCAGGGTCGACGTCGAGCCGGGCCGCGACCTCCTCCGGTGTCCGCGTGTACCAGGGAAGCGGGGACTCCTGCGGTCCGGGCCGGTCAGCCTGCTCCGCCATCTTCACTCCTCAAGATCCGGGCTGGTCCGCCGAAGCGTCAGTCGGTCCGGTGCTTCGCCGCGTACGGGTCACGCGCGGCGCCCCTGGGGGCCTCCTTCTCCAGTCGGCGCTTGGCCGCGAGGAGGTCCTTCCCGGCCTGCTCGTCGACCGTGGGGTACTGCGGATCGATCCCGATCAGGGTGTGGGCGAGCACCGCCGCCGCGCAGATGCGCGCGAACCACTTGCGGTCGGCCGGTACGACGTACCAGGGTGCCCACGGCGTGCTCGTGGCCGACAGCACGTCGGAGAACGCCTCCTGGTAGTCGTCCCAACGCTCGCGCTCGCGGATGTCGGCCGCGGAGAACTTCCAGTTCTTCTCGGGCAGGTCGATCCGCTTCAGGAAGCGGGTGCGCTGCTCCTCCTTGGAGAGGTTCAGGAAGATCTTCACCACCTTGATCCCGTTGTCGGTGAGGTAGCGCTCCCAGTCGTTGATCTCCCGGTACCGGCGGTGCCAGACCCCAGGGCCCTTCGCCTCCTCCGGCAGCTTCTGCCGGTCGAGGTTCTCCGGGTGGACACGCACCACGAGGACCTCCTCGTAGTGCGACCGGTTGAAGATCCCGATGTCCCCACGTGCCGGGAGCCGCTGCGCGTACCGCCACAGGAAGTCGTGGTCGAGCTCCTCAGTGGAAGGCACCTTGAAGCTGCTCACCTGGACGCCCTGCGGGTTGACCCCGCTCATGACGTGACGGATCGTCCCGTCCTTCCCGCCGGCGTCGAGCGCCTGGAGGCAGAGCAGGACTCCGTAGGTGTCCTGAGCGGCCAGCCGGGCCTGGTACTCCGACAGCAGCGACACGCCGGTGCGCAGCAGCTCCGCGGCCTCGCGCTTCTTCATGCCCGCCTTGTAGCGGGGATCGAAGTCCTCCGCGAGGTTCACCCGCGACCCCGGCTCCACCCGCAGCGGCTTGATGAACTTCGCAATGCGCTTGGCCGTCCGTTTGTCCGACATCGCCCGCACCAGTTCCTCTCGGGTCCGGCAGGAATCGCGCAGCCCGCCAGGTCGCCCCATCCGCACCGGCATCCACGACGCGGGCCGAACCGGGACCGACCAGCACGGGTGAGTGCTACCTGCCACGCTGTGGCCGCCGGACACCCGCGTCAATCCGACAGCGCCCGTCCGGGCAGGCCTGCCCACAGCCGCCCGGCAGCGGCGGTCTTCCGGCAGCCCTTGGTCGTTCGTCCGGCAGCCGTGGGTGGCGACGGCAAGAGACCGGGCCGACGATGGGGCTGTCGCGCATTTCCCTGCGATCGGAGGCCATGATGGCGACCCTGACGGTATGGCGCTTTCCCAGCGCGACCGGAGCCGAGGAAGCTCTCGCCACGCTGAAGAAGCTGGGGCGCCAAGAGCTGATCAAGGTCCAGGACGGAGCCGTGATCACCTGGCCGGAAGGTGCCAGGAAGCCGAAGACCCGCCACCTGAGCGACATGACCGACATGGGCGCCTTAGGTGGCGCCTTCTGGGGCTTCCTCCTCGGGATGATCTTCTTCGTCCCCCTTCTCGGCGCGGCGGTGGGCGCGGCCGGAGGCGCGCTGGGGGGCCACCTCGCTCACCTCGGCATCGACGAGGGCTTCATCAAGCAGGTGCGGGAGAAGGTGACGCCCGGCACCTCCGCATTGTTCGTGCTCAGCTCCGACGCCGTGCTCGATCGGGTCAGATCCGCGTTCGAGGGCTGGCACGCCGAACTCCTGGAGACGAACCTCTCGGCGGACGAAGAGGCCCGGCTGCGCGAAGCGTTCACCGAAGGCGAGTGAGAACCTGACGGCCGAGGACCAGCGTGGCGGGTGGGCAGCGTGGGGCGCCGTACTCTGAAGGTCTGATGCGACTTCGCCGCCCGGCGGCTCCCGGGATCGTACTGGCCTCGGTGTTGACCGTCCTGATTCTGGTGAACCTCGCCGACAACGGTCTCCTGCCGTCGCTCGGCCTGGCCAACGCCGCCCTGACGATCGCGGTCCTCACCGTGATCGTGTGGTGGGCCGGCGGCACCCGGGACGACGTCGCCCTGGGCAGGGGAACGATTCGGCGCGGCGCGATCTGGGCGGCGGCCCTGATCGGCGTCGTCGCCACGGTCTACCTGGTCGCCGCTCTGCTGCCGTTCACCCGTGAGCTGTTCTCCGACCGGCGCAGCGCGCACCTGCCCGGTGGAGAGGTGGCCCTGCGCGTGTTCGTCGCCGTCCCGCTGGGCACCGTGCTCCTCGAGGAGTACGCCTTCCGCGGCGTGCTGTACGGGCTGATCCGGCGCTACCGCGGCACAGTCACGGCAACCGTCACCTCGTCGCTGCTGTTCGGGCTCTGGCACGTCCTCCCCTCCCTGCACGTGGCCACCCAGAAACCCGCGCTCACCGCGGTCTTCGGCCACACCCCCGTCGGTGCGGTCATCGCCGACCTCGGCGCGGTGCTCTTCACCTCAGCCGCCGGTGTGCTCTTCTGCGAGCTGCGCCGCCGCAGTGACAGCCTGCTGGCACCGATCGGGCTGCACTGGGCGACCAACGCGCTGGGCTATCTCGCCGCGTACGCCCTGACGCGGCTGGCATAGCCACCCCAAGGGTGCGGACCGCTGGCACCACGAGCGCCCACGGGCGATCATTTGGGGCAGAAGACGCGGCCGCCGAGCCAGCTCTGGACACACCGCAGGTGGGCCGCTCGCACCCCGTGTCGTCCGCTCCCAGTCGATCGGTCGCCGCCTTGAACACACACGCCGAGGACCCGGAACCCGCGAAGAAGTTCGCGAGGTTCCGGAAGCCGCCGAATCTCACGCTTCCCGGCTGCTGGGGCGCGCTCGTTCTCTCGTGCCTGTCCTTCACACCATCGCTGCTGCCACGCGGTGGCTTCCTCCAGGGCCTGATCTGGGGCATCGCCGCTGCCATCGGCTACGGGCTCGGAGTACTCGCGGCATCCGTCTGGCGCGCTTTCGCCGACCGGGAGCCCAGGCACCCCAAGCGCATGGCCTGGCGCACATTCCTCATCAGCGCGGCCGTGCTGCTCGTCGTCTTCTTCGGGCTCGGGCAGTACTGGCAGTACCTGATCCGCGGAATGATGGGGGTCCAGGACTACAACATCGCACTCGTCGTTCTCTCGCCCGTCGTCGCGGTAGTGGTGTTCGGTCTCCTTCTACTGATCGGGCGCGGCCTTCGGGCGCTCTACCGCAGAACCGCGGACGTACTCGGCCGCCGCATCGGGCAGCGCGCGGCCAGGGCGACCGGCTGGATTCTGGTCTCCGGCCTGGCCTACCTGGTGATCACCGGTCTCCTGCTGGACGGGTTCGTCGGCATCGCCAACCAGGTGTTCTCACTTCGCGACGGCGCGACCCCGGAGGGCGTGCACCAGCCCGCCAGCACCCTGCGCTCGGGTGGGCCGGGCTCGCTCGTCGCGTGGGATTCGCTCGGACGGCAGGGGCGCGGCTTCGTCGGCACCGGCCCGTCGGAGGGCGACATCGCGAGGTTCACCCATCGCCCGGCCATGGAACCGATCCGGTCCTACGCCGGTCTGTGGTCATCCGGCGACACCGCGTCCCGTGCCGAGCTGGCGGTCAAGGATCTCGACCGCGCGGGCGGCTTCCAGCGCGCGAACCTGCTCGTGGTGACCACGACCGGAAGCGGCTGGGTCGACCCGGCGTCGGTCGACACCTTCGAGTACCTCGGCGGCGGTGACACGGCGACGGTGGCGATCCAGTACTCCTACCTGCCGTCCTGGATCTCCTACCTCGTGGACCAGTCCAAGGCCAGGGCCGCCGGCCGCGATCTGTTCGACGCGGTCTACGACGTCTGGTCGAAGCTGCCGCAGGCGACCCGGCCGAGACTCTTCGTCGCCGGGGAGAGCCTGGGGTCCTTCGGCGGTGAAACGGCGTTCAGCGGCGAGTACGACCTGCGCAACCGCACCTCGGGCACGCTGTTCGCCGGTCCGCCCAACTTCAATACCCTGTTCCGAGAGTTCAGTGACAACCGCGCCGCCGGCAGCCCGGAGATCCAGCCGGTCTACAAGGACGGCCGGACCGTGCGCTTCACGAACGACCCCGCGGCGGGGGCTCCGCCCGCAGATCAGCCATGGACGGGTACCCGGGTTCTGTATCTGATGCACAGTTCCGACCCGATCGTCTGGTGGAGCCCGCACCTGATCTTCAACGAGCCCGACTGGATCGCCGAAACGCCTGGCAAGGACGTGCTCAAGGGGATCGTCTGGATCCCGTTCGTGACGTTCTGGCAGGTCACCGCCGACCTTCCGTTCTCCACCGGCGTTCCGAGCGGCCACGGCCACAAGTACAAGGCCGAGTACGTGGACGGCTGGAATGCCGTACTCCAGTCTCCCGGGATCTCCGCCCAGGACCTCGACGTCCTCAGGAACGTCATCGCAGAAGGGGGATGACCGATCACCGCGGGTCTTGCCCGGGCGTCGTTCGGGAACCCGGCCCGGCCCCTGGAGGGATGCGAGGATCCGGGCCGGCCCCGCTGTCAGGGCCCGGGGCGGGCGCCTTCGGGGGTCATCAGGCCTCCTTTCTGGTCGTGCCGACACACAGCGCCCAGATGACGAAGGCGTCGATCGCGATCAGGACGACGGCCCAGAACGGGTAATAGGGCAGCCACAGGAAGTTGGCGATCATTTCCAGCCCGGCGACGACGACACCGACGACACGGGCCCAGACAGCGCCGGTGAAGAGCGCCATGCCCGCCAGGACGACGACGATCCCGAGGATGAGATGGATCCATCCCCACCCTTCGGTGTTCATCGAGTACACGTAATGACGGGTGACGACTATCAGGCTGTCCTTGGTGATGGCGGCGACCCCCTGGAAGATCGCCATGATGCCGCCGGAGATCAGCATGACCGCGGCGAAGATGGTCCACCCCGTCACAAAGGGGCGGTGTTCGGGCACCTGGGTGGTACGGCCGCCTCCGGTAACACTGCCGGTCATGACATCAACTCCTTCTGTGGCCACCGCCTCGCGGGCAGCGGGAGACGGGAGGTAAGAGCAGCTGAGCAGAGGGGCTCCGGGGAAACCTCGCCGGGGCGAGGGGGGCTCGTATGACAACCGCCTGGGAAGCTCGACCGGCGGAAGGACCCGGAACGGAAGCCCTACGTTCACCGTAGGACCGGACCCTCCACCTGTCGTGGGCAGCATGGACCGCGGCTACGGCCCGTACCGCCCCACACGGTGCTCGACACCGGCCGCTCCCTCACCCGGGGCAGGTGATCCGTGGACGGGGTGTCGGCCCCTAGCGTCGAAACCAGCGCCCGGCCCGGCGGACCGGGCGACGGACTCCACGTGGAAGGAGCACCGCCATGGCCGAGGACGTCCTCGCCGAGACCGGGCCCATCGACTACCTGGTGGTCGAGTTCCCCGGCAACCGCATGACCGGAGAGGGGCTCCCGCTGCTGATCGACTTGGTGGACCGGGGTGTGATCCGCATCCTGGACTTCGCGTTCGTGCGCAAGGACACCGACGGCACCGTCACGGGTATGGAACTGGCCGACTTCGACGGCGACGGCCTGCTGGACCTGGCCGTCTTCGAGGGCGTCGGCTCGGGTCTGCTCGGCGCCGACGACCTGGGCGAGGCCGCCGCAGTCCTCGAGCCCGGGAACTCGGCCGGTGTGCTCATCTACGAGAACACCTGGGCAGCGCCGTTCACCTCAGCCCTGCGACGGGCCGGCGCCCGGGTCGTCGCCAGTGGCCGGGTGCCCCTGCCGGACCTGCTGCGTTCCCTGGACGAGCTGGACGACGCCAACGGGACGGACCGGACGGACGCGTCGGGCGGCTCCGCCCCCGGGCCGTCCGCCACCGAGTGAGCCGCCGAGAGGAGAGACGCGTCATGCCTGGATTGCTGCGCGGTGTCGCGCGCACCGCCGTCGTCGCCGGAACGGCAACCGCCGTGTCCAACCGGGTCTCCCGCCGTCAGGCGGGTCGTTGGGCCCAACAGGACATGGCGGCCGAACCCGCGCCGCCCCCGCCGCCCCCTGCTCCTGCCGCGCCCGCGGCGACGAGCATGGACGAGAAGCTCGCCCAGCTGCAGCAGTTGGGGCAGCTGAGGGACCAAGGAGTCCTCACGGAGGAGGAGTTCGCGGCGCAGAAGCAGCGGCTTCTCGCCGGCTGACCTCCGTCGACACGGCGGCCCCCGTCCCGGTCAGACCGGGACGGGGGCCGCCGCCGCGTCCGTATCGAAGCCCGTATTCACGCCCCGGTGCCGGGCCCGGAACCCCGCTCGGCCCGTACCGGGGGCGCTGTGCCGTCGGCCGTCGGGGCCCACTGCTCGGACGTACTCTGGGCGGTCAGGCCGTAGATGCCGATCACGTCGATCGCGATGACGGTCACCGACCAGAGCGGGTACGAGGGAGCGAAGACCATCTGCGCGAAGGCGTTGAGGCCGAGCACGACGACGCCGGTCCAGCGGGCCCACTGGGCACGAAGGGCCAGCACGCCGTAGGCCGCGGCCAGCTGGGCGACGGCCAGGAAAAGGATCGCCCAGCCCCAGGACCGGAGGTCGCCGAAGACGTAGTGGGCGTTGCCGACGAAGAAGTGCGACCGCGCGATGGCGGCGATGCCGTCCAGGGCGTTGAGGGAGCCCAGCAGGATCAGCAGCACACCGGCGAAGGTGATCAGTCCGGAGCCTGTGCTGCCGCTTCCGCGGGCGCCGGCTGCCGGGTCTTCACCGTGCGGGGCGGCGGTGGGCATGGTTGCCTCCAGGTGGGGGTGCGGCCGTGCCGCGCTCATCGGTGGCGTGGGCGGACCGGCGGGTCCGCCGGACCGGCATTGCGCCCACGGCGGCAGCGAAAGGCCCGATGTCACCACTCAGTCAGGTCGGCTCGGCGGCGGCACCACCCGAACCGGGTGATTCAGTGCCCGACCACAACCTTGGCCGCCACGATGACCAGGCCCAGAAGCAGGTTGACCGCGCCTTCGACGGCGGCCTGTCCCGATGAGGCGCCCGCCCGGCGGGCGCCCAGCGTCGCCCAGGTCACCTGCTGCGCCACGGCGACACCGAGGGCGAGCCAGGCGTTCTCCCCCGTCCCGAGCGAGGGACTGACCAGCACCGCCAGGGCCGGCAGTGCCGCCGCCTCGACGAGTGGCCACTCCTGCCGGCCGACCCTGCGCACCTCGCTCCAGGTGACCCGACGGCCGACCTCGCGCCGCCCGGCCACGTGCGCGTAGACGTGGGCGATCCAGAAGACGATCCCGGTGATCACCAGCAGCAGGACGAGCGACAGCCGCGGGTGCGGTTCGTGGACGGCGGAGGCCGCGATCACCGAGGCGGCCAGCATCGAACCGTAGACCGCGCCGGCGTAGTCCGTCCGGTTCCCGGCTCCGTCCGGGGCCGGTCCGGGCGGAGCCGGGGTACGGCTGCGGGAGGTTGTCACGGCGCCTCCTCCTGTCACCGCGCCGGGGACGACCGGTGAGCCCGTTGCCGCAATCCTCGCCGGATCCCCAGGGCCCCACCTCACCCCCGGCAGGTGAGGTGGGGCGCGGTGACCGCCCCACAGCCTGCGGTGCCCCGGCCGCACTTCGGTCGAAGGATGCACCGCACGGTGGCCCGCCCGGTGCGCCGGCCACGACCCGCCCACCGCGCGCTCACCCACACCGGGTGATCCGGGGCCGAGCCGCCCTTCGTACGGTGACGGCGAAGGCCGTTTCCTTCGTCCGCCGGGAAGCCTGCCATGAACCCTTACCCCCCGATCGCCGAGCACGGGGTCATCGGCGACCTGCAGACCGCCGCACTCGTGTCCACCGCCGGCGACATCGACTGGTGGTGCACCCCCCGCTTCGACTCCCCCAGTCTCTTCGCCTCCCTGCTGGACCACGCGAAGGGCGGCCGGTGCCGGCTCGCCGTCGACCGGGACGCGGTACCCGACGCCCAGGTGAAACAGCTCTACCTCGCCGGCACGGCCATCGTGGTGACCCGCTTCCTCGCCCCGCAGGGGGTGGCGGAGGTCGTCGACTTCATGCTCCCCGACACCTCGCCGACCCCGAGCGACCGGCACCGGATCATCCGCACGGCCCGCGTGGTGCGCGGACGGGTGCCCTTCCGGCTGGAGTGCCGGCCTCGCTTCGACTACGGCCGCGCCGCCCACCGGCTCACCATGCCGGACGAACGCTGCGCAGTGCTGCAGGCCCCCGATCAGGAACTGTGCGTGCAGGCCAGCGACCTGGTCGTGCTCCACCCCGACGGCTCCGACGTGACCGCGGGGTTCACCCTGGACGCGGGAGAGATGGCCACCGTGCTCCTCACCGCCCAGTCACCGGGCGCCACCCCGTCCGCCCCGCCCGGTGACGCCGACACCATCGCCGACTTCGACGCCTGCCGAAGGTTCTGGTACGAGTGGATCAAGTCCTCCAATTACCAAGGTCGTTGGCGCCAGATGGTCGACCGCTCGGCCATCACGCTCAAGCTGCTCAGCTACCACCCGACCGGCGCGTTGATCGCCGCCGCGACCATGGGACTGCCGGAGCAGGTCGGCGGTGAGCGGAACTGGGACTACCGGTACACCTGGATCCGGGACGCCTCGCTGTCCGTCCACACCCTCATCGGCCTCGGCTTCCGCGACGAGGCGCTGGCGTTCCGCCGGTGGGTGCGGGACCGGGTCGAGGCGGCCGGCGCCGAGGGCGAACGGCTCCAGATCATGTACCGCATCGACGGCGACCCCCACCTGACCGAGGAGACCCTGACCCAGTGGGAGGGCTACCGCGGCTCGTTCCCGGTGCGCGCCGGAAACGCCGCCTCCGACCAGCTCCAGCTCGACATCTACGGCGAAGCCGCCTACGCGTTCGCCGCCGACGAGAGCGACATGGGGGCACTGCGCGGCTGGGAGGCGTTCCGCAGGCTCGTGGACTGGCTGACCGAGCACTGGGACCGCCCGGACGAAGGGATCTGGGAGACGCGCGGCGGACGCCAGGACTTCACCTACAGCCGCCTGATGTGCTGGGTGGCCTTCGACCGCGCCGTCCGCGTCGCCAGGAAGTTCGCACGCCCCGCGGACCTCGAACGCTGGAGCTCGGTGCGCGACGACATCCTGCGCCAGATCGTGCAGCGCGGATGGAGCCCCAAGCGCGAGGCCTTCACCCAGCACTACGCCACCGACGTCCTGGACGCCTCGCTGCTGCTCATGCCCAAGGTCGGCTTCCTCTCCCCCACCGACCCGGCCTGGCTGTCCACCCTGGACGCCATGGACCAGGAACTGGTCCAGGACAGCCTGGTCTACCGCTACGACCCGGCCGCCTCCCCCGACGGGCTGCGCGGCTCCGAAGGCACCTTCAACCTCTGCACCTTCCTCTACGTCGAGGCCCTGGCCCGGGCGGGCCGGGTCGACCACGCCCGCTACGCGTTCGACAAGATGCTCACCTACGCCAACCACGTGGGCCTGTTCGCCGAGGAGATCGGCCCCTCCGGCGAGCAACTGGGCAACTTCCCCCAGGCGTTCACCCATCTCGCCCTCATCGACGCGGCATTCGCCCTGGACGAGGAACTCGACCGCCAGGGGGCTGCCTGACGCACCGCACCCGGAATCCGAAGGCCCGCAGGAGCTCGAAAGGAGACGGCCGTGGTCTCCCCTCCCCACGCGGCGCAGCCGCGCCGCAACCTGCTGCCGTTCGCCGGGATCGTGATGATCCTGTTGGCGTTGTTCAACGGGTGGGACGCCATGGCGGCGCTGATCGACTCCCCCGTCGTCACCGGCACCGACCGCTACGTCTTCGGAGATCTGCACGGCCTGGGCTGGGCCCTGCTCGTCCTGGCCATCGCCCAGGGGCTTGCCGGCATCACGCTGCTCACCGGTGACCTCCCCTCCCGCTGGTTCCCGGCGGTCGTGCTGTGCGCCAACGCCTTCACCCAGTTCGTCTTCCTTCCGAGCTTCCCGGCCTGGTCCCTGACGATCATCGCCATCGACCTCGCCGCGCTCTACGTGGTCCTCAGCGCACCCGAGGAAAGGAACCGGGAATGACCACGGTGGCCGCCCCCACCACGACCGGGCGCCCTGTGCTGATCCCGCTGGCACTCGCCCAGTTCATCTGCAGCTTCGCCGGCTCCAGCATGAACGTGATGATCAACGACATCAGCACCGACCTGGACACCACCGTCCAGGGTGTCCAGGTCGTCATCACCGTCTTCCTGCTGGTGATGGCCGCACTGATGATCCCCGGGGGCAAGCTCACCGACCGCTGGGGCCGCAAGCGGTGCCTGATGGCCGGCCTCGCCACCTACGGCGTCGGCGCCGTGCTCAGTGCGGCCGCCCCCGGACTCGGCGTCCTCATCCTCGGCAACTCCATCCTGGAGGGCGTCGGCACCGCCCTGCTGATCCCCCCGGTCTACATCCTGACCACCCTGCTGTTCACCGGTACCGCCGCCCGGGCCCGCGCCTTCGGCACCATCATGGCCTTCGGCGGCATCGGTGCGGCAGCCGGTCCGCTCATCGGCGGCCTGCTCACCACAGCCATCGACTGGCGTGCCAACTTCGGCTTCCAGGCCCTGATCGTGGCCCTGATCCTCTTCCTCACCCGCAAGCTGGAGGACCCGCTCCCCGCCGACCCCACCCGGCCGTTCGACACCGTCGGCGCCGTCCTGTCGGCGGCCGGCCTGGTCCTGCTGGTCACCGGCATCCTCGCCGCGGACAACAACACCTGGCTGATGATCGCGCTCCTCGTGGCCGGCGCCGCGGTGCTGGCCGGCTTCTTCCGCTGGATCCGCGGCCTGGAACGCGCCGGACGCGAACCGCTGCTGGCCACCCGCCTCTTCCGCAGCCACACCTCGAACCTGGGCCTCGTCACCCAGAACGCCCAGTGGCTCGTCCTGATGGGTGTCTCGTTCACCGTCGGCGCCTACCTCCAGGTCGTCCGCGGCTACAGCGCCATCGCCACCGGAGGGGTCTTCACCTCCGCCACCCTCGGTCTGCTCGCCACCTCGCTCTCCGCCGAGCGCCTGGCCAAGCGCCACGCCCAGCGCACCCTGATCGTCGCGGGCTTCGCCGTCACCACCGTCGGCATCGTCGTGCTGCTCCTCCTGGTGCGCGCCGTCGACAGCGTCTGGGCCTTCACGCCCGGCCTCCTGCTGATCGGCCTGGGCATCGGCCTCATGCTCACCCCCTCGGTCAACATCGTGCAGTCCGCCTTCCCCGACAGCCTCCAGGGCGAGATCTCCGGCCTCTCCCGCAGCATCTCCAACCTCGGCTCCTCGCTCGGCACCGCTGCCGCCGGAACCATCCTGGTCTCCGAACTCACCCGGAACAGCTACGCGGCGGCCATGGGCGCCCTCGCACTCTGCGGCGTCATCGGTCTCTGCGCGGCGCTGTTCCTGCCACGTGACCGGGCGGCGTGACACCGTTCCAGGGGCGTACGGCCCGATGGGCGGGACCACACGCCCCTTGTTCGGGTCGGGCCGGGTCGGACAGGATGGTGACTGTCACTGACCCGCGCCTCCCATGCGCCGCCAACCCTGAGGTGAGCACCATGCCCCTCAGCCCAGCCGTCGATTCCCCAACCCGTCCGACGGGCGGTCCACGACGTGGCTCTACCCCGTCAACCCGGATACCCGGCGGCGACCCGGTGCTCGCGGCCCGCTTCGCCGCACCTCCGATTCCGGAGACCTTCGTCCGAAGGCCCCGCCTGGTCGAGCGCCTGCGCCAAGGGCTCCGGACGTCCCTCCTGTTGGTGAACGGCCCGGCAGGTGCCGGAAAGACCCTGCTCGTCGCCGACTGGCTGGCCACGACGCGACGGCCCGGCTCGGCGGTCTGGCTCACCGTGGAGCGGGAGGACAACGCGCCGGGAGTCTTCTGGGCCTACCTGCTGGAAGCCGCCCGCCACCACGGCATCGCCCTGCCGGAGGACATCGGCACTCCCGCCCGGGCCCACGAGGTCGATCATTCGCTGCTGGCCCGACTGGCCGCTCACCTGAGTCGCCGGGAGGAGCCCGTGGTCCTCGTCCTAGACGAGTTCGAACGCGTGTCCTCCGACGAGGTGGCTTCCGGACTCCACTTCCTGCTCGGCCACGCGGGCCCCGGTCTGCGACTGGTCCTGATCAGCCGGACGGATCCGCTGCTCCCGATCCACCGCTACCGCGCCTGCGGCAGTGTCACCGAGATCCGGGCCGCCGATCTGGCCTTCCGGCCGGAGGAGGCCGCCGTGCTGCTGCGCCGGCACGGCCTCCACCTCTCCGCCGAGAGCAGCCGGGCGCTGACCGAGCGAACGGGCGGCTGGGCCGCCGGCCTGCGGCTGTCGGCCCTGGCCGCCCAGCGCGCTGCGGATCCCGCGGCCTACCTGGAGGAGTTCGAGGCCGGGCAGAGCACGGTCGCGGACTTCCTGCTCGCCGAGGTCCTCGACGCCCAGTCCGTCGAGGCCCAGGACCTCCTGCTGAGGACGAGCGTCCTCGGTCGTATCCATCCCGACCTGGCCGACGCCCTGACCGGCCGGCGGGACGCGGCGCGGATCCTGGCAGACCTCTCCCGCGCCAATGCCTTCGTCGAGCCCCTCGGGCACTCCTGGTACCGCTGCCACCCGCTGTTCGCCGAGATCCTGCGCGTCCACCTGGCAGCACGGCACCCGGGGCTGGAACGGGAACTCAACCGCAGCGCGGCCCGGTGGCTGGCTGACGCGGGCCACCTGACCGACGCGCTGTCACACGCCGCCGCGGCCGGCGACTGGGAGTTCGCCGCGGCGCAGGTCGTCGACCACCTGGCCATCGGACAGCTGTTCACCGGCCGCGACGCAGAACGGCTCGACGACCTGTTCTCGGGCATGACCCCCGACGCCCGGGGCCCGGCCCCGGAGCTGGTCCGGGCGGCACGCGACCTCGCCCGCTACGACGTGGACAGCGGTCTCGAACATCTCCGGCGCGCCGAGACACTCCTCCCGGAGCACGATCCGGAGCACGATGGCGAGGACGGTTCGACGGCCCTGCTCAGCGCGGCCCACCTGCGGGTTCTGGCGGGCCGGCTGCTCGGTTCCGCCGACATGGCGCGGGCCGCCGCCGAGCAGGCCGAGCAGCTGGAGGAGCACGTCCCGCAAGGGCTGTTGAGGGAACACCCCGAACTGCCCGCGCTCCGACTGAACGACCTCGGCTCGGTGCTGCTCTGGGAAGGCAGCCTCGAAGCCTCGGGTGCGGCTCTGTCGGCCGCGGTGAAGAGGGCCGACGGCGCCACCGCCGCCTGTCCGCGCCACGAGGCGCTCGCTCGACTCGCCCTGATCGACCTCCTCCGAGGAAGGCCGGGCCGGGCGGACGCCCATCTGCGGAAGGCGACGGCCGAAGCCGAACGCGCCGGCCTGCCACCGGCCTCCCGCACCGGGGTCGCCCAGCTCGTGCTGGCCGCGCTCGCCGTCGACCGCGACGACCTGCCCACGGCGCACGCGGCGATCGACCGGGCGGCCGAGTCGGATGCGGCCTGCCACGACCCGACCGTCGCCGCGGGACTCGCGATCGTCCGTGCGAGGCTGCTGCTGGCCGGGGGCCGTGCCCGGGCGGCCATCGACACCCTCGACAGGTTGGAGGACGACGGTCCTGCCACTGCCGGACCACCGCCGCCCTGGATGAGGGAGGGGGTGGCCGTGGCCGTCTCGGCCGCGCACCTCGCCGAGGGCGATCCGGCCGCCGCCGTGGAGGCCCTGGAACAAAGCGGCGCCGACGGCCCGGAGTGCGCCGTCGCGGCCGCCCAGGCGCGGCTCGTCGCCGGGAAGAGCCGGAGCGCCCTCCGGATCCTGGACACGATCCCCGTCAACAACGGCCGCGGGCCCGCCGTCACCGTACGAGTCCTGCTGGCCCGGTCCCATGCCGCCTTCACCCTCGGCGACGAGGCCCGCGCGCAACGCCTGCTCGCCCGCGCCCTCACGGTCGCCCGGCCGGAGCAGTTGCGCCGACCGTTCCGGGAGGCCGGTCCGTGGCTGCGCCGACTGCTGCGAGCCCGGCCGGGCCTCGCGAGCTCCCACGACTGGCTCCCTCCCGACCTCCTGTCCGGCCTTCCGGCTGACGGATCCGCGGACGTCGACGTGCCGGACGACCTGGTCGAGCCGCTGAGCGAGCGCGAACTCCAAGTGCTGGAAAGGGCAGCACAGATGCTGTCCACCGACGAGATCGCCGCCGAGTTGTTCCTCTCGGTGAACACGGTCAAGACGCACCTCAAGAACATCAACCGGAAGCTCGCCGTCTCCGGGCGCAGCAGAGCCGTACGACGGGCGCGCGAACTGCACCTGCTCTGACCGCCCGAACAAGGGCGGGTGGCCGTCGCCGTGCACTCTCCGTCCGGCCCGTCAGCCGCAGAACGGCCCTGCGGGGGCTGCCCCGGGGCGGACTCACCCGATCCGGGTGATGCCGGGCGGACCTGGGACGCGTACATGGTGGTGGAGAGCGATACCCAGCTCCCTGCCCGGGGCCCTTCGGCGTCCGGGTGGCCGCTGGGACGCCTCCGCTCAGCAGACCGCGCACCTGCCGCGTTCTCGGGTGAGGCCATCGATGTCAGGAGGCTTGCCGTGGACTATCCGCTGCTCGACATCTTCTTCACGACCATGTGGCTCTTCCTGTGGATCATGTGGTTCTTCCTGCTGTTCCGCGTCTTCGGGGACCTCTTCGGCGACGACACCCTGAGCGGCTGGGGCAAGGCGGGCTGGACCGTGTTCGTGCTCGTCCTCCCGTTCCTCGGCGTGTTCGTCTACCTGATCGCCAGAGGCAAGGGCATGGGCAAGCGCGAATACCAGCAGGCGGCCGAGGCGGAGCAGCAGTTCCGTGCCTACGTCCGGGAAACAGCCGCCGAAGCCAAGGCCCCCTCCGGCCACGTCGACGAGCTGGCGCGTCTCGCCGACCTCAGGAACCGCGGCGACATCACCGACGACGAGTACCAGCGCGCCAAGGCGATCGTGCTCGGCTGAACCTCAGTACGCCGGCACCTGCTTGGTCCGGCGCTGGTAGGACAGCGAGCACACGCCGAGGGACAGGCCGATGGAGAAGAAGTTGAGGAAGCCGATGACGAACACCACCCGGGACATGCCGGCGGTGTTGCCGTGGAGAGACCACCGCTGACGACAGGATGCTGTAGGACCGGCGCACGCCGAACCGCCCCCGGTGGTGGCACCGGGGGCGGTTCACGGGCAGGGACTGGCAGTTGGACGGAATCAGGAGGCAGCCCCGGCGGGCGTGTGGCGTTCCACGCGCCGGGGCTGCCTCTCAGCAGCTGGGAGGAACCGGGTCGCAGGGCGCGGTCACAGCTGGCCGTGGTCCTTGAGCACCCGCCGGGCCTGGGCGAACAGCATGCCCACGTTCACCGTCTTGCGGCAGACGACCACGGCGACGATCTCGTCGGTGCTGTTGATCCGCAGGAAGAGGTGCGCCAGGTTGTCGCTGTTGACGAGGATCTCCTGGAAGTAGTGCCGGTCGCTGACGACCCCGCGCCGTTCCTTGAAGATGCCTTCGATCATCACCACGTTACGGCCCTGGAACAGGTCGAGGGTGGCCGCCGCCAGCATGTCGAGGACCTCCGGCGGGTGCGAGTCGACGGTCTCCACCGACAGCAGCATGCCGGTGGACATGTCGATGACCCCTGCGGCGACGCAGTCCGGCACCTCGACGCGCAAGGACTTCACCAGACTCGCGATTTTTTCGGTCATGCTCTGGGTCCCTCGGACTTCCGACCCGCTCACTTGTGCTCCTTCTCCGTTCGTCCTGGAAATTGCCTGGAAATGGACCGATGCCGACCCCGGCAGTCAGTAACTCGACTACTGACAGGGTCAGTTGGCCTCGCTCTTGGTCCTCGCCGCGGTGAGCAGGACGCTGATCCGCTCCGCGGACTCCTGTGCCTCGACGTGCAGCCGCTGAACGTCCATGCCGACGTCGCCGACCACCCCGATCAGCGCCATCTCGCCGACCGCCCGGGCGACCAGGTAGCCGTCGGTGAACTGCGACACCGTGTGATGGAGCCGACCCTTGCTGGTCATGCTGCCGGCGCGGCCGGCGATGCTGAACGAGGCCGCGGTGAGGGCGGCCAGGCTCTCGGCCCCCGCCGTCTCGTCGGTCTCGTCGGTCTCGGAGGTGATCAGCAGTCCGTCGACGGACGCCACCACGACGTCGGTGACACCGACGACCCGGTCCCGGAGCACCCGCACCTCTGCGGCCAGCTGGTCATGCCTGTCAGTCACAGTTCTCCTGTTGATTCGTTGCCGGGTACCGACGCGAGCCGCGTCGCCCCGGTCCGTTCATCCACCCGGCGCGTGCCGGGCACGTCCGCTTCGGCCGCTACTGCGCGCCGCCGAACCCTTGGTACTTCGCCACGAGTGCCGATGAGGGCTGCCAGGGACTGGCCACGGGCCGCAGGGGAAAGACATCGGTGATCCCGCTCGCGCCCGGCCGACGCCGAGGCAGCCGGGCCGCGCCCTCCGCACGACCAGCCGGCCCGGCCAGCTCCGGGTTCCCGTCGCCGACCGCAGCGGAAGACGACCCATCGGCCTCCTCCAGGGCCGAGGCCACGACGTCGACCAACCCTTCGCGCAGCAGTCGCGAGGCTTCGACCGTGACGGCATAGAGGCCCCGTCCGAGCAGAAAGGCGATGTCCCGCGAACTGCGCCTGCCATTGGCCCTCTGCAGGATCTCCCGCCGTTCACCGATGGCGTCGCCGTCCAGCAGCCGGGCCCCGGCCGCGGTCCGGGTCAGGCGGTCACGGAACGGAGAAAGCGGCTGTCCACCCAGGGCCCTGATCCGTCGCCCGGTTTCATGGATCAGCCATTCCGGCTCGATTCCCTCCGGCGCGGCGAAGCAGGAGGCCGACGATTCGCGGTCGAGCGCGACCCGATCGATCCGGCCCATTCCCATCGCCAGAGCCCCGTCCAACGCCGCCATCACGCAGATCAGCTGCAGTTCCGCGGAGCCGACCAGCTCCCGGGCGACCAGTTCGGCGCCGACCCGCCCCCGGGCGGTCCTCGACTGGACCACCGAGGCCCAGTCGTCCTCGCTGACCCGGCCGGACCGCAGGAGAAGAATCTCGACCCCCGGCGAACCGGGTGAGGTGACCTCGACGATCGCGCCGTCCTCGAGGTGAAATCGGCCACCCGGATCCCCGGCCACCAGGAGGGTTCCGGAGAACCGGCCGTGCGGTACCTCCGTCAGCATCCTGGCGAAATCCAGCCCCGCCCTGCCCGACCGAAAGGCAGCGGGCAGCGGCAGTGCCACCACGGAGCCCACCTCGCTCGCACGGGAATCAGAATTCCAGCGCGCCGGTATACCGATTTCTGACATGTCTCCGCTATCGGCCGTGTTCTCATGGACAGCTGCCGCCGACTCCCCCGAATGTCGACTCAGGAAATCGCACTTTAGTCGCAGCGACAGAACTTTCGACCGGGCATGCGCGAATTGCTCAATTGTCAGCGCCGAGCAGCACTTTCTGCGCGGCTGAGAACATCCCACGTTCAACCTTGTTCGATTGTGTCCGGCCGGGTGTCGGAGGGCCGCCACGCCTGCCCACGGACACCTCGGCTCCGCAAGGATCGCGAGAACGCCCACCGGGGTGCTCTCGCGATCCTGTTCAACCGGAACGCAGCTGTGGATCAGCTCTTGTAGTAGGGCTGCTTCTGGTTCGCGTAGTCGAGCTCCTCGGGCTGGAAGACCCGGTGCTCGCCGACCCGGACGGCGACGACTTCGGCAATCCCCTTCTGCATGAACCGCCGGCCGGGGTCGGCCATGTCGAAGTTGCCGGCGTTGTCGGCGAACTCGCCGAGCTTCCACGCGATCACCCGGGAGTACTGCGGATCACCGGCCTGCGGCGGGGTCTCCTTGACCGCCACCGGCTCCGGGTAGTACAGGGCGACGTAGCCGCCGAACGTGACGGGGAACTCGAACTCGAACTGCCGTACCTGGCGCCGGACCGTGGCCAGCACGTCCACCCGGCTGCTGACTTCCACACTGAGCGACGACACATGGTTCCATTCGGCGGTCAGCGAACCGCCGATGGAGGCGGAGGCCCCGAGCATCAGCTGCCCCGACAGCTCCCCCGTGCCCGTGGCGGTGCCCGTGGCCGTGGTCGTGCCGGTGGACTCGCTCTGGGAGGCCGTGTCAACTCCCTGGTCGTCCTTGCTGTTGAGCACGGTGGTCGTCCGGGACGCCTTCTCCTCCATGCTCTTCTGCAGCTCCTGCTGCAGCGATGCGCTGGCGTTCGCCCCGAAGGTGAGCTGCACGTCTCCTTGGAACGACCAGCTGATGGTGTTCGAGATGGAGAACTCGACCGTGTCCGTGGCGGTCACCGTGACCGGGTCGGTGCCGTTGACGTACGTCCGCTTGGAGATGACGTCGGGTGGAGGCTGCTCGATGTCGGCGATCTCCTCGACGAGCGGCACACCCACGTTCATGTACGCCCGCCATCCGCGGTCGTGAGCCGTCTGCTCCGCCTCGGGGAACCGGCCGTAGCGCACCTTGTTCAGACAGAAGCCGATCGGGGCGATCGGGTCTCCCCCGCCCTTCCGGGCCCGCGTCAACGCCTTCAACTGCCGTGTCAGGATGGCCTCCCACCTGGCGGCGATCCCGAGCTCCTCCTGATTCCGCGTGGTCAGCGGATGACGCATGAACACATCGCCGAGATAGGCTCGGCCCACATCGTTCTTCACACTGCTGTCGGCCATGGCTTCAGGCCCCCTTCCGTGACAGGACGGTCTACGGGACGACCTTGCCGATGCCTCCCAGGGCCTGGGCGACGCGTTGGGAGAGCCGCCACAGCTGGCCTTCCTGGTTGCTGACGTAGATCCGGCCGTTGCCGCCGTCCAGGGCGAGGCCGTACGGGTGGCCGAGGCCACTGGCCACCACGCGCTGCGCTCCGTCGGCCAGGTTGACGAGGTACAGGCGCCCGCCGCCGCTGTCGGCGACGTAGGCGTTGCCGGCACCGTCCAGGGCCACGCGGGTGGCGTTCGCAGCGGGAAGGGTGGTCACCAGGCGCTTGGTGCCGGCAGCCAGGTCGACCTCGTACAGGGCCCCGCCCTCCCGCTGGCCGACGTAGGCCTTGCCGTTGCCGGCGAGCGCCACCGCGGAGGCGCGCCCCAGACCGTCGGTGACCGTGTTCTTCTGTCCGCTCTTCAGGTCGACCGCGATCAGCTGCCCGTCGTTCCAGTTGGCGACGTAGGCCTTGCCCGCCCCGTCCAGCGCGACGCCGTACGCGCCCAGGACACTGGCAACCGTACGGACGGATCCGGTGGTGAGGTCCACCGCGACCACGCGTCCGCCGCCGTAGTCGGCGGCGTAGGCCGTGCCGTTCCCGTCCAGTGTCACGTCGCGGATGTCGCCCAGGCTGCTCGCGACCACGCGCTTGGCACCGGTGGCGAGATCCACGGCGGACAGTTTCTGGCCGGCCAGGTCGCCGACGTACGCCTTGTTCCGGGCCGGGTCCACCGCGAGGCCCTCGGACTGGCCCAGTTCGGTGGTGAGCAGCAGGCTCGCCCTTTCGGTGCTGACGTTCGGCAGGTCCTCGGGGCGGATCTCCACCTTCATCGCCTCGGCTGCCTTCTTCATGGCCGACGAGGCCATGGCGAAGGTGGACGCCGGGTCCTGGGCGGCCCGGAGCTGATCGGCGGAGGCGTCGTGGAACTTCTGGAGGAGGGGGTTGAGGAAACCCATGACGTCGAATGCCCCGTGCGCCGTCTGGCGCACCAGCCACGGGTCCTGCTTGCTCTCCAGGTCGCGCACCGGTCCCGAGACGGTCCCGGCACCGGGGATGTCCCGGTTGAGCGCATCGGCGGCCTTCTTGGCGGAATCGGCCTCGTCTCCGCCGCTGTCGAAGATGTTCTTGAAAGTCATGTGCTTCCCTCCTGGTCTACCGGTGGACGGGTCATCGCCTGGTGGGCGCAGTCAGCTCTTGTAGTAGGGCTGCTTCTGGTTCGCGTAGTCGAGCTCCTCGGGCTGGAAGACCCGGTGCTCGCCGACCCGGACGGCGACGACTTCGGCAATCCCCTTCTGCATGAACCGCCGGCCGGGGTCGGCCATGTCGAAGTTGCCAGCGTTGTCGGCGAACTCGCCGAGCTTCCACGCGATCACCCGGGAGTACTGCGAGTCACCGGCCTGCGGCGGGGTCTCCTTGACCGCCACCGGCTCCGGGTAGTACAGGGCGACGTAGCCGCCGAACGTGACGGGGAACTCGTAGTCGAACTGCCGTACCTGGCGCCGGACCGTCGCCAGCACGTCGACCCGGCTGCTGACTTCCACACTGATCGTGGAGGCGTGCTTCCACTGCGTGGTCACCGAGCCGCTGACCGCAGCCGTGACCCCGAGCATCAGCTGCCCCCACAGCTCTCCGGTGCCCGTGGCGGTGCCGGTGGCCGTGGTCGTGCCGGTCGATTCCGTCAGGGACTCCGAGTCCACGCCCTGCCGGTCCTTGCTGTTGAGCACGGTGGTCTTCTGCGAGTCCTTCATCGCCATGCTCTTCTGCAGTTGCTGCTGCAGCGATGCGGTGGTCTTCGCCCCGAAGGTGAGCTGCACCTGCCCCTGGAGCGACCAGCTGATGGTGTTCGAGATGGAGAACTCGACCGTGTCCGTCGCGGTCACCTTGATGGGGTCGGTGCCGTTGATGTACGTCTGCTTGGAGACGAGGTCCGGGGGCGGCTGTTCGATGTCGCCGATCTCCTCGATGAGCGGCACGCCCACGTTCATGTAGGCCCGCCATCCGCGGTCGTGGGCCGTCTGCTCCGATTCGGGGAACCGGCCGTAGCGCACCTTGTTCAGGCAGAAGCCGATCGGGGCGATCGGGTCTCCCCCGGCCTTGGGGACCCGCATCAACGCCTTCAACTGCCGTGCCAGGATGGCCTCCCACTTGGCGGCGATCCCGAGCTCCTCCTGATTCCGCGTGGTCAGCGGATGACGCATGAACACGTCGCCGAGATAGGCTCGGCCCACATCGTTCTTCACGCTGGTGTTGGCCATGACTTCTTGAGGACTCCTTCCGTCACAGAACCGCATGATGTGTCTGGCGTGCCGGGTGCGGCGGCGACCCGGCTGGAGGGAGTGGCCCACGGCCCGGCGCAGGCCATGCGGCAACGCGCGACCCGGTATCCGTCCCCGGCCGCGAACTGCCCCTGGCTACTTGGCGGTTTCACCGCTCCTGCGACCGGCAGCGGCGATCGTCGGCCGGCCGGCCGTCTAAGCCGCGTGAGCCGCGCCGCCGGAGAGCGCGAAAGCGCCGACCGGCGCGATGGCGGCGAGTGCGGAAGATCTGCGAATGGTCATGGATGCCACTCCGTTCTCCGTGGCCCGGATGGGCCGGCAACGAGAACATCGCATCCGAAGCGATCCGGCCAGCGGTAACGGCAGCCGATCACTCAAACGAGCGCACTTAGATGTTATAAGTTGACAATCCGTCAAACATGCTAACGGTTCTCCGAGTCCACGTGTACGGGATACGGAACGAAGGTGCTGGCGTGCTCGTCGACCGCCAGCGGCCGGCCGATGGCGGGCGCGGAGCGCTGCGGGCAGGCGGGGCGATCGCAGACCTTGCAGCCCAGGCCGATCGGGGTGGCGGCCGCCTCGTCGGCGAGGTCGAGGCCGGCCGAGTACACCAGCCGTCCCGCGTGCCGGATCTCGCAGCCCAGCCCGATGGCGAACGTCTTCCCCGGCCTGCCCCAGCCGCCGGGTGAGCGGGTGACGGCGCGGGCCGTCCACAGGTAGCGCCGGCCGTCGGGCATCGCCGCGACCTGGACGTGCACCCGCCCCGGCGAGGCGAAGGCCTCGTAGACGTTCCACAGCGGGCAGGTGCCTCCGGTGCGGGAGAAGTGGAAGGCGGTGGCGGACTGCCGTTTGGAGACGTTGCCCGCCCGGTCGACGCGGACGAAGGAGAACGGCACCCCGCGCAGGCGTGGCCGCTGGAGGGTGCTGAGCCGGTGGCAGACGGTCTCGTAGCCGACGCCGAAGTGGTCGGCGAGGTGCTCGATGTCGTAGCGGGCCGACTCCGCCTCGGCGTGGAAGGCGGTGTAGGGCAGGACGAGCGCGGCGGCGAAGTAGTTGGCGAGGCCGATCCGGGTGAGCGACCAGGCGGTGGAGCCCTCCGGGATGTCCTGGGCGGCGAGTTCGGACAGCAGCGGGTCGTGCTCCAGATAGGCCAGCTGGGTGGCCATCCGGAAGGCCTGCTGGCCCGGGCGCAGCCGGTCCGACAGGCGCAGCGTCCGGGCGCGTGGGTCGTACTGGTGGAGTTGCTCGCTGCCGGTGGCGATCCGGACGCCGTGCCCGGTGGTCAGCCGTTCAGCCAGCGCCGTTCTGACCTCGCCTCGCCTCAGGCGGATGTTCGCCGCCAACTCCTCGGCTGCGGTGTCGAGTTCGTGAAGGTAGTTCTGACGGCGGTAGAAGAACTCGCGGACCTGCTCGTGCGGGGTGAGCGTGTCGGCCGCGGGGCCGCGTTCCCCGGCGAGGACTGCGAGTTGTTCGACCGCGGCGCTGCGGCCGCGTCCCAGGTCCATCAACAGCCGCGCCACGGCGGGCAGTCGTACGGCGACCTCGTCCAGGTCGCCGGGGGTGACCCGGCCGGCGGCGAGCTCCTCGCCGAGGACGTCGCGCAGTTCGGCGGTGAGCCGGGCGCTGTCCGGCGGGGCGAAGTAGCCGACGTCGACGCCGAAGGCCTCGGTGAGCCGGAGCAGGACCGGGACGGTGAGCGGGCGGGCGTCGTGCTCCAGCTGGTTGAGGTAGCTGGGTGACAGGTCGATCAGCCGGGCCATGGCGGCCTGGCTCAGTCCGCGCTCCTCCCGCAGCCGGCGGAGCCGGGCGCCGGCGAAGGCCTTTCCCATGGTGTCGCCCTTCCTGCTGTACGGACGTCCTGCCGCGCGAACCGCGCGGATCGGCCGAACTCGCCCGGGCAGCCTAGCCGGAGAGGCTCGGACGAGGCCTTCGCAACCTTCGCGGATTCGCCGAGGATGCTTCGCAGAAGTTGGCACCGGTCCAGTGGTGACGGTCGCCGTGCGAGGTGCCAGAGTCGGTGGTGCGGCCGGGCGGAGCGCAGACCAGCAGCAGAGGGCCAGATCAGTGCCCCTGGGACAGCTGCTCGGGCGACCTCGTCCCGCGGTGTTCCACCGCCGCCCGATGCCGCCCGGCCGCCCCACTCACCCGAGCGGTGAGGTGTACCACACCCTTCGCAACGAGCTTCCCGGGAGCAGACCATGACGACGTCGGTTCGGCAGCAGCAGGAGCAGCGCGCGGCGGAGCTCGCCGCCCGGTGGGCCTGCGACCCGCGGTGGGCCGGTGTGGAGCGCAGCTACACGGCGGCCGACGTCGTACGGCTGTCCGGCACGGTGCGCGAGGAGCACACGCTGGCCCGGCGCGGCGCCGAACGGCTCTGGCGGCAGCTGCACGAGCAGGACTACATCCACGCGCTCGGCGCGCTGACCGGCGGTCAGGCCGTGCAGATGGTGAAGGCCGGACTGCAGGCGATCTACCTGTCCGGCTGGCAGGTCGCCGCCGACGCCAACCAGGCCGGGCAGACCTACCCCGACCAGAGCCTCTACCCGGCCAACTCCGTTCCCCAGGTGGTGCGGAGGATCAACAACGCACTGCTGCGCGCGGACGAGATCGACGCCGCCGAGGGCACGAACGGCGGCCCGGACTGGCTGGTGCCGATCGTGGCCGACGCCGAGGCGGGCTTCGGCGGCCCGCTGAACGCCTTCGAGCTCACCCGGGGCATGATCGCGGCCGGCGCGGCGGGCATCCACTACGAGGACCAGCTCGCCTCCGAGAAGAAGTGCGGCCACCTCGGCGGCAAGGTGCTCGTCCCCACCGCCCAGCACATCCGCACCCTCAACTCGGCCCGCCTCGCGGCCGACATCGCCGGCGTGCCGACGGTGATCGTCGCCCGCACCGACGCGCTCGCCGCCAACCTGCTCACCAGCGACGTCGACGAGCGCGACGCCCGGTTCTGCACCGGGGAGCGCTCAGCCGAGGGCTTCTACCGGGTGGAGCCCGGCATGGCGCCGGTCATCTCCCGCGGCCTCGCCTTCGCCCCGTACGCCGACCTGCTGTGGGTGGAGACCGGCACCCCGGACCTCGCCCAGGCCCGCGAGTTCGCCGAGGCCGTCAAGGCGCGCTACCCGGACAAGCTGCTGGCCTACAACTGCTCGCCGTCGTTCAACTGGAAGGCCGCCCTGGACGACGACCAGATCGCCAAGTTCCAGCGGGAGTTGGGCGCGATGGGCTACCGCTTCCAGTTCATCACGCTGGCCGGCTTCCACGCGCTCAACCACTCGATGTTCCAGCTCGCCCGCGGCTACGCCGAGCACGGCATGACGGCCTACGTCGACCTCCAGCAGGCCGAGTTCGCGGCCGTACGGGACGGCTACACCGCGGTGAAGCACCAGCGCGAGGTCGGCACGGGCTACTTCGACCTGGTCTCCACCGCGCTCAACCCGAACGCCGAGACCCTCGCGCTCAGCGGCTCCACCGAGGCCGAGCAGTTCCACTGAGCCCGCCTCCGGCGGCCTCTTTGGGGAGAGGCCACCGCCCACCCCCGCCCGGGGCCTCGTTGAGGGACGAGGCCCCGGGCCCAGCCTTCCCCCTTCCTGGAGAACCGGATGAGCCTGCCCAGCCGCACCGAGGTCCTCGGAGAACACGAGGACCGCTTCGAGGAGATCCTCACCCCTGACGCACTGCGCTTCCTGGCCCGCCTGCACGAGGCCTTCGCCGACCGCCGCGCCGGCCTCCTCGCGGCGCGCGTCCGCCGCACCGCCGCGCTCACGGCCGGCGGCACGCTGGACTTCCTCCCCGAGACCCGCGCCGTCCGGGACGACCTCAGCTGGCGGGTCGCCGGCGCCGGACCGGGCCTCGCCGACCGGCGGGTGGAGATCACCGGCCCGCCGGAGCGCCGGATGACCGTCAACGCGCTCAACTCCGGCGCGAAGGCGTGGCTGGCGGACTTCGAGGACGCCACCGCCCCCACCTGGCACAACCTCGTCTCCGGCCAGCTCAACCTGCTCGACGCGATCGAGCGCCGGATCGACGACACCACACCGGACGGCAAGCGGTACCGGATCGGCGACCGGCCCGCCACCATCGTGGTCCGCCCCCGTGGCTGGCACCTGGACGAACACCACCTGCTGATCGACGGCCGCCCGGCCATCGGCGCGCTCGTCGACTTCGGCCTCTACCTCTTCCACTGCGGGAAGCGGCAGATCGAACGCGGCAGCGGCCCATACTTCTACCTGCCGAAGCTGGAGAATCACCTCGAAGCCCGCCTCTGGAACGACGTCTTCACCTTCGCCCAGGCCGAGTTGGGCATCCCGCACGGCACCGTCCGCGCCACCGTCCTGATCGAGACCATCACCGCCGCCTTCGAGATGGACGAGATCCTCCACGAACTGCGCGACCACGCCGCAGGCCTCAACGCCGGGCGCTGGGACTACCTGTTCAGCCTCATCAAGAACTTCGCCCGGCACGGCCCGCGGTTCGTCCTCCCCGACCGCGCGACCATCACCATGACCCAGCCCTTCATGCGCGCGTACACCGACCTGCTGGTGCGCACCTGCCACCGGCGCGGCGCCCACGCCATCGGCGGCATGGCCGCCGCCATCCCCCAGCGCGACCAAGACGCCCACGCGGTGGCCCTCACCAAGGTCCGCGCCGACAAGGAGCGCGAGGCCGGCGACGGCTTCGACGGCTCCTGGGTCGCCCACCCCGGCCTCGTCGACACCTGCCGCACCGCCTTCGACGCCGTCCTCGGTGACCGCCCGAACCAGCTGGAGCGCACCCGGGAGGACGTCGAGGTCACCGCCGCCGACCTGCTGGCCGTCCACCGGCTCTCCGTCGGTCTGCCCACCGAACAGGGCCTGCGCTCCAACGTCGCCGTCGCGCTGCGCTACCTCACCGCATGGCTCGGCGGCACGGGCGCGGTCGCCGTCCTCGGACTGATGGAGGACGTCGCCACCGCCGAGATCGCCCGCTGCCAGATCTGGCAGTGGCAGCACCACTGCACCCGGCTCAGCGGCGGCTCGCTCGTCACCCCGGACATGGTGCGGCGGCTGATCGACCGGGAGCGGGCCACGCTGCTCCTCGAAGGAGCCGACCCGGCGTCGGTGGACGACGCGGTGCGGGTCCTGGAGGACACTGCCCTCGGCCCGGAGCTGCCCGCCTTCCTCACCACCGACGCGTACGCCCGCCACCTCGTCCGCGTCCGCACCGCGGCCTGAGCCGCCCGATCACGGAAGGCACTGCCATGAACGAGATCCGACGGGTCGCCGTCGTCGGCGCCGGCCAGATGGGCTCCGGCATCGCCGAGGTCTTCGCCCGCGCCGGGCTGGACACCATCGTCTGCGAGCACGACCCGGCCGCACTCCGGGCCGCCCGCACCCGCATCGACCACTCCCTGCACCGCGCGGTCGACCGCGGCCGCATCAACCCGACCAACCGTGCGGACATCTGGGCGCACCTGCTGTTCGCCGACGACCTGGAGGCCCTGGCCGACCGCCAGCTGGTCGTCGAGGCCGTCGTCGAGGACGAACGCGTCAAGACCGACGTGCTCGCCACCCTGGACAAGATCCTCGCCGACGACCACGCCGTCCTCGCCACCAACACCTCCGCCATCCCGCTCACCCGGCTCGGCATCGCCACCGGACGCGCCTCGCACGTCCTCGGGCTGCACTTCTTCAACCCCGCCCCGGTCATGCCGCTGGTGGAGCTGGTCTCCTCCCTGCACACCGAGTCGACCGTCCTCGACCGGGTCGAGCGCTTCACCCGCGACGTCCTCGGCAAGCGCGTCATCCGCTCCCGTGACCGGGCCGGCTTCGTCGTCAACGCCCTGCTCATCCCCTACCTGCTGTCGGCGATCCGGATGGCCGAGGCCGGTCACGCCAGCCCCGAGGACATCGACGCGGGCATGGTGCACGGCTGCGCCCACCCCATGGGCCCGCTCCAACTCGCCGACCTCATCGGGCTGGACACCGTCGAGGCGATCGCGAAGTCCCTGTACGACGAGTACAAGGAGCCGCTCCACGCTCCGCCGCCGCTGCTCTCCCGCATGGTCGAGGCCGGCCACCTCGGCCGCAAGACCGGGCGCGGGTTCCACCCCCACGGCGGGGTGTGACCCCGATCGCCGCCCCACCGATGCCCCGGCTCCCGTCGCGGAGGGCCGGGGCATGGCCGTTGCCCGCCGGGTGTGCCGGCGAGAACATGACGCATCGCCATGTCCCGCCCCGGCGAGGGAGCGAGGCCCGCCGCAGCACCACGGCCGGGCCCCGACGTGCGCCCGGCGGCTCCCCCACTGGCCAGACCACGGTCAAGGCCCGGTCAAGGATTACGCCGGAAGGGCGCCAGGGGTCTATCCTGGTGCGGATTTGAACAGGCACCTCGTTCGGTGAGGCGTCTTCACGGACACAGGCCACTGATCCCACCCGTCGAGAGACGCTCCGGATCAGGACAGGTCTCCCCGGCTCAAGGGGTGATCCCAAGTGGCTTCCCGTCGTGATCGACCAGGGATACGCCGTGGAGTGCCAAAGCTCTGACGAGTGGGGGTGTGCCGGGCGGTGATGTCGGACTCCCCTTGCCGTGCCGCCGCGAGTCGGACTCGCGGCCGAGATCGGGAGGAGGCGTGATGGACGGAAGTCCTGGCCATAGTCGGCCCATTCCCGTGTCGTCCTCGCCGTCCTTCCGCCGCCCGAGGCGCCTCCTCCTTCCCTGACCGATCCGGTCCGCCCGTCCCGCCTCGTGCGGGGTTCCTTGGCGTGGGCCCGGAAGCGTTTCTTTGGTCAGGGCTCGACATGGCGCGCCGCCGGGCGGCCCGATGCCCCGCACTGCCGGGGCGAGGGGGTCTTCATCGTGGCTGCCACCACCCTGTTCACGTCCGCCACGGCGCGTCTGCGCGACCGCACGGTCGCCGCCGAGCGCCGGAGCACCGTCACCCGAACCGTCCGATCGTCGCTCGTGTCGCTGGCCGGGCTGGTCGGCGGCCCGGTCGCCAACCAGGCCGGCGAGGAGGTGGGCCGCGTAGTCGACGTGGTCGCCCGCCTCTACGGGCCTGAGCCCTACCCGCCGGTCACCGGTCTGATCATCCGAATAGGCCGTCGCCGCGCCTTCATCGCCGCCGACGCCGTCGACCGGATCCTCACCGGGCAGGTACGGCTGCGGACCGCCCGCGTGGACCTGCGGGAGTTCAACCGCAGACCCGGCGAGGTGCTGCTCGCCCGCGATGTGATGGACCACCAGCTCGTCGACGTCGACGGCGTCCAGGTCACCCGCGCCGCCGACCTCTACCTGGCGCCGCTGGCCGCCCGCACCGTCCTGGTCGGCGTCGACGTCTCCCTGCCCACCCTGCTGCGCCGCCTCGGCCCCCGCCGCTGGCAGATCCGCCCCACCCCGGACCGCGTCCTGGACTGGCAGTCCATCGCCCCCTTCGGCGAGCAGGCCACCCACGGGCCCGCCGAGGTACAGCTGCGCGCCTCCCGCTCCGCGCTGCACCGGCTGCGCCCGGCCGACCTCGCCGACATCCTGGAGGACCTCGGCCGCCACGAGCGCCAGCAGCTGCTCGGCTGGCTGGAGCCGGAGCAGGCCGCCGACGCGCTGGAGGAGATGGAGCCCGCCGAGCTGGAGAACCTGCTCCGCGAGGCGCCGCCCGAGCACGCCGCGCGGCTGGTCGACGAGATGGAGCCCGACGAGGCCGCCGACGCCCTGCGCGACCTCGACCCGGGCGAGCGCGAGACCCTGCTGGCCCGGATGCCCGAGCCCGAGGCGGCCGAGCTGCGCTCCCTGCTCACCCACCGCGAGGGCACGGCCGGCGGTGCGATGACCACACTGCTGGTCACCGCGGGCCCCGCGCACACGGTCGCCCAGGTACGGGCGGAGCTCGCCGCGCAGGCCGAGCACCGCACCGACATCGACGCGGTCGCCGTGCTGGACCACGACGGCCGCCTGGTCGGCGACATCCCGCTGTTCGACCTGGCCGTGGCCGAGGACAGCGCGGTGGTCGGCGATCTGGTCGCCTGGCTGGCCCAGTTCGGCCCGCCGGTGACCGTACGGCCCGACACCCGACTCGCCGAGGCCGCCGACCACCTGGTCGCCGCCCGGGCCAGCTCCCTGCTCGTGGTCGACGACACCGGGCGCCCGCTCGGCCGGGTCCTGGCCGACGACATCCTCGACACGCTGCTGCCCGAGCGCGGGCGCCTGCACTTCCGGAGGCTCCTCAAGTGACCCGCGACCTCGGCACCGGCCCGGATCTCGCCACCCGACCCGATCTAGGCGCCCCGGAGCCCGTGGCGTCCGCCGCCGCCTCCCCGTCCGTCCCCGTCAGCTCCTCCGGCCCCTCCGGCCGCCGTAGAGGCATCCGCCGGCTGGCCGCCGTCGCGATGATCGCCGGCCCCGGCCTGGTCGCCGCCAACGCCGGCAACGACGCCGCCGGCATCGCCACCTACGCCAGCGCCGGCTCCCAGTTCACCTACGGCACGCTGTTCTTCATGGTGCTGGTCACCGTCGCCCTGGTCATGGTGCAGGAGATGGCCGTCCGGCTCGGTGCCCACACCGGCAAGGGCCTGGGCGCGCTGATCCGCGAGCAGTTCAGCCTCCGCCTGACCGCCCTCGCCGTCTTCTGCCTGCTGCTGGCCAACACCGGTCTGGTGGTCAGCGAGTTCGCCGGGATCGGCGCCGCGTTCGAACTGCTCGGCATGCCCAAGTGGGCGGTCATCCCGCCGGCCGCCGTCCTGCTGTGGTCGCTGGTGCTGTTCGGCTCCTACAAGTGGGCCGAGCGCATCTTCCTGGTCATGTCGCTGGCCTTCTTCGCCTACCCCGTCGCCATGGTCCTCGGCCACCCCGACTGGGGCCAGGTCGGCGAGCACCTGGTCGTCCCGCACCTCGAACCCAGCAAGGACTTCATCCTGCTGGCCGTCGCCCTCATCGGCACCACCGTCAGCCCCTACATGCAGTTCTACGCCGCCGCGGGGGTCGTCGACCGCGGCGCCAAGCCCGCCGACTACAAGCTCATCCGGGCCGACGCCGTCCTCGGCGCGGTGTTCGCCTGCCTGATCAGCCTGACGATCATCATCGCCACCGCCGCGGCGATCGGCGGCACCGGCCCCCTGGAGTCCGCCGCCCAGGCCGCCGAGGCCCTCAAGCCGGTCGCCGGACACGGCGCCGAGCTGCTGTTCGCCTTCGGGCTGATGGGCGCCTCCGCCCTGGCCGGCGCCGTGGTGCCGCTCTCGGCCAGCTACGCCATCGGCGAGGCCGCCGGCGTCGAACGCTCCGTCTCCCGCAGCTTCCGCGACGCGCCACTGTTCCTCGGCGTGTTCACCGCCCAGATCGCCCTCGGCGCCATCGTCGCGCTGACCCCGGTGGACGTCATCCAGCTGCTGATCGGCACCCAGGTCCTGCAGGGCCTGATCAGCCCGATCGTGCTGGTCTACCTCCTCGTCCTCACCAACCGCCGCTCCGTCCTCGGCGAGGCGGCCAACAGCCCGCGCTACCGCCTCGCGGCCACCGTCGTGGTCGTCGGCGTGGCCGCCATGTCGACGATCCTGCTCGTGCAGACCGTCCTCGGCTGGTTCGGAATCGGCTGAACCCGCGCCGCCTGCGCGGAGCTTCGGCGACCGTCGGTCCGGGCCGGTGTCGGGTGGCGGAGTTGGAGGCCGCCGGTGGGCGGCGGGCGCCGCGCTCAGGCGATCAGGCCTTCGCCGAGGCGCCGGGCGGCTTCGGCCAACAGGGCGGCGTGCATCTGGCCGGGGGTGCGGGAGAGCTTCGTGACCGGGCCGTCCAGGGTCACCGCCGCGACCACCCGCCGTCCGGCTCCGCGCACCGGCGCGGCGGCCGAGGCGAAGCCGAGTTCGCCCCCGCCGAGGCTCTGCGCCCAGCCCTGCCGTCGTACCCGGGCGAGGAGGGCGGCGTCGAACCCGGCCCCGCGCAGGCTGTGGCGGAGTTCGTCCTCGCTCTCCCAGGCCAGCAGCACCTGGGCGGAGGCTCCCGCCCTCATCGGCAGCGTCGACCCGACCTGGGCTCGGGCGCCCCGCGGGTACCGGGCCTCCGCCGAGGCGACGCAGATCTTCACGTCGCCCTGCCGCCGGTAGAGCCGCGCACTCGCGCCGGTGCGCTCCCGCAACTCGGCCAGGACCGGATCGGCGGCCAGCAACAGCCGGTCGCGCCCCGCCTCCTCGGCCAGTTCGCCGAGTCGCGGCCCGAGCACGAACCGTCCCTGGACGTCCCGGGTGAGCAGCCGGAGGTTCTCCAGCGCCACCGCCAGCCGGTGCACGGTCGGGCGGGACAGGCCGGTCGCCACGGTCAGGGACCGCAGCGACGCGGGGCCGTGCGCCAGCACGCCGAACAGCTGCGAGGTCTTGTCCAGGACGCCGACGCCGCTGGTGAATCCGGGGCCGATGTCGACACCGGGCCGCGCGCTCCGACCGTCGAAGTCGCTCCCCGGCCCGGAAGGGGCGGGGAGAGTCGTAAGGGGGGTCATGGGTTCACCTTCCTGCCGGAACGTCGCCGAGTCTCCCGGACCCCGGCGGGGTGTCGTTGCCTCCGGAACCGCGTGCCGGCCCCCGAGCTCCGCGGCCGGCCGGGCGTGCCGCGTGAGGGTGGCGCGGCTGCCGGCGCTCCGGGGCGATTCCGGCTCCGCCGTCCGGGGTTTCCGGGCGAGGGACTCCTCGATCGCATGGAACTCGACCGGCCGGCCTCCTCGGGATTCGCCTTCGGATCCCGCCGGGCGCGGCTGGACGATTCGCTGCGGACTCTCTGCCCACAGGTCTATCCAGCGGCCGGTGCCCCTCGCAACGGGCGCTACAGGAAGTTGCCATCGTCGCCCGCCGGCAGCCCACCGAAGCCCGGCAGGCGGGGCGACGAGGTCTGCCCGACCGGGCGGTGGGCTCAGCGGCGGGAGGTGCGGCGGGCGGGCGGGGCTATCCGGACGCGCTGCTCGACGGGGGCCTTCTCGATGTCGTCGAGCTGTGCGGTGATCGTGCCGCGCAGCTCGTCGTAGTCCTCGAACTGGAAGTCGTTGAACAGCGTGTAGCCCGTCCACATCAGGTTGGCGCACACCCGGGCCGGGACGCGGCCGGTCTGGGCGCCCATGCCGACCAGGGCCACGGACGTGATGCTGCCCGTCGCCTTCCTGTTCTGCTCGTGGATCGCCTGGAACGCGGCGGCGCACGCCAGGGCCACGTTGAGCGTCTCGCTCACGTTCTGCGAGGACGCCTCCATCGTCGGCGCGGAGATCAGGAACTTCGGGTTGACGGCACCGGACGGCACGCACACGGCGCTTCCCACCGGGAGGCTTCCCGCGAACCGGGACCGGATCGCCCGCTGCACCTTCAGCTGGATGCCGGCGCCCAGGTGTCGCTTGATGACGGCGTCGACGCCGCCGTCCATCCGGCCCCGGGAGTTGGTGGGGCTGACCCAGGCGTCGACCTGCTCGTCGAGGATCGAGCCCTCGCGGATCTCGATCCCGGGGGTGTCGGCGAAGGCCGCCCGCCACGCCTCCACCACAGTCGTGTTGACGTCGGTCAGAACCACCCTGAGCGACGGCTGCACGCGGTCCACGGTCATGCTCAACTCCGATCGAGATACGGTCCCTCAACACCCACGACGCTAGCTCGCCCCACTGACAGATCGGCCCGTGAGCACCGTCCCGAGGGGTTGTCAGTCGGCTGTCGTACCGTCAGGACCGTCTTCGCTTCCATCCGCACGTCGTGACAGTTCGGAGTTCCTCCTCATGACCGATGCCAACGCCCCCGCCACGCCCGACCCGAACGACCCGCTGGCTCTCGCGGAGCTCTTCAAGGGCGGCGGTGAACCGTGGCTTCCGCTGCTGAAGCCGGTCATCGAGGCGCAGCCGGACGCGGCCTCGTTCATCGGCCCCGGCCGCGGTCCGGACGTCGTCCCCGTCCGCGAACTGACCTTCCAGGCGCTCAAGCCCCACGCGCCGCACAAGTGGAAGGTCGTCATCTTCGGCCAGAACCCGTATCCGCGGCCGGAGAGCGCCACGGGCATCGCCATGTTCGACAACACCTTCCACGACTGGAAGGACAGCCAGTTCGGCCGGGTCGTCAGCATCCGCTGCATCATCAAGGCGGCGGCGATGTGGAAGTACGGCATTCCCAAGAAGACCCCGATCGCCGACATACGCGCGCTGCTGAAGAAGCAGGACACCGTCCAGCCGCCGGAGTGGTTCCAGGCGATGCTCACGCAGGGCGTGCTGCTGCTGAACGCGGCGCTCACGGCCAGCAGCGACGGCGCGATGGGTCCCGACCGGCACACCGCGTTCTGGCGGCCGGTCGCCGAGCGGATCGTCGAGGAGATCCTCAGGGCCAAGCAGAACGCCGACGAGGAGGACCGCGGTGTCGTCTTCGCGTGGTGGGGGGCTCACGCCCGCAGCCTGAAGAACATCGTCCTGCGGCTCCAGAAGAAGTACCCCGAGGTCGACGTCCGCCACATCGACCACCCCAATCCCGCGGCGCAGGGCGACATCTTCTGCGACGGCGACCACTTCGCCATGGTGAACTCGGCGCTCGCGTCGCTGGGCGCCGACCAGATCGACTGGCTGCCGAGCAAGGGGTGGAACGAGCTCGCGGCGGAGAGCGGCGGGGCGGACGGCGACACGGCCGAGCGCATGGGTGCGTTCATCGCGTCCACCATGGAGCTGCACCAGCTCTACCTCGACCGCCTCGCCAGCGTCAAGGACGAGGGGCTCGTCCTCCCGGAGATCACGGGCGTGTTCGACACCCCGCTCATGGACTTCCGCGAGGCCGTCGGCCCCGTCGCCGAGCTGCTGTCGGGCCTGGAGCGGCACGTCCAGCGGTCGCACGACTTCGGCAAGCGGCGGGCGGACGAGGAGGCCGGCGGGCTGTCCGCGGACGCGATCGCCGCCCTCTACCTCTACACCTGCGAGTCCGCCTTCTACCGCGAG
The DNA here is from genome assembly GCF_009569385.1 of Streptomyces kaniharaensis. Classification (NCBI taxonomy): domain Bacteria; kingdom Bacillati; phylum Actinomycetota; class Actinomycetes; order Kitasatosporales; family Streptomycetaceae; genus Streptomyces; species Streptomyces kaniharaensis. The sequence goes on from NZ_WBOF01000001.1 coordinate 427,129, forward strand.
ATCAACGCCATCCTGCGCTCCCCGGACCGGTCCCGGCTCGTGCCGTACCTCCCGTACCTGCGGCTGCTGTTCTCGGCGGTGTCGCAGCTTCCCGCCCGCACGGCGCCGCTGTGGCGCGGGGTGCCGCTGGACCTGCGCGCGCAGTACCCGCTCGGACGGACCGTCACCTGGTGGGGTGTGTCCTCGTGCACGTCCGAGCTCGGCGTGGCTCGGGCGTTCCTCGGCAGCCGTGGCAAGCGGACACTCTTCGAGGTGGCCCCCTCCCGGGCGGTGGGCATCCGGAACTACTCCGCGTTCACCGGTGAGGAGGAGTTCATCCTCCTTCCGGGCACGCAGCTCAAGGTGACGGACGTCAGGACCGAGCGCGGCGGCCTGTGCACGGTGACGCTGACGGAGCTGGAGGAGCAGACCCTCGTGTCCTGAGCCGGCACCGGCCTTCTCGCGGACGTCGGGCGTCCGCGAGAAGGCCGCGCCGCGCCCACCGCCGGATCCACGGCGGGTCCTACCCGATGGCGACCACCTGGGCCCAGGCCGGGGGCTCGTCCGGTTCGTAGTCGGGGTCGTCCTCGGCCCACGACGGGACGCCCCGGGGGAACAGGCCCACCACCGTCCGGCACGGCGGCTTCGCGCTCGGCCAGGGTGTCTGGCCGTCCGTCAGGGCCACGACGACGTCCGGGCGCGGCCGCGAGCGCAGCGCCCGGGCGAAGCCGGACCGCAGGTCCGTGCCGCCTCCGCCGACCAGCGGGATGCCCTCGGCGCGGCAGAGCGGGTACACCGTTCCGGCCGCCGCGTCGCAGGACAGCACGGAGACCAGGTCGCGCCGGCCGCCCACCGCGCGGGCGATCGCGGCCACCTCCAGCAGCGCGCCGCCGAGTTCGGCGTCGCTGACCGAGGCGGACGTGTCGATGATCACGGCGACCCGGGGCGGGCGGCGGCGCAGGCTCGGCAGCACGACGCCGGGCAGGCCCGCCGAGCGCCGGGCGGGCCTGCCGTAGCTGTAGTCCTCGCCCGCGCCGCTGCCGGATGCGGCCGAACGCACCGCCGCGCCCAGCAGGTCCCGCCAGGGCTGCGGCGGGTGGAACGCCTCCTCCGCCCACCGCCGCCAGCCCTCCGGGGCGGTGCCCGGGCGGCCGGTGATGCCCTGCGCCACCCGGAACCGGACGGCGTCCCGCTCCTGCGCGCTGAGGCCGTGCGCGCCGTCCGGGCCGAGGTCCCACGGTCGCGCCAGCCCGTCGGCGCCGCTGCCGCAGTCGAGCCAGGCCAGGTGCTGGGTGTGTGCCCCGAGCCGGAAGCGCCGCAGGTACTCCTCCATCACCTCGCCCTCGGGCAACCCCAACTCGCCCGGGAGGAGGGCGCCTTCGGGGCGGACCAGGCCGTGGCCGAACGCGTCGTCGTTGATCTCGCAGTCCGCGGCGATGTTCATCCGCAGCCGCTCCCCCGGTCCGGTCAGTCCCTGCTGCCGAGCGAACCGGTCGCTGCGGCCGTGGTGGTCGCGCAGCAGGTGCGACACCTCGTGCACCCACACGCCGGCCAGCTCCTCGACCGGCGTCCGCGCGACGAAGGCCGGGGAGACGTAGCAGCGCCAGTGGCTGTCGACGGCCATCGTCGGCACCTGCCGGGACTCCACGGTGTGCAGGGCGAACAGCGCCGTCGCCAGGTAGGGGCGGGCTCGGGCGGCCAGCAGGCGGGCGGCGAAGAGCTTGTCCAGGTCGAGGGACTGCGGCGTCGTCGACGGGCTCTCCCTGCTCATCGGCAGGCCTTCCCCGTTCGTCGACGGGTCTTTCTCGTTCATCGGCTCGTTCATCGGCTCGTTCATCGGCTCGTTCATCGGCCGGCCTTCCCCGCCAGCGCCGCCACCCGGCTCGCCACCCGGTCCGCCGCGCGGTCCGCCCGCCGGGACAGGGCCACGGCGCCGGCGAGCCGCTCGATCGCGGCCGGGACGTCCCAGTCCTCGCGGCGCAGCGAGGCGAGCGTGGTGGCGGGGACGACCACCACGTCCGGGGCGCCGGTCTCCATCGCCCGGACCAGCAGCGCCCAGGCCGAGTCCCAGCGGGCGCGCTCCGGCCGGTTGCGGACCGCGGCCACCACCCCGTCGAGGACGGCCTGGCGCAGGTCCCCGCGCTCGGGCAGGACGGCGCCGGCCGGGTCGGCGAGCAGGTCCTCCGGGTCCGGGAGGTCCATCCGGTCCAGGCTCGCGAGCAGTTCCAGCCCCGGGCCGTCCCCCACGGTGCCCCGGATCAGCAGCGACAGCACGTCCCGGGAGGAGCCGGCCGCGGTCGCGAAGGCGATCAGGCGCAGCGCCATGTCCCAGCTGCGCGGCGACGGCCAGGCGCCGCCGCGGCGGGCCTCGCTGTTCGGCAGCTGGTGGACGAGCTTGGGGCGGCCGGTGAGCAGCCCGCACACGGCGCGGCGGGCGAAGGCCACCGCGTCCGGCAGGGCGTCGGGGTCCAGGCGGGGCAGGGTCGCCCTCGGCCAGGTGCCGCCGAGGCCGCGGACGACGACCTCGTGGTCGTGGGTCCACTGGAGGTGGACGAAGCGGTTGGCCAGCGGCGGGCTCAGTTCCCAGCCGTCGGCGGCCGAGGAGCGCGGGTTGGCGGCGGCCACGATCCTTACGCCGGGCGGGAGTTGCAGGGCGCCGATGCGCCGTTCCAGGACCAGGCGGAGCAGCGCGGCCTGGACTGCGGGCGGCGCGGTGGACAGCTCGTCCAGGAACAGCAGTCCGCGGCCGGCCCGGACCAGGCGGACGGCCCAGTCCGGCGGGGCCATCGGGACGCCCTGTTCGGCGGGGTCGTCGCCGACGATCGGCAGCCCGGAGAAGTCGGACGGCTCGTGGACGCTGGCGATCACGGTGGTGAGCGGCAGGTCCAGGGTGGTGGCGAGCTGGGTGAGCGCGGCGGTCTTGCCGATGCCCGGTTCGCCCCACAGGAGGACGGGCAGGTCGGCGGCGACGGCGAGGGTCAGCGCCTCCAGCTGGGTGTCCGGGCGCGGTTCGGTGGCGGTGTCGCCGAGCAGGGCCAACAGGTCGGCGGCGACGTCGAGTTGGGACTTTTCGGGCATGGCGAAGGAGACGTGCATGGGCATGGGTGATCACCTTGTGACGGGTCTGAGGAGTGGTCAGCGGCCGAGCGCGTGGCGCGGGTGGGAGCGGAAGGTGCCGGGGCGGAGCTTGCCGGGCGGGCAGTGGCCGGTCAGTCCGGCGCGGTACAGGCCGTACGTGATGCGGCGCTGCGCCGCCGCTTCCAGTTCGTCCCGCAGCGGACCGTCGCGCAGCACGGCGGCGGGGCCCAGCAGGGCCTCGACGACGGCCAGGGCACCGGCGGTGTCGCCGTGGTCGAGGCGTTCGCGGACTCCGGGCAGACAGTCCGGGCTGCGGTGCGCCCGGTCGATCTCCTGGAGGCAGGGCAGCGGCGTGCCGGTCAGGGCCACGAGCAGTTCTTCGCGCCGGAGTTCGTCCGGGTCGTGGTCCAGGGCGGCCAGCACCCCGTCGACGAGGCCGATCCGGTGCCGGGCGCCCCGGCACTCGACCGGGCGCGGCCCGTCCGGGGGCCTCGCCTCGGCGGGCACCGGGACGAAGCCCGGCACCAGGGCGGCGGCGACCAGCGGGTGCAGCCGGTCGGGCCCGATCAGTCCGGCCCGCAGCAGTTCCAGGTCGGGCGGCACCATGACGGCCGCCTCCGGGAGCACCGGCAGCAGGCCGCGCGCCGGCGCCTCGGGCGCCCGGTCCATGACGGGTCGTCCGGAGGCCGACGCGGCGAGGTCGAGGACCAGCCTGGTCCCGCCGAGCCCCACGACAACGGGGCCGACGGGCCGCCCGTCGGAGTGGAGCACGATCCGCGCCTCCTCGATCCACCGGTCGACGGCGAACGGCAGGTCGGGTGAGATCGACGGGTGCACGTCCGGACCGACGTGGGGCGGTGGACGGTCGGCGCCGCACCGGGTGCGCAGTTCGTCCGCCCGGCTCGCGTCCCACAGGTGGCGGTGCAGGTCGAGGCGGTGGTAGCGGTTCGGCCTGGGGTGCGGGTGCGGGCCTTCGTAGTCGTCGGAGGCGTCCCAGAGTGCGAGGCTGACCCGCTGGCCGCCGTCCGCCCAGTGCGGCGGCGTGCGGACCACGAGGTGCACCGGGCTCTCACCGTCGCGCCCGGCGCCGTCGTAGCGCGCCAGCGTGATGGTCAGTTTGGGCAGCAGGTACCCGAAGTCGGTTCTCCTCGGCAGGTGCCAGCGCAGCAGGTCCGGCGCCAAGCGGCGCAGATCGGCCCGGAGTCGGGCGGCGAGGGCCCGGCCGTGGGTGCGGGCCACGGCCCGCGGGTTGAGGTCGACGTCGAAGCGGGCGGCGGCGCACGCCCCGGCCCAGTCGCCGACGCTGCGGCGGGCGGTCGCGGTTTCGATCATGGCGGGCGGCACGGCGTACTCGCGGATGTGCAGCCAGCGGGAGCGGCGGGTATCCCCCACGCGGTGTGAGTGACCATCAGCACTCACCTTGCGTGGACGGGAACCCCCAATCGTGTGAGGTGTGAGTCGTCATCGCCGGGAGCATAGCCGGGCCCTTGGTGATCTGCCAACGCCTTTGCGCCTGGAGGCCGGAGGCCTGACGGCGCGCCGGCCGGGCGCTCGTCACAGCGCCCGGCCGGAACCCTGAGTCAGTGCCGACCCCCGGAGCCGAATCCCGGAGCCGAACCCCGGAGCCTGAAGCGTCAGAGCTCGACCAGCACCTTGCCCCGGCTCGCCGCCCGGTCGGTGTACAGGCTTCGGTAGGCCTCGGGGATGCTGTCGAACCCGTGGTGCACGGTCTGCTCGAACGCGATCTCCCCGCTGCGCACCAGCCCGCCCACCTCCGCCCGCAGGGCCGCCCAGTTCTCGTCGGTGAACCACTCCGGCGCGAAGATGCCCCGGATCGTGGTGCGCGGGAACATGATCATCGGCAACAGGCGCGGCCCGACCCAGTCCCCGCCGACCTGGCTGGCCCACTGCCAGCAGACCGCGACCCGGCTGTCGACGTTCAGCATGGTGAACACGACGTCCGTCAGGGTGCCGCCGAGGCTGTCGAAGTACCGGTCCACACCGCCCGGCGCGGCCTTGGCCAGGTCCTCGCGCAGCCGCTCGGCGTCGTCGCCGTCGCGGTACAGCACCACCGTGTCGAAGCCCAGTTCCCGCAGCCGGGCCGCCTTCGACGGCGAGCCGGTGGTGCCGACCACCCGGGCGCCGCGCCGCCTGGCCAACTGGCCGACCAGCGAGCCGACCGACCCGGAGGCGCCGCCGACCACCACGGTGTCGCCAGGCCGCACGTCCAGGAACTTCGTCACCGTCCCCCATGCCGTCATGCCCGAACCGCCCATGATCCCGAGCACCGTCGACAGCGGCAGCGCCTCGTCGTAGTCCTCCGGATCGAGCCGGCGGTAGGCGGGGAAGACCATCGGGAACGTCCCGGTCTGCCACGGCGAGGGCCCGCCGTCGCCGATCACGTGGCTGCGCCAGCCGCCGAAGCCGTGCACCAGGTCGCCGACCGCGAACCGGGCCCGCGGCCCCGCCTCGATCACCTCCATGACCGAGTCGCCGCCCATGTGGTCGCCGACGGGCGTGTCCAGGGCGATCCCCTGGAGGTACGGGTCCACCGAGACGTACCGCGTCCGGAACAGCATCTCGTCCGGCGCGAGCCGCACGTCCACGTCCTCGACCACCTTCTCGTACATCCGGTCGACGTCCGGGACGCCCTCGACGTGCTCGCGGACGATCCACTTCTCGATCTTCAAGGAAGGCTCCTCAGAACTGGCCGACGGGGTCGACGAGATGGGTGGGCAGCGGGCGGCTGTCGTCCACCCACGCGGTGAACGGCCGGCCCTCGTCGTGGCAGATGAACTGCATGACGTGCCGGCCGGCGGCGGCGGCCCGGATCAGGCCGCCGGTGGTGGCCCACACCCCGGAGAGGTAGAAGTCGCGAAGCCCGGGCAGCACCGGGCCGTTGCGCTTGATCTCCTCCTCCATCGTCTCGCCGCTCTCCACGAACGGCTGCCAGCCGAGCACCGAGCCGTCGTAGTTGCCGGTGTAGCGCAGCTGGGTGAGCGGGGTGGACACGTCCTTGACCGTGATCGCGTTCCGGATCCCCGGGTGGTGCCGTTCGAGCAGCTCGATGACGGCGTCGCGCACCCGGCGCTTCTCGCGCTGGTACTCCCGTCCGCGCCCGACCGGCAGGGTGTGCAGCTCCTCGCCCCGGCGGATCCTGGCGGCCTGCTCGGGGCCGGTGCTCAGGGCCCGCCAGGGGGCGATGTCGCTGAAGTAGCTGGCGAAGACGACGCCCGTCCCCCGCGGCGACAGCTCGGGGTAGTGGCGGCTGCGGAACTGGAGGTTGATGCTCGGGTGCCGGATGCCGGTGAGGCGGGCGGCCAGGTCGTCGTCGAGCAGGTACGTGGTGCACGGATCGCCCACCGGGAACGGCTCGCGCAGGCCGAGGAAGACGGCGACGTAGCCGGGGAAGACCTGGTCGCGCTGGTCGATGCAGTGGGTGTAGAGGCGGCGGTACGTGTCGTTGAGGTAGCGGCCCTTGAGCAGGTCCATCACCGTCGTCCGCCCGTCGCAGGCCGACACGACGACGTCGGCCGGGATCTCCGTCCCGTCGCTCAGTCGCACCCCGGCCGCCCGGTCGTCCTCGACCAGGATCTCCACCACCTTGGCGTTGCAGGTGAGTTCGCCGCCCAGCCGCCTGTAGCGGTCCTCGATCGAGCGGGCCAGCCCGAGCGACCCTCCCTCGGGCACCCCGGCCGACAGGCCCTCGTGCGCGGCGAGCTGGAAGTAGAACGGCAGCACCGGGAAGTTGGGGTGCTTCTCGTAGAGGATGAAGTTGAACGCCTCGCGCAGCAGCGGGTCCTGGAACCGGGTGGAGTACTCGGTCATCAGGACGCCCAGCGAGCGGCGGATCAGGTTGAAATACGGCACGAACGAGGCCAGCATCCGCCAGCGCGCCCACCGGCTCATCAGCCCGACCGGGGTGAGGAAGGGGTAGAGCGTCAGGCAGCGGCGGAACCTGCGCAGGTCGGCGCAGAACTGCCGGATCGGGCGGGCGTCGCCCGGCGAGAGGCCGAGCAGGTGCGCCTCCAGCCGGTCCGGGTCGGAGTAGAAGTAGACCGCCCGGCCGTCCCGCCCGCGCACCACGTTGAAGGCGTCGAAGTTGCGCATCTGCTTGCCCTGGAGGGCGCCGAGCTCCAGCCAGATCTGGTGCATCTCGTTGCCGGGGCCGCTGCCGAGCAGCCAGCTCACGGTGGGGTCGAAGGTGAACTCGCCCCGCTCCCAGCCCGTGCAGCAGCCGCCGGGGATCTCGTGCATCTCCAGCACCCTGGTCCGGTAGCCGTTCATCTGCGCGTAGCAGCCGGTGGACAGGCCGCTCAGCCCGCCGCCGACGATCACCATGTTCGGCCTGGTCGTCCCGCTCATTCCGCTGCTCCCACGGCTTGCCGGTCGAGCCGTGGCAGCCGGCCCCACTTGCCGGTGTGCCAGGGCTCCTGGTTGTCGCTGGGCCAGGCCCGGAAGTCCAGGCCGAGTTCCCGGCAGAGGTACTGGACGGCGAACCGGCCGCTGGTCGCCGCCCGGATCAGCCCGCCCATGCCGACCCACTGGCCCGCCATCGAGAAGCCGCGCAGGCCGGGCAGGCGCATCCGGTCCTTGTTCACCAGCCGGTTGGCGGCGTCCTCGGCGTCGGAGAAGGCCTGCCAGGCGAGGATGCTGCCGTAGGTGTTGCCGGTGAACCGCTCGGTGGTGGCCGGCGACGCCACGGAGACCAGCTCGATCCGGCCGGCGAGCCCCGGATGGGTCCGCTCCAGGAACTCGCGGACGAACGCGGCGACCTCCTGCTTGCGGGCCCGGTAGGCGCGGCGGTCGGTGCCGCGCAGCGCCTTCCACGAGGCGTGGTCGCTGAAGTACATGCAGTGCAGGATCGACTTGCCGGGCGGCGCGAAGCCGTCCGCGTACTGCGAACGCAGCTGCACCACCAGGCTGTTCTGCAGCGCGCCGGGCAGTCGGGCGCCCTGCTCGGGGGTGAGCAGGTAGGTGGTGCTGTGCGGTTCGCCGGGCGGGAGCGGGCCGTCGACGCCGACGAAGGCCGAGACGGCCGCCGGGTACAGGTTGCCCGGGCGGTCCAGCAGTTCGTGGTAGAGCCGGTCGGTCGTCGGGCTGGTGTGGCGGCCCTCGAGCAGGCGGTCCACCGTGGTGGGGCCGTCGCAGGCGGACACCACGTGGTCGGCGTAGTGCGAGGTGCCGTCGCGCAGCCGGACCCCTACCGCCCGGCCGTCCTCGACCAGGATCCGCTCGACCCGGCGGCGGTAGCCGACCACCCCGCCCAGCGAGATGTAGCGCTCCTCGACCGACCGGGCCAGCCCGAGCGAACCTCCCTGCGGGAAGCCGGCGTTGCCGTTGTGTGCGGCGGCCAGGGTGAACAGGTACGGCAGCAGCGGGAAGCCGGCCGGCTCCTGGAGGAACATGTTGGGCAGCGCCCGGCGCAGCAGCGGGTCCTGGAACCTTTCCGCGAAGCCGCTCATCGGCGTGGTCGCGGTGCGCCAGAACAGCCGGAACCCCGGCAGGACGGCCCGTACGGTCCGCAGCCGTTCGGCCACCGTCCTCAACGGCGGGGGCGTGACCTCCCAGGGCAGGTCGAGGGCGGCGAAGCGGCGCAGGTCGCGGCAGAAGGAGCGGATCAGCGGCGCGTCGGCCGGGGAGGTCTCCAGCAGGTGGCGTTCGAGCCGGTCCGGGTCGTTGTAGAAGGTGACGGCCCGGCCGTGCTCGTCCACGACGCGGTTGAAGACGTCGAACTCCGTGATCGACTTGCCGTCCAGGGCGCCGAGTTCCCGCCACACCTGGTGGCCGCCGGCGCCGGGGGCGGTGCCGATCAGCCAGTCGACGCAGTAGTCGAACAGGTAGCCCTCGCGGGACCACGCGGTGCAGCAGCCTCCGGGCAGCACGTGCTTCTCGAAGATGCGCGTCTCCATGCCGCTCATCTGCGCGTAGCAGCCGGTGGCCAGGCCGGCGATCCCGGCGCCGATGACGATCACCCGGGGCCGGCCGCCCGGGGTGCGGTCCCGGGCGGTCCAGTCCGGTCCGCGGTCAGGCGCGGCCATCGACGGTCCCTCCCGCCAGGATCGCACTCGCCAGCTCGGCGTTGCGGGCCGCGTACTCGGCGTCCAGCATCTCGGCGTGGGCGCCGTGGCCGCCGTACACGGCGGTGCCGGCGGTCGAGGTGCCGTGCCAGGTGCCGCGCTCCGCGCTGGCGTGGAACGGCAGGCGGTCCCGGTCGCAGACCACGCTGAGCGGGGCGTCGACCGTGCCGAGGTTGGGGGTGCGGCTGCAGAACTCCAGGTAGTCACGGGCCTGTTCGAGGGTCTCCTCGGCGACGATCGTCGAGCCGGTGTGCCGGTGCAGGTGGTCGTGGAGTTCGCGCTCGAAGGCGGCGAGGTGCTCGTCGCCGAGCGCGTACGCCTCCGGGATCCGGTAGGAGTCCAGGATGACGACGGCGCTCACCCCGCGGCCCCGGCGCTCCAGTTCCTTGGCCACCTCGAAGGCGAGGTTGCCGCCGAGCGAGTAGCCGAGGAGGGCGTAGGGCCCCTGCTCGTGGAGCGACTCGACGAGGTCGGCGTAGCGGGCCGCCTTGTCGTCCCCGGTGAGGTAGTTGAACGCGGCGATCCGGTGGCCGGGCAGGTGCGCGGCGAGCTGGCGGTAGACCAGGCCGTGGCCGCCGGCCGGCGGGAAGCAGAACACCGTCCGCTCGTGCGGTGCGGCGGGGTTGAACCACAGGTACGGTTCGGCGCCGGCCAGTTCGCCGGTGATGATCTGCTCGACGGTGCGGGCCATGCCGTGCAGGGTGGTGACCTTGAAGAGCCGGCCGACAGGGATGCTGATGTTGAACTCGGCTCGCAGGTGGTGGATCAGTTCGATCAATCGGATGGAGCTGCCGCCGAGTTCGAAGAAGTCGTGCTGGAGGCCGAGGTCGTCGACGCCCAGCAGCGCCTGCCAGTGCGCGGCCATCCGGGTCTCGTAGAGCGTGACGGGCGGCTCGTGCCGCTCGCCGCCGGTCTCGACGCGCGGCTCCGGCAGCGCGGCGAGGTCGACCTTGCCGTTGGCGGTCAGGGGCAGCGCGGGGAGTTCGGTGAACCAGGACGGGATCATGAAGGTGGGCAGGTGCTCGGACAGGTGGCGCCGCAGCTCGCGGCGGTTCAGGCCGGCCCCCTCCGTCGGGACGCAGTACGCGCACAGCACGCTTTCTCCACTGCCGTCCTGACGGATCGTCACACAGGCCTGGGCCAGCTCGGGCCGGGCGGCCAGGTGGGCCTCGATCTCGCCGAGTTCGATCCGGTGGCCGCGCACCTTGACCTGGTTGTCGATCCGGCCGAGCAGGTGCGCGGTGCCACGGTCGTCCCAGTGGCCGAGGTCGCCGGTGCGGTAGAGCCGGACGGGCCCGTCCAGGTCGAGGGTGGTGAAGCGCTCGGCGGTCTGCTCGGCGTCGCCCGGGTACCCGTCGGCCACACCCGCGCCGCCGATCCACAGCTCGCCGGGGACGCCGGGCGGCACCGGCTCGCCGTGGCGGTCGAGGATGTACAGCTCGCTGTTGGGGAACGGCCGGCCGATCGGCACCATCCGGCCCGGTTCCAGCCCGTCCACCGGCCCCTCGAAGTAGCTGCTGTCGATGGTGGCCTCGGTCAGGCCGTAGGAGTTGACCACCCGGGTGTCCGGCCCGCACAGGGTGCGCAGCCGGGCGTGCTCCCCCGCCTTCCAGAGGTCCGAGCCGACGATCAGCAGCCGCAGGAAGTCCAGCCGCAGGCCCTCGCGTTCGCAGTGGGCGAGCAGGGCGCGGGCCACCGCCGGGACGAACTCGCCGCAGTCCACGGCCTCCTCGCGCATGGTCCGGTAGAGCCGGGCGGTGTCGAAGAGCAGCTCGCGGTCGACCAGGACGAGGGTGCCGCCGGAGCCGAGGGCCCGGGCGAGGTCGCCGGTGAACACGTCGAAGGCGATCCCGGCCATCTGCAGGTGCACCCGGGCCTCGGTGTCCAGCCGGTACTCGGCCCGCCAGCCCGCGGCCACCGCGGCCAGGCTGCGGTGGGAGACCTGGACGGCCTTCGGGCGGCCGGTGGAGCCGGAGGTGTGGATCACGTACGCGGGCCGGTCCGGGTCGGCTGCGGGCAGCGGGCCGTCCGCGGCAGCGGGTACCTCCAGCTCCTCCAGGGTCACCAGCGGGGCGGGCAGTCCGGCCGGCGCCGGGCGCTCCTGGTCGACGACGACCAGCGCGGCGCCGGCGTCGGCCACCTGGTAGGCGAGGCGGTCGGCCGGGTGTCCGGGGTCGAGCGGCAGGTACGCGGCGCCGGCCCGCCACACGGCGAGCAGCGTGGTGATCAGCTCGGGCGACTTGTCGAGGCAGACGGCCACCACCGAGCCCTCCCGCACGCCGAGTTCGCGCAGCCGCCCGGCCATCCGCTGGGCGCGGCGGTCGAGTTGGCCGTAGGCGAGCCGCCGGACGCCGGCGGGGCCGGGGACGGTCACGGCGATGGCCTCGGGCCGTTCGGCGGCGGCCTTGGCGACGAGGTCGGGCAGCGGCACGTCGTGGTCGAGGACGCGGCCGGCGCCGCTGAACTCTGTGAGGACGAGCCTGCGTTCGTCGTCACCGAGCATCCGCAGCCGCGCGGTCGGCTGCTCGGCGCAGGCCCGCGTCATGGCGTCCAGCAGGTTGCGGTAGTGCCCGGCCATCCGCTCGACGGTCGAGGCGTCGAAGAGGTCGGAGTTGTACTTGAACACGCAGTGGAAGCAGCCGTCCGCGCGGTCCTCGTAGGCGGACAGCGTCAGGTCGAACTGCCCTTCCTCCTCGGGTAGTTCGATGTAGTCGAGGCGGTAGCCGTCGCGCTCGACGGCGACCTTGTGGGTGAGCAGGATGAACATCGCCTGGAACACCGCCGAGCGGCTGGGGTCGTGCTGGAGCCCCAGCTGCTCGACCAGCAGCACGAACGGGTACTCCTGGTTGTCCAGGCCGCCGAGCACCGTCTCCCGCACGCGGGCGAGGAGCTCGGCCACCGTCGGCTCCCCGGCCAGGCTCACGTGCAGCGGCAGCGGGTTGACGAAGTACCCGTAGACGGAGGCGAACTCCTCCTGGGTGCGCCCGGTCACCGGGCTGCCGACGATGATGTCCTCCTGCCCCGACCAGCGGTTCAGCAGCAGGTAGTACGCGCTCAGCAGCACCATGAACGGGGTCGCGTTGTGCGCGCGGGCCAGCTCGTGGACGCGGGCACTGAGGTCGGCGTCCAGCCGGAAGAACGCGGAGGCGCCGTTGTGCGTCTGCACGGCCGGCCGGGGCCGGTCGGTGGGCAGGCTGAGGATCGGCACCTCGGCCGGCAGGTGGCCGCGCCAGTAGTCGAGCATCCGGCGGGCCGCGGGGCCGGCCAGGAAGCGGTTCTGGTGGTTGAGGAAGTCCAGGTAGCGGGCGGGCACCGGCGGGAGTTCGGCGGTGCGCCCGTTCTGCAGCGCCTCGTAGACCTCGAACAGCTCCTCGATGAACGTGAAGGTGGAGATCGCGTCCGACACGATGTGGTGGACGGCCTTCATCAGCACCCAGCGCTCCGGCCCGCGCCGGAACATCCGCAGCCGGACCAGCGGGTCGTGCTCCAGGTCGTACGGCTTGCGGTACTCCGCGACGATCAGGTCCTGGATCTCCTCCCAGGGCCGTCCCTCGACGTCGATCAGGGCCGTGTCGACCAGGGCCTCGTCCCGGATCCGCTGCACCGGGCGGCCCTCCTGCGCGGTGAACGCGGCGCGCAGCGCGGGGTGGCGGGCCACGACGGCGCGGAAGGCCTCGGCGAACAGCTCGGGGTCGATGGCCGTCCGGACCTCGACGGCGCCGCCGATGTTGTACGCGAAGCCGTCGGGGTGGAGCTGCTTGAGGAACCAGAGCGCCTTCTGGTTGTGGGTCAGCGGGTAGCACCGCTCGTCGGTGTGCAGTTCGACGGCGGCCTGTTCGGCGGCTCCGTCGGCGGCCACCAGCTCGGCCAGGCCGTCGCAGAGCAGGCTCACCAGGTCGTCGACCGGGCCGTTGCTCAGCAGGGCCACCACCGGCAGGGCGACGCCCAGCTCGCCGTGGACGCGGGCGCGCAGCTCCATGGCGAGCAGCGAGTCCAGGCCGTGCGCACCGAGCCTGGTCTCCGCGTCGATCCGCTCGGCGCCGATCCGCAGCACGCCCGCGACGGAGGCCGCGAAGCGCTCGGCCACCAGCGCCCGACGGGTCGGCTCGTCGGCCGCGCGGAAGGCGTCCAGGAAGCCGCCGGCCTCGGCCGGGGCGGGCTCGGCGGCGGCGGCCGCGAGGTCGGCGACCAGCGGCGGCGGTGCCGGGTACCAGGAGAGGAAGACGGGCCAGTCGACCACGGTCGCGACCAGCAGCTGGGCGCGGTCCTGCCCGATCACCCGCTCCAGGACGGCGGTGCCTGCCTCCGGCGGGAGCGAGCTCATGCCGCGGGCGTTCCGGTAGTGCGCGACCAGGCCGAGCTCCTCGATCATGCCGGTCGCCCACGGGCCCCAGTCCAGGCTGATCGCGGGTAGGCCGTCGGCGCGGCGGTGGTGGGCGAGCGCGTCCAGGAAGGCGTTGCCCGCCGCGTAGTTGGTCTGGCCGGCGGTGGTCAGCAGCGAGGCGACCGAGGCGAACAGCACGAAGTGGTCGAGCGGTTCGTCGCGCAGCAGGCGGTGCAGCAGGTAGCCGCCGACCACCTTCGGCGTGTACCCGGCGTCGAAGGCCGCGCGGTCCATCTGCGGCAGCAGGGTGTCCCTGACCTGCCCGGCGAGGTGGAACGCACCGCGGATCGGCGGGAGTTGACGGCCGCGGTAGTCGGCCAGCCAGGCTGCCAGGGCGGCCTCGTCGGTGACGTCCACGGGAGCCACCAGCGCCTCGGCGCCGAGTGCCTCCAGCTCCCGCAGGAAGGCGATCCGGCGCCCGGCCGGGCTGTCCGGGTCGACCGACCGCCACCGGTCGCGCTCGGGCAGGGCGGTGCGGCCGAGCAGGATCAGCCGGCGGGCGCCGCGCCGGACAAGGGTGCGGCAGAGCAGCCGGCCGAGCGCGCCGAACGCACCGGTGACCAGGTAGCCGCCGCCGGGCCGCAGGATCGGCGGCAGCGGGCGGGTGAGGCCGTCGGCCTGGCGCAGCCGGCTGGTGAGGCGGCGGCCGGCCCGCAGGGCGATCTCCTGCTCGCCGCGCGCGGTGAGTTCGCGCAGCAGCGCGTCGACCTCGTCGAGCAGGTCGGAGGAGGGGTCGAGGTCGATCAACGTGCCGCGCTGGGCGACGAGTTCCTGCTGCCAGAGCACCCGGCCGAGGCCCCAGGCGGGTGCACCGAGCGGTTCGACCCGGTCGCCCGGTCCGGCCGCCTGGGTGCCGCGGGTGACGATGTGCAGCCGCCCGTCCGGCCGGGCCGCGGGCAGCGCCTGGGCGACGGCGATCAGGGAGTAGGCGCCGAGCGTGGCGAGCCGGTCGAGGTCGGCCCGGCCGGTGGCGTCGAGCCGGGGCAGGTCGAGGTTCCAGAGGTGGACGACGGTGCGGAACCCCGGGTCGAGGTCGGCGAGCAGCCGGGTGAGGTCCTCGGCGGAGTCGGGGCGGACGGTGGAGCCGTCGGGGGTGTGCCGGTAGGCGTCGCCGGGCCGCACCAGGTGGCAGCGGACGCCCCGCTCGCCCGCCCGCGCGGCCAGCCGCTCGGCGAGCCCGGCGGAGTCGGCGAGCAGGACGAGGTCGCCGTGGTCGGGCACCGGCTGCGCCGGCTCCGCTTCCACCCAGGCGAGTTCGGTGAGCCAGCCGTCGATGGTGGCGAGCCCGACGGAGGCCGCGGCCTGCGCCACGTCGGCGACGCGGAAGCCGGTGATCCGGCCGAGCGGGGTGCCGTCCTCGGCGTACAGGGCGAGGTCGCCGACGAGTTCGTCCCCGGTGTCGCGGGTGACGGTCGCGTGCGCCCAGATCTCCTGGTCGCCGACCGGGCCCAGCCGCACCTCCTCGATGGACACCGGCAGCCGTACCCCGCCGCCGTCCGCCCGGAGCACCCGGGCGGCGAGCAGGGTCTGGAAGCAGGCGTCGAGCAGCACCGGGTGGACGTGGTGGTCGTCCGCGTCGGCGACGGTCGGGCGGATCCGGGCCAAGGCCTCGCCCGACCCGCTGCCCGGGCCCGTCCACACGTCCTCGATCGCCTGGAACGCCGGGCCGTAGTGGTAGCCGCGGGCGGCCAGCTCCCGATAGCAGCCGGCGCCGTCGTGGTGGGTGCCGCGCGCGCGGACCACCTCGGTGTCCAGCGACGGACCGTAGCCGCGGCGCTGGCCGGTGCGGACCCGCCCGCTCGCGTGCACGGTCGGCTCCCCGGCGGCGGGCAGCGAGGCGATGGTGAACCGGCCGGCATCGGGATCGAAGCAGAACTGGGCCCTGGTCGGCTCGGCGTCGGAGAGGACCAGGGCGCGGGCGAGTTCCACGTCGGCGAGCACCACGTCCGTCCCGCCGGTCAGCGCCCGGACGGCCTGGGCGGCCATCTCCAGGTAGCCGGCCGCCGGGAACACCGCACTGCCCTCGATCCGGTGGTCCGACAGGTACGGCAGCTTCTCGACGTCCAGCGCGTTCTCCCAGGTCGGCCGGGCACCGGTGGTGCGCCGGCCGAGCAGCGGGTGGTCGAACTCGCCGCGCCGGACCTGCTCGACCGGGCGCGGCTCCGCCCAGTACCGGTCGCGCCGCCACGGGTAGCAGGGCAGCGGCACCGGACGGCCGCCGGGCTGCAGCGCGTCCCAGGAGAGCTCGACGCCGAGAGTGTGCAGCTCGGCGAGGGTGCGGGCGACGCGCTCGGGCTCGTCCTCGCGGCGGCGGATCGACGGCAGGGTCCGCACCTCGACGTCCCGGCCGTCGAGGCACTCGCGGATCGCGTGGCCGAGCACCGGGTGCGGGCCGAGCTCCAGGAACAGCGTGTGCCCGGCCTCCGCCATCCGGTCGACGGCGGCCCGGAAGCGCACCGGGTTCCGGACGTTGCGCCACCAGTACCCGGCGTCCAGCTCGGGGCCGCGGGCGAGCCCGTCGGCGGCGGTGAGGTAGAGCGGCACCCGTGCCTCGCCCGCCTTGAGGTCCGCCAGCGCGGCCAGCAGCTCCTCCCGGATCGGGTCCATCCGCACGCTGTGGTACGGGACTTCGACGTCCAGGAACTTGGCGAACAGCTGCTCCTGGCGCAGTTCCTCGGCGAGGTCGCGCAGCGCGTCGGCGTCGCCGGCGAGGGTCACCGCGCTCGGCCCGTTCACGGCCGCCAGGGACACCCGGTCGCGGTGCGGGCGGATCCGCCGCTCGGCCTCCGCCTCGGGCAGGCCGACCGCGAGCATGGTGCCGGTCCCGGCCAGCCGGTGCTGGAGGCGGCTGCGGTGCAGCACCACCCGGACGGCGTCGGCCAGGTCGTACACCCCGGCCTCGTGGAACGCCGCGACCTCGCCGGTGCTGTGGCCGACGATCGCGTCGGGCCGCAGCCCGTGGCTGCGCCAGAGCGCGGCCAGACCGACCTGGACGGCGAAGTTGGCGGGCTGGGCGAGCCAGGTCTCGGCCATCCTCGACTCGGCCTCGTCGCGGGCGAGTTCGTCGAGCAGCGACCAGCCGGCCTGCGCGCGGATCTTCCGGTCACAGGCGTCGACGGCCTCCCGGTAGACCGGCTCGCTCTCGTACAGCCCGCGGCCCATCGCCCACCACTGCGGGCCCATCCCGGTGAACACCCAGGCCAGCCGGCGCTGCCGGCGCTCCCGGGCCCGGCCCTGGACCACCCGCGGGTGCGGCTCGCCCCGCTCGTACGCGGCCAGCGCCTCGTCCAGGGACTCCCGGGAGGTGTACGCCACGGCCAGCCGCTCGGGCAGGTGCTGGCGCCGGTGCGCCAGGGTGTGGCCGACGTCGGCGAGCGAGGCCCCGGCGGCGAGTTCGCGACGGATCCCGGCGGCCAGTTCGGGCAGTCCGGCCGGGTCGCGGGTGCTCAGCGGCAGCACCGTGCACGGCGGCGCGGGCACCGGCGCGGCGGGCGCGCGGCGCGGCGGCTCCTCCAGCAGGACGTGCGCGTTGGTGCCGCCGAAGCCGAAGGAGTTGACGCCCGCCCGGGCCGGGCCGTCGTGCTCGGGCCAGTCGACCGCGGTGGTCGGGATGTCGAACGGCAGCGCGGCCAGGTCGATTTCGGGATTCGGCCGCTCCAGGTTGATGTGCGGCGGGATCCGGCGGTGCTTGAGCGCGAGCGCGGTCTTGATCAGCCCGGCCACGCCCGCCGCGGACTCGGTGTGCCCGATGTTGGTCTTCACCGACCCGACGTAGCAGCGGTCCCCTGGCCGGCGGCCGGTCCCCAGCACCCGGCCGAGCGCCGAGGCCTCGATCGGGTCGCCGACCGGGGTCGAGGTGCCGTGCGCCTCGACGTACTGCAGACTGCCCGGCAGCACCCCGGCCTCGACGCAGACCCGTTCGATCAGGGCGACCTGGGCGTCCGCCCTGGGCACGGTGATGCCGTTGGTGCGCCCGTCCTGGTTGACGCCGCTGCCGATGATCACGGCGTACACCGGGTCGCCGTCGCGCAGCGCGTCCGACAGGCGCCTGAGGACCACCACGCCGACGCCCTCGGCCCGCACGTACCCGTCCGCGGACGCGTCGAAGGCCCGCGAGCGGCCGTGTGCGGACAGGAACCCGCCCTTCGTCTCGCCGATCGTGTACTGCGGCGCCATGTGCAGCAACGTGCCGCCCGCCAGGGCGAGTTCGGTCTCGCCACGAAGCAGGCTCTGGCAGGCCAGGTGCACCGCGACCAGGGAGGAGCTGCACGCGGTGTCGATCGAGAGGCTGGGGCCGCGGAAGTCGAAGCAGTGCGAGATGCGGTTCGACACCATCGTCATCATGGTGCCGGTGGCGGTGTGCGCGGCCAGCGTCTCGAAGCCGAGGTCGGCGAACTGGAGGATCTTGTAGTCCAGGGTGAACGCGCCGACGTACACGCCGACGTCCCGGCCCGCCAGTTCGCCCGGCCGCAGGCCGCCGTCCTCCAGCGCCTCCCAGGTGACCTCCAGCAGCTTGCGCTGCTGCGGGTCCATGTAGGCGGCCTCGCGCGGGCTGATGCCGAAGAACGCCGGGTCGAACGTGTCGAAGCCGTCGATGTACCCGCCCCGGCCGCCGATCAGCCGCCCCGGCTTGGCCCGGTCCCGGCTGCCCAGCGACGCGACGTCGTACCGGTCGGCGGGTGTCGGGGTGAGACAGTCCCGGCCCTCCATCAGGTTGCGCCAGTAGGACCGGTGGTCGTTGGCGTGGCCGGGCAGGCGGCAGCCGATGCCGGTGATCGCGATCCGTTCGCTGGGCACGGCGGTGGGCGAGGTGGTCATGGTCCAATCCGGGGATGTTGGCGGCACGGCGAGGTCGTGGACGGCACTGCGAGGAGGGTGGGACGGGCCCGCGGGGCTCAGACGGACGGTCCGGGGGTCCGCATCCGGCGCCACGGGTGCAGCAGGGTGGCGGTGAGTTCGCCGGTGGCGGGGAAGGACGCCGGGTCGGCGAGCCCGACGGCGGCCGGGACGCGGCCGGGACGCCAGGTGTAGCTGCCGAACACGTGGTCCCAGAGCGACAGGTCCGAACTGAAGTGGCCGGCCTCGGCCAGGTCGGTGCTGTGGTGCAGGCGGTGCTGCTCCGGGCCGGCCAGGACGTGGCCGAACAGGCCGAGGCTGACGTCGATGTTGGCGTGTACGAAATATCCCTGGGCGACCAGAAATATTCCGACGGCGAATACTGACTCCTGGGAAAATCCGATCATGGCCAGCACGAGTTGCACGGCGGCCTGCGCCACGAAAACGTCGAGGAAATGGTTGACGCCATTGTTGGCGACATTCACCTTCTCCGGAACGTGGTGGACGCCGTGCAGCCGCCACAGCCACCGGTTGTGGTGCGACCAGCGGTGCACGAGGTGGTCGCCGAGCGTGCCGACCAGCAGCGCGAGCGGGATCTGCACGCCGAGCGGCAGCCCCGGACGGGCCGGCGCGACCACGCCCACCAGAGCCGTCACCAGCCCCTGGCCCAGCGCGCCGCCCACCATGCTCAGCACGAAGTACACGGCGTACCAGCGGAGTTCGCGACGGCTCGGCCACCAGTCGGTCCGGTAGGGGATCACCCGCTCCAGCACCGACAGGTAGCCGATGGTACCGATCAGCGTCAGCCCGCTGACCCGGTCGGGGTCCCAGTGGAAATGCAGCGTCGCCACCACCGCGGACAGCACTCCGAGGAGCAGAAGTGGATAACCGACCCGACGTGCGATGGCAGACAGCACGTGCTCCCTGGTTATTCGATGGCTGACTTCGGCGGACTTCGATCGCCGACTTCGAGGGCTCTATGGCCTGACTTCGAGGGCTAACGAAGACTCACGAAGACTGACGAGCGGAAACGAAAGCGATGTTAGCCCGAGCCGCCCGCTACGAAGCTGTTTCGACCTGCGGATGACCCGAATGACGGAATACCGCCGGGCGTCCTTGACGCCCCGCTGGATCGGACGCACCCGATCCGTCGAAACTGCTTCCTCACCGACAGTCGACGAACTCCCGCCCCGCGGGAGTGGAGGTGCCATGTCCGTCGAGGAACGCACGCTGATTCCCCTGCACCGCCTGCAGCCCGCCGAGTTCGGGCCGCCCCGGCTCACCGCACTGCCCAACGGCACACCCGCCTGGCTGGTGACCCGCTACCACGACGTCCGGCACGTCCTCACCGACCCGCGGTTCGGCCGGGCGACGCTGTACGCGCCGGACGCCCCGCCGCTCGGCGCGTCCTCCAACCTGGAAGGCGATCCCGGCTTCATCACCAACATCGACGGCGCCGACCACCGGCAACTACGGGCCCTCATGCAGCAGGCCTTCACCCGCCGGGCCATCGCCGCCTGGGTGCCCTGGCTGACGTCGGTGGTGGAACGGCTCGTCGGGGACGTCGCCGAGCACGGTCCGCCGGCCGACCTGGTCGCCTCCCTCACCCTGCCGCTGCCGGTCGAGGTGATCAGCCGGCTGATGGGAGTGGAGGACGTCGACCGGAAACGCCTGCGCCACTGGACGGACCACCTGTTCGCCGACCGCAACTGCCCGCTCGACGAAGTCCGGGCGGTACTGGCGGAGTTCGCGACCTTCGCGGCCGAACTCCTCGACGAACGCCGCCGACGGCCCGGCGACGACCTGGTCAGCCGCGTGGTGGTGGCCGCCGACCGACAGGGCGGGATCTCCGAGGAACGCCTGATCAAACTGGTCTGCGGCCTGATCGCGGGCGGCCACGAGACGACCGTCGCCACCCTCGGCAACGCCCTGGTCTACCTGCTGGGCGAACGCCCCGACGCCTGGTCACGGCTCACCTCCGAGGACGCGGCACAGGCGGCGGCCGACCGGCTGCTGCACAACATCCCGCTGGGTGAGGGGCAGGGTGCCCTCCGCCGTTCCGTCCGGGAAGCGGTGGTCGGCGGGGTGGCCATCCCGGCCGGCGCGGTGGTCATCGTGGACCGGACGAGCGCCGCCCGCGACCCGGAGGTCTTCACCACCGGCCTGTCCGACGGGCTCTTCGAACCACTGGAGGCGACGACCCTGGCCTTCGGCGCCGGACCGCACTACTGCCTGGGGGCCTGGCTGGCCCGCATCGAACTGCGCCAGGCGCTCCACCGGCTCGCCACCCTGCTGCCTGGCCTGCGGCTGGCCGAGCCGGTCGACGCGATCGAGTGGCGGTGCGTGTCGACCACCCGCAGTCCGCGCAGGCTGACGGTGACCTGGTGACCTGAGCCCGGCTTCGGCGCCGCTCCCGCCCGGAGCCCGCGAGTGGGGGCTCCGGGTGCGGGCGGCGCGGCCGGTCACCCGGGGTGGACGGCCACGCGGACGTCGGCGTCCGCCGGGAGCGCTCGACCGGTCACTGGAGGTGATCACGCCGCCACCCGGACCCACCCGTCTGGCGTACAGTCAGCCGGGGCGGAAGCGCGCCCGCCCGGCTGTCGACCCGAGGAGAAGCCCCGTGACCGCGAAAGCGCAGCCCGTCCCGGAGCTGGCGGCGGACGTCGTCGAGCAGTGGCGCACCGAGAAGGCCGAACTCGTCGACCTGCTCGCGCGGGCGCAGCGGGACATCGGCGGCATCGCCGCGTTCCGGCTCGGCCCGACCCCCACCGTCCTGGTCACCGATCCGGAGGCCGTCCAGCACGTCCTCGGCCGCCACCCCGACCGGTACGTTAAGCGCTCGCACCGCGCACGGATGCTCGTCGGGGACGGCGTGCTCTCCGCGACCGGCGACGCCTGGAAGCGCCAACGGCGGCTGCTGCAGTCGCAGTTCACCGGAACCGGGATGCGCCGCTACGAGCAGCGGATCGCCGCGGCTGCCCGGCGGACGGCCGATCGCTGGGCGGGGTACGCGCGCAGCGGGGAGACGTTCGACGTCGGTGAGGAGATGCGGCGCTTCGCCCTCGACACGGTCTGGCGAGCGCTCACCGGACACCCGCTGGACTCCGATGCGGAGCGCGAACTCGCCTCCGTGGAGCGGGTCGTGGCCGCCATGCCGACCCTCCCCGCCGACTCCGGCGACGCCCGCGACGCGGTCGCCGAGGACCTGGCCCGGATCGACGCGGTCTGTCACGCCGCCATCGACGCGGCCCGCGGCTCCGAGGCCCCCGGTGTCCTCCGCGTCCTCCTCGACGCCGGATCCCAACACCCCGAATACACCGACCGGTTGATCCGCGACGAGCTCGTCACGCTGCTGGTGGCCGGCCACGAGACCACCGCCACCACCTTGACCTGGCTGTACCTGCTCCTCGACCGCCACCCCGACG
The DNA here is from genome assembly GCF_009569385.1 of Streptomyces kaniharaensis. Lineage (NCBI taxonomy): Bacteria > Bacillati > Actinomycetota > Actinomycetes > Kitasatosporales > Streptomycetaceae > Streptomyces > Streptomyces kaniharaensis. The sequence goes on from NZ_WBOF01000001.1 coordinate 448,911, forward strand.
CCCGCACCCGGGCGCTCGCCCACGGCACCGAGGGCGTCCAGGCGCTCGTCCAGGAGACCCTCCGGCTCTACCCGTCAGCGTGGGTGCTCCCCCGGCATGCCGCCGAGGACGACATCCTCGCCGGCCACCGCATCCCGGCCGGCACCGACGTCCTGGTCTGCCCCTACCTCACCCACCGCGATCCCGCCCTCTGGCCCGACCCCGACCGCTTCGACCCCACCCGCTTCACCTCCACGGGCACCCGCCCCGCCCACCTCGCCGCCTACGTCCCCTTCGGCCTCGGCGCCCGCGCCTGCCTGGGCGCCCAGTTCGCCCTACGGGAGACGACGGCCCTCCTCGAACTCCTCCTCCCCGCCCACACCCCCACCTTCCGCTCCACCCCCACCGGCTCCGCCTACAGCATCACCGTCCGCCCCAACGGCCCGACCCCGGCGGTGCTGCGCTGACGTCCTCGGCCGGGCGAGGCCGCCACCGTCAGCGGTGACGGCCTCCGGACTGTTGCGGGTGGCGTGGCCCGGGCGTGGCGGGTCGGACCAGGACCCTCGTCAGCCGGCGAACTCGTGCACGCCCCACCAGCCGCTGGAGTCGTGGTAGAGGCCGACGCCGATCTGCGTGTAGCGGGGGTTGATCTGAGCGGCGTGGTGGCCCGGGGATTCGGTCCACATCTTCTGGAACTGCTCGGCGGCCTGTTCCCCGGTGAGCGAGGCGTCGCCCCACATCACGATGCACTCTCCGGTCAGCGTCCGGCTGCCGGTGAGGCTGGGCCCGGCACCGGAGGCGTTCTCCGAGTGGGCGAACCCGGTCTCGCGCATGTGGCGGGCCCAGTTCGCGGCGAACTCCGTCAGGTCGTCCTTGACCACGAGGGCCGGGACACCGTTGCGGGCACGCTCCTCGTTGATCAGCTTCAACGAGAGCGCCTCGGCGCTGCCCGCGGTCCGGCCCGGCCCGGTGGTGTCGGGGTTCGCCGGGGCCGGGGCGGGCGTCGTGCGGCCGGGGTTCGCCGGGGTCTTGCCCGACGCCGCGCTGTCCGTGTTCGGCTGGGCCTTGGCGGGCGCCCCGGTCGAAGTCTGGGCCGGAGCCTTGGGCTGGGGCTGGGCCGGAACCTGGGTCTGGGACTGGGTCTTCGCCGTGGGCGTGCTGGAGGGGGCCTTCGTGGCCGTCGGCGTCGTCGGTGCGGGCGCGGCCGGCGGCGGCGTGGTTCCCTGGCCGGTCGCGGAGGCGGACGCCGTCGGGGAGGAGACGGCCGCGGACGGCCGGGAGTCGACGCCGGTCGCCGCCGGCTTCGCCGGTGCGGCGGCTGCCGTGTCCGTTCCGGATCCGTCGTTCTCCGGACCGCACGCGCTCAGCGCCGCGCATATGACACCGGCGGCCATGACCGCGGCGATCATCTGCCTTGGACGAACGGAATGCATGAAACAGACTCCCTGGCTTCTCCTGGCGGCTCAGGGCGACTGCGCGGCCGTACCACCGCGCACACGCCACCCCGACCGGCCGACGCGTCTTGCGCCGACATAGAAGGAGACCGGCGGGCTCGGTGGCGATAACACTTTCTGATGAGATCTCAGTCTTCGACGTCCGGATGCTGTCCCATCTGCCTGCACATTCGGGCCGCCCTCGACCGTTACGGCTGCACCTCCAGCGCGACCGTCGGCGTGTACTGGCAGCGGCCGAACCACATCACCTTGGCCAGCGCCCAGTAGGTGCCGGGGTCGGTGTCCTCGGGCGCGGTGATCTCGACGTCGACGGTCGAGGAGGAGCCGGCCGCGACGGTGAAGCCTCGGACCGGGGCCGCAACCGCCTCCCAGGTGCCCCACGGGGAGACGAGTTGGAGTTCGCCGTGGATCTCGCCCCGGGTGCGGTTGGTCAGCGTCAGCCGAAAAGTGGTCCGGCCACCAGGGGTCACGCGGAGGGTTTCGCGGGACACCGCCACGTCCAGGCCGGTGTCCCGGCCGGCCGTCGCCGTGGTGCCCTGGGCGGCCGTCCAGTCCTCGGGGGCGTCCCCGGGAACGGGCAGCAGGCCGGGCTGGTCGCCGACGGCGATCGTCACGACGTCCTCGATCTCCTGGCCGTCGTGGGTGAGGCGGACCGCGGCGAAGTACAGCCCGGGCTCCGCATCGGAGGACGGTGTGAGGGTGACCGCGAAGCGCAGGTGGCCGCCCGCCTCCAGGCGGTACGGGCGGCTGCCGAGGCTCGTCCGCCAGCCGTCGGGCGGCAGGATGACGACCGTGCCCTCGACCGCCGCGTCCCGCAGCTGCGAGGACAGCACCACGAACAGCTCGACCGGTTCCCCCGTCGTCCGCAGCAGGCCGGGCGAGGCGCCCACGGACACCGGCAGGTAGCCGAGCGGTGCCGGGCCCCGGTTGTGCAGCCAGTAACGGGAGTACACGGGCTGTGCCGCCTCCGCGACGGGCCCGAGCGGCGGCCCGTCCACCGAAGCCCCCACACCGGGGGTCGCGAGCAGGGTGACGGTCTGCGAGCCGGCGAGGTCGAGGCTCCCGCGCACCGGACCGAGCGGCCGCTCCAGCAGGTCGGCGTGCTGCAAACCGCCCAGCCCCAGCGCCCCGCCGAGTGCCGCCGTCCGCCCGCAACCCGTCGACTCGACCAGCCGGACGGCGAGTTCGCGTCCGACCTCCGCCGCCGAACCGTGCGCGATCGGGTTGCCGGCCGGCTTGAGCGCGCCGAGCAGGATCTCACGCTGGGGTTCGACGCGCAGCCAGGACAGCGTGGCGGGCAGCGGTCCGTCCTGCGGCGGCACGATCCGTGCGTGGAGGGGGTGGTTGAACTCCTGGCCCCGGGCGGGCAGGGTCTGGGCTCGCCAGTCGCCCGCGCCTCCGACCAGGGCGTAGCCGAACTCGTGGGTCCAGTGCTGAAGTTGGAAGGATGCGCCGTCGGGCAGGGTGCGCCGGGGCGGATCGATCCAGACGCCGGACGGCCAGCCGGTGCAGGAGCGCATCAACGACAGGTGCAGCGCGCCGGTGGCGTCCACCGCGAAGCCGGGCAGGCCGAAGTTGAGCAACGCCACGGTGTGCTCCGCGAGTTGCTCACACGAGGAGCCGAACGGGCAGACGGCCTCGATGCGCGCGTCCGCCAGGTCGGCCACCAGCGGCGCGGGGTCCGTGACCACCAGTGCCGGCAGCGCCCGGAGGTCCCGCAGGTCGGCGCCGGGCTGCCAGACCTCGGCGAGCCGGGTGAGCGCGGGCACCCAGACAGCGCCGTGCGCCTTGAGCACACTCGCACACTCCTCACCCGCCCGGCCGATCAACTCCCGTGCCACGTCGTTGGTTTCCGGACCGCCGACGACGATCCGGAAGTCGGGCAGGTTGGAGTCCACTTCCAGCCACCCGTACCGGGACCAGTCGGCGCCGGAGGTCGTGGCCGTGACACCGACCCGGGCGAGCGCGACGACCAGGTCACGCACGTCCGCGGCGTCGTCGAGCCCCGGAACGACCACCTCGGCCACGCCCAACGCCCGTTCGCCGAGCGGCGATCCGGCCGGATCCCGGAGCACCGCACGCGCCGTGGCGCCGAGGCCGAACCAGGTGTTGGCCGGGTTGTCGAGGGTCCACGGCGCCTCGGCGGAGTCGACGTCGGGCAGGGCGAACCCGCGCCCGACTACGGCGCCCGCGACCTCGCTGACGGGCAGCGCGCCGGGGAGGTCCACCGGGAACCGCAGCCGCACCAGCCGGTCCGCGCGGGAGTGGTCGATCACCCGGGTGCGGCAGTCGACCCGGTCCAGGCCGTGCCACAGCGTGACCGTCTGCTCGTAGCGGATCTCGTCGACCGTCCCGGCGATCACCAGCCGCTCGCCGAGCGGTCCGGTCTCCCGCCGCACCTCGGCGGGCGCGGATCCGGAGCCGACGACCGGCCCCTTGGGCACGAGGTGCCACGGGCCCTCGCCGAAGTCGGGGTGCTGCGGGTACTCCTCGTGGACGCGCAGCTCGTTGCCGATCCGTCCGGCCTGGATCAACTCCCGCTCGTGCAGCAGATCGTGGACGGAGGTCAGCCCGCCGCCCCGGGCGGGGTCGGCGCTCACCCGGTACCGTCGGTTGGCGATCGTCCACCCCTCGACCGCCGTCCAGGCGGCGGCCGGCGAGCCCTCCACCAGCCGCCAGGTGCGCCAGCCGAGCGCGGGCACATCGGCGGCGAGGAAGCGCAGCGTGCCCCGGTCGACGACGCTCGGCACCTCCGCACCGGCGTCGTCCAGCACCCGCACGGCCCGACCGCCCGGGGGCAGCCGGACGGCAACCAGGTCGGTCCGGTCGAAGGACAGCGTGTTGGTGACGACGACCGGCGAGCCCTCGCCCACCGTGGAGATCCGCGCCGAAAGCGCGTCGAGCGCCGCGTCCCGGACGGCGGTGGCCAGGTCGTGCGCCTCCCGCCAGCCGCCGAGCAGGTCGAGGTACACCTGGTCGGACTCGGAGCCGGTGATCGCGTCGTGGTGGGCTCCGTACGCGAGGTGGCGCCACACCTTGTCGAGTGCGGCGGACGGGTAGCGGCCGAGCCCGTGGACGGTCGCCAGGGTGGCGAGCCGCTCCGCGTCCAGCGCGGCGACCTCGGCGGCCCGCTGCGCCTGCTTGGTGTCGATGTAGGAGACGTCCTTGCCGGTGTAGACCGGGTTCATGTCGCGGGTCTGCGGGCTGGGCCGGCGGCTGGTGGCGGCGAGTTCGGCCCGGACGGCGTCGAGGAAGTCGCGCGGGGTGGCGCAGACGAACCGCGGCCACAGGTACTTGGCGCCCCAGGAGCGGTGGATTCCGGTGACCCACCTGTTCGGCGGGGTGTAGTCCGTGCCCACCGGCAGCAGCAGGTTCCTGGTCGCGCCGACGGGCTTGAGCTTGCGGTACAGCTCGTGGACCGCCTGTTCGGCGGTGGCGAGGTCCGGGGAGGAGTCCATCCACCAGCCGGCCGAGTAGTGGTGCGGCATGTAGTGGGTGAGCACGCCGTCGCCGCTCGGGGCGATCCACTCGAACTCGCTCGGGAACTGCATGACCCGCGCGTCGTCCTTGGCCTCGCGGAAGTTCTTCTGGATCGGGCCCCACTGGTGGAACGGTCCGCGTGCCCAGGCGCTGCCGGTGAGGCCGGCGGCGGCGAGGTAGCCGGGGAACTGCGGGTCGTGCCCGAACACGTCGAGCTGCCAGGCGGTTCGGGGGTCGCCGCCGAGGATGTCGCGCTGGTAGCCGATGCCGTACACGATGTTGCGGATCGTCGTCTCGGCGCCGGTGAGGTTGGTGCTGGGCTCGTTGTACGTGCCGCCGACGAGTTCGACCTGGCCGCGTTCCAGCAGCAGCCGCAGGGCCTCGCGCCGCTCGGGGTGCTGGTCGAAGTACGGTTTCAGGTAGTCGACTTCGGCGAGGACGAACCTGTACACCGGGTCGCGCAGCGCGAGGTCCAGGTGCGCGTCGACGAGCGCGAAGCCGTTGCGCTCCCACCGCGGCCGGGTGGTGGCGTCGGCGGAGAGCAGCTCCCAGGGGGAGGTGTACGCGGCCTGGGTGTTCCACCAGACCGGGTCGTAGTGGAAGTGCGGGACGAGGAACATCGTCCAGCCGGGTTCGGCGACCTCGACGACGGCCTGCGCCTCGGCCTCGTCGGCCCTTACGGTGACCGGGAGTTGATCACCGACCGACGCCCCGGTGATCTCCAACGGGACTTCGACGAGCCCCGTGCCGGCCGCCTCGCCGCGCACGCCCGGGCCGGTGACGGTGATCCGGGCGGCCGGCCCGTCGAGGGTCACCCGCAGCAGCTGGCGCGGGGCGTCCTCGGGGCCGGTGAAGAGGTCCGTGCTCTCGACGGCGGTGATGGTGACCGGCACGGGGGAGGTCCTTTCCGTCGCGGGGAGGTGGCTACCTGCCCCAGGCCTCGAACTCGTAGATGCGGGCGGCCGGGTCGGTGGTCTGGGTGGGCCTGGTGACGACCAGCCTGACGTAGCGGGCCGTGGTGGTCACGGGGTGGGTCGTGGTGCCGGCCGTGTTGCCGGTGACGTTCGCGACCGTGGTCCACGGATCGGTGGTGTTCGAGCGGACCCGGATCGAGAAGTCACGCGTGTTGTACGACGCGCTCTCGCCACCGGCGGAGGCGTGCCTGACCACGAACTTCGACAGCTGACGGGCCGAACCGAGGTCCACCTCAAGCCACTTGCCGCGGGTGAGCGTGCACCACTTGTCGCTGGTGCCCCCGCTCACGCTGCCGTTGACGGCCTTGGCCGGGCCCTCGTCGGCGTTGCACCGGCCGGACGCCGTGGCCAGGCGGTTCAGGGCCAGGTTGCCGACCGGGGGCGTCGCGGTCCACGAGACCGTAGTGGTCGCGGCGGCCGAGCGGCCGAACGTCGTGGAGACGGCCTCGACGTCGAGCGTGGTGCCGTCCTCGCCGCCCGCGCGGTCCAACCGGCCCACGAAGTAGGCGTCGTTCGGGGTCGCGCCGAGGAAGGTGCGGGTGCCGTCGGCGTTGCGCCGGTACACCTCGTAGTGGTGGACGTGGCCGCCGGGCGCGGCCATCCAGGAGAGCCGCAGGGACTGGCTGGAGCCGGCCACGATGTCGCTCGCGCCGAGGACGGTGAGGCCGTCGGGCGCGTCCGGTGTCTCCACCGTGCCGTCGTAGACGGCGATCTGGCCGATCCGTATGTCGTAGGCGGGGTCGGAGCCGTCGGCCTGGAGGGCGATCTGGGCGATCGTCCGGCCTTCGTAGGGCGACAGGTCGAGGGTGTGCCGTTCCCACCCGGTACCGGAGTTGGCGCCCAGGTCGAGCGTCGAGAAGCTGCTCGGCGCGTCGGTGAAGGAGACCGCGGCCTTGAGCCTGGTCGGCCCGGCGGCCGGGGTCCTGAGCACGACGGACAGCCGGGTGTCCGCCGCGACCGGCAGGCTGGTCTGGTACAGCCGCACGGTGTTGGTGGCGTCCAGCGTGCCGGTGAGGCGCAGCGAGGAGCCGCCCTGGTAGGCGTCGGTGAAGTCGACGGACGGGGTGAGCTTGCTGCCGTCGGAGCCGACCATCCAGCGGTAGGTGGGCGGGACGTCCTGGAGCGACAGGTTGTTCCAGCCGCCGGTGGCCACCCGGGTGCCACCGGAGTTGTAGAAGTCCCCTTGTCCGGTGCCGAAGTTGGTGACGAAGGGCTTGGCTGTGACGGGCGAGGACTCGGCGACGTAGCCGGCGAGGCCCGGCCAGCTGTCGGAGCGGTTGGTGTTGGACGGGTCGCCGTTGGCGCCGACCCAGTAGCGGGCATCCTTCGCGTAGAAGTCGGCGCGGTCGGTGGCGGACTTCCACGTCCACTCGGGCCGGTAGAGGCCGAGCGAGGTGGTGTGCGGCTGCCCGGGCGGGAACAGGGTGTTCCAGTCGACGCTCGTGTTGTAGCCGTTGGCCTCGGTGTCGATGCCGGAGTAGAGCTCGTACTCGCTGCGGCCGAGCTGTCGGGCCAGTGTGCGGGAGGAGTCCAGACCGGTGGACGTCCAGCCGAAGTTCAGGAACATCGAGTCCGATGTCCGCTTCGAACCGTCCTGGAGATAGGGCGAGTTGGCGGAGGTGAGTGCGTTCTGCCAGCCCACCGCGCCGGTAGTGGTCATCGCGTCGTACCACATGAACTCGGTACTGCCCTGCGCCTTGGTGTACTGCATGAGGTCGCGCAGTTCGGTGGCGAGGGTCGAATCGCCGCCGCCCGTCTCCTGGTTGATGAACCAGCCGTCGAAGCCGTAGTAACGGGCGGCCTGGACGAGCTTGTCGGCGACGGGGTAGCGGCTGCCGGACTTCTGGACGAAGTCGCGCACCCACTCGATCCGGCCGCCGTAGGCGCCGGGCGGGAAGAAGACGGTGCCGTAGACCTTGACGCCGTTGCGGTGGGCGGCGTCGACGACGGTCGGGTTGGGGGCGAGGATCAGGCCCTCGCCGGCCGAGCCGCCCCAGAACACCAGCTTGTCGACGTACTGCCAGTAGCCGAAGGCGTAGTAGTTGGGGTCGGCGGAGCCCTGGGACGGGTTGTTGGAGGTGGGGCCGAAGGAGACCAAGGAGGCGATCTTCCCTTCGCCCGCACGGGCGTTGGGGTTGGCTCTGAGCGCGGGGTCGCTGGTGCGCGGCTGGAGCGGGACGCGGGAGCGGTTGAAGCGGGCGTCGGGATCGGTGGCCGGGTCCCAGGCGAGGATGGTGCTGGGGTACCAGTACGAGGCGTAGGGCTGGTTGCCGGCGGCGGTGGCGGCCGGTGCGGGCGCGGCGAACCTGGCGGACGGCTCGGCGTGCGGGTCGGCGTGCGCGGCGGGTACGGCGGCCAGCGCCGCGGTCGCGAGCACGGCGCTGAGCAGCAGGGGGAGACGTCGTGACATGCGGTGGCTCCGATCGAGCGGCGGAGGGTGGGGTGGCCCACCGGCACGGGCGGGCCCGGGTGCATGCGGGCGTGGCGGTGCTCGTGGTGCTCGTCGGACGTGCTCGAAGAGAGGTACTCGGAGATGAGAAGTACTCGGAGGGAGGTACTCGGTGAGGGGGCGCGCAGGACGCAAGGGCCGGGCCCCCTCGGCGCAGCGAGGCTAAATCGGTTAAGAAGCAGTGTCAATGACTCGCGCAGCAACCACCCCGGCGGGGGACGCGGCGGCCGGCGGCGCCGTCGACTCCCGCACGGTCAGACGCGGCGTCGGCATCTGCAGATCGCGCCCTGGCCCGGCCTCATCCACCACCGCCAGCAGGGTGCGCGCCACCTGCTCGCCGAGCGCGAAGGTGTCCCGGCTGAGCGCGGTCAGCGGCGGGTGGACGATCCGGGCGAGCACCGAGTCGTCGAAGGAGACGATCGACAGATCGCCGGGCACCGCGACGCCCATCTCCCCCGCCACGCCCAGCCCGGCCACGGCCATCACGTCGCTGTCGTAGACGATCGCGGTGGGTCGCCTGGTCCGCGAGAGCAGGGTGCGGGTGGCGGCGGCCCCCTCGGCGTCGCTGAAGTCGGTCGGCACCGAGACGGCCTCCTCCAGCCCGAGCCGGCGCGAGGCGTCGCGCACCGCGCGGATCCGCCGCTGGGTGTGCTGGAAGTGCGGCAGCCCGGCCAGGTGGGCGATCCGGCGGTGCCCGATGGCGGCCAGGTAGTCGACGATCGAGAGCATCGCCTCCCGGTCGTCGGCCCAGATCCGCAGCGGCCCGGCGCCCTTGCCGGGTCCGCCCAGGACGACCGCGGGCAGCCCGAGTTCGTCCAGCGCCGGCAGCCGCGGGTCGCGGGTCTGGAGGTCGACGACGATGAATCCGTCCACCCGGTGTTCGGAGGCCCAGCGCCGGTAGACGTCGATCTCGGCGGCGGTGTCCTCGACGACCATCAGGTGCAGCGCGACGGACCCGGCCGAGAGCACCGCTTGGAGGCCGGAGAGCAGCTGGCCGAAGAACGGCTCGACCCCGATGGTGCGGGCCGGGCGCGCGATCACCAGGCCGACGGCGTCGGCCCGGGCGCCGCCGAGGGCGCGGGCGGCGCTGTGCGGACGCCACTTCATCTCCTCCGCGACCCGCAGGATCCGCGCCCTGGTCGCCTCGCTGACCCCGGGTCGGCCGTTGAGCGCGAAGGACACCGCACCCTTGGAGACACCGGCCTGACGGGCGATGTCGGCGATCGTCGGTCTGCCCACGGCATCCGACCCCTCTCTTGACAGCCAAGTTTAGGCCGGAGCATAGTCCCTGAGGCAGCTAGACCGGTTTAGTACAGCCAGGCTCCGATCTCGGCACAATCGCACCTCCGAGCACCGTTGAACACTGCCTGAGCACCCCCCTGAGCACCCCCTGAGCACCCCCCTGAGCGCCCCTGAGCACCATCCCCACCCACCTCTGGACCGGGAGACCCTCATGCGAAGAATCCGGGCGGCACTTACGGCGACGGCGGTCACCGCCGCCGCACTCACCGGCTGCGGACTCGGCTCCGGCGACAGCAAGAGCAGCGACAGCGTGGCCTCCGCGGCCGCCACCGGCGAGGTCAAGGGCAAGGTCTCGTTACAGACCTGGGCGCTCAAGCCGAAGTTCACCGACTACGTGCAGGGCGTGATCGACGGCTTCAGGAAGAAGTACCCCGGCGTCGAGGTCGAGTGGCTCGACCAGCCCGGCGAGGGCTACTCCGACAAGGTCCTCAGCCAGGCCGCCGCCGGCACCCTCCCCGACGTGGTCAACCTCCCACCCGACTTCGCCCTCCCGCTGGCCAGGAAAGGCCTCCTGCTGGACGCCGCCAAGGCCGATCCGAAGCTCGCCGACGAGTACGTCGCGGGCGGCGTCGACGCCTACCGCTTCGCCGGCCAGGACGGCACCTACGGCTACCCCTGGTACCTCAACACCGATGTGAACTACTGGAGTTCGGAGCTCCTCACCACGTACGGCCTGGACCCGAAGAAGCTCCCCGCCACCCTCGACGACCTCATCGCCCAGGCCCGGGTGATGAAGGAGAGGTCCGGCGGCCGAACCTACCTGATGAGCCGCAAGCCCGGCATCGGCGACCTCTACAACGCCGGCGTGAGGATCATGGCCGACGACGGCCGGTCCTTCACCTTCAACACCCCCGAGGCCGCCGCGCTGCTCGACAAGTACCGCGACGCCTTCAAGGAGGGCCTGCTCCCCAAGGACGTCCTGACCAACACCTACGCCGGCAACTCCAAGCTCTTCAACTCCGGCACCGCCGCCTGGACGACCGCCGGCGCCAACTACATCACCGGCCTCGCCACCGACAATCCGACACTCGCCCCGAAGGTCGTCCCCTCCCCCGCGATGAACATCCCGCCGCTGTACGTCCAGGGCGTGTCCATCCCGAAGAGCACGAAGAACCCCGCAGCCGCCGTCGCCCTCGCCCGCTGGGTCACCAACGCCGAGAACCAGGCCGCGCTGTCCCACCTGACCAGCGTCTTCCCGTCCACCAAGGCCTCCGCCGACGACCCGTTCTTCAGCCGCAGCGACGGCACCAACGCCGGCGACGCCAAGGTGATCGCCTTCAACTCCCTGGCCAAGGCGAAGATCATCCAGCCCGTCCAGATCGACGACGCGATGAGCACGGTGATCAACCAGCAGATCGCCCTGGCCATCAGCGGCGACACGAGCTCCAGGCAGGCGCTGGACTCCGCCGTCGAGCAGTGCAACAAGCTGCTCAAGGGCTGAGCAGCCGCGCCGAGGACCGTACCGGCCGAGCGGCGGACGCCCGGGCACCGGCCCCCGGAACCCGCCGCCCCAGGAGGGCAGCAGCATGACCCACCGGCGTTGGTTCACCCCCTGGCTGCTCGCCGGGCCCGCGATGGTCTGGCTGGCCGTCTTCAACCTCTGGCCGGCCGTCAACACCGTGATCCTGTCCTTCACCAACGCCAAGCCGCTGGATGGCGGGCAGTTCACCGGCCTGGAGAACTACGGGCGGATCCTCGACGACGAACAGCTCGCCGACGCCCTGCTCAACAGCGTCGTCTTCATGCTGGTCTGCCTCCCCCTGCTGACCTTCCTGCCGCTGCTGCTCGCCCTGCTCGTCCAGCGGAAGATCCCCGGCCTCACCTTCTTCCGCACCGCGTTCTACACCCCGGTCATCGCCTCCGCCGTCGTGGTGGCGCTGATCTGGGGCTGGGTGCTGGACGACCGCGGTCTGGTCAACGGCCTGCTCCAGCGGAGCGGGCTGGCCGACTCCCCGGTCTCGTTCCTCACCGACCGCTGGCTGCTCCTCCTCAGCGCGATCGCCCTGACCGTCTGGAAGGGCCTCGGCTACTACATGGTCATCTACCTGTCCGCCCTCGCCAACGTGCCGCGCGAACTGCACGAGGCCGCGGCCGTCGACGGTGCCGGCCCCTTCCGCCGGTTCCGGCACGTCACCCTCCCGGGGGTGCGGCCGACCATGATGCTGGTCTCCGTCCTCATCTCGGTCAGCGCCCTGCGCGTCTTCTCCGAGCTGTACGTGCTCTCCAACGGCCAGGGCGGCCCCGGCGGCCGGGACATGTCCGTGGTGATGCTGATCCAGATGTACAGCCGCGGCTTCACCGGCCACCTCGGCTACGCCTCCGCGCTCAGCCTGATGCTGTTCGCCATCACCCTCGGCCCGATGCTGCTCCTGATGCGGCTGAACCGAAAGGCGGCCTGAGCCCGTGACCACGCGCCGCTCCCCGGACACCCGAAGATCACAGGGCTCCCGAACGTCCCGGGGCTCCCGCGGCCTCAACACCCCCTCCCCCGCCGGGACCGCCCTGCGCTACCTGCTGCTCGTCCTCGTCCTCCTCCTCGTCATCGGCCCGTTCCTGTGGCAGCTGTCCACCTCCCTCAAGGGCCCGGGCGAGGACGTCTACACCCGCACCCCGGCCTTCCTCCCCGAGGACCTCACCTTCTCCAACTACGCGAAGGTCGCCGACACCATCCCGGTCTGGACCTACGCCCTCAACTCCCTGACCGTCGCCGCGGTCTGCATCGCCGGCAACGTCATCGGCTGCACACTGGCCGGCTACGCCCTGGCCCGGCTGCGCTTCCGCGGTGCCAGGCTCGTCCTCGGCCTCTTCCTCGCCACCCTCGTGCTCCCCGGCGAGGTGACCATCGTCTCCCAGTACGTGCTGGTGCGCAGCCTCGGCCTCGCCGACAGCCTGGCCGGCGTCGCCCTGCCCGGCGCGCTCGCCATGCTCAACGTCCTGCTGATGCGCACCGCCTTCGCCGCCGTCCCCGTCGAACTCGACCAGTCCGCCCTCGTCGACGGCGCCACCGTGTGGCAGCGGCTCTGGCACGTCGGACTGCCGAACGTGCGCGGCATGCTCAGCGTGATCGCCATCTTCACCTTCATCGGCGCCTGGGACGACTTCCTCTGGCCGCTGATCGTGCTCAACGACCCGCAGAAGTACACGCTCACCGTCGGGCTCCAGTACCTCAACGGCACGTTCTCCGCGAACCCCCGGCTGATCGCCGCCGGCACCATGATCGCCTTCCTGCCGATCGTCGTCGTGTTCGCCGCCTGCCAGCGCTTCTTCTTCAAGGGCGTCGAGGAGGGAGCCGTCAAGGGTTAGCCCGCCGTCCGTCCGCCCCGACCCTGCCGAGGAAGCACCCGCCCATGACCGGCTCCGCCCCGCAGCGCCCCCGCTTCGGCGCCAACTACACGCCCACCTCGGGCTGGTTCCACCACTGGCTCGACTTCGACCTCGACGCCGTCCGCGCCGACCTCGACTCCGTCGCCGCACTCGGCCTGGACCACGTCCGCGTCTTCCCGCTCTGGCCGCTCTTCCAGCCCAACCGCACGCTGATCCGCCCGCGTGCCGTCGAACAGCTCGCCGCGCTCGTCGACGCGGCCGGCGAGCGCGGGCTCGACGTCGCGGTGGACGGCCTCCAGGGCCACCTGTCGAGCTTCGACTTCCTGCCCTCCTGGACCCGGACCTGGCACCGGCGCAACCTCTTCACCGATCCCGACGTCGTCGACGGCCAGGCCGCCTACCTGCGCACCCTCGCCGCGGCGCTGCGCGGGAGGCCCAACTTCCTCGGCATGACGGTCGGCAACGAGATCAACCAGTTCTCCGGTGATCCGCACCCCGACCCCGACCGGATCACCCCCGGCCAGGCCGACGCCTGGCTGCGCCGGATGCTCGCCGCCTGCGAACAGGGCGCGCCCGGCCGGCTCCACCTGCACGCCTCCTACGACGCCGCCTGGTACCTCGACGACCACCCGTTCACCCCCTGGCACTCGGCCCGGATCGGCGCCGCCACCGCCGTGCACTCCTGGGTCTTCAACGGCACCGCCCAGCGCTACGGCGCCGCCTCCACCGCGACCGCGCAGCACGCCGCCTACCTGGTCGAGCTCGCCAAGGCCTGGGCGGACGACCCGGCCCGCCCGGTCTGGCTCCAGGAGGTCGGCGCCCCCGCCCCGCACATCACCGCCGAGGACGCCGCCCGCTTCACCGCTGCCACCGTCGCGGCCGTCCTGGACTGCCCCGGCCTGTGGGGCGTCACCTGGTGGTGCTCGCACGACGTGGACCGCACCCTCGCCGACTTCCCCGAACTCGAATACGGCCTGGGCCTGTTGACCACCGACCGCGCGGTCAAGCCGGCCGGTGCCCGCCTCGCCGAGGCCGTCGCCGAGGCGCGCAACGGCTGGCAGCCGCCGCGGCCGCGCACCACGGCCGTGGTCGTGGCCACCGGCGACGAGGTGGCGGCCCCGAAGCGCTCGGTCTGCGGGCCGGGCGGCGCCGTGTTCGAGGCGTTCATGCGCCTCACCGAGGCCGGCGCCCGCCCGACCACCGTCCTCGCCGAACGCGCCGAGGACCGGGCACACCTGGCCGCGCGCGGAATCACCGAGGTGGTCCACCCGCACGACGTACGTTCTCTCTAGACGTACGTTCTCCGTGCGTTCTCCCCAGCCGCGTAAAGCCGTGTACAGCCGTTCACATCCGCCAGCCACGCAACGGAGCCTGCTGACATGCACGATGACCGCACCCTCGTCGAGTCCCGCCTCAGGCGCGTCCTCGACGAGCGCATCCGCCCGGCCGTCCACCCCGAGTCCGTCCCGCTGAAGGTCGGCATCTGGACGGCGCCCGGCGAGCCCGTCCCCGTCGCCGAGGGCCTGGCCGCGCCGCGCACCCCCGTCGCGGTCGGTGACGCGTGGGGCGCGCCGTGGGGCACCAGCTGGCTCACCGTCTCCGGGACCGTGCCCGAGGCGTGGGCCGGGCGGACGGTCGAGGCGCTGATCGACCTCGGCTTCGACGCCAACATGCCGGGCTTCCAGTGCGAGGGCCTGGTCTACCGCCCCGACGGCACCCCGGTGAAGGGCCTGAACCCGCGCAACCAGTGGGTGCGGATCGCCGCGCCCGCGGCCGGCGGCGAGCAGGTGCTGCTGCACGTCGAGGCGGCGTCCAACCCGGTCATCCTGGACTACCACCCCTTCCTGCCCACCGAGTTGGGCGATCGGGACACGGCCGGCGAGGCGCCGCAGTACCGGCTCGCCCGGATGGACCTCGCCGTCTTCGACGAGACGGTGTGGCAGCTCGCGATCGATCTGGAGGTGCTCGGCGAGCTGATGGCCGAGCTGCCGGTCGACGGCGCCCGCCGCTGGGAGATCCTGCGCGCCGTCGAACGGGCGCTCGACGCCGTCGACCTCCAGGACGTCAACGGATCCGCCGCAGCCGCCCGCTCGGAACTGGCCGGAGTACTGGCCGCGCCTGCCACGCCGTCCGCGCACCGGATCAGCGCGGTCGGCCACGCACACATCGACTCGGCCTGGCTCTGGCCGCTGCGCGAGACCGTCCGCAAGGTGGCCCGCACCACCGCCAACATGACCGCGCTGCTGGAGGACGAGCCGGAGTTCGTCTACACCATGTCCCAGGCGCAGCAGTACGCCTGGATCAAGGAGTACCGCCCCGAGGTGTACGCACGGGTGCGGAAGGCGGTGGCCGACGGGCGGTTCGTGCCGGCCGGCGGCATGTGGGTCGAGTCCGACACCAACATGCCGGGTTCGGAGGCGATGGCCCGTCAGTTCGTGTACGGCAAACGGTTCTTCCTCGACGAGTTCGGGATCGAGAACCACGAGGCCTGGCTGCCCGACACCTTCGGCTTCGCCGGCGGCCTGCCGCAGATCATCCACAACGCGGGCTCCCGGTGGCTGCTGACGCAGAAGATCTCGTGGAGCCAGGTCAACAGGTTCCCGCACCACACCTTCCTCTGGGAGGGCATCGACGGGACGCGCGTCTTCACCCACTTCCCGCCCGTGGACACCTACAACTGCTCCATGAAGGGCAGCGAAATCGCACACGCGGCAAGGAACTTCAAGGACAAGGGAGTCGCCCGGCGCTCGCTCGCCCCGACCGGCTGGGGCGACGGCGGTGGTGGCACCACCCGTGAGATGGTCGCCAAGGCCGCCCGGCTGAAGGACCTGGAGGGCTCGGCCACCGTCCACTGGGAGAAGCCCGCCGAGTTCTTCGCCAAGGCCGAGGCCGAGTACCCGAACCCACCGGTCTGGGTCGGCGAGCTCTACCTCGAACTCCACCGGGCCACGCTCACCAGCCAGGCCAGGACCAAGCAGGGCAACCGGCGCAGCGAGAACCTGCTACGCGAGGCCGAACTCTGGTGCGCCACCGCCGCGTTGCGCACGGGTGCGGCGTACCCGTACGAGGAGCTGGACCGGATCTGGAAGACGGTGCTGCTGCACCAGTTCCATGACATCCTGCCCGGCTCGTCCATCGCGTGGGTGCACCGCGAGGCCGAGGCGACGTACGCGGCGATCGCCGAGGAGCTGGAGGCGCTCATCGGGCGCGCCCAGCAGGCCCTCGCCGGGGACGCCGCGGGCGGGCGCGAGCTGGTGTTCAACGCGGCGCCACACGCGCGGTCGGCCGTTCCGGCGGGCGGGGCGGCGGTCGCCGGGACACCCGCCGGGGGCTGCTCGGTGACGGCGCGGGCAGAGGGCGGGTTCGTCCTGCGCAACGGCCTGCTGGACGTGGTGGTGGACGGCGACGGGCTGGTGGTGTCGGTCGTCGACGTCGCGAGCGGGCGGGAGACCGTCGCTCCGGGCGCGCGTGCCAACCTGCTCCAGATCCACCCCGACTTCCCCAACATGTGGGACGCCTGGGACGTCGACCGGTTCTACCGGAACACCGTCACCGATCTGGTGGGGCTCGACTCGCTCACCGTCGCCGCCTCGGACGCCGATCGGGTCGCGGTCCGGGTGGCGCGTTCCTTCGGATCGTCCACCGTCGTCCAGACGCTCACCCTGCGCGCAGGCGAGCAGCGGCTCGACATCGACACCGAGGTCGACTGGCACGAGACCGAGAAGTTCCTCAAGGCCGCCTTCCCGCTCGACATCCACACCGAGCGCTACGCCGCCGAGACCCAGTTCGGCCACCTCCACCGCCCCACCCACACCAACACCAGCTGGGAGGCCGCCAAGTTCGAGGCCTGCAACCACCGCTTCGTCCACCTCGACGAACCCGGCTGGGGCGTCGCCCTCGTCACCGCCTCCACCTACGGGCACGACGTCACCCGCACCGTGCGCGGCACCGACGGCGGCACGACCACCACTGTCCGCTTCTCGCTGCTGCGCGCACCCCGCTTCCCCGACCCCAGGACCGACCAGGGCCTGCACCGCTTCCACCACGCCCTCGTGCCCGGCGCGGCCATCGGCGACGCCGTCCGCGAGGGCTACCGCATCGGCCTGCCCGAGCGCCGGATCACCGGCACGGTCGCCGACGTGGCGCCGTTGGTGTCGATGGACAACGACGCGATCGTGGTGAGCGCGGTCAAGCTCGCCGACGACCGGAGCGGGGATCTGGTCGTCCGCGTCTACGAGGCCGGCGGCGGGCGCGCCCGCGGCCGCCTCGCCACGTCGTTCCCGCTGGCCGGGGCGGAGCCCTGCGATCTGCTGGAGCGGCCGTGGGACGGCACACGCGGCGAGGTGGCCGTGGTGGACGGCGGGGTGGAGCTGGCGCTCCGGCCGTTCGAACTGGTCACGCTGCGCCTGACGACGGCGGGCTGACCGCCCCGTGGCGCCTCGCGGGGAGAGCGAGGCGCCACCGCCGTCGCCCCAGCCCCGGCCCATCCCACTACGCTGATCGGCGCCCCACCACCCCGGCCGGGGCCGCTGCCGTCCGCCCCTGCCTGGAGCCGTCCGCGATGACCGTCACCACCGCGTCCGCCGCCGCCCCGCTGTTCGCCGCCGTCGACATAGGCGGAACGAAGATCGCCGGGGCGCTGGTCGACGAGCGCGGCGGGCTCCGGCACCGGCTGCAACTGCCCACCCCCGCCCAGGAGTCCGGCGAGGCCGTGATCGCCGTCGTCCGCCAGGTGCTGGACCGGCTGGCCGGTTCGCCCGACTGGGCCGCCGTGCGCGCCGTCGGGATCGGCAGCGCCGGCCCGGTGGACCTCGCCCGGGGCGCCGTGAGCCCGGTCAACATCCCCGGCTGGCGCGGCTTCCCGCTGGTCGCCGAGGTCGCCGCGCACACGGCGCTCGCCGCCCGCGGGCTGAAGGTGCACCTCGCCGGGGACGGTGTCGCGATGGCCGCCGCCGAGCACTGGCGGGGTGCCGCGCGGGGCGCCGACAACGCGCTGTGCCTGGTGGTGTCGACGGGCGTCGGCGCCGGCCTCGTCCTGGACGGCGCGGTTCGTCCCGGCCCGAGCGGCAACGCCGGGCACCTCGGCCACATCACCGTCGACCTGGACGGCGAGGCCTGCCCGTGCGGTTCGCGCGGCTGCCTGGAGGGCATCGCGAGCGGCACCGCGATCGCCCGCCGCGCCCTCGCCGAGGGCTGGCGCCCGTCCGGGGAGGACCGCTCGGCCCGCGCCGTCGCCGCCGACGCCGAGGCGGGCGACCCGATCGCCCTCACGTCCTTCGACCGCGCGGCGCAGGCCCTGGCCGCCGGCATCGCCGCCACCGCCGCACTGGTCGACCTCGATCGGGTGGTGATCGGCGGCGGTGTCGCGACCGCCGGCGACGTGCTGTTCGCCCCGCTCGCCCGCCACCTCGACGCGTACGCCGTGCTTCCGTACGTCCGCCGCCTCGACGTCCGCCGAGCCCAACTCGGCACCGACGCGGGCCTGATCGGCGCCGCCGCCCTCTGCCGCTGAACCCGGCTCCGATACCCGCTCC
Organism: Streptomyces kaniharaensis; assembly: GCF_009569385.1. NCBI lineage: Bacteria > Bacillati > Actinomycetota > Actinomycetes > Kitasatosporales > Streptomycetaceae > Streptomyces > Streptomyces kaniharaensis. The sequence goes on from NZ_WBOF01000001.1 coordinate 467,407, forward strand.
TCCGAACTGCACCGGGCCGGTCGAAACGACCGGCCCGGGAGCCCAGGTGTCCCGCGCCTCCGGCGGCGGCCCGCTCAGGCCGGCAGCGGGTGGCCGAACAGCAGGTCGTAGCCGTCCGGCAGCTGGTCGAGCACCCGGCCGATCAGCTCGTCCGGGGCCAGGTCGGCGAGCGTGCTCAGGACCGCCCCGATGTCCCACTGGGCGGTCGCCGGGGTGGCCCCGTCGATCCAGCCGACGACGGCCTCGACGAAGCGCTCGGCGGTCAGCGCCTCGCCGGTCGGCCGGGCGTCGCGCAGGAGCGAGGCATAGGTTTCGGGCAGGGACTCCGCCAGTTCGGCCCGCTCGCCCCCGACCAGATGCTCGCCGAGCAAGGCGAGCACCACGCGGGCGGCGTGGTCGGCCTCCGCGTCGCCGCGGTACTCCCCGCGCTCGACGACGCGGGCGAGGAAGTCCTCCCGGGAGATGGTCATCGCGTCCTCCTTCCGCTCGGCGGGAACCGGCGGGGTCCGCGGCGGGCTGCGGCGGGCTGCGGCGGGCTGCGGATTCGGGGGCCGTCGCAGCCGGTGACCGGCGCGGAACGTACCGGTGCCCGTGCTGCTCAGGGTACTGCGGACCGTCGGGTACGGCGGAGGGTTTCTCGCCGTACCCCGGATCATCCGTACCCCGGCTCGACCAGGCGGGCGGATCGACGCGGCTGCCGATCACGCCGCCGGCCCGCGCCGCCCGTCCGGCGCGGATCGACCGAGCGCGCGGCCGACCGGCGTCAGGCCGCCGAGGCGCGGCACCGCCTGCGGGAGCCCCGCACGGGCGAGGCCGTGCCCGAACGAGCCGGTACCCGCTGCGGCGGCACCGTGTGCGGCGCGCTCGGCGAAGCGTCGGCCCGGTCGGCCTCACCCCGCGCGGACTCCGGAATGAACCCCGTGAGAAAACGCCGTTCGTTCTCGCTGAGGGTGCGCGAGCGCCCGGATTCCCTGTCCCGGGCGACGACCACGGTGCGGGCCCGCATGAACACCTGCGGTTCCCGGCAGACATTCACGACGACGTGCGCGGAACTCCGCCCGAGCCGCTCCACGGACAGCCTGACCGTCAATGGCTCGGGCCGGTGGTGCAGCTGCTCCAGGTAATCGATCTCGTGCCGCGCGATGAGGAATCCGGACGGGAACAGCGATTCCCGGACGGCGGTCGCGTGGTGGCAGAACAGGTCGTAAATCCCCTCCTGGACGTATCCGACCAGCCGGGCGTTGTTGATGTGCCCGTTCTCGTCGACGTCGCTCCAGCGGGTGGGACAGGTCAGCACGTGCGCGCCCGGGTGCAGCGCGCTCACTGCTGCGTCAGCCCGGCGCCGACCGCGGCGGGGAGCAGCGCACGCCGCAACCTGGCGTAGTAGGCGGCGTGTTCGGCCGCCATCCGGGCCGCCGTCCAGCCCTCCTCCGCGGCCTCGGCGGCCGTCTGGACGACGATGCTGTCGAGCACCTCGTCGACCGAGCGGCAGAGTTCGGCGACGGCGGCCAGGCGGTCGGTGACGGCGGCGGTGGCCGCGTCGCGGGCCGGGAAGGCGGCCAGCGAGTCGACCGCGAGGCGCAGATCGCGGGCCACGTCGGGCCGACTATCGGAAAGGCAATTTCGCACGCGTTTCTCCCGAATGAGGTCACGGCCCGGCTCGGCCGTGTTCGAATACACCGGATTGCGCCGGGGGGAGGGAACGGTGGGACCACCCCCGGGCGGAAGGGACGCTATCCCAGCCCGGGCGGCCCGAGACTGGTTTGCGGACGGTGACGGGAAACTCACCTCGATCGGAGTAATTTGGCGGGTACAAAATATGCCGCATCATCCGAATGCCACGCCAGTGCGGGTGAATCTCGCCACCCTGCGCCACCCCGCACACCGCACTCGAGCCGCCGACCGCCGCCCCACCAGCACGCCTCGTCCCGGTGCGCGCCGGGCAGGGCGCGGGTGCCGTCCGGCGACGGAAGGTTTAGGACGGAGGCGCCGGGATGCACGGCCCGGCACGGTCGAGGGCAACGGTGAGTAGCGGCCACTGTCCGGCTCGTCGCGGTGCTCCTCACCTTCCGGCCGGCCGATGATCTTCACCTCTCGTTCGACGGCGGGGTCGGCGAGCGGGCCGGGGTGGAATGACCGACCGGGGTCAGCCCGATTCCCCCAGCAGGTCCAGCACCCGCGTCCAGCTGTACGCTCCCGGCACGAACTCCGCGATCCGCACCCCCATCGCACGCAGCCGCGCCAGGCTCTCCTCGTACGCCGGGTGCGCCGCCTGCGCCGTGCTCAGGCACGGCTGCACGGCGACCGGGATCCCCCAGCCGTACGACTCGCAGAGGATCCCGAGCGCGAGCGTGTCGGATATCCCTGCCGCCCACTTGTTGACGGTGTTGAACGTCGCCGGAGCCACCACGACGGCATCCGGGTCCGGCAGGGGCCGCGGGTCACCGGGCTTGCGCCAGGCCGAGCGGATCGGATACCCCGTCTGTTCGACGATCGCCTCCTCGTCGATGAACCCCATCGCGAGCGGGGTCGCCACCACCCCGACGTCCCATCCCCGGTCCTGGGCCGCCGCGATCAACTCCCCCACTCCGCCCGCGACTCCCGCCGCGCACACGACCACGTACAGAACCGGCTTCTTCTCCGCGCGCACGCCCGTGCTCCCTTCAGCCCTCAACCGGACCGAAGAACAGTAGCCGCGCCCCACGCCCCAACTCCGCACCCGTCAAGCCTTGGTAAAGTCCGGTCAGCTCACTAGTAGTGACATTGCACATATCACATGATGCTCCCCATGAGAAAAGTCATCGCCCTGCTCTCGGCCGCCGCGGCCGTCGCCGCCCTCGGTGGCGTGGCCTCCGCCGCCGAACCCGACACCGCCACGCTTGAGGACACCGGACAGGGCAAGCTCGTCTGGAGCTCCTGCAACGACACCGCCACGCCCGCACTGCAGTGCGCCATGCTCGACGTGCCGGCCGACTACGCGGACCCGCACGGCCGCAAGATCAAGATCAAGGTGAACCGGCTCCCCGCCACCGCTGCCAAGGACCAGCAGCAGGGCCCGATCCTCCTCAACCCCGGCGGCCCCGGCGACTCCGGGCTCTGGATGCCCGCCTACATCTCCGGGCAGCTCCCCAAGGACGTCGCCTCGACCTACGACTGGATCGGCTTCGACCCGCGCGGCACCAACGGCAGCGATCCCCATGTCGTCTGCGACGCCCACTACTTCGACGGCGAGCGGCCCGACTACCAGGTGAGCCGGGGCACTTCGAAGGAGTGGCTGAAGAAGGCGGCCGGGTACGCCGCCGACTGCGCCGCCGACTGGTCCTGGCTGCTGCCGCACATGACGACGGTCGACAACGCGCGCGACATGGACAGCATCCGGCGGGCGCTCGGCGTCCCGAAGATCAACTTCTACGGCGGATCCTGGGGCACCTCACTGGGCTCGACGTACGGCCAGCTCTTCCCCAGGCACGTCCGCCGGATGGTGCTGGACAGCATCGTCGGCCCGACCATCAGCTGGTACGACCACAACATCCTCCAGGACAAGGAACACCAGCGCCGCTTCGACGCCTTCGCCGCCTGGACCGCCAAGGCCGACGCGGTCTACCACCTCGGCACCGACGCCGCCGCCGTCAAGCAGGCGTACGACAAGGTCGAGGACGCCCTGCGGACCACCCCGGCCGACGCCGCCCCGGCCCCCGGAAAGATCGGCCCCGCCGAGTTCGAGGACACCTTCTACGGCGGCGGCTACAACTTCCTGCGCTGGCCGCGCATGGCCACCGTGCTCTCGGCCTACCTCACCCAGCACGACACCAGGCCGCTCGCCATCGCCTACAACAAGTACGCGGCGCCCGGCGCCGACGACGGCACCTTCCCGGCGTACAACGCCGCGCAGTGCACCGAGAACGCCTGGCCGCGCGACTGGGAGTTCTGGAAGAAGGACCAGGCCAAGGTCAACGCCACCGCACCCTTCTACACCTATAACAACATGTGGTACAACGCCGCCTGCATGTTCTGGCCCTACCAGGGCAACCCGGCCGGCCGCCTGAAGATCACCGGCAAGGGCCTCCCGCCGGTCCTCCTCTTCCAGGCCACCGAGGACGCCGCCACCCCGTACGAGGGCGGCCTCGCCATGCACGACGCACTCCCCGGCTCCAAGCTCGTCGTCCAGACCGGCGGCAGCTTCCACGAGATCCTCTTCCACGGCAACGCCTGCCTCGACGACACGTTCACCGCCTACCTGCGCGACGGCAGTCTCCCGCAGGGCAACGGCAGCATCGCCAGGACCTGCGCCCCCGAAGCCGACCCCACCGCCACCTACATCACTCCGCCCCCGACCCTGACCAGCAAGGCGGCCACCGCCCCGACTCCCCTGTCGCCCACCGACCCCGAAGCCGTCCACGGCGTCCTCCGGTAGCCGACGTGTGCGCCATCACCTCCCAGCAGGTGATGGCGTCGGCGCCCGGCCCAGCGGCCCGTACGCGCACGTCGGTTCACCGCCAAGCAGCCCGCCCCTGCGCACGGGCAGGGGCGGGCAGCACGCTCAGCCGAGCGTCGAACCGGTGACGGGCTCGGAGAGTGCGATCGTCTTGCCGCCGCTGCTCTTCACGAACTGCCAGGTCAGGCCGTTGATGACGCCCTGGCCCAGCGGAGCGAGCTTGGCGAACGCCGGCTGGCTGAGGTCGATGTGGGTGGAGTCGCAGGACGGGCACTGATCCTTGACGGGCACGGTGATGGTCTTGCCCTGGTAGGTCACCTTCACCGAAATTCCCTTGCAGACCGGGTCGTTGTTGGGGTTGGCGGCCGTCCACCAGGAGCGCGGGACGGCGACGAGCAGTTGGCTGGACGCGTCGATCCGGGTGCCGCAGGCGCCGTATCCGGCGTCCGTGTAGTAGGTGGCCTTGCCGGACATCGGCTTGTTGACCGGTATCGCGGCGCTCGCGCTGCCGGCGGTGAGGGCGATCAGGGCTGCGGCGGCGAGCGGCGCGCCGGCCAGGATCCTGAGGTTCTTCGTGACGGCTCGCATGGTTCCCTCCGGTTCGGTTGGGAGAGCGGAGCGAATGGCGGCAGGCGTGGGCATGACAACATAACTCGCCCAGAGCGCCGTCGAGTTCACTCCCGCCAGTGCAAGGAACCTAAGCACCCGACCATGATGGGTCTAGACCTCCATGGTGTTGCCATGAACACAAAGGAGGAACCTTTACTCATGCGCGCGAACACGCGAAGATACGTGACCGCCCCACCGCTCCCGGCCCTGACAGATCGTCACCGCCCCTCCAGCGCAGTACCGGTGACTCCCCCACCCCACACCCGGGTTAGGCTCGTCCGGCGCGGCGACGCCCGCGCGACCGACCGAGGGGGAACGTGTGATCGGGGACCTGCTGCCGGACGTCGTGGCGACGGAAGTGGCGTACGACGACCCGCCGGAGGCCCGCCTGGAGCCCGACGAGGAGGCGGTCATCGCGCGGGCTGCCGCCAAGTCCGGGGCGAAGGTCGTGGGCAAGCGCCGCCGCGAGTTCACCACCGCCCGCCACTGCGCCCGCGCCGCGCTCTCGCGCCTGGGCGTCGCCTACCGTCCGATCATCCCCGGCCACCTCGGCGCACCGAGCTGGCCGGACGGCGTGGTCGGCAGCCTCACCCACTGCGACGGCTTCCGCGCCGCCGCCGTCGCCCACTCCCGCGACCTCGTCTCGGTCGGCATCGACGCCGAGCCCGCGCTGCCGCTCCCGGACGACGTCCTGGACGTCATCGCCCTGCCCGGCGAGCAGCGGCGGATCGCCGGCCTCCTCGCCGCCGCCCCGCACATCCCCTGGGACCGCATCCTGTTCAGCGCCAAGGAGTCCGTCTACAAGGCGTGGTTCCCGCTCGCCGGCAAGTTCCTGGACTTCAGCGAGGCCGATCTCGTCCTCGCCTCCGACGGCACCTTCAGCGCCCGCCTCCTGGTCCCCGGCCCACGCGTCGGCGACCGCCGGATCGACGGTTTCGACGGCCGTTGGGCGGTCCGCGACGGCCTGCTCGCGACCGCCATCGCCGTGGCCCACTGACCGCACTATCCTCACCGTGTGACCGTGACGTATGTGATCGATGGCACCCGGGTCGGCACGCTGGAGGACTTCTGGGACGTCGTCGGCGAGTCGATCGGCTCCGACGGCTACTTCGGCCGGAACCTCGACGCCTTCGCGGACTGTCTGCGCGGTGGTTACGGCACGCCCGAGGACGGCGACTACGCGATCGAGTGGCGGGACCACGAGGTGTCCCGGCGCAATCTCGGCCACCCGGAGACGGTCCGCCAGCTGGAGCAGCGCCTCGCCCGCTGCCACCCCACCAACCGCGAGCACGTCGCCGCCGACCTCGCCGCCGCCCGGGCCGGACGCGGCCCGACGGTCTTCGACTGGCTGGTCCGGATCATCGAGGAGGAGCTCCCCGGCGGCCTCCGGCTCCGCTGATCCCCCGTCTCCGGTCCCCCTCCCTGATCCCCCGTCTCGGAGCGCGCCCCGGAGCACGCCTCGGAGCGCGCCTCCGGGGCCAGCCGAGCACTGGCGTGAGGGCTCAGAACACGTCCGACAGCCGGACGAACCGCCGCCCGGCCGCCAGCAACCCGGGTATCGCCGCCGCGAAGCCGGGGGCGGTACCGCCGCCCGGGTGGTTCAGGTGGGCGATGACGATCGATCCCGGCGCGGCCGCCGCGACCTCCTGCCGTACCTGGGAGGCGCTGAGCGTGGCGCCGCCGTCGCCGTTGACGGTGAAGCCGGCGACGCGTTCCCCCAGGTCGGCGACCACCCGGGTGGCGACGTCGTCGTAGTGGGCGGTACCGGAGCGGAAGAAGCGGGGCGGGTGCCCGAGCAACCCGGTGAGCTTCTCGGCGTTGCCCGCGACCTCGTCGTACACCTCTCCGACGTCGCGGGTGCCGGCGATGCCGTAGGCGGAGCGGCCGGTGACCGAGAGCGGACGGTGGGCGGTGCCGTGGTTGCCGATCTCGAAGAGCGGCTCGGCGACGAGACCGTCGAACGCGGCCGGGTTGGCGTCGATCCAGCGGGCGTTGAGGAAGAGCGTGGCGGGGACGCCGTGCGCGCGCAGGAAGTCGATGAGGTCGGCGTCGTACCCGCTTCCGCCGGGGCCGCCGCAGGCGTCGAAGGTGAGCGCCGTGGCCCCCTCGCCGCCGGGCAGCTCGGTGATCACCCCGGCCGTCTCCAGACCCCACTCCGTCGGGTCCACCCCGCCGTACCGGGCGACCACGTCCGCCCTGGTCGGTATCCGGGGCGCGGCGGACACCGACGGTGGCGCCACCGCGGTCGCCGTCGCCGTCGGAGATCCGGACACGGCAGCCGTACCCGAGGCCACCTGCCCCGCAGCCTCCTCACCACCCCGCACCGCCGACCGGCACCCCGCCAGTGCGCTCCCGGCCACCGCCACCAGCAGGGCCCGCCGACTGAGCGACACGCCGACCTCCACACTATTCCGACAATCCGACCATCTGTTTCTATGAACAGACCGATCGTCACTCGCCGCAACCCGCCCCCAGTCGCCGCCCGCCCCGCCGCCCTTCACCGACCCGCCCCGCCCCCGTGGGCCCCGGCTCACCCCGGGTTCACCCCCGCGGGTAGGCACGCGGGCGACCCCACCCCGTCCGAACCCGGAGGCCCCGATGCCCGCCACCCCGGAGAGCGACGACCCCACCGCCGCCGACCGCCCCCTCCTCGACCGCCGCGACCTGCTCCGCACCGGTCTCGCCACCGGCGCCGCCACCGTCCTCGGACTGTCGGCCGCCGCCACCCCGGCGGCAGCCGACTCACCCGACCGCGACAGCACCCTCACCCTCACCGGCCATCTGCCCACCGGCGCACCCGACTTCGTCCACCTGCCCGTCGAAGTCCCGGACGGCGTACGGGAGATCGCCGTCTCCTACACCTACGACAGGCCCCCGGTCCCGGCCGGCACCCCGGGCAACTCCTGCGACATCGGCATCTTCGACGAGCGCGGCACCGACCTCGGAGGCCCAGGCTTCCGCGGCTGGTCCGGCGGCTTCCGCACCGAGTTCCGCATCGCCCGCGACTCCGCGACCCCGGGCTACCTGCCCGGCCCGGTCAACCCGGGCACCTGGCACATCGTTCTCGGCCCGTACCAGATCGCGCCGCAGGGCCTCGACTACCGCGTCCAGGTGACCCTCCGATTCGGCGCTCCCGGGCCGGAGTTCACCCCGAGCTACCCGCCCGAGCGGGCCCGCGGCCGGGGCCGCGCCTGGTACCGGGGCGACTGCCACCTGCACACCGTGCACTCCGACGGCCGACGGCTGCCCGAGGAGGTGGCGGCCGGTGCCCGCGCCGCCGGCCTGGACTTCATCGTGTCCACCGACCACAACACCAGCTCCTCGCACGCGGTGTGGGGCCCGCTGGCCGGCCCGGACCTCCTCGTCGTCCCCGGCGAGGAGATCACCACCCGCAACGGCCACTGGCTGGCGCTCGGCCTGCGGCCGGGCGAGTTCGTCGACTGGCGCTACCGCTCCCGCGACGAGGCCTTCCCGCGCTTCGCCCGCCAGGTGCACCGCTCCGGCGGCCTGGTGGTGCCCGCGCACCCGTACTGCCCCTACGTCGCCTGCCAGTGGAAGTTCGGGTACGAGCAGGCGGACGCGGTGGAGGTCTGGAACGGGCCCTGGACGTACGACGACGAGTCGGCCGTGGACACCTGGGACGCGCAGCTCGCGGTCGCCGTCCGGGACGGCCGGTCCTGGCTGCCCGCCATGGGCAACAGCGACGCGCACAGCGTCCCGCAGGTGATCGGATCCCCGCACAACGTGGTCCTGGCCGACGAGCTCACCCGGGACGCGGTCCTCGACGGGATGCGCGCCGGGCGCAGCTGGCTCGCCGAATCCGCCGCCGTTCAGCTGGAGTTCACCGTCACGGGGCACGGCCGCCGGGCCGGCATCGGCGAGGAGCTGTCCGTCCCGGCGGACGCCCCGGTGGACGTCCGGCTCACCGTGTCCGGCGTGCCCGGCGGTACGGTCCGCTTCCTCACCGACGAGGGCCAGATGCACCAGGAGACGCTGCCCGCCGGCGGCTCGGGCACGGTCGCCTGGCGGACGACGGCCTCGCTCGCCGCGTACGTCCGGGCCGAGGTCCGCCACCCGAAGGCCGACGGGACGCCCGGCAGGGGCAACGCGATGGGCGAGGACCTGCCCTGGGGCCCGATGGCGGCACTGACCAACCCGATCGTCCTCCGCACCGAGGACCGCACCGAGGACCGCACCGTGGCCGGTGGCCAGGACCGAGCCGGGGACCGCACCGGGAGAGCCGGCAACCCCGGGACCAGGGAGGGGACGACTCGGGGCACCCATGTGGACTAGGTTGATCCCCGAAAGCATCAGTCGTTGGGACGAGGCGGTCGGCTGTCCGCATCCAGGTCCGACCGCCCCTTTCGCGCTCCGACCGCCTCGCCCCGGCTACCCGACCGTCCCCGGCCCGCGAAGGGATCAGCTGCTGTGAACCGTACGACCGTAGGTGGGCCGGAGCTCGGGGGCGGCCGGGGCGCCGGCGGCGTCGTCGTCCTCGTCGACCCCGCCAGGGCCGGGCGGAGCCCCGTCGCGGCGCTGCTCGCCACCGAGCTGCACCCGAGCGTCCACCTGCGGACCGACGACTTCCTGCGGGTCATCCGCCGCGGCCAGCTGCCGCCCCACCTCCCCGAGGCCGAGCGCCAGAACACCACCGCCCTGGCCGCCGCCGCCCAGGCCGCCTTCGCCTACGCCACGGGCGGCTACCAGGTCGTCGTCGAGTGCCCCGCCGTCCCCGCCCTCGACACCTTCCGCCGCGAGAGCCGCACCACCGGCGCCGCCCTCCACTACGTCGTCCTCGACCCGGCTCCCGGCCGCCACACCGTCGACCCCACCACCCTCACCCCCGAGACCACCACCAAGGCCGTCCTCGCGGCCCTCGCCACCGGCACCCACCTCCTCGGCTGGTAGCGGCACCCTCCGTCAACGACGAAGGCCCCGACCGCACACGGTCGGGGCGTCCACGTCACGGGGCGGAACTAGCTCAGCGTCTTCAGCGCCGCCGCGTCGTACGGCTTCAGCTCGTCGAGGCGGCCGGCCAGGACCTTGGCCGCCCACTCCGGGTCCTGGAGCAGGGCGCGGCCGACGGCGACGAGGTCGAACTCGTCGCGCTCCAGACGGTCGAGCAGGTTGTCGATGCCCTGGACCGGGGCGCCCTCGCCCATGAAACCGCGGATGAAGTCGCCGTCGAGGCCGACCGAGCCGACGGTGATGGTGGGCCTGCCGGTGAGCTTCCTGGTCCAGCCGGCCAGGTTCAGGTCCGAGCCGTCGAACTCCGGCAGCCAGTAGCGGCGGGTGGAGGCGTGGAACGCGTCGACGCCGGCCTCGGCGAGCGGGGTCAGGATCGCCGCGAGCTCCTCGGGGGTCTCGGCGAGCCGCGCGTCGTAGGCCTCCGACTTCCACTGCGAGTAGCGGAAGATCACGGGGAAGTCGGGCGACACGGCCGCGCGGACCGCGGCCACGATCTCGGCCGCGAACTTCGCCCGGGCCACCGGGTCGCCGCCGTAGCCGTCGGTGCGCCGGTTCGTCCGCTCCCACAGGAACTGGTCGAGGAGGTAGCCGTGAGCACCGTGCAGTTCGACGCCGTCGAAGCCGATGCGCTCGGCCGCGGCGGCGGCCTCGGCGAAGGCGCCGATCACGTCGTCCAGGTCCGTGCGGCTCATCGCCCGGCCGGTGCCCTCGGTGCCGTCGAGGCGGATGCCGGAGGGGCCGACCGCGGGGGCGTCGGCGTAGGGCGGCTCGCCCTGCTTGCGCACCATGCCGATGTGCCACAGCTGCGGCACGATCGTGCCGCCCGCCGCGTGCACGGCCTCGGCGACCCCGGCCCACCCCGCCAGCTGCTCCTCGCCGTGGAAGCGCGGCACCCGGTCGCTCTGCCCGGCCGACGCGTGGCCGACGTACGTCCCCTCGGTGACGATCAGGCCCACGCCCGCGGCGGCGCGACGGGCGTAGTAGGACCGCACGTCCTCGCCGGGGACGCCGCCCGGGGAGAACATGCGCGTCATCGGCGCCATCACGATGCGGTTGGGGACGGTCAGGCCGTTCAGCTCGACGGGCCGGGACAGGATCTCGGCCGCGCGGGAGGCAGCGGACTCAGCGGACGCGGTGACGGTCATGGATCTTCCTCGTGGGTGCCGGAGGTGTGCGCATGGACAGGTACGGCTGCCCGTGCCAACCGCTCCGACGGCCCCGGCATTTCACCCACTGCACGAACCGCCCTGTGATCCCGACCACTACGCCCCGGCCACTACGCCCCGACCGTGCCGTCGATCGCCTCGCGGAGGAAGTCGGCGTGGCCGTTGTGGCGGGCGTAGTCGTGGATGAGGTGGAGCATCACCAGGCGCAGCGAGACCTCGGCCTGCCAGCGCGACTGGTAGCCCGTCACGTCCAGGGACTCGGCCTCGCGCTCGATCCGGCGGGAGTGCTCCACCTCGGCCTGCCAGGCGGCGAAGGCTTCGGCGCGGGTGGCTCCGGCGGGGTCGTAGGCGGCCTGGTAGTCGCCCTCCTCCGACCAGACGAGCGGGATGTCCTCACCGTTGATGACGCGCCGGAACCAGGTGCGCTCGACCTCGGCCATGTGGCGCACCAGTCCGAGCAGGGTCAGGGTGGACGGCGGGCTGGAGCGCTGCCGCAGCTGCTCGTCGGTCAGGCCCTCGCACTTCATGGCGAGGGTCGCCCGGTGGAAGTCCAGGAAGGTGCGCAGCATCTCGCGTTCGCCGCCGGTCAGCGGCGGCTTGGGGCGGTCGTCGGTGTTCACGCCTCCACGTCTCCTTCTCTCGCACTCCCGCGCGGTTCAGGAACCGGGTGCGGCGTCCCCCGCAACGCGACTCCACATGATCACCGCGGACTGTAGTGGATCGCCGTCCCACCCGCACCGCATTTTCCCCGTGCCACTCGGTAATCGCCCGACTCCCGTGCGTTCGCATCCGGGCCGGTTGGGGTACGTACAGCGGCGCGGCCGCCAAGCGGCGCGCCCGACGGACCTCCGATCAAGGCAGGACGACCCATGAACCAGAGCCGGATCCCGCCCTCCGTACACCGCATGTACGGCGCGGACGATCTCTCCCAGGCCGCCACCTTCGCCGGCGGCTTCATCAACTTCGGCTACTGGCACGGGATCGACCTCGCCGCACCGACGCCGGAGGACCGGGTGCACAGCCAGGAGCAGTTGTACCGGCTGGTGTTGCGGGCGTTCCCGGAGCCGCACGAGCAGCTGCGGCTGGCGGAGGTCGGCTGCGGGCGCGGGCTGGGCTCGGCGCTGGCGCTGCGGGAGTTCCGGTTCGCGGCGGTGACGGGCGCGGACATCCACCCCGACCAGATCGAGCGCGCCCGCGCGGTGAACGCCCGGGCGCTCGCGACGTACCCGGACCGGCTCTCCTACACCCTCGGCGCTGCCGACGAACTCCCCTTCCCGGACGGCTCGTTGGACGGTGTCTACTCGGTGGAGGCGGCGCAGCACTTCCGTGAGCTGACGAGCTTCGCGCACGAGGCGGCCCGGGTGCTGCGGCCCGGCGGGCGGCTGGTGGTGACCACCTTCTTCACCGCCGACGGCCCGGACGTGGCCGAGCGGCTGAGCATCCTGCTCGGCAGCTTCGCCGACGGTCTGGACGTCGCCCACCCGCTCGACGGCTTCACCGCCGACCTCGCGGAGGCCGGGTTCACCAGCATCACGACCGAGTCGATCGGCGCGGACGTCTGGCCGGGACTGGACCGGTACCTGGCGGACATCGTCCCGCCCGGGCACTGGACCCGGCACTTCCGCACGGCCTGGCGGGACGGCCTCCTCGACTACCACGTGGTCACCGCCGACCGGGCCTGAAACCGTCCCCCACCTGCGGCCCGCCCCGCCGCCGGCGTCGATCGCCGGTGGCGGCGGGCTAACGCCCCTCCGCGGCCATCCGCCGTGCGAGGTGCACCATGCCGGGGATCGGGAAGAGCAGCAGGAACAGGTTCGGCAGCCACCAGCTCACCGAGAAGTCCCCGCGCAGCGCCCAGAACGCCACCGCCTGCAGCCCGGCCGTGCTGGTCAGCGCGAGCGACACCAGCATCAGCGGCCGGGCGCCGGCCGCCGTGCCGCGACGGCCGAGCCGCAGCGCGGTGAGCCCGGTGGCGCTGGCCAGCACGTCCAGCAGGACGAACGAGTAGTTCCAGTCGCGGAGTACCGGATCGTCGTAGTCCTTGTACGCGTACTCGGCCGGGACGAGGGCCAGCAGCGTGGCCGCCCAGTAGACCAGGAAGCCGATGTCGGTGACGACCATCGACGTCTTGGTGAATCGCAGGACCCGGCTCCGGGCGGGCACGGCGCGCATGCTGTCTCCTCCGACCTCCCCCGACGCGACGTCATTGCGTCACTCGTGACTCATTCCCCCGCCGAGGTACATCACCGCCACGCCGGCCACGACGAGCACCGCCCCGGCCACCGAGGCGGGCTTGACCGGTTCGCCGAACGCGACCACCCCGCCGACGAGGGCGCCGACCGTGCCCAGCCCGGACCAGACCGCGTACACCGGGCCCACGTTCAGCGACTTGAGTGCCTGCGCGAGCAGCACGAACGCGGCGATGTAGCCGACCGCGACCACCACGCCGGGCCCCAGCCGGGTGAGGCCGTGCGATGCGCGCAGCGCCAGGGTGGCCGTCACCTCGGCGCAGATCGCCGCTCCCACGAGAAGGTATGCCGTCATGCCGTCCGTCCCCGTCGTCGTGACTCGGCCGGACAGGGTGGTCCTGCCCGGGTCGACCGGCCGGGCCGACCACCGTGGTCGGCCGGCTTCCGTACTGGGCGAGCTCAGCGTGCTGTGGCTCAGGCCTTCGCGAACTCGGCTCCGCGCTGCGTGAGTTCGACGAGCAGTGCGCGGAGCCGTCGGTGCAGGTCGTCGCGCGGCGGGGAGAGGTCGAGCAGCCTGGACGTCCACCAGCCGTCGACCGCCATCCGGACGAGGGTGGCGACGGCCGGGTCCAGCCCGTTGTCGGTCAGGCGCTTCTGCCAGCCGTCGTAGCGGACCCGCAGCACGTCCAGCACCTCGGGTCCGCCGGCGGCCGCGAGCAGCGCGACCGGCACCTGGTCGGCGCCGCCGGTGTCCCCGGTGGGCGACTCCGCGGGGATGCTGGCGTCCAGCCAGGCGAGCGCGAACGCGCCGGGCGGCGCTTCCGGGCCCGGCAGGACGGCCTCGAACCGGTCCGCCAGGCGCTCGACGACGCCCTGGACCAGCGCCCGCTTGCTGGGGAAGTGGTGCAGCAGCCCGCCCTTGCTCACGCCGGCCTCGACGGCGACGGCGTCCAGGCGCACCGCGTCGACACCCCCTCGCACCAGAAGCCGCTCGACGGCGTCGAGCAGTTGATCACGCACCGCTGGTCCCTCTCTCCCCGTTACAAACCGTCCAGACGGTCGGGCGCAGCCTAGCAGACTTCCGACTACCTGTCAGAAACCCCAACACGCAACGCAGGAATGGTTGTTGACAGCCTCCATCGCGCATGCTTTCGTTTCCTCGGCCAGGCCGCGGAGAAACGGCGGAAGCTCCACCGGTCAACGGCCTCAGGTTTGCTGTGCACGATGATCGAAAATGCGACCCGGGGAATTCCCGGGCCAGGGCGACCGCTCTTCGACATCAACGGGGGATCGTTCCGAGACATGCGCATCCGACGCTGTCCGCGCGGGTCGGCTAGGGTCGCCACGGCTTCACACGCCCTGCCTCACACGACTGACGAGCAGCCAAGCAGTGCTCCCATGCTGGACGTTGACGCCCCACACGTCCCACGTCGAGCCTCTGCCGAGTTCCAGCACCGCCGGGTGCGCGAGGCCCGGGTACGGCGCAACGACGCGCTCGCACCCGGGCCGGACGGCTCCCCCCCTGCCCGGTCCGCTTTCACCACGCCCGTCCAGGGTCGAGTGTCCATGTCATTTCGTGTTCGGCGCGCCCCGTAATACCGGCGCCCGAGCCCGCCAGGACACCTCCCATTGAATTCGAGGGAAATATGGTGGACATATTCTCGAAAGTTTCCGGTTACACCGCGGCCCGGGATGCGATGGCCGCCGGGATCTACCCGTATTTCCTGCCGCTGACCGGTAACGAGGGAACCACGGTCACCCTCGGTGACCGCGAGCTGGTCATGTGCGGGTCGAACAACTACCTCGGCCTCACCGCCGACCCCCGTGTCAAGAAGGCCGCCGCCCAGGCCGTGGAGCAGTTCGGCACCTCCTGCACCGGCTCCCGGTTCCTCAACGGCAACCTGGCCCTGCACGACCGGCTGGAGGCCGAGCTCGCCGACTTCTACGGCAAGCCCGCCGCCGCCGTCATCTCCACCGGCTACCAGGCCAACCTCGGCACCATCAGCGCCCTGGCCGGCCGCGGCGACGTCGTCTTCGCCGACCGCGACGCCCACGCCTCCGTCGTCGACGGGTGCCGCCTCAGCGGCGCCAAGCTGAGACGCTTCCGGCACAACGACGCCACGGCGCTGGACCGCGCGATGGCCACAGTCCCCGACGGCACCGGCAAGCTGGTCGTCGTCGACGGCGTGTACTCCATGGAGGGTGACCTCTGCGCCCTGCCGGAGCTCGTCGAGGTCTGCGAGCGGCGCGGCGCGCGCCTGATCGTGGACGACGCCCACGGCCTCGGCGTGCTCGACCAGGGGCGCGGCACCTGCTCCTACTTCGGCCTCACCGACCGGGTCGACCTCATCACCGTCACCTTCAGCAAGTCGCTCGCCTCGCTCGGCGGCGCGGTGGTCGGCGACGACGACGTCATCCACTACCTCAAGCACCACGCCCGGAGCCTGATCTTCAGCGCCTCCGCCACGCCGGCCAGCGCCGCCTCCGCACTGGCCGCCCTGCGCATCCTGCGCGAGGAGCCGTGGCGGGCCGAACGCGCCCAGCAGAACGCCGAGTACATGCGTGCCGGCCTCGCCCAACGGGGCATCAGTCCCGGCGAGAGCGCCACCCCGGTCATCCCGCTGCGCACCCGCGGCACCGTCGAGACCCTCCTGCTGTGGCGGGAACTCGTCGACGCGGGCGTCTACACCAATCCGGTGCTGCCGCCCGCCGCCTCTCCGCGACTGCGGCTCAGCTTCATGGCGACCCACACGACCGAGCACCTCGACCGGGTGCTGGACGCGCTCGGCTCGCGGGCCGAACACTTCCTCGCCGACGACGAGCCGGACGCCAACGACGGGTACGCGGTGGAAGCACTCGCCGAACTCGCCGACGCCGGCGTCTTCGCCCGGCCATGACCAGCACCGGCGAAGCGGCGGCGGCCGCGCCCACCGCGATGCGCACCGCCGCCCTCCCCGCCGTCGCGGCCCTGGCCGGCGGCTCGGCCGGCGTCGTCCTCGGCGCGGGCCTGACCCCCGGCACCGGCCGCACGCCCGACCTGCCGTGGTGCGCGGCCGCCCTCACCGGCGCGGCGCTCGCCCTGCTGGCCGTCCTGCTCCACCGGCGCGCGCAGCGGCACCGGCCCGGCTGGGCCCCGGCCGCCGGGCTGCTGCTGACCGGCGGCGCACTGCCCGCCGCCGCCACCTCCGACAGCCCGTGGTGCGCGGGCCTGGCGGCCTCGGCGGCGGTCTTCACCGTCGCCGCCACCGCACCACGGGCGGCGGTCGTCGCGGGGGCCGCCGCCGCCCTGGCCGCCGGCGCCTGCCTCGCAGCGGCCGCCCCGTCCGCGACGGCGGCCGCCCTCGGCACCCTCGCCGGGATCGGCGGGCTGCTGCTCGTCGCCGACCTGCCCGGAGTCGCCGCCCGCACACCCGAGTAGCCCCACCGCACCGACCCCGGACCCGCCCGCCACGAGGAACGGAGCCACCGCCGTGCCCGGAGCCGCCACCGCGCCACCGCGACCGCACCCCGACCGACCCGACCCCAAGGAGTTTCAATGACCGAGTCAAGCCGCCTGCGCGACCGGCTGTGCGGGGGTGAACTCCCGTCCGTCGCGCAACAGCGCCCACAGGACGTTCACCCGGCGCCGGGCAAGGGCGATGAGAGCCTGGACGTGGCCGCAGCCCTCGGCACGCTTCTTGAGGTAGAAGTCCCGGTTCGGGCCGTCCTTGATCATGCTGGTCTGCGCGGACATGTAAAACACCCTGCGCAGGCGACGGCTGTAACGCTTGGGCCGGTGCAGGTTGCCGGTGCGTCGGCCCGAGTCGCGGGGCACCGGAACCAGGCCGGCCGCGGAGGCCAGCCGGCCGGCATCCGCGTAGGCCGACAGGTCGCCCGCAGCGACGACGAACTCGGCGCCCAGGATCGGGCCGATGCCCGGCATCGACTCGATGATGTGCGCCTGCGGGTGGGCATGGAAGGTCTCCTTGATCTGCTTGTCGAGGCCACCGATCCGCTCGTCCAGCGCGAGGAGTTGGGAGGCCAGGTCTGCGACGATCGAGGCCGCGATGCTCTCACCGGGCAGCACAGTGTGCTGGGCCCCGGCCGCCTCCAGCGCGGTGGCGGCGACCTTGTCGGCCGAGCGGACACCACGCTTGCGCAGCCAAGACTCCAGACGGGCGCGGCCCACCCGGCGTATCCCGGCCGGGGTCTGCCGGTAGGTCAGCAGGGTCAGCGCGCCCTTGCTGCCGGACCAGTCGAAGGCCCGCTCCAGGGCCGGGAAGATCCCGGTCAGCACGTCACGGAGCCGGTTGACCATGCGGACCCGGTCGGCGACCAGGTCAGTGCGGTGCGCGACCAGCAGCGCCAGATCGGCCACCAGCTGGGCGGGGACGTCCACGGCCGCGAAGTCCCTGCGCAGGCGCGAGGTCTCCGCGATCACGAACGCGTCGCGGGCATCCGTCTTCGCCTCGCCTCGGTAGGCGCCGGACATCCGGTTGACGGTGCGGCCGGGAACGTAGACCGGCTTCTGCCCGTGCGACGCGAGCAGGGCCAGCAGCAGCGCGGACGCGGTGCCGGACAGGTCGATCGCCCAGTCCACCGCACCCGCCATGGCCAGCGCTTCGGCGACCGCTTCCAGGATCGCGGCCTCGTCGTTGTCAATCTTCTTCGACCAGACCTGGAACCCCGACTCGTCGACCGCCGCCGCCCAGTGGTGGCCCTTGCCCGCGTCGATCCCCACCCAGATCCGAGCCCGCCGCTCTGTCATCCCACGCTCCCCACGCCGAAACCAGCACTCTCCTTGGCCCGAGGAACACCCCGCCGTCAGCTCCGTAAACAGCGACCAGGACGCAGATCTCAATCAGCGGTCAGGGCGCCCCGGAGAGCCGGACGGCCACTCCTTGGGAGCCACCAGAGGCAAGCCACCATCAGCCACATCCGGCCCTCCCGGGCCGCCTAACAACTTACGGAGCCAGCCATGAGCCGCCTCGGACTCGCCGCCCGCGCCCTGCGTCTGACCCTGAGCCGGACCCACGCCGACACCACACCCGACTACGACGCCGCGAGTCCCAGCTACGACACCTACTTCAGCCCGGTGATGGGCGTCCACTCGATCGCCGCCCTGCGCGAGGTCACCATCACCCCGGGCGACGACGTCCTCGAACTCGCCTGCGGGACCGGGCACCTGACCCACGAGATCATCCGCAGGCTGGAGGGACGCGGCTCGGTCCACGCGGTGGACAAGTCCCCCGGCATGCTCTCGGTCGCCCAGGCCAAGGTCATGCCGGAGGCGCTGCGCTCGCCCGGCCTCGACGTGTCCCTGCAGGAGGGGGACATGGAGGAGTTCCTGCGCACCCGGCCGAGCGACAGCGCGGACCTCGTCGTGGTCGGCTGGGCGATCTGCTACAGCAAGCCGGTCAAGCTGCTGGAGCAGATCCGGCGCGTACTGCGCCCCGGCGGCCGGGTCATGGTGATCGAAACCCGCGGCGACGCCCTGAAGACGCTGATCGAGCAGTTGGAGAAGGTGTTCACCGCCGACCCGTCGCTGCTGACCGGCATGATCCGGGTCAACCTGCCGAAGGACGCGGCCACCGTGGCGCGCTGGTTCACCAGGGCCGGCCTCACCGTGGACGTCCACCGCGACGGCCACCAGGTGCTGCCCGCCGACACCCCGGACGCGGCCCTGGAGTGGGTCCAGCGCTCGGGCGCGGCGGCCGGCTTCAAGGACGCCGTCGACCAGAGCCGCGAGGAGCACGCCCTGGAGCTGATCCGCGCCGGCCTCGCCGAGCACGTCGCCCGGCACGGCGCCCTGGAGCTGCGCCACACCTTCGTCGTGGTCACCGGGACCAACCCGGGCACCACCACCGCAACCGGGCCGGGCGGCCGCCACCGCGAGGGAGCCCGGATCGCATGACCACCACCACGCCCGCACCAGCGGCGGAGACCACCCACGGCGCGGTGCAGCACCGCCTGCTGCGCCTCGCCGGGGCGCTCACCGCCCGCCCGAAGACCGTGCTCGCCGTCTGGGCGCTGGTCATCGCCGTGTGCTTCCCGTTCGCGTCACAGCTCGGCGACGTCCTCACCAAGCAGGGGGCGTCGAAGGTCGTGCCGGGCACCGGCAGCGCCCGCGCGGACCAGCTGGTCGAGCGGTCCTTCCCGCACCGCTCGCAGCGCGAGTCCTTCGTCGCGATCGGCGCGCCGGACGTCCGCGGCAACCAACTGCGCACGATGTTGGCCGAGTTGGACGACCGGATCGCCGAACGGGTGCGCACCGGCGAGGTACGGCAGTCCGCCTCCGCGTACACGGTGTACCGGGACGCGACGACCGAGTACCTGGAGCGCCTGCGCGCCGAGGTCGACCAGCAGCTCGCCGCCGCACGGACGCCCGCGACGCCGCAGACCCGCCGGCAGGCGGTGGACGCTGCCGTCGCCGCCGGCCGGATCCCGCCCGCGCTGGCCGAACCGGCCCGCCAGGCGGTGGCCTCCGACGAGAGCCGACTCCCCGACCTGGCAGCCACGTTCACCAGGTCCGCGGACTGGCACTCCTTCCCCGTGCCGGTGCCCGCCGACGCCGTGGACCGGCTGCTCGCCAAGGACGGCAGGGCCGCCCTGGTCTCGGTGAGCTTCGCCGGGGGCGCCGGGCACGACCCCGACGTGGACTGGCTGCGCTCCGCGATCGCCGCCTCCCGGCAGGCGGCCGGGGCCGGCCCGGACGTCGAGGCGCACGTCACCGGCGAGTTGGCGCTGATCAAGGACACCTACAAGAAGGCCGAGGACGACAACGCGCTGATGGAGACGGTCGCCTACGCGATCATCTTCGTCGTCCTGCTGCTGTTCTTCCGGGCCGTGGTGCCGGCCCTGCTCACGGTGGCGGCGATCGGCCTCGCGACGACCGTCAGCCAGGCCGCGCTCTTCGCCCTCGGACACGGAGTGACGCTCACCCAGTTCACCATCACCATCATGAACTTCGTGATGCTGGGCGCGGGCGTCGACTACAGCATGCTGCTGTCCTCCCGCTACCGGCAGGAACGGCTGGCCGGGCGTCCGCCCAAGGAGGCCGCGGTGCACGCCACCGCGCACGCCGGCGAGTCGATGCTGCTCGCGGCGGTGGCCGTGGTGCTCGCCTTCGGCGCCACCCTCTTCTCCCCGGTGGACTGGATCCCGCCGCTCGGCTACGGCGGTCTGATCGGCATCCCGATCGTGCTGCTCGCCGCGCTCACCCTCACCCCGGCCCTGCTGGTACTGCTCGGCGACCGCTTCTTCTGGCTCGGCCGCGACCCGCTGGCCGACCTGGAGCACGGCAGCGCCCTCGGCCGCCACCTGCGCCGGGCCGCCGACCTCGCCCGCCGCCGCAAGGTCGCCGTCGTGCTGCTGTTCGCGGCGATCACCGTTCCGTTCGCGGTGATCACCGCCCAGCACCGCTCGACCGCCGACCCGGTGGCGCTCAGCCCGGCCACCGACTCCCGGACGGGCTTCGAGCTGCTGGCGCGGGAGTGGGGCGACGCCGCCGTGCTGCCCACGCTCGTGGTGGGCCGGCCCAACCCCGGCGTGGTGGACGCCCGGCACCGGCTGACCGACAGCGGGCGGCAGGCGGTGACGGCGCTCACCGACCGCCTGGCCGCCGTGCCCGGCGTGGCCCGGGTGTCCGCGGTGACCAGGCCGTTCGGCACCCCGGTGACCGCCGCCGAACTCGACGCGCTCGGCCCGGACGTCCGCCGTGACTACCTGTCCGACGACGGCGCCCTGCGGATCGTCGTCGAACTCGCCGACAAGCCCTACACCGAGGCCGCGGTGAGCACCGTCGACCGGATCCAGGACGTCACGGCCGGGGCCGGGGACGTCGGCCCGCTCTCCGTCGGCGGCGCCACCCAGGTCGACCGCCAGTACGGCGACGCGCTCGACTCCAGCTTCTGGCAGATGATCGGGCTCGTCTCGGTCGGCGTCTTCGTGATGCTGGTGTTCGCGCTGCGCTCGCTGCTGATCCCGGTCCGGCTGATCCTCACGATCATGATGAGCAACGTGTGGGCGATCGGCCTCACCGTGCTGATCTTCCACGTCTGGCTGGACCGGGCGATCATCGACGACCTGCCGATCTTCCTCACCGTGCTGATGATGGGTCTGGGCATGGACTACGAGATCTTCCTGGTCACCCGCGTCCGCGACCTGGTCCGCGGCGGCGCCGACCAGGAGAGCGCCACCGTCGGGGCGGTGGTCGACACCGGCCGGGTGATCAACGCCGCCGGCCTGGTCATGGCGGGCAGCCTCGGCACCATGGCGCTCTCCTCGACGATCATGCTCCAGGAGTACGGCGCCGGCCTCGGCCTCGCCGTCCTGCTGGACGCCACGCTCGTCCGGATGCTGTTCGTCCCGGCGACGCTGCTGCTGTTCCGCCGCTACAACTGGTGGCTGCCCGGCCTGCGCACCGCTCCCGCCCCGGCGCTCGCGAAGGCGGGGTGAGCCGGCCATGACCGCGGACCGCCCGGTGGTGGCGCCTGCCGCCCCCGCGCCCGCCACCACCGGGCGGGCTCGCACCCTGCACCGCCTGCGCCGGCACCACCGCGGCGCACCGCTGTCCTCCGCCGCCCGGGTGTTCGCCGTGCTCGCCGCGGTCCGCATCGCCGGGGCGGTGTCCCTGCCGCTGATGGTGATCTCGGTCGGCCTGAGCGCCGCCGTGGTCGCCGTCCTGGACCGGGCCGACTGGGCGGCGGCCGGCCTGCGCCGGTTCCGCCTCCTCCCGGCCCTCGCCGGGACGGGTTTGGTGGTGCTCGCGTACGCCGACACCGTGTTCGCCAGCCGGGCCGCCTTCGGCCGGGGCCACGACAACTGGACCTCCCTCGTCCCCGAACTGTTCCGGCAGATGGCGCCCGGGCAGCCGGTGGTCGCGGGGATCGCCATGGTGCTCTGCATGGGCGTCCTCGTGCCGCTGGTCGAGGAGGTCTGCTACCGCGGCGTGCTCTACCGGGCCGTCGAGCGCGGACGCGGCACGCTCGCGGCGATCACCGCCACCTCGGCCGGCTGGGCCCTGGTCCACCTCGGGGACTACGGGCTCAACCCGCTCAACGGGTGGGTGATCTGCGGGGTGCTGCCGTCCGTCTTCGCGATGGGCGTCGCCCTCGGCGTCTGCCGCGCCTGGACGGGCTCCGCGCTCGCGAGCGCGCTCGCCCAGGGCGCCGCCAACCTGCTCCTGCTGGCCTGGGTCCTCTGGGCCCGCTGACCGCTCACGCCCGCCTCCCCGGCGCGAGCCCCGCACGACCACCGTCCCTCCCAGGAGAGGCAGGCCTCCCATGAGAATCGCGGTCACCGGCCCGATCGTCATCGACAACCTGATGACCTTCCCCGGGCGCTTCACCAGCCAGCTGCTGCCGGCCCAACTCCAGCACCTCTCCCTGTCGTTCCTGGTCGACGACCTGGAGGTGCGCTACGGCGGCGTGGCCGCCAACGTCGCGTACGGCCTCGGCCGGCTCGGCCGCAGACCGCTGCTGCTCGGCGCGGCCGGGCGGGACTTCGGCGACTACCGCGCCCGCCTGGAGGAGGTCGGCGTGGACACCTCCCGGGTCCGGATCTCGCCCGGACTGGCCACCGCCCGCTACACCCGCACCACCGACGCCGACGACAACCGCATCGTCTCCTACCACCCGGGCGCCCAGGCCGAGGACGACACCCCCGGCCCCGAGGGCTGGCCCGAGGACGTCGGGCTGGTCTTCCTCGGCCCCGCCGAGCCCGAGGTGCTGGCCGCCCGGGCCGCCGAGTGCCGCCGGCGCGGCCTGCCGTACCTGGTCGACGTGGCCGGCCGCACCCGGGAGCTCGGCCGCGCGGGCGCGGAGGCCGTGCTGGCCGGCGCCACCCACCTCGTCACCAACCGCCGCGAGCGCGCAGCCCTGCTGGAGCACACCGGCTGGACCGCGGCGGACGTGCTGGCCCGGGTCGGCGCGTGGATCACCACGCTCGGCCGGGAGGGCGTCTGGATCGACTACGCCACCCGGCCCTCGATCGCCGTCCCGGCCGCGCCGATCTCCCGGCTCCCTGACGGCGCCGGCGGCGGCGGGGCGTTCCGGGCCGGTTTCCTCGCCGCGAAGGCCGACGGTCGGGACGACGAGGAGGCGGCCCGGGTCGGCTGCGTGCTGGCCGCCTACGCCCTGGAGTCGGCGGGCAGCCAGGACTACCTGTTCACCCCGGCGGCCTTCGAGGCCCGCCTCGCCGACGTGTACACGACCCTGCACGCCTGAGCAGCAACTCCTGAACTCCCGTACGGCACACGGCCCGGCGCGCCCGCCCGCCTCGACGGCAGGGGGCACACCGGGCCACGCCCGTCACCCGGAGGTCAGTGGGCCTCGTCGTGCACGGAGTTGGTCTCCTGGATCTTCTTCCAGGACTTCGGCTCCACCACGGCCTGCGGCTCGTCGGACCGCCCCGCGCCCGAACTCGCCGCCGGCGAGGCCGCCGATCCCGCGTCGACGGCGGCCACCGGCCCGGTCGCCGGCTTCGAGGGCGTGAACAGCCAGGTGGTGAAGAGGTCCCCGAGCGGCTTCCCGGAGATCTTCTCCGCGTACGCCTGGAAGTCGGGGATGGTGGCGTTGCCGTAGCGGCGCTCGGCGGGCCAGCCCTTCAGGATCCGGAGGAACGCGTCGTCCCCGACGGCGTTGCGCAGCGCCTGGATGGCCACCGCGCCCCGGTCGTAGACGGCGGTGTCGAACTGGTTCTCCGCGCCCGGGTCGCCCGGCTTGACGGTCCAGAACTTGTCGTCGGCCGGGTGCGAGGCGTAGACGTAGTCGGCGAGTTCCTGGGCCGTGCCCTCGTTCTCGTGCTCGGACCAGAGGAACTGCGCGTACCGGGCGAAGCCCTCGTTCAGCCAGATGTCGCTCCAGCGGGAGAGCGAGACGCTGTCGCCGTACCACTGGTGGGCCAGCTCGTGCACGACCACCGAGGTGTTGGCGCCGCGCGCGAACTGCCGGGGGCCGTAGAACACCCGGGTCTGGGTCTCCAGCGCGAACCCGGCCTTGACGTTGGGCACGTAGCCGCCGACCGAGCTGAACGGGTACTCGCCGAAATAGCCGCTCAGCCAGTCGACCAGCTCACCGGTGCGCTCGACGCTGGCCCGGGCGGAGTCGGCGTTCTCGCCGAGGTCCTTGCTGTACGCGTTGTAGACGGGCAGCCCGCTCGGCGTGGTGTCCGTGGTGACGTCGAACTTGCCGACCGCCAGAGTGGCCAGATACGTCGCCTGCGGCTTGTTCTCCCGCCAGCTGAAGCGCGTCCAGCCGGCCTCGGAGCGCTTGCCGACGAGGAGGCCGTTGCTGATCACCTCGTTGCCGTCGGGCACCTGGACGGAGATGTCGTAGGTGGCCTTGTCGCTGGGGTGGTCGTTGCTGGGGAACCACCACCACGCCGACTCGGGCTCGCCGGCCGCCACCGCGCCGTCCGGCGTGCGCTGCCAGGCGGTGAAGCCGTACTTCTTCACCGTGGACGGCACGCCCTTGTACCGGACGACCACGGTGGCCTGGCTGCCCTTGGCGAGCGGCCGGGCGGGCGTGACCTCCAGCTCCTGCTCACCGCTGGTGGCGAACTTCGCCACCCGCCCGTTCACCCGGACCTCCTGGACGTTCAGCGCGAAGTCGAGGTTGAACCGTGAGAGGTCCTGGGTTGCGGTGGCGAGGATGGTGGTGGTGCCCTCCAGCTCGTCGGTGGCGGGCTGGTACTTCAGCCGGATGTCGTAGTGGGAGACGTGGTAACCGCCGTTGCCGTAGGTCGGGTAGTAGGTGTCACCGACCCCGGCCGCGCCGGGTTGGAAGTCGGCGGCCGAGGCGGGCACGGTCAGGAACAGCGTGATGGCACTGGCGGCAGAGACGATCAGCCTCTTGCGCACGTGGTCCTCCAGGGTCACGGGGACGAAGGGTCGGATCGATCCTTGTCCCGGTGGCCCCTGCTCCACTCCCCGATTGTGAGATGTTCATGAAAAGAAACAGGCCGAAATCATGCGATCGGCCGCGGCCGGCTCTCAGCCGTGCCGCAGCAGGGCGAACCGGCTGCCCCGGGCCTCACGCGCCGAGCGCCACCGGCGCCCGCACCAGCGAGCCGTACTCCGTCCACGAGCCGTCGTAGTTCTTGACGTGCGGATATCCCAGCAGCTCGGTCAGCGCGAACCAGGTGTGCGCGGACCGCTCACCGATCCGGCAGTACGCGATCACCTCGCGCTCCGACTCCACGCCGTTGCCCCCGTAGAGCGTCCGCAGTTCCTCCGCCGAGCGGAACGAGCCGTCGTCGTTGGCCGCCTGCGACCAGGGGATGTTGACCGCGCCCGGGATGTGCCCGGGCACCTGCGCCTGCTCCTGCGGCAGGTGCGGCGGCGCGATCAGCTCGCCGCGGAACTCGGCGGGCGAGCGGACGTCGACCAGCACCGCGTCCGCGCCGGGCTTGGCGAACACCTCGGCCTTGCCGAGCACTTCGTCCCGCAGCGCCCGCATCTCCGGGTGCTCGGGCCCGGTCAACCGGTAGGTGGTGTGCTGGTAGTCCATCACCTCCTCGGTGAGCTCGCGCCGCTCCAGCTCCCACTTCTTCCGCCCGCCGTCCAGCAGCCGCACCGGCTCGAAGCCGCGCAGCCGCAGCAGCCAGAAGGCGTACGCGGCGAACCAGTTGTTGTTGCCGCCGTACAGCACCACGGTCGTGTCGTCCTCCACGCCGGCCGCGCGCAGCAGGTGCTGGAGGCCCTCGCGGTCGACGTAGTCGCGGCCGACCCGGCTGTGCAGGTCGGTGTTCCAGTTCCAGCCGACCGCGCCGGGTATGTGGCCCCGGTCGTACGCGGTGGTGTCCTCGTCGACCTCGATGACCCGGATTGTCCCGTCGTCCAGGTGGTGGCCCAGCCACTCGGTGTGGACCAGCCTTTCAGGGTGTGCGTAGCCGTTGCCGGTCATCCCAGGCCCTCCTTCGCTCTGCCCAGGCTGGGGCGCCCGACCACGGGCACGGCGAGGCACCGGCGACCGGGCCGGACACTTCGAACGTACGTCGGCCGCCCGGCCCCGGCCACCCCGCCGGCTCCCGCCGTTCAGGAGGGGCCCGGAAGGAGCTCAGAAGGAGCTCAGGAGAAGAGGACCGAGCGCAGCTTCAGACGGTCCCCGAGCTTCTTGCCCGGGTTCATGACGTAGAACGTGTCGCCCGAGCAGTCGAAGTCGAGGAAGACCGTGGCGGTCGACGTGGTGAGGTTCGCGGGCGCGGAGCCGGGCGCCTCGTCGGTCGTCCAGGGGAGGTTGATGCACGCGCGGCTCTCCGGGTCGGCCAGACCGGTCTGGACGCCGGGGCCGACCCTGTACAGGAAATCACCGGTCGCGGCGTCGGCGGAGACCGGGACGGCGAGGACGAGAGCGATCGCGCTGGCGGCGGCAAGCGAGGCGTTGCGGAGACGCATGGGGAAAGAGCCTTCCAGGGCGGTACCCGGCGGTACCTGGGGAATTGATGCGACATCACCCTAGAGGCCGCAAATCCGCAGAAACGGTTCTCCCAATCCACACGTTCGGGTGGTTTGGACCGGAAGCCGTTTCCCCCGCGCATCCCATCGCACCGCCGGGCCGCCACAACGCCGGGACGCCGCCCGGCCGGCCCCCGCCCCGCGCACGGTCAGTTCGGCGGGGCCGTGAAGAAGTACCCCGAATCGATCAGCGCCGGAAGGTACGCCTTCAGCGCGGCCACCGTCTGCGACCGGTCCCCGCCGCCGTCGTGGTTG
This sequence comes from Streptomyces kaniharaensis, assembly GCF_009569385.1. NCBI lineage: Bacteria > Bacillati > Actinomycetota > Actinomycetes > Kitasatosporales > Streptomycetaceae > Streptomyces > Streptomyces kaniharaensis. Next base: position 494,464 of record NZ_WBOF01000001.1, read on the forward strand.
AGCACGATCGCGCCCGGCCGGACGTCCCTGAGGATCCGGTCGGTGATCGCCGCCGTCCCGGGCCGGGCCCAGTCCCGCGGATCCACCGACCAGGCCATCGGCCGCATCCCGAGATCGGCGCCCACCTGGAGCGAGACGTCCGACCAGTCCCCGCCGGGCGCGCGGAACCAGGTCGGCGTGCGGCCGGTGGTGCGCTGCAGCAGGTCCGAGGTGCGCTCCAGCTCGTCCCGGACCCTGCTCTCGGACACGCGCCGCAGGTCGGGGTGGCTCCAGGTGTGGTTGGCGATGTGGTGGCCGTGGTCCGCGATCTCCCGCACCAGCTCGGGGTGCTCGACGGCGTTCTCCCCGATCAGGAAGAACGTGGCCCGGATGCCGTGCTGCTGGAGCAGCGCGAGCACGGTCGGGGTGTACCGCGGATCCGGGCCGTCGTCGAGGGTGAGTGCCACCACCCGCCGCGCCGGGTCCAGCTCGTACACCGGCCTGCTCTCCGCCGCCGTGAGCGCTCGGTGCACGGGCTGCGCGCTCGGCACACTCGACGCGCTCGAAGCGGTGGGAGACGGCGCCGGCGAGGCGGGCGCGGACGGGGTGGGCGGTGCGGACGGGGTGGCCGGGGGCGCGGCCGTCGGCGACCCGCTCGCCGCGACCCACTGCGAGGAGGACCCTTCCGGGGCGGCCCCGGCCGCACCCGCCGCCGCGGCGTCCGAGGTGGGCGCCGAGCCGTCCCCGCCGTCGAACGGGCTCCGGCAGCCGGCCGCCGCCCCGAGCAGCGACATCCCGGCCGCGACCAGCAGCAGCCTGCGCGACGTGACCCGTGACGTCACCTTCGGGGTGACATGTGGTGTGACATTCAGAGTAATCTGACGATCTGACAGCATTTTGAATGCTTCCCCCGCTCGTCAGCCCCGCTCCCGGACGGCACCTCCGATAGACCGGATCACCACTCCGACGGCCCAAGCCCGCCACGGCTCGCCCTCGCCGGACGCCCGGGCTCCACCCGGGACCGCTACGCTGACCCCTCCAGTGTGATGATCTGCCATCAGAGGACGTTGCCATGACGACAAGTCAGCACTCCCCGGACGGGAACCAGCACGAGGACGCGATCGAGCCGAGCCAGTGGGAACGGTTCGGCGTCGACACCACCACCCCGCACTCGGCGCGCGTCTACGACTACTGGCTGGGCGGCAAGACCAACTTCCCGCCCGACCGCGCGATGGCCGAGGCCATCGAGGCGGCCGTGCCCAGCATCAAGCAGATGGCCAAGGCCAACCGCGCCTTCCAGGGCAGGGCGGTGCGCCACCTCGCCCGGGAACACGGCATCCGCCAGTTCCTCGACCTCGGCACCGGCATCCCCACCTCGCCCAACACCCACGAGATCGCCGAGTCCGTCAGCCCCGGCACCCGGGTGGTCTACGTCGACAACGACCCGATCGTCCTCGCCCACGCCCGCGCCCTGATGGTCTCCACCCCCGCCACCCGCACCACCTACATCCACGCCGACCTGCGCAAGCCCGAGGAACTCCTCTCCGACCCGGCGCTCACCGCCACGCTGGACCTCACCCGGCCGGTCGGCCTGCTCATGATCGCCGTACTGATGCTGATCGCCGACGAGGACGACCCGTGGGGCCGGGTCGCCGCCCTGCGCGACGCCCTGCCCGCCGGCAGCTGCATCGCGCTCACCACCCCCACCCAGGACTTCGACCCGGAGGCCGTCGGCAAGGTCACCGAAGCCGCCCGGGCCGGTGGGATGACCCTCGTCCCGCGCACCTACGACGACGTCCTGCGCTTCTTCGACGGCTGGGACCTGATCGAGCCGGGCGTCTCCCCCGTGCTGGCCTGGCGGCCGGACGGCGAGCCGCCCGCCGACCCGAGGGCCGCGTACTACTGGGGCGGCGTCGCCATCAAGCGCTGAACCCCCACAGCTGGTGAGAGGAGCCTGCCGGCTTCCCTCACCGGCTCACTTCAGCAGCCGGGACAGCCGCCGGTCGGCCAGCGGCTTGCCACCGGTCTGGCAGGTCGGGCAGTACTGCAGCGAGGAGTCCGCGAACGACACCTCGCGCACGGTGTCCCCGCACACCGCGCACGGCTGCCCGGTACGGCCGTGCACCCGCAGCCCGAGCTTCTTCTCCGCCTTCAGCTCCCCCGCGGCCAGCCCGCGCGAGCGCTCGACCGCCTCGCGCAGCGTGCCGCCGAGCGCCTCGAACAGCCGCGCCGTCTCCTCCTCGGTCAGGCTCGACGCCAGCTTGTACGGGGACATCCGGGCCGCGTGGAGCACCTCGTCCGAGTAGGCGTTCCCGACGCCCGCCAGCACGCTCTGGTCCCGCAGCACGCCCTTGAGCCGGCGCCGCTCGCCGCGCAGCAGGGCCGCGAAGTCGTCCAGGGTGAAGCCCGGGTCCAGCGGGTCAGGGCCGAGCCGGGCCACCCCGGGCACCTCGGCCGGATCCTTCACGACGTAGACGGCGAGCCCCTTCTTCGTCCCCGCCTCGGTGAGATCGAAGCCGTCCCCGGCTTCGCCCTCCAGGCGCAGCCGCAGCGCCAGCGGGTTCTTCGGGCTCGGGCGCGGCGGCTCGGCGGGCAGGCTGTCCTTCCAGCGCAGCCAGCCGGCCCGGGCCAGGTGGATCACCAGGTGCAGCCCGCCGGCCTCGATGTCCAGGAACTTGCCGCGCCGCGTCACCGGCCCCACCGTCCGCCCCTCCAGCGCGCCGACCGGCGGGTCGTATGTCTTCAGCGCGCTGATCGCCACCGGCTGCACGCGGGCGATGACACGCCCGGTCAGCCGCTCGGACAGGAAGGCGCTCAACGCCTCGACCTCGGGCAGCTCCGGCATGCGCCCAGTCTCCCGCAGCCCACCACCTTCCGCGCCCCGACCGCCCGCGTCGGCTCACGCTCCGCACTCACCCACCGCCCGCGGGGACTCACGCTCCGCCACGCCCTCGTCCGACCTTTGCCCGGGCGCCACTCCTGAGCGCAGGCTGGAACTGCCCGCGATCCACCGGAGGAGGTCCGGTCGAGTCATGAGTACGTTGGAGGAACAGATCGACATCGCCGTCCCCGTCCTCGCCGCCTGGGAGCAGCTGCACCGCGTGCACGACTACCCACGGTTCGTCGACGGGGTGCACAGCGCCTACCCGCACGGGCGGAACCTCGCGCACCTCGGGGTGGCGATCCGCGGCGCCGAGCGGGACGTCGAAACCGAGATCACCGATCGCGGCCGGGGCCGGGTGATGGCCTGGCGGACGCTGGACGGGCTCCACCTGAGCGGCGCGTTCGCGCTCCTGCCGCTCGACCCGCGGCACACCCGGCTGCAGATCCGGGTGGAGTACGACCCGGAGGCGATGCACGATGCCTTCGGCGGGCCGCGGGGCTTCGCCCTGGCCGGGGCGATCGAACGGGCCGTGCGGAGCGACCTCGAACAGTTCCGCAGTCTGGTCGAAGAACGCGTCAACGCGGCATGAGCCTGGCCCAGGACCTGTCCTGCTCGGCCAAGGCAACCGCCTGTTCCCCACCATTCGCTCCACTACGCCCGACCGGACGGCCCGAGCCCGCAAACGTGAACGCCGCTGCTTCACCGAGGAGTACTGTCGCCGGCCCGCCCGAACGGGTGTACCGGCCCGGATCACCGGGCACCGGGTACAAGGGGGCTTCCGCCGAGGAGGTTCGGACATGCGGCACGTCGACGCCCCGCACATCAGGCCCGAGGGCATCTCCCCGCACGCCCTGGGCAACGACACCCTGCTGCACGAGCTGGAACAGCTGCACCGCACACGCCACGAGACGTTCCTGTACGGCTCCGAGGAGGCGCTCAAGCGCCACACCTTGCGCACCGGGCAGCTGGAGGCCGAGTACCTGCACCGCTTCCCCAACCGCCAGGTGACAGCCGGCCGCACCCGGGCCGGCGCCCGCGCCCGGGAGGCGGCGGCCCGAGTGGAGTCGCTGCCCGAGTAGCCCCGCACCGCCCGCGCCGCCACCGCCCGGCAGGACACGCCGGGCGGCGGTGGCGTGCCCGGGGGCGGCCCGTCAGGGAGGGTGAGTAGGCGCGCCAGCACCCGACCCCCCCTGCGCCAGCACCCGACCCCCCTGGGAGCCCCCGCATGCCCATCGCAAGCGTCAACCCCGCGACCGGCGAGGTCCTGGAGACCTTCGAACCGCTCGACGATGCCGGCCTCGACCGCCGTCTGGCCCTCGCGGAGGCCGCCTTCCACGACTACCGCACCACCACCTTCGTGTCCCGCGCCGCGCTGATGCACCGGGCCGCCGACCTGCTGGACCAGGACCAGGAGGCCGTTGCCCGCACGATGACCGAGGAGATGGGCAAGCCGCTCGCCGCGGCCCGGGCCGAGGCCGCCAAGTGCGCCAAGGCGATGCGCTGGTACGCCGACAACGCCGAGGCGCTGCTCGCCGACGAGCACCCGGCCGCCGCCGACGTCGCCGATGCCGGGGCCGCCCGGGCCTACGTCCGCTACCGGCCGCTCGGCGCGGTGCTGGCCGTGATGCCGTGGAACTTCCCGTTCTGGCAGGTGATCCGCTTCGCCGCGCCGGCGCTGATGGCGGGCAACGTGGGCCTGCTCAAGCACGCGTCCAACGTGCCCCGGACGGCGGTGGCGATCGAGGAGCTGTTCCGCCGGGCCGGCTTCCCGGAGGGCTGCTTCCAGACCCTGCTGATCGGCTCGGGCGCCGTCGAGGGCGTGATTCGGGACCGGCGGGTGGCCGCCGTGACCCTCACCGGCAGCGAGCCGGCCGGGCGGGCGGTCGCGGCCGCCGCGGCCGACGAGGTGAAGAAGGCCGTCCTGGAGCTCGGCGGCAGCGACCCGTACGTGGTGATGCCCTCCGCCGACCTGGCCGGGGCGGTGCGCATCGCCGTCCGCGCGCGAGCGCAGAACAACGGCCAGTCCTGCATCGCGGCCAAGCGCTTCATCGTGCACACCGACGTCTACGGCGCGTTCACCGCCGCCTTCACCGAGGCGATGCAGTCGCTGAAGGTCGGCGACCCGATGGACGAGGACACCGACGTCGGCCCGCTGGCCAGCCGTCAGGGCCGGGACGACCTGGAGGAACTGGTCGAGGACGCCCGCACGCACGGCGCCCGGGTGGAGTGCGGCGGCGGGCGGCCGATGGGCTGGGACACCGGGTACTTCTACGAGCCGACCGTGCTGACCGGCATCACCCCGGCCATGCGGATCCACCAGGAGGAGACCTTCGGCCCGGTCGCGACCGTCTACCGGGTCGCCGGCCTGGACGAGGCGGTGGCGCTCGCCAACGACACCCCGTTCGGGCTGAGCTCCAACGTCTGGACGCGGGACGAGGCCGAGCAGGAGCGCTTCGTCCGCGACATCCAGGCCGGCGGGGTGTTCTTCAACGGCATGACGGCCTCCCACCCGGCGCTGCCGTTCGGCGGCGTCAAGCGCTCCGGGTTCGGGCGGGAGCTGTCCGGGCACGGGATCCGGGAGTTCTGCAACGTCACCACGGTGTGGATCGGCTGAGCACCTCCGGCCTCACGCCGGCCGCGGCCGGGTCAGGACGCCATCCGGTGCCTGCCCCGGCCGGGCGTGAACCAGCGGGCCACCACGCCCACCATCGCGACCACCGTCGCGCCCCAGAAGATCGACATCAGTATCAGCACCGGCAGCGAGCTCACCTGGGCGCCGACCATGCCGAGGCCGATCGAGAGCGCGACCATGAACGTCACGGCGGTGGGGCTGAGGCTGAGCAGCCAGTGCCAGGCGCGGTATCCCATGCTCGGGTTCTTCGGGGCGTCGGGGCCGGTGTCGAGTTCCTTGTAGGTCAGCAGGTCCATCGGGATCGCCTCCGGTAGTCAGGGGGAGGGGACTTCCGGTCCGCGGCGCGCGGCCTAGGAGGCCTTGCGGGGAGCCGCGGTCTTGCGGGTCGTGGTCTTCTTCGCGGTCGCGGACCTCCCGGCGGCTGCCGTCTTCCCGGCGGCCGCTGTCTTCCCGGCGGCTGCTGTGTTCTCGACGGGCGCGGCCTTCCCGGCAGGTGCGGCCTTCTTCGCCGGGGCGCGTTTGCGCGGCGCGGGCTTCTCGTCCTCGGGTCCGGCGTCGCTCCTCCGCCCGCTCTTCGCCTGCTTGAGGCTGCTGCGCAGCGCCTCCATCAGGTCGATCACGTTGTCGGGCGCCTCGCCCGGCTCCTCCTCGTGCGGGAGCTCGACGCCGTCCAGCCGGGCCGTGATGACCTGCTGCAGGGCCTGCTGGTAGTCGTCGTGGAGCTGGGAGAGGTCGAAGTCCTCGGAGAGCGTGTCCATCAGCGACCGCGCCATCTTGAGCTCCTGCGGCCGGACGGTGACGTTCTCCTCCGGCGCGATCCCGGCGGCCGGGCGGACCTCGTCCGGCCAGATGCAGGTCTGGAGCACCAGCGTGCCCTCGTGCACCCGCAGCACCGCGGGCGACTCCCGGGTCCGCAGCGCGATCTTGGTGACGGCGACCTGACCGGACTCGGTGAGCGCGTCGCGCAGCAGGGCGTAAGGCTTGGCGGCCGCCTTGTCGGCGACGCCCACGTAGTAGGCCTTGGAGAACATCAGCGGGTCGATCTCACCGGCGTCCACGAAGGCCAGCACGTCGATGATCTTCTTGCTGGGCAGCGGGAGGTCGGCCAGGTCCTCGTCGGTCAGCGTGACGGTCCGGCCGTCGGGCGACTCGTAGCCCTTGGCGACCTCCGCGTACGGGACTTCCTTGTCCTCCCGCTCGCAGTACCGCTTCATCCGCACCCGTCCGCCGTCCCTCGCGTGCACCTGGTGCAGCGGGACGTCGTGCTCCTGCGTGGCCGAGTACAGGTGAACGGGGATGCTGACCAGCCCGAAGCTGATCGTCCCCTTCCAGGTGGTCTGCATGGGGTCGCCCCCTTCCGGAGAATCCCACTCTGCCCGGATTTGCCAGGTTCGGCCACACCGCGCGGACAATGGGCCCGAGGGGGCCCGAGGAGGTGGACACGGATGGCCGTCGACGGGCGGGAACACTGCGCGCCACCGCCGGAGCGGACGACGTACCGGGTGGTGTACGCCGTCCGCGGGGAGGCCGTGGCGCGGCGGGCCGAGGTCACCGTGGTGCCCGGGTACTCACAGGAGAGCGACATCCCTCGGATCCTGGCCGCGCGACTCGCCCCGGGGCGGCCGGGGGACGCGCACCGGATCGCCCTGCTGGAGCTGCGGGAGGCATAGACCTCCCGACCTGGCGATGTGTCAGATTTGAGCTTTTCGCACCACCTTCGGACCTATTCTGACCTGGGCTTTTGCGTCCGCTGACCGAACAGTTATCAGCTTCGAGTTCCGATACTCGGGCGTAGAAGTTAGGTTGCACCGCATTGCGCGGTTCTGTCCCCCCATCCTCCGGCGCGACGAGCCGAAGGTCACCGCGCTGGAAAGGCACAGGGCACCCTTAGATGAGTGCGGAAACCACCAAGCCGGCTGTAGCGGCGAAGGTCCCCCACCAGGCGGGACCGCACGGACCCGGCGGACACGGCGGCGACGGCCACCTGAAGGCCGGGCTCAAGAACCGCCACCTGTCGATGATCGCCATCGGCGGCGTGATCGGCGCCGGCCTGTTCGTCGGCTCCGGCGCGGGCATCGCCGCCACCGGCCCCGGCATCCTGCTCTCCTACGCACTGGCCGGCCTGCTGGTCGTGCTGGTGATGCGCATGCTCGGCGAGATGGCCGCGGCCGACCCGCAGAGCGGCTCGTTCTCGGCGTACGCGGACCGCGCGCTCGGCCGGTGGGCCGGGTTCACCATCGGCTGGCTGTACTGGTTCTTCTGGGTCGTGGTGCTCGCGGTCGAGGCCACGGCCGGCGCGAAGATCCTCAACAACTGGATGCCGGGCGTGCCGCAGTGGGCGTTCGCACTCATCGTGATGGCGGTGCTGACCTCCACCAACCTGTTCTCGGTCGCCTCCTACGGCGAGTTCGAGTTCTGGTTCGCCGGGATCAAGGTCGTCGCGATCGCCGCGTTCCTGGTGATCGGCGCCCTCGCCGTGTTCGGCGTGCTGCCCGGCACCCACGCGGTCGGCACCACCAACCTCACCGGCCACGGCGGCTTCCTGCCGCACGGCGTGGGCGCGGTGTTCACCGGCATGCTCACCGTCGTCTTCGCCTTCATGGGCAGCGAGATCGTCACCCTCGCCGCCGGCGAGTCGGAGGACCCGGAGAAGGCGGTCACCAAGGCCACCAACAGCGTGATCTGGCGCATCGGCGTCTTCTACCTGGGCTCGATCCTGCTCGTCGTCACCCTGCTGCCGTGGGACTCGGCCGAGATCAAGGACAGCCCGTACGTGGCGGTGCTGAACCACGTGGGCATCCCGCACGCGGGCCAGATCATGGACGTGATCGTGCTGACCGCGGTGCTCTCCTGCCTCAACTCCGGGATGTACACGGCCTCCCGGATGGCCTTCTCGCTCGGGCAGCGCGGTGACGCGCCCAAGGCCTTCGCGAGCGTCACCCGCAGGGGCGTGCCGCTGGTCGCGATCCTGGCGTCCGTCGTCTTCGGCTTCATCGCCGTCTTCTTCAACTACACCTCGCCGGACAAGGTGTTCGCGTTCCTGCTCAACTCCTCCGGCGCGGTCGCACTCTTCGTCTGGCTGGTGATCTGCGTCACACAGCTGCGGATGCGCAAGATCATCGAGCGGGAGACCCCCGAGCGGCTGACCGTCCGCATGTGGCTGTACCCCTACCTCACCTGGACCGCGATCGGCATGATCGGGTTCGTGATGGCGTACATGTTCACCGACGCCGACGGGCGCAAGCAGATGTACCTGTCGCTGGCCGCCGCGGCGATCGTCCTCGCGGCCTCGGCCGTGGTGGGTCGACGCCGGCGGGCCGCGGTGGCGGCGGATTCCTGATCCGTCCGCGCCGCGCCGACAGCGCCGGGCCCGGGAGCCTCCGCAACGGCTCCCGGGCCTGGCGCTGTCTCGTTTGACGGGGGCGCGTCAATGGGGATACCTCCGGCACGACGCTCACCCCACGAGCGCACCCCCACCACCGCCCCGGGAGGCCCCGTGCCGATCCTCCCCGCCCCCGCCTCCGCCCGGCTCCGTTTCGGGCACCGATTACGACACTGGCGCGAGGCCCGAGGCCTCAGCCAGGCCGAACTCGGCCGCCGGCTCGGCTACGACGACTCGCTGATCAGCCGGGTCGAGAACGCCCGCCGCTGGCCGCCACCCGGACTGCCCGGGCGCGCCGACGAACTCCTCCGTACCGGAGGTGAGTTGGCCGCCCTCTGGCAACCCGTCCGGCAGGAGCGTGAACGGTTCGACGTCCTCGGGCCGTCCGCCGGTCCCGCTGCCGTCCCCGACGGCGCCACCCTCGACGTGCTGAGCCACCTGCTCACCGTCTACCGCGCCGCCACCACCCGCATCGGCGGCGAGGAACTGACCGCCGTCCTCGAACACCACACCCGCACCCTGGCCGGCCGGCAGCGGGACGCCCGGCGCGACACCGACCGGATCCGCGCCCTCGCCGCCCGGTACGCCGAACTCGCCGGCTGGGCCCACTTCGACGGCGCCCGCCCCGCCCGTGCCCTCGCCTGGTACGGCTGCGGCCTCGCCTGGGCCCGAGCGGCCGGTGACCGGGCCGCCGCCTCCGACCTGCTCGCCCGCCAGAGCTCTGTGCACTGGTGGCGCGGCGACGCCCCCGCGGCCCTCGCCCTCGCCCACGCCGCCCGGGCCGCCGCCCGCCCCCTGCCCGGTGCGCAGGCCTGGGCCGCCATCGCCGAGGCCCACGCCCACGCGCTGGCCGGCGCGGCACCCGAGTCGCTCCGCGCCCTGGACGACGCCGAACGGCTGACGGAGGAGGCACTGCGCGCCGCCGAGCCAGGCCCCTGGCTCGCGCGTGCCCACCTCGTCCTGACCGTCGCCCACGGCACCTGCCGCCGCGACCTCGCCCACCGCACCGGCAGCACCGGCCACGCCCACGCCGCGGTGGCCCACCTGACCACCGCCCTCACCCAACTCCCGCCGTCGACCCACCCCCACGACCACGCCCTCGTCACCGCCCGCCTGGCCGCCGTCCACGCTCGCACCGGCGAGCCCGACACCGCCACCGCCCTCCTCGCCCACCTGCCTCCGGCCCCCACCGGCCGCATCGCCCACGAACACCACCAGGCCAGCGCCCTGCTGTCCTACACCCGGGCCACCTGAGGCCGCCGGGACGGCGCCGCACGCCCGAGCGCCCGGGGGCGACGACTCGCCCCCGGGCGCTGCTCCGCATCCCCGGTCAGAGGGTGGCCGCTGCCGCCGCGATGTCGGCGGCGTAGGTGCTCACCTTGGTGTAGACGCCGGGGAAGCCGGGGCGGGCGCAGCCGTTGCCCCAGCTGACGATGCCGACCTGGATCCAGCCGCCGGCCGCGTCACGGCGGAACATCGGGCCGCCGGAGTCGCCCTGGCAGGTGTCGACACCGCCCTGGTCGACGTAGCCGGCGCAGAGGGAGGCCGCGGTGACCAGGCCCGGGTAGGCCTTGGTGCAGGTCGCGTCGTCCACGTACGGCACGGTCGCCTTGAGCAGGTGCTGCTGCTGCGCGCCGCCCTCGACCGCGGCGCCCCAGCCGGCGATGGTGAAGGTGCCGTTGTCGTAGGCGGTGGAGTCGGTGACCGCCAGGGTCGCGACCTGGCTGCCGCTCACCGGCGCGTCGAGCTTGATGAGGGCCCAGTCGTTGCCGTTCTCCGCGCCGCTGAAGGCGGGCGACTGGTACACGTACGTGGAGTGCGCGGTGATCGCGCTCGCACTGTTGAGGTCGACGACGCCGAGGGTGGCCGTGATGCCGGCGTCGTCGCCGGTGCCGGAGACGCAGTGGGCGGCGGTGAGCACGATCTGCGGGGTGTAGAGGGCGCCGCCGCAGCCCATCGAGAGCCGCACCATGAACGGGAACTCGCCTTGGTCGGCCTGCGTGCCGCCGACCACCGTCGACGACGGCGCGGGCGCGGCGGCGGCCGGCAGGACCAGCGCGCCGGCGGCGAACACGAAACCAGCCAACAGCCCTATGAATCGGCCGAGTTGACGCTTCATCGAACTCCTCCTGAACAGGTCGGGAGGATCGAGCGTGACGCGCCGCGCGGCGGGGCACGAGGGTCTGGCCCCTGCCAGCCGGCGCTGGCAGGAACACGGCAGTGCGGGGTTCCGCACTGCAAGGCCCTAGGGTGATCACCCGTGCGAGATCTTGCGGCGGGGATGAAGTACCTGATCGAGGGCCAGAAGTGGGTGGGCCGGCGCGGTCACTGGTGGGGGTTCGGGATGCTGCCCGCGCTGCTCACGCTGGCGGGCTACGCGGTGGCGCTGGCGTTCCTCGGCGGCTGGTCCGCGGACCTCGCCGCCTGGGCGACCCCGTTCGCCGACCACTGGGGCTCGCCCTGGCAGGTGCTGCTGCGCGACGCGCTCGCGGTGATCGTCTTCGGCGCCGGCCTCCTGATCGCGGTGCTCACCTTCACCGCCGTCACGCTGGCCGTCGGCCAGCCCTTCTACGAGTCGCTGTGCGCGAAGGTCGACGAGTCCGAGGGCGGCGCCCCGGCCCCGACGGAGACGCCGTTCTGGCGCGAGCTGTGGGTCGCGGTGCGGGACAGCGCGTACGTGCTGGCGCGGGTGGCCGGGTTCGGCGTGCTGCTGTTCCTGGGCGGGTTCATCCCGCTGGCCGGGCAGACGATCGTGCCGGTGCTGGGCTTCCTGATCTCCGGCTTCTTCCTCACCGTCGAGCTGACGGCGGTCGCACTCCAGCGGCGCGGGGTGCCGCAGCGCGAGCGGATCCGGCTGCTGCGCTCCCGGCTGGGGCTCGCGCTGGGTTTCGGGGCGCCGCTGTTCCTGGCGTTCCTGATCCCGCTGGTGACCGTCCTCGCGATGCCGGGCGCCGTCGCGGGCGCCACCCTGCTGGCCCGCGATCTCGTCCCGACCGAGGAGCCTCCCGCGGCGGAGCCGCCCCTCCCCCCGTCCTACGCACCGCCGCGCCCCGCGCCGGGAAACCCGTACGCGACGCCCTGAACGCGTGACGACTCCGTCACCCTGCGACGAACCTGGCCCGTTAAACATGTGAGGCCGCCCACACGGGGTTCCGCACCTACGATCGCCGATAGTGGGCGGTCGGCTCCCCGCACCCCCGCGGCCGCCCGCGCAGGGCCCGGCCCCTCCCCGCCACCGGCCGGATCCGCCTCAAGAACGCAGGCCACCACCCCGTTCCCCTTGTCGATCATCCGCTGCGGCAGCGCTTCGACCGACAAATGCACATATCGGCCAAATCGCTCAAAACGCCCAGCCATACCCCGCCGGACTCCTTCCGGACCCACTACCAGCCGTAGTAGCAGGCGCCTTTGCCACCCGTCCGCAGCCCTGCCAAGAATGGCCCGTCGCCAGGCAGCGCCGACGGTCCGACCGCCGCGCAGCCCACCCGCCCCGCCGGTTCCGCCGGGGCGCCACGGCCGTCCAGCACGGCCGCGTGATGCCGCCCCCGACGGAAAAGGATCGCCCGCTTCATGCGCCTCAGCCATGCCCGCCGCAACTCCCTGATCACCGGCGTCACGACGCTCGTCGTCGCGAGCGCCGCCACGGCCGCCCTCGCCATCCCGCAGAGCGGGCACACCGTCGAGGTCGCCGCCCCCGCGGCCGCCGTGTCGGTGGACGGCAAGCCGGTCACCGACCAGGGCCAGGCCGACGCCGCTGCTGCCGCCGCTCAGGCGCAGGCCGGGCAGGCCACGCAGGCCAAGGCCCAGGCGGACGCCGCCGCTGCCGCCCAGGCGCAGGCCCAAGCCGCGGCTCAGGCCGCCACCCAGGCGCAGGCGCAGGCCCAGGCACAGGCCGACGCCAAGGCCCAGGCCGACGCCAAGGCCCAGGCGGACGCCAAGGCCCAGGCCGACGCGCAGGCCGCCGCCTCCCGCTCCCAGCAGCGCCAGAACCTGAACGCCGCCCCCACGTACTCCGGCACCCCTCAGCAGATCGCCGCCCAGATGGTCCCGGCCGGCCAGCTGCAGTGCTTCAGCAACATCGTGTTCCACGAGAGCAGCTGGAACCCGCTCGCCGTCAACGCCTCCTCCGGCGCCTACGGCCTCGTCCAGGCCCTCCCCGGCTCCAAGATGGCCTCCGCCGGCCCCGACTGGCGCACCAACCCGGCCACCCAGATCAAGTGGGGCCTCGACTACATGAACTCCCGCTACGGCAGCCCCTGCGCCGCCTGGTCGTTCTGGCAGGTCCACCACTGGTACTGAGCCGACCGCTCGACACCCCCGGGCCCGCGACGCGTTGCGCGTCGCGGGCCTGCGCCGTTCGGATACGGCCAGGTTTCTGACGTGGACGCGCCCGGAAGGAGCCGTGAAGATATGGCGCACGGCCGTACGATTTGCCGCGGATTGCTCGGAATTACACACCGTCAGGGCTTTGCCACGGTTCGCGCGCCCTCTTACGCTCCGGCGTCATGCCCTCACCCCTGATCAGTGTCGTGCTCCCCGCCTACGACCAGCAGAATCAGCTGGCGGCCTGTCTGGACTCGCTGCTCGGCCAGTCCTTCCGGGACGTCGAGGTGATCGTGGTCGCCGACCGCTCCCCCGGCACCCCGCGGGACCTCGTCGACGAGTTCGCGGCGCGCCATCCGCAGGTGTCGGCGCTGCACCTGGACGCGGCGGTCGGGGTCGGGGTGAGCCGGAACGCGGGGGCGGCGCGGGCGACCGGCGAGTACCTGCTGTTCCTGGACGCCGACCACCTGCTGCCACCGGACGGGCTGCAGGCACTCGCCGACAGGCTGAGCGAGACCGGGCCGGTGGACGTGCTGCAGTTCGGGCACACCCGGCGGCACAACGGCCGCGAGTGGCCCGGCGGGGCGGAGAAGCCGCTGGCCGAGGCCGGGCCGGAGGTGGCCGGGCCGTTCGACCGGCCGGAGCTGCTGGGCGCGCCGCCGCTGATCTGGGACCGCCTGGTGCGCCGCGGCCACTGGGAGGAGCTGCGGCTGGCCTTCCCCGACGGCCGGTACGAGGAGATCCCGGTCGTCCACGCGGCGATGCTCGGCGCCCGGCGGGTGGCCGTCCTGCCGCGCGAGTGCGTGCAGCTGCGGCGCCGGGAGACGGTGCACCCGACCGGCTCGCCGGGCAGCAGCGTGTTCGACATCTTCGAGCAGTACGAGCGCACCTTCGCGCTGATGGAGGACCAGCCGCACCTGTACGCCGTCCGCGACGCGCTGTTCGTCCGCATGATCCGGCACTACCTGTTCGTCTTCGACCTCGCCGGGTGCGTGACGCGCGCCGAGCGGCCGCAGTTCTTCCACCGGGCCGCCGAGCACCACCGCCGCTTCCAGCCGCCGGGCCACCGGAAGCCGGGCGGCCGCGAGGGGGTCAAGTTCTCGCTGCTGGCCGGCGGCGCGTATCCGGCGTTCGAGGTGGCCAAGCTGTCCCACATCGCCCGCGGCTCGCTCACCGGGGCCGGCCGGCGGAAGGACTGAGCGACGCTCGGTCGTACGCCGAGCGTGCCGGACGCCACCCCGTCGGCCGAACGCCCGGGGCGGTCGGCGCCCCTGCGCGGCGTGCGGCTGCGATGATCGGCCGGAGCCGTCGCCGCACCGCCTCGGAGGTCCCCGGTGAGCCGTCCGTCCGCCGTCCCCGGCGCCGAGCTGGCCCGTGAGCTGGCCGCCGACCTGCGCGGCGAGGTCCGCTTCGGCGCCGCCGAGCGGACCGTCTACAGCCACGACGCGTCCAACTACCGCCACCTGCCGCTCGGCGTGGTCAAACCCGCCGACCTGGACGACGTCCGCACCGCGCTCGCGCTGTGCCGCCAGTACCGGGTGCCGGTGGTGGCGCGCGGCGCGGGCACCAGCATCGGCGGGCAGGCGATCGGGCCGGGCGCGGTGGTGCTGGACTTCCGGCGGCACCTGGGCGCGGTGCTCGACGTCGACCCGCAGGCCCGCACGGCCCGGGTCGAGCCCGGCGTCGTCCTGGACGACCTCCAGCGCGCCGTCAGGCCGTACGGGCTGCGCTTCGGGCCCGACCCGTCCACGCACAGCCGCTGCACGCTCGGCGGCATGATCGGCAACGACTCCTGCGGCCCGCGCTCGCTCGCCTGGGGGCGCACCTCGGACAATGTCGAGCGGCTGGAGCTGCTGCTCGCGGACGGCACCGAGCTGACCGTCCGCGGGCGGCTCGCCCCCGAGGAGCGCACCGCACTGCGCGCCCTGCCCGGCCGTGAGGGTGAACTCCACCGCCAACTCCAGGAGTTCACCGACCACCACCTCGCCACCATCCGGCAGGGCATGCCCGACCTGCCTCGCCGCACCTCCGGCTACCCGCTGGACGCCCTGCTGCCCGAACGCGGCCACGACCTGGCCCGCGCCCTCACCGGCACCGAGGGCACCTGCGCGCTGCTGCTCGGCGCCACCGTCCGGCTGGTCGAGGAGCCGCCCGCGCGGGCGCTGGTGATCGCCGGCTACCCGGACGAGGGCGCCGCCGCCGACGCCGTCCCGGCTCTCCTGCCGCTGCGCCCGCTGACGGCCGAGGGCATGGCCGCCGACCTGATCGCCGCACTGCTCGCGGCCGGTCCACGCCCGCCCGCGCTGGACCGGCTGCCCGCCGGCGAGTGCTGGCTGTTCCTGGAGACCGCCGGCGCCACCCCGGTCGAGGCCTACAGCGCCGCCCGCCGGCTCGCCGACACGGTGCGCCGCGAGCACTCCGCCGCCGTGGCCCTCGTCACCGACCCGGGCGAGCAGCGGCAGCTGTGGGCCGTCCGCGAGGCGGGCGCCGGGATCGTCACCCGGCTGCCGGGCGGAGGCGAGGCCTGGCCCGGCTGGGAGGACTCCGCCGTCCCGCCCGAGCGGCTCGGCGACTACCTGCGGGACCTTCGCGCCCTGCTGCGCCGGCACAGCCTGCGCGGCGTGCCGTACGGGCACTTCGGCGAGGGCTGCGTGCACCTGCGGATCGACTTCCCGCTCGACCAGCCCCAAGGGGTGCTGGTCTTCCGGGAGTTCCTGGAGCAGGCGGCCGATCTGGCGGTCTCGTACGGCGGTTCGCTCTCCGGCGAGCACGGCGACGGGCAGGCCCGCGCCGAGCTGCTGCCGCGCATGTACCCGCCCGAAGTCATCGACCTGTTCGGCGAGTTCAAGAGGATCTGGGATCCGGAGAACCTGCTCAACCCCGGCGCCCTGGTCGACCCGCGCCCGCTCGACGCCGACCTGCGCTTCGTCGCCGCCCCGCGCCGCCCCCTGCCGCTCGCCCTCCCGTACGAGCGGGACGGCGGCAGCCTCGCGAGCGCCGTGCACCGCTGCGTGGGCGTCGCCAAGTGCGTGGACCCCACCACCGGGGTGATGTGCCCGAGCTACATGGCCACCAGCGAGGAGCGGCACTCCACCCGCGGCCGGGCTCGGCTGCTCGCCGAGATGCTGCGCGGTATGGGGGCACCTCCCGGCCGCCGGGCCGGGGGAGCGATCACGGACGGCTGGCGGTCGGAGGAGGTCCGGGAGGCGCTGGACCTCTGCCTCAGCTGCAAGGGCTGCGCGAGCGACTGCCCGGTCCACGTCGACATGGCGACGTACAAGACGGAGTTCCTGCACCAGCACTACCGGCACCGGCTGCGCCCGCTCGCCCACTACTCGATGGGCTGGCTACCGCTCTGGCTGCGCGCCGCCGCGCTCGCGCCCGGGGCCGCCAACACCCTCGCCCGCTCACCGGCGGCCGGGCTGCTGAAGCGGCTCGGCGGCATCGACCGGCGGCGCGTCCTGCCCGTCCTCCCGCCGGAGACCTTCACCCGCTGGTACCGGCGGCACCGCACCGCGCACCCGGCGGCGGCGGGCGCGCGGACCGTCCTGCTGTGGCCGGACACCTTCTCCGATCACCTCCAGCCGAACGTGCTGCGCTCCGCCGTCGAGGTGCTGGAGCACCTGGGCTTCGACGTCCGGCTGCCCGCCGGCCCGGTCTGCTGCGGCCTCACCTGGTACTCCACCGGCCAGCTCGGCACCGCCCGCCGGGTGCTGCGGCGCAGCCTCCAGGTGCTCGCCGCGGACGGCCTTCCCGCCGACACCCCCGTGATCGGCATGGACCCGAGCTGCACCGCCAGCCTGCGCGAGGACCTGCCCCGTCTGCTCGGCCCGGACGGCCGTCCGCTCGCCGACCGCACCCGGACCTTCGCCGAGTTCCTCGACGAGTTCGCCCCCGACGCCCCGCTCCCCCGCGTCCCCCGGGACGCCGTCACCCAGACCCACTGCCACCAGCACGCCGTCCTCGGCACCGCGGCCGACCGCCGGGTGGAGGCCCGGCTGGGCCTGCACAACCGGGTGCTGGACTCCGGCTGCTGCGGCCTGGCCGGGAACTTCGGGTTCGAGCGGGGCCACTTCGAGGTGTCCGAGGCGATCGCGGAGCGCGTCCTGCTCCCGGAGCTGCGGGCGGCCGACCCGGGCACGGTGGTGCTGGCGGACGGGTTCAGCTGCCGCACGCAGATCGCCCAGCTCGCCGAGGGACGGCAGGCACTGCACCTGGCGGAGCTGATCGCCCGCGCCCTGCGGGAGGATGCCCGGGATCGCCGCCCGGGTGCGGACGGGGTGCCGGGGGACGCCGCGCGGTAGCCAGCGGGCCAGGGCCTCGCCCAGGGCGGCACCGGGCGGGCGCCCTCGGCAATCGCCGACGCAGCGCCACCGCACGCGCCACAATGACGGAATGACCCTCACCACCGCCGAGGCGGACAAGATCCTGGCCGACAACTTCGCCCCCTGGGTGCAGGCGCTCGGCCTGTCGGTGGCCGAGACCGGGGAGCGGCACGCCGTGCTGCGGCTGCCCTGGTCCGGTCAACTGGCCCGGGAGGGCGGCGGATTGTCCGGGCAGGCGCTGATGGCCGCCGCCGACACCGCGAGCGTGATCGCGGTGTCGGCTGCGCGCGGCGGCTTCGGCCCGATGACCACCGTCCAGCAGTCCACCACCTTCCAGCGCGCCGTCACCGGCCAGGACGTGCTGGTGCACGCCCGGGTGACCAAGCTCGGCCGGCGCATCGCCTTCCTCGACATCACGCTCACCGCCGAGGGCGAGGAGGAGCCGGCCGCACACGCCACCACGGTGTACGCGCTGGCCTGACGGAAGACGCGCGGGGCCCGGGCGTCCGGCGTCACGCCTCCGCGGCCGGCGCCTCCTCGGCGCAGACCGCCGACACGAACTCCGCCACCCGGGCCTGCGGCAGCCCGCGCGCGATGTCCGCCTCGCTGATCATCCCGACCAGCTTGTGCTCGGGGTGGTTGATCACCGGCAGCCGGCGCACCCGGTACTGCTCCATCACCCGCAGCACCTGTTCGGTGTCCTCGTCCGCCTCCACCGTCATCGGCCGGCCCTCGGCCACCTCGCCCGCCGTCACCAGGGCCGGGTCCCGGCCCTCCGCGATGCACTTGAGCACGATGTCGCGGTCGGTCACGATGCCGAGCAGCCTGTCGTTCTCACCGCAGATGGGCAGCGCGCCGACGTCCCGGTCCCGCATGATCCGGGCGGCAGCGGCGAGCGTCTCGTGCT
This sequence comes from Streptomyces kaniharaensis, assembly GCF_009569385.1. NCBI lineage: Bacteria > Bacillati > Actinomycetota > Actinomycetes > Kitasatosporales > Streptomycetaceae > Streptomyces > Streptomyces kaniharaensis. The sequence goes on from NZ_WBOF01000001.1 coordinate 512,896, forward strand.
CGCGGATGCACTCCGCGCCCGGGTGCATGATGTCGCTGGCTCTGGTCATGGTCCGCCTCCTGACCTGGCTTCCGCCCCCCTGTCCATCGTGGTCCGGGCGGGTGACGGACGCCACCGGGCGCCCAGCCGGACTCCCACCGACGCCACCGGGCGCCGCTCAGGCCGCCTCGCCCGGCTCGACCCGCCCGTCCGGCGCGTCCTCGTGCTCCAGCGGCGAGTGCTCCAACAGTTCGTCCAGCGCCGGCAGTTCGTGCGGCGACGCGTCGCGTTCGAGTTCGGCCTGCTCGACCTCCCCGCCCTCGAGGCCGGACTCCTCGGCGGCCTTCGCCCCGGCCGCCGTCGCCGCGGCCGCCAGGAGGTTCCGCTGCTGGACCTCCGTCGCGCTCTCCAGGAACCGCAGCAGTTCCACCGGGAACGGCAGCACCAGCGTGGAGTTCTTCTCCGCCGCGACCTCCACCACGGTCTGCAGCAGCCGCAGTTGGAGCGCCGACGGGGTCTGACTCATCACCCTGGCCGCCTCCGACAGCCGCTCCGAGGCCTGGAACTCGCCGTCCGCCGTGATGATCCGTGCCCGCCGCTCCCGCTCGGCCTCCGCCTGCCGGGCGATCGAGCGCTTCATCGACTCGGGCAGGGCGACGTCCTTGATCTCCACCCGGTCGATCTGGATGCCCCAGCCCAGCGCCGGGCTGTCGATCATCAACTCCAGGCCCTGGTTGATCGGTTCGCGGTTGGCCAGCAGGTCGTCCAGCTCGCTCTTGCCGATGATCGACCGCAGCGAGGTCTGCGCGACCTGGGAGATCGCGAAGTTGTAGTCCTGCACGTTGACGGTCGCCTTGACCGGGTCCAGCACCCGGAAGTACACCACCGCGTCCACCCGCACGGTCACGTTGTCCCGGGTGATGCCCTCCTGCGCCGGGATCGGCATCGTCACGATCTGCACGTTCACCTTGCGCAGCTTGTCCGCGATCGGCATCAGCGCGACCAGCCCCGGGGAGCGCACCTCGTCCCGCACCCGGCCGAAGCGGAACACCACACCCCTCTGGAACTGCTGGACCACCCGGACGCTCAGGCCCGCCCAGATCGCCCCCAGACCCACCAGCCCCCCGATCACACCCAGCACCGCATCGACGATCATCGCGGCCTCCTCGCGGCCTCGCGCACCAGCGAGTTCCGGCCGTCGCCGCCCCGGACCGACCAGGGGGCCGCCGGAGCAGCTGATTCCACGCTACGCCTGCCCGGCCAACCGTCGAAACGGACCGAATCCAGCCCTAGGATCGTCGCTATGCCGTTGTCCCCCGCCGACGACCCCGGCCACCCCCGCCACCCCGCCGAGGCCGCCGCGCGCGCCACCGCACTGGCCGGCCTGGACCGCGTCGTCACCGGCTGCCGCGCCTGCCCGCGCCTGGTCGAGTGGCGCGAGGAGACCGCCCGTACCAAGCGCCGCGCCTACCAGGACTGGAACTACTGGGCCCGCCCGATCCCCGGCTTCGGCCCGCCCGACGCCCCGCTCGTCCTCGTCGGCCTCGCCCCCGCCGCGCACGGCGCCAACCGCACCGGCCGGATCTTCACCGGCGACCCCTCCGGGGACCTGCTGTACGCGGCGCTGTACGAACTCGGGCTCGCCAACCGCCCCGAGTCCGTCCGGTACGGGGACGGGCTGGAACTGCACGGCGTCCGCATCACCGACCCCGTCCGCTGCGTCCCGCCCGACAACAGGCCCACCACCGAGGAGCGCGACACCTGTCGCCCGTGGATCACCCGCGAGCTTGAGCTGCTGCGCCCCACCGTCCGGACCGTCGTCGCCCTCGGCGGCTTCGCCTGGCAGGCGCTCCTCCCCGCCCTCACCGCTGCCGGCTGGCTGGTCCCCCGCCCTCGCCCGGCCTTCGGCCACGCCGCCCACCTCACCCTGCCGGCCGCGGACGGCGGCCCCGCACTGCGGCTGTACGGCTGCTACCACGTAAGCCCGCGCAACACCAACACCGGCCGCCTCACCACGGAGATGCTCCGCGCCCTCCTCCGCACGGCCGCCACCTCCGCCGGCCTCACGCCGAACCAGGAGCGCCCGGCCTAGAGCCGGCTCCCTACCCGAACCGCGCCAGCTTCCGCCGCGACGCGCGGTCCCACACCCGGGGCAGCCGCTCGCGGGCCGCCTCCGCCTCGGCGAGCTGCCGGCCGTACAGCACCCCGTAGCCGAACGGCTCGCCGCTCGCGCCCGCCTGGCCGACGAGCGCCGCGGCCGCCACCACCGCGTCCTGGTGTTCGCCCAGCACCTCCTGCACGGCCTTCATCCGCTCCGCGTACCGCTCGGCCGCCCGGCCGACGGCCGGGGCGGCGGTCTCGCCGGCGTAGCGGGCCCGCTTCGCGGCCTTCCGGGCCTCGTGCAGGGCCTGGTCCCGCTCCTCGCCCTCCGCGTCCAGCGCGGCGCGGACCCGGTCACCGGTACGGCGCTGCTCGCGGGCGGCGACGCGGGCCAGCTCGGGGGTGGCGGAGCGATCCGCCCGGCCGCGCAGGGGCGGGGAGGCGAGGAAGGCTGCCAGGCCGTCGCCGAGGGCGCGGCGGCGGGGGCTGTCGAGGGCGGCCACCACCTCTGGCCAGACCCGCCGGTACTCGGCGCCGCCCCAGCGCTCCAGCTCCGCGGCGACCCGCTCCGGCCCGCACTCGGCGGGCAGCTCCCGGGCCCGCGCCGCGAGCCGCTCGGCGAGCACCTCGCGGTCCCGCGCGCGGCCGAGGGCGCCGGCCAGCCAGCGCAGCTCGCCGACCAGGGCGTCGGTGGCCCCGGTGCGGAGCAGCCGCCGGTACGTCCGCAGGGCGCTGCGCAGCCGCCGGCAGGCGACCCGCATCTTGTGCACCGCGTCCGGTTCGTCCGCCCGGACGGCGTCGTCGAGCCCCGCGAGCACCTTCGCCTGCGCCTCGATGCGGGCGAGCAGCACCTGCCCCACCGTGGTCTCGGGCCGGGCCATGAGCGGTTCACCCCCTCATCGGGGTCGCCGGGACGCGTCGGGTCGCCGGGACGCCTTCCAGGCTAGTCCGCCCTTACCCGGTGTCCACCCGCTGACGGGACGTCACCCGGGTGGCCGAAGGGCCGCCGAGAGGCGGGTGCGGCCGACCGCACACCGACGCGGCCTCGTGTCCGGTGTAAGGCTCATGGCATACTCCGAGGAATGATGACCTCCACCCACGCGACCAGGGCCCTGCGGGCCGCGGTGTTCACCGCGCTCGCCGTGCCGCTGTCCGCGCTGGGCCAGGTGGTGATCACCGGTCGCCCGCTGCCGCTCACCCTGGTGGCCGCCGCGACCGCCGTCGTCTTCCTGGTGTCGGCCGCGCTGGCCGGCGGGGAGCGGCGGCTGCTGCACATCTCCGGCGTGATGGTGCCGGTGGAACTGCTGCTCAACACGACGTTCAACCTGGGCCAGACCGGCTGTGGTCCGGTCCTGAGCGAGCACGTGCCCGCGCACGGCGTGAATCTGCTGGTGTGCGGCGGCGGTTCGGTGGACGGCTCGCTGTTGTCCGGCCCGCTGGGGCTCGAGGGGCCGGTCGCGCCGGCCATGACCCAACTGCTGGTCCTGCTGGTGCATCTGCTGATCGCACTGGCCGCCTCCGCCTGGCTGCGGCTGGGCGATGCCGCCCTGTCGGGGCTGGCCCGGTCCCTGCGCGCGCTCAGCCAGTCGCTGACGGCACCGCTGCGCGCACTGGTTCTGCTGCTGCTCCCGGCTCCGGTGCGCCCGGTGTTGCGGGTGCCGCTGCCGGTCTCGGACCGGGAGCGCCCGCGCCGCGAGGACGTGGTCCTCAGCCCGGCTCCGCGGCGCGGTCCGCCGGCCTTCGCGCCCGCCTGCTGATCCCCCGGCCGTAAGGCCCGGTTGCGCCCGCAGGCGAGGCGCACAACTCCCGCGTTCACCGATCAAGCCCCTCGGCGTGCCCGAGCGGGCGTCCCGCGCGCACCCGCGCGCCGCGTACAGGAGTTGACTCCCATGGCTCAGGCCGACAACAAGCAGCAGAACAAGCGCATCAGCGCCCGTGAGCGGATCCAGGAGGCGCAGCGCCGCGAGCAGACGGCCGCCAGGCGCCGTCAGCGGATCGTCGTCACCGTCTCGGCCGTCGCCGTGCTCGCCCTGGCGGGCGGGGTGGCGGTGGCGATCAACTCGGCGGGCAAGGACGACCAGAAGTCCTCCGCCGAGGCGGCCCCGTCGACCGCGCTGGTCGTGCCGGCGAACGCGTCCGGCCAGGACGGCACGGTGATCACGTACGGCAAGGCCGACGCCCCGCACACCATGGAGGTCTACGAGGACTTCCGCTGCCCGGTGTGCAAGGAGTTCGAGGCGGCCAACGGCCAGACCGTCCGCAAGCTCACCGAGGACGGCCAGATCAAGGTGCAGTTCCACCTGGCCGCGTTCCTGGACAAGGCGCTCGGCGGCAAGGGCTCGCACACCGCGCTGGCCGCGGCCGGCGCCGCGCTGAACGAGGGCGTGGACAAGTTCAAGGCGTTCCACGACGTGCTGTACGCCAACCAGCCCGACGAGCGGAACGACGGCTTCGGCGACGTCAACCGCGTCCTGGAGCTCGCCGACCAGGTGCCGGGCCTGAAGACGGACGCCTTCGTCAAGGCGGTCACCGACCGGACGTACGCGCCGTGGGCGGCGAAGGTCGCGGACGCGTTCAACGACAGCGGGGTGACCGGCACCCCGACGATCAAGGTGGACGGCAAGTCGATCACGCTGTTCAGCGGCCGCAGCGCGGTGACGCCGGAGCAGTTCACCGCACAGGTCAAGCAGGCCGCCGGCCTGTAGTGATCATCACCGGCCCGGCCGAACTCCCGGCCGGGCCGGCCCCTCCCAGCCACCGGAGTGTGCTGTCATGACCGCTTCGACCTCTGCGCGCCCCTCCCGCCCCGCCGCCGGCACCTCCCCGGGCAGCGCCCCGATCGGCGCGGGCCGGGCCTTCTCGCTGCTGCTGTTCCTCGGCGGGCTGATCGGGCTGGCGGCCTCGGCCGTCCTGACCTTCGACAAGCTCCACATCCTGGAGAACCCGTCCTACGTCCCCAGCTGCAACATCAATCCGGTGATCAGCTGCGGTTCGGTGATGCGCACCGACCAGGCGGGGGTGTTCGGCTTCCCGAACCCGCTGATCGGGCTGGTCGCCTTCGGCGCCCTGGCGGCGATCGGCGCGGGGCTGCTGGCCGGCGCCGCGTACCGCCGCTGGTTCTGGCTGGGCCTGCACGCGGGCACCCTGCTGGGCCTGGTCTTCGTGCACTGGCTGATCGACCAGGCGCTGTACGAGATCGGCGCGCTCTGCCCGTACTGCATGGTGGTGTGGGCGACGGTGGTCACGCTGTTCTGGTACACGACCCTGCACAACCTGAGCACGGGCGTGATCCCGGTGGGCCCGCGACTGCGGCCGGTGGTCCGGGAGGCGGCGCGCTACCACTGGGCGCTGCCGGTGCTGTGGGCGGCGGTGATCGCGCTGCTGATCCTCAACCGGTTCTGGTACTACTGGCACACGCTTCTCTGAATTCTCCAGAAAACCCGGGGCAGTTACCGACGGAGTCATGTGATGGAGAGTCACATTCGCTCCACGCAGTGCAATTTCGTTATTGAACAGTGTATCTAACAGCGGATCACGAAGGATAACGTTTGCATTAAGTCGCATGCCATCCAGCTGTCGAGATGCGCTCGCGGCCGACCTTACAAATCTGCCAACGTCCGGTCGGGCAGCATGAACTGACATCACGTCACCCCTTCGCCAATCGATGGTTGAAGGGGTGACATCTTCGCGCCCGGAGCACCGGCGTTCAGTTACCCGCGAACCCTCTGGCAGGATTCCCGGCACTCAATCCACCCGAGGAAAGAGGTGTGGTTATGCCTGGACAAAGAAGGGTGAGCAAGCGGGGACGCCGGACCCGGGTCTCGATGCTCGCAGCCGCGGTGGCCGCGACGGGGCTCCTCATCGGCGGCACCACCGCGCTCGCCGGAATCCACTCCGGCGGCCGGACTCCCGCATCGGCCGACGCGGCCGCGACCGGCCTCACGCCGGCATCCGAGCCCCAGCACGACGCGCCGGCCGCAGTGGCCTCGATACCCGCCGACGATCCGCCGAACGGCCTGGTGTACACGGGCCTTCAGGCCGCCCCGACGGGCAACCGCTGTGCCGGGGTCCTCAGCACGGCGGACGGTCACTGCACCCACGGACCGGACGCGCCGCCCAAGGGCGTGGACATCAGCAAGGACACCCCGCCAGCGGTGAAGCCGGAGTCCGCAGCGAAGTCCGACACTTCGCCAACCGACGCCACGCCGGCCCTCGACGCGCGGGCCGGCCAGTCCGCGACCGCGACGGCACCGCCCCCGCCGGGCTCGACATCCGCTGCGGGCAGCGGGGTTGCGGCGGCGTCCGACCAGACCGTGGTCTGCGACGGCGACGGGAACACCGGCAACCGGGTGCAGGTCGTGTACGCGCACGGGCCGGGCCGGGACCGGTACGCGGAGTACGTCGCGTCGTTCCGCAAGTGGGCCGCCGAGGCGGACGCCATCTACTTCGCCAGCGCGCAGGAGACCGGGGGCGTCCGCCACATCCGGTACGTGACCGCCGCTGACTGCACCCCGACGGTGCTCGACGTCGAGCTCCCGGACGCGGCCCTGGCCGAGTTCGGCGCGATGAACTCCGCACTCGCGAAGAAGGGGTTCGACCGGCGCGACCGCAAGTACATGGTCTTCACGGACGCCAAGGTCTACTGCGGCATCGGCACCTTCGCCGGTGACGAGCGATCCGGCCAGGACAACCAGAGCAACTTCGGCCCGTCGTACGGCCGGACGGACTCCGGCTGCTGGAGCGGTTCCACCCCCGCGCACGAACTCGGCCACAACCTGGGCGCGGTGAACAACAGCGCACCCAACTCCAGCAAGGGTGCGCACTGCACCGACGAGTGGGACCTCATGTGCTACTCGGACACGCCGTACTACCCGCAGATGCGCTACGTCTGTCCCGACCAGGGCCACGACAAACGGCTCGACTGCAATCACGACGACTACTACAACACCAACCCCGCGCCCGGCAGTTACCTCGCCACGCACTGGAACATCGCGAACAACCAGTTCCTGCTGAAGGGCAACGGCACCAAGCCCGACCCCACCGCCAGCCCGACCCCGCACCCGAGCCCCACCGGCAGCACGGGCCCGTCGACCGGCCCGGACGTGACGGTCGGACAGGTCACACGGGACTCGGCCGTCGTCAACTGGACGACCGCCAACTCGGCCGAGTGGTACGAGGTGTTCCTCAACGGCAGGCACCTCGACTGGGTGAAGAAGACCTCCACCCGGATCTACAACCTGCGTCCGGACACCGACTACACCATCGCGATCTCGGTCCGGGACGGCGCCGGGCACGACTCCAAGCCCGGCCGCGCGGTGTCCTTCCACACCCCGAAGGCCTGACGCCCCGCGGATTCCGGATCAAGGAGCACGAATGCACAGACGTCGCATGTCCCGCCGCAAGAAGACGCTGATGGCCGCGACCGCCGCCACGGTCTCCGGCGGTCTGGTGTTCGGCCTCGGCGCCCTCGCCCAGGCCGACCTGGTCAACGGTACGGTGACCGCCGGCAAGGGCCGCTACAACAGCATCAACCACCGGTCCAAGCCGTCCCTTTCGGCCCAGATCAGCGGTTCCTCCCGGATCGGCGACAAGGTGCCGATGTCATGCCGGACCACCGGGGACGCCGTCGAGAACAACTCACGGTGGATCCGCTCCGGCTCGTTCTACATCGCCGCCGCCTTCATCAGGGAGAGCACCGACAGCCTGCCGGTCTGCGGCTCGACGCCCAACCCCGGCCCCACGCCGCCCACGACGCCCACGACCGCCCAGTCGCTCAAGATCACCATGCTCAAGCAGGTCAAGACCCAGTGGTGCTGGGACGCCTCCGGCCTGACCATCGCCAACTACTGGGGCAAGACCGGCGTCAGCCAGGAGGACTTCTGCCGGCTCGCCTCCCAGGGCACCTGGGTGAACTGCAACAACCAGCCCGCCACCCTGGAGGACATGGCCAACGGGCTGGCCCGGATCGGCCTGGGCAACAGCGGCCGCAGCCTCTCCCGCAACGCCTCGTTCGCCGAATCGGCCGCCGAGATCACCGCCGGCCGCCCCTTCGGCGTCCGGATCGGCTGGCGCAGCGGCGGCGGTCACATGAACGTCGTCTACGGCTACGACCCCACCACCAACATGATCGCGGTCGGCGACCCGTGGCCCAGCACCCAGACGTACACCTGGTGGAACTACGCCTCGTACGCCAACAACAACTCGTTCCAGTGGACCCACTCCCGCATCGGCATCCACGGCTGAAGGAGAGACACGATGAGTCGACCGACCATCCGGACCGTGCGACGCGCCGCACGCGTGACCGTCCGGGCCGCCGCCGTCACCACGGCGATCCTGGTTTCGATCCAGTGCGGAAACCTTTCTGCATACGCCGCGGACGGTGACGGCATCGCGGGCTATCCGTCCGCCCAGCAGGTCCTCCAGAGCAACCAGGTCCGGGACACCGTCTCCCGCTTCCTGGTCTCCGCAGTGCAGGCCAACCCGGGAAGCCCGTCCGCCGCGGCGGACGGCGGCGCCGTCGGGGCTCCCGGGAACACGCCCGCGGCCGTCGCCGCACCGCCCCGGTTCGACCTCAAGGACCCGGTGCCGATGTTCGAACTCAGCCCCGACTTCGTCACCGGCAAGGCGCAGGCGACCCCGCAGACCGCACTGCGGCTCACCTACCTGGCCTCCCGGGTGACCGCCTCCGACGGCCACCAGGCCGCCGTCCTGCTCGCACCCCAGGGCAACCCCGCCACCGCGCAGGGCGACGGTCAGCACAACGTCGGCGCCGAGGGCTGGCAGCTGGCCGGCATCCGCGACGGCGACACCGAGCTCGGCCTCGCCGAACGCGGCACTCCGCAGGCCCGCACCTTCACCGAGCCGCAGATCCACGCCTGGTACCGGCTCACCGCCGACGGCGCGGTCGAACCGCTCAACGAGGAGGCGACCACCAGCCTCGGCGGACAGCGGAGCATGCCGCTCGCCGCCTACCAGAAGCTGGTCGCCACCCGGTACGCCGACAAGCTGCCCGGCTCGGAGTACGACCGCAAGGGCCTGGCCGGCGGGTTCGCCGGCCTGACGGACGGCCAGGCGGACAACCAGGCGGACAACCAGGCTGACGGCCAGGCCGACTATCAGGCGAGCGACCGGGCGGCGCAAGTCGCCGCCGGGACCGGCGAGCGGGCGGCGGAGCACGCCTGGCAGCCGGTCGCCGTCACCGGGGCGGCGGCCCTGGCCGCGGTCGGCGCGGCCGCGCTGTACACCCGCCGCCGGCGGACGTCCACGACACGCTGACCCACACACAACGGCCCGGCGCCGGTCCACGGAAGTCACGAGACCGGCGCCGGGCTCAGCTGTGCCCGCGTGTACACACGCGAGCCGGGGACAACGTCACAACAGTCTGTGCCACCCGGCCGTCAGCGGTGCGGCTTCCGCCGCCGGCGGCCGGGCCGCCCTGCGGAGCCGGTGGCCCGAAGCGCCGCCCGCTCCGGTCAGACCGGCCTCCCGCATCAGCCGTTCGACCGTGCACCTGGCCACGTCGACGTTCTCGGCGCGCAGGCGCGTCCAGACCCTGCGGGCGCCGAAGGTGTGGTTGCTCTCCTCATGGATGCGACGGATCTCGGCCAGCAGCTCCGCGTCCCGGAGGGCGCGGGCAGACGCGGTCCGGGAGCGGGCCGCGTAATACGTCGACGGGGGGATCCGCAGTATGCGGCAGATCCGCTCGACCCCGTGCGGCTTCCTGTGCGCCTCGACGAACCGGATCAGCGCGAGCGTCGCGGGTCGAGCTCCCGCGCGAAGAAATCCGAGGCCGCCCGGAGAATCTCGTTCTCCCGCTCCAGCTCGCTGATCCTCCGGCGCAGCACGTCGACCTCACCGTTCTCCGGGGACCGCCGCCGGCGGCCGTTCGAGGATGTCGTCTCCGTCTGATTCACCCGTTGCTCCAATCTCTCGGGGTCATTGCAGGCGCCGCGCGCAGGGCCGTGCCACCGACCTCGGGAAGGGGCTCGTCAACGCGCGGTCAGAGCCATGCCAACGAAGACGCGGGCAGCCCGGCGGGCGTTCCCTGATTTGTCGGGAAACGTCCGCCGGGCCGATCGGGAGACACGTGCGGTCCGCTGGTGACGCCCGCGCGCCGATCGGAACGCACCTGCGCCGCGCGGCTGCGCGGTTTCCGCAGCCGACGCAGGACACCATTCCTCAAACCCCGCCCTGGAAACGGTGGTTCGTACCTGATCCACCTGATCCAGTGTCAGCCGAAGACGGCCCGGCGGAAGGCGTTGCGCAGGTCGGTGAGCGGCTGGGTCTCGCCGTCGTGGTGGACCTTGTTGGTGAGCAGCAGCGCCCAGCGGCCGAGCCGACGGGAGATCCAGATCCCGGTGCCGGTGAAGCCGTAGTGGACGAAGGTGCCGTCGGCCGGGTCGGTGCCGGGGGCGCACAGCCAGGAGAGGCCGCGGGCAGGGGTGAGCCCGCCGGTCTGTTCGCGCAGTGACTCGGCGAACCACGGCTCACCCCAGGGCAGGCCGGGCGGCGGGTCGAGCAGGGCGGTGAGGAAACGGGCCAGGTCGCGGGCGGTGGAGAAGGCGCCGGCGTTGCCGGACACACCTCCGAGCAGCCGGGCGGAGGGGTCGTGGACGACTCCGCGCAGGTGGGCGCCGACGGTCTCGTCGTACTCGGTGGGCGCGGTGTGGGCGGTGTCGCCGGGGCCGAGCGGTCCGTAGCGGGTGTCGGCCATGCCGAGGGGCCGCCAGATCCAGCGCGTGGCGAGGTCGTCGAGCGGGGCGCCGCCGAGGTGTTCGACGAGGTGACCGAGGAGCACGGCGGCGCGGTCGGTGTACTCGACGGCCGTGCCGGGCGCGCGGTGCAGCGGGGCGGCGATGATCCCGGCACGGATCGCCGCGAGGTCGCGCCCGTAGAGCCGTTCGAAGTTGGTGCGCGGGAGCAGTCCGGCGGTGTGGGTGAGGAGTTGACGGGCCGTCACCTCTCCGGCGGGGTGTCCGGCGGCGGCCGGCCAGTAGTTCCCCAGCGGCTGGTCGAGCGGGAGCCACCCGGCCTGCCGGAGCACCCCGGCGCAGGGCCAGAGCGCGACGATCTTGGTGACGCTGGCGAGGTCGTACCGGGTGTCCGGCCCGGGCGCCTGCCGCGCGTACGGGCCCGGCCCGAGCACCCCGTGGCTGCCCTGTCCGGCCGTTCCCGCGGCGTCGCCGACGGCCCAGACGGCGCCGGCCCCGATGCTGCGCACGCCGACGCGGACCAGCCGGTCCACCTCCCCGCCGGGCGCGGCCAGGGCGGGGAGCCGGTCGGATGCGGGCGGTTGGTGGCTCATCCGTCCCCCTGCGGGTCCCCGGACTCGTCTCGACGGGAGCCTACCCGGTGGGTGGGCCGGTCAGACGGACGCGGCGGTGAACTCCTTGCCGAGACAGATGCTCTGCGGGTGCTCGCGGTAGATGCCGAACTTCCGGATCGCCGCGTACCCCTCGGACCGGTAGAGCGCGACCGCCTCGGGCTGTTCGGTGCCGGTCTCGAGTATGAAGCGGGTGCGCCCGGCCTCGGCGGCGGTCTGCTCCAGGTGGCGCAGCACCGCCCGGGCGAGGCCGCGGCCGCGGGCCGTGGGGATGACGAACATCCGCTTCAGCTCGGCGTCGCCGTCGCGCACCCCGTGCGGACCGGCCTGCTTGGCCCGCCAGCCGCCGCAGGCGACCGGCCGGCCGTCCAGGTAGGCGATCAGGAAGAGCCCGGCCGGCGGGTCGAAGTCGTCGGGGTGCAGCACGGTCTCGTCCGGGTCGCCGTAGCGGCGGACGTACTCCTGCTGGACCTCGGCCGACAGGGCCTGCGCGTCGGGGTGGCCGTAGCCGGTGACGCGGAATTCGACGGTGCCGGTGTCCTGGGCGGCGGTGGTCTCCATGGTCGAAAATCCTACGACGGTCGAAAAGCCTACGACCTCGGCTCAGCGGCCCTCGAAGCGGGCGACCAGGTCATCCTTGCCGAACATCCGGGCGGTGTCGGCGGCGGACGGGGTGCCGGCCTGCGGGTCCGCGCCGCCGGCCAGCAGGGCGGCGAGCACGTCCTCGGCGCCCTTGAAGACGGCGCCGGCGAGCGGGGTCTGGCCACGGTCGTTGGCGCGGTTCGGCTCGGCGCCGCGCTCGATCAGCGCGGTGACGGTGGCGGCGTGGCCGTGGTAGGCGGCGAGCATGAGCAGGGTGTCGCCGCGGTCGTTGGTGAGGTCGGCGGGCGCGCCCGCGTCGACGTACGCGGCCAGGGTGTCGGTGTCGCCGGCCCGCGCGGCATCGAAGAGCTTCCCGGCCAGCGCGATCACCTCGGCGTCGGGGGCGTCGGCGGGCTGCTGGCTGGCGGCGTCGGTCATGGCGGGCGGCCTTTCCTCGTGGCGGGTGGCGGGAGCTGCGCGTACCGCACCGTAGCGGCCGGGCGAACGCACCGGCCAGCACGCGTCCGGATGGCGGATGGCGGCTCCACCGGGGAAGACACACCGGCCGAAGGGCTGCACAGCCGTTCGAGCGAACTTTTCCGACCCTTCGGAGACGCCCCGCCCATCCGCCGGGAATGCCTCGCCGCACCGAACCAGTGCGGTGCGCGGCCCCCACCCCGGCCGGTTCGCCTACCCCCGTCCGGACTCCGGAGCGGTATTGAACGGTGAAACCACCCATTTGCACCGTTCCATCATCTATTACTTTTTGTCACGATGATGACACTTTCCGTCACTGCCCCTGTCCCCCTCCCCGAGGAGCAGAACATGATCCTCTCGATTTCCGGCATCGTCCTGTTCGGCACCATCGCCTTTCTATTCTTCCGCAGGGACGGACTAAAGGTCTCCCACGCCATCGTCTGCGCCCTCTTCGGCTTCTACATCGCCGGCTCCTCGATCGCACCGAGCATCACCGCGGGCGGCGCCAGCCTCGCCAGCCTGCTCGGCGGCCTCAAGTTCTAGCGCCGCCACTCCCCGTACGGGCCCGGGCGCGGATCCCACCGCCCCGGGCCCCGTCGTTCCACGAGCACCGCCCCCTCACCCCACCCGTCCCACTCGCCCGGGGAGTCAAGCAATGCCGCTCCACCGCCACCTCGGCAAGGGCCGCGAGATCGCCCGAACCGCCGGGGACCACGCCTCCGACATGTTCGCCCCGCTCACCGTCATCGGCCGCGGGCTGCGCCACCAGGCCGGCTGGGCCAAGAGCCGCTGGCAGGCCACCCCCAAGGACCGCCGCGGCCCGACGCTGTTCCTGACCGCCGCGATGCTGATCGGCATCTACCTGCTGCCGCACGGCCTGCTGTTCGCGCTGATCGCGCTGATGGCGGGCGCCGCGTGGAGCGGCCGGTCCCCCAAGGCGCCGCCCGCCCCGCCCGCGCCGGACGTCGCCGACGTCAAGCTCTCCGCGCTCTACTCGGCCCTCACCCCGTACCTGTGCGGCCCCGAGGACGCCAACCCGCTCTACCACTACGAGGGCAGCCACAAGAACGCCTTCACCGCCTGGGAGTTCGACGGCGACGGCCGGCTCTCCCGACTGGAGCTCACCTACCCCGCGTACTTCACCGACACCGAGCCCGCCGCCCGGGCCCGGATCGAGCAGGTCGTCCAGGGCAAGGCGGGGCGGGCCCGGGAGTACCGCTTCGACTGGGACGAGGAGTCCAACAAACTGCGGATCACCGCGATGACGCCGCTGCCCACCGACATCGTCGCCCAGCGCTTCGTGGCCGCCCCCGGCGAGATCGTGCTCGGCTTCACCGACGAGGACGGCACCGCCCGCACCATCCCGGTCTGCCAGGGCGGGGCCGTCACCCAGCAGCCGCCGGTGATCTGGCGCACCGGGCCGCGCTCGGCCGAGCCGCACCTGCTGGCGCTCGGCGTCGCCGGCCACGGCACCTCCAGCCTGATCCGCTCCGTCGCGCTCCAGGCACTGCCGTACGCCGACCTGGTGGTGATCGACGGCGCTGGGACCGGCGAGCACGCCTGCCTGGTCAACCGGCCAGGCGTGCACACCGTGGAGACCAGCCTGCACGGCGCGCTCGCCGCGCTGGAGTGGGCCGTCCAGGAGACCGAGCGCCGGCTCACCGCCCTGAACGCCGCCCGGCACCGCGGCACCGCGCCGCCTGAGGACGCCACCCGGCCGCTCTGGCTGATGCTCGACCACCCGACCGAGCTCAGCGAACTCGCCCAGGCCGAGGGCCGCCCCGACCCGCAGGACCTGCTGGAGCTGCCGCTGCGGCACGGCCGCGCCGCCCGGGTCACCGTGGTGATCGCCGACGACATCGAGGCCCGGGACCGGATCACTTCCACCGTCCGGGCCACCACCCGGGCCCGCGTGGTGCTCGGCCCGGCCGGCCCCGAGGAGGGCCGCGCCGCGCTCGGCGCGCCGCTGGACATCGCGCCCGCCGCGCTCGCCCCGATCGGCCGCGGCTACGCCCGCATCGGCAACGGCGCCCCCGTCCGGCTCCAGGTGCCCACCACCGTCGACCCGCTGGACGAGGACGCCCCGGCCGCGCTGCGGGACGCGGTCATCGCCCTGCTGCCGCACCGCGACACCCGCACCGAGGCCGCCGTCGAGGTGCCGCCGCGCCCGGAGCACCCGCCGCTGGTCCGCCCGGCCGAGCCGGCCCCCGGGGCCCACCCGGTCGACCTCGCCAAGGGCGAGCCGATGATCCGTTCCCGTCCGATCTCCTGACCGCAAGGATCGGGGGCGGCGACCGGCGCCGATTGCCGTCCCGGTAGGCTCGTCACGGAAAGGCCGACCGATCACCAGATGTGAAATAGGTGACACCCGGGGTGACATCACCGACCAGATGTGACAAATCGGGCGTCGGTGGGTACAAACAGGGGCGGCACGACAGACGACGCATGTCCCGGGACGGGAATCTTCGTCGGAAGCCGAGCGTTGACCGAACGACGAAGAACAGCGACCAACCAGTCCTGTGGGCCATAAAGCCCGGGAGGCACGATTCATGAGCGAGCGAGCTCTCCGCGGCACGCGACTCGGGGCCACTAGCTACGAGACCGACCGTGGTATCGATCTGGCTCCCCGCCAGACCGTCGAGTACGCATGTCAGAACGGACACCGATTCGAGGTTCCTTTCTCGGTCGAGGCGGAGATCCCCCCGACCTGGGAATGCCGCTTCTGTGGCCAGGAAGCAGCACTTCTCGACGGCGACGAGCCGGAGGAGAAGAAGGTCAAGCCCACGCGCACCCATTGGGACATGCTGATGGAGCGCCGGACGCGCGAGGAGTTGGAGGAGGTGCTGGCCGAGCGGCTGGCCGTGCTCCGCTCCGGCGGGATGAACCTCGCGGTGCATCCGCGGGACACCCGTAAGAGCGCCTGACCTCGCTCCCGCCATCGGCGGGAGGCCGCGAAAAGGGACCCTGGTGACCAGGGTCCCTTTCGCGTTTCCGTCGCTTTCGTGCGCTCTCCGGTCCGTGCCCGTCAGCCGGTGATCGGCGGCCGGTAGGTGGTGTCCGGGTCCTGCGGGCCGCGCGGGCCGGCCTCCGGATCCACGACCTCGCCCTGGATCACCTTGCCGTCCGGGCGGTGGATGCGCAGCTGCTCCTGCAGCCGCATCGCGTCCGCGAGCGGGTCGGCGCCCACCGCGGCCGTGCTGCGCAGCGCCTTGTCGGCCAGCCGCCGGCCGGCCGCCCGCCAGAGCGCCCGGGTGGGCGGGAACAGCAGGGTGAGCGCGACGACGTCCGAGAGGAAGCCCGGGACGATCAGCAGCAGGCCGGCCAGGACCGTCATGGTGGTGCCGGTCTGCGGCTGCCGCGGCTTCGGGTCCCGGCTCTGCTCGATCGCCGCGGACAGCGCCTTCCGCCCGGCCCGCTTGATCAGCGAGCCGCCGATCACCGCGCCGGCGAGGAGCAGCAGCACGACGGTGACGCCGCCGAGCCAGGAGCCCACCCGGACCAGCAGCCAGATCTCCAGCACCAGCCAGGCGGTGATCACCAGCGGCAGTACCCGGCGGAGCCTTCCGCGCGTGGCCGGACGGGTGGGGGTTGCTTGCTGGGTCACGGTACGAATCCACTCCAGGCGGTGCTCTACGCGCCGCACGGGAGGTCCGGGCCGGCTACGGCACCGCCTACTTCAACGAATCCCCGGCGGCCGGTGTTCCGGCGGCCGGGCGGCGGCGCCGAGCGACCAGCACGCCCGCGCCGCAGGCCAGCAGGCCGCCGATGGCCAGCGTCCACTCCGGCGCGACGCCGACCCGGTCGGCGATCGTGGTGCCGTCGCGCAGCGGGACGGTCGCCGACAGCTCGGCCGCCGTCAGCTCCTCGGTGCGCTGCTGCACGGTGCCGTCCGGGGCGATCACCGCGCTGATGCCGCTGGTGGCGGCGATCAGCACGGCCCGGCCGTGCTCGACGGCCCGCAGCCGGGACATCGCGAGCTGCTGGTCGGGCTGGCCGGTCTTCGCGTAGGTCGCGTTGTTGGTCTGCACGACCAGGACCCGCGCGCCGCTGTCGACGGTGTCGCGGACGATCTCGTCGTAGGCGACCTCGAAGCAGATCACGTCGCCGATCCTGGCCGGGCCGAGCTGCATGACGCCGTTGTGGTCGCCGGGGTAGAAGTCCCGGGCGACCCGCTGGAGACGGGTGATCACCTTCATCAGCTGGGCGCGGAACGGCACGTACTCGCCGAACGGGACGGGGTGCTGCTTGGTGTAGGAGGCGCCGGGGCCGGTCTGCGGGTCCCAGACGATGCCCTCGTTCTGGACGTGCTGCGCGTCCGGGCCGTCCACCAGGGTGCCGACCAGGGTGGGCACGCCGACCGTCCGGACGGCCTGGTCGATGCGGCGGTAGGCGAGCGGGTCGCTGAACGGGTCGAGGTCGGAGGAGTTCTCCGGCCAGATCACGACGTCGGGGCGGTCCACCTTGCCCGCCTTGATGTCGGCGGCCAGCCGCTCGGTCGCCGCCGCGTGGTTGTTGAGGACCATCATCGGGCGGCCGAGGAAGTCCATGCCGGGGTTGGGCACGTTGCCCTGGACGATCGCGACCTTCACGGTGTCGTCGGCCGCGGTCGGCACCGGGACGACGTAGCCGGCCAGCAGCGCGGCCACCGCGCCGAGGGCGGCCAGCGCGGCGGCCTTCGGGGCGCGGCCGGGCCCGCGCAGGCGCAGCGCCGCCCAGGCCAGCAGCGCGCCGGAGAGGGCGACGGCGAAGGTCACCAGCGGGGCGCCGCCGATCGCGGCCAGCGGGGTGTACGGGGTCGCGGTGTTGGCGAAGGCGAGCCGGCCCCAGGGGAAGCCGCCGAGCGGCAGCCGGTCGCGCGCCCACTCCTGGGTGACCCAGAGACAGGCGGCCCACAGCGGCCAGGCGGGCAGCCGGGAGGTGACGGCCAGCCCCGCGCCGAGCAGCAGCAGGAACAGGGCCTCGACGATCGATAGGCCGATCGTCGCGTCCCAGCCGACCACGCGCAGCCAGCTGAGCAGCAGCAGGAAGAACGGCAGGCCGAAGGCGAAGCCCGTCCAGGCCGCCTGGCGGACCGTGCGATCCCGGGTGAGCAGGGAGAGCGCGGCGACGCCGACCAGCGAAAGCGGCCACAGGTCGAACGGCGGGAAGGCGAGCGCGAGCAGCAGGCCGGCCAGCACGGCGAGGCCGGTCCGGGGCAGCCCGGCGCGGACCCTGGCGAGGACGCGGGCGCCCCGACCGGGCCGGGACCCCGGGCTCGGCGGCTCGGGTGCGGCCGCGGACCGCTCCTGGGTGACGGACATGGTCACCGGCGCACCATCTCTCTGTGACTTGCTGTTCGGATGCTGTCCCCAGAAGGTACCCCGGAACGGGCCGGTGCCGGGAGGCGAGGGGTGCGGGCACGGAAACGGTCAGAAGGTGCTTGGTGGAGCGGTGCGTCCGGCTTGTGCTGCTCGCCTAGGGGATCCGGGTGGAGGTCCTGGGCGAGCAGCGTGCGCGGACGATCGACCTACGCGGTCCGCACGGCCTCCTCGGCAGCCAGGTGGACCGTCCGGCCGCGGACGATCGTGCGCAGGCAGGTAGGGAGGGGGTGGCCCGGGGTGAGGTCGGGCAGGCCCGGGGTGCCGGAGCGCGGGTCGGTGGACCAGCCGGCGACGCGGTCGTCGGGGGCCTGGACGACCAGCTCGTCGGCGGCCCAGATCGCGTAGCTGGCGACCGCGCCCGGGACGAGCACGCCGTCCTGGTCGCGGCCGATCGCGCGCCAGCCGCCGCGGGTGTGGGCGGTGAACGCGGCGCGGACGGAGATCCGGTGCTCGGGCGTCCGGTGGAAGGCCGCCGCGCGGATCGTGCCCCAGGGGTCGAGCGGGGTGACCGGGGCGTCCGAGCCGAAGGCCAGCGGGACGCCGGCGCGCAGCAGGGCGGCGAAGGGGTTGAGGGCGGCCGCCCGCTCGGCGCCGAGGCGCTGGACGTACATGCCGTCCGGCCCGCCCCAGGTGGCGTCGAAGGCGGGCTGGACGGAGGCGGTGAGGCCGAGTTCGGCGAAGGCGGCGATGGCCTTGTCGTCCAGAGCCTCGGCGTGCTCGACGCGGTGGCGCAACGCCCTGACCCGGTCGGCGCCGACCCGCTCGCCGGCCGCCCGGACGCCCTCGATCACCGCGGCCACGGCGGCGTCGCCGATGGCGTGGAAGCCTGCCTGGAGTCCGGCCTCGGTGCAGGCGGCGACGTGGTCGGCGACCTGCTCGGCGGTCAGGTAGGCAGTGCCGGTGTGGTCCGCGTCGGCGTAGGCGGTGTGCAGGCAGGCGGTGTGCGAGCCGAGTGCGCCGTCGACGAAGAGGTCGCCGCCGGCGCCCACCGCGCCGAGCCTGCGAGCCGTCTCGACACCACCCAACTCGCCCCAGTAGCCGAAGACTTCGGGCCCCTCTCCCTCCGCGGCGAGGGCCAGCAGCGCGGCCAGGTCCTGCTCGGAGGAGATCTCCGGGCCCGCGCACTCGTGCAGCGCGCCGATGCCGAGTTCGGCGGCGCGGGCGAGGGTGGCGCGCTGGGCGCGGCGGCGCTGCTCGGCGGTGAGATGGGCGAGCGCGGTCTGCCGGACGGCGTGGTGGGCGTCCTTGGTGAGCGGGCCCTCGGCGGCGTACCCGGGCAGCTCGGCGAGGCCCTGGGCGAAGGTGCGCAGCGCCGTGGTGGCGAGCGCGGAGTGGACGTCGGTACGGGAGAGGTAGACGGCGGCGCCGCGGGCGGCGGCGTCGAGCTCGGCGAGCGTGGGCGGCCGGCCCTCGGGCCAGCCGGTCTCGTCCCAGCCGTGGCCGATGAGCACCCCGCCCGGCTCGGACCGGGCGTCGACGAAGGCGGTGAGGGCGGCCAGGGCGGCGGCCAGCGAGGGGCTGCCGGTGAGGTCGAGGCCGGTGAGCGCCAGGCCGGTGGAGGTCGCGTGCACGTGGGCGTCGACGAACGCGGGGGTGACCAGGGCGCCGTCCAGCTCGACGATCTCGTCGGCGGTCCCGGCGTACGCCTCGGCGGCGCCGTCACTGCCGACCCAGGCGATGTGCTCGCCTTCGACGAGCATCGCGGTGGCGAAGGGGTCGGCAGGGCTGTAGACGGCGCCGCCGCGCAGCAGGACGGTCCGTGGGCCCCTCCTGCCCAAAGGCGGGCAGGGAGGGAGAGTGCGTTCGGTCATGCCGCCAAGTCTGCACCCCCGCCACCCGGCCTCAGAGCTTCGGGGGGCGTGCCTCGTAGGGGGTGGAGAGGACGACGGTGGTGCGGGTGGACACACCGGCCGCGCTGCGGATGCGGGCGAGCAGGTCCTCCAGGTCGCCGGGGGCGCCGACGCGGACCTTGAGGATGTAGTTCTCGTCGCCGGCGACGCTGTGGCAGGCCTCGATCTCGGGCAGGTCGGCCAGGCGTTCGGGGGTGTCGTCGGGGGCGCTGGGGTCGAAGGGTTTGACCGAGATGAACGCGGTCAGCGCCAGGTCGACGGCGTCGGGGTCGATGATCGCGGTGTAGCCGCGGATCACCCCGCGCTGCTCCAGGCGGCGCACGCGCTGGTGCACCGCCGAGGTGGACAGGCCGGTGGCCCTGCCCAGGTCCGTGTAGCTCATCCGGCCGTCCTCGAGGAGCAGCTGGACGATGCGTTGGTCGAGATCCTCCACAGTGCGCAAACCTACCCGGTCGGGGGCGCGCGGGGCGCCCGGGTGGGCGTACACGGTGTCACCGGCGGCGGCGCGGGGTGTCACGCGGGCACATGCCGGCGGAATGTGGCGAAGGACACAACCCTGTGCATCACGGTGCGCCGGACCGCAGGGTTATGAGTCCGCGCCGCAGGGAAATGCTGGTTGTGGCCCCGGGCGACCACGCCGGGCCCGATCCGAGGGGGACCTCATGCCTGCTACCGACCAGCGTGCCCTGGGCTCCGATGAGACCGAGGATATGACCGGCCGCGACGCCCTCGCGGTCGAGAAAGGCCCCACGCCGAGCGCCGACCCGGGCGACGCCGACGGCTGGGAGATCTTCCGGGTCCACTGCCCCGAGTGCCGCCGCCCGATCGCCCTCGTGGCCGACGAGGAGCGGCTGCCGCTGCACGCACTGCTGCCGACCGCCTGGAACCCCTTCGCCCCCGCCATCTGCCCGGGTTCGGGCGCGCCGACCGACGACCTGGCCGAGGTGGATTCCCCCGAGGAGAGCCGGCCGGCCGGCTTCGACGCGCTGTTCAAGCTCCCCACGGGGCTCGACTGGCGCACCCAGCCGTTCTCCCACGCGGTGGCGCACCGGCCGGTGCGGGTCGCCGCGGTCGTCCCGCTGATCCCCGAGCAGCGCCGTCGGCTGATCCGCCGCTGACGCACCGCAGTTGACGAAGCATCAGACATGCCTCCGGCCGTCACTCCGCACCCCGGAGTGACGGCCGGAGGCCGTACCGAAGAGCCTCAGCCCTTCGTGAGGTGGCGGCCGATCACCAGCCGCTGAATCTGGTTGGTGCCCTCGACGATCTGCAGCACCTTCGCCTCGCGCATGTACCGCTCGGCCGGGAAGTCCTGGGTGTAGCCGTAGCCGCCGAGCACCTGGACGGCGTCGGTGGTCACCCGCATCACGGTGTCGGTGCAGAACAGCTTCGCCATCGCCGCCTCCTTGGAGAACGGGCGGCCCGCGTCGCGCAGCCGAGCGGCGGACAGGTAGAGCGCCCGGCCGGCCTCGATCTGGGTGGCCATGTCGGCGAGCATGAACGACAGGCCCTGGAAGTCGGCGATCGGACGGCCGAACTGACGGCGGGTGCGGGCGTAGTCGACCGCGAGGTCGAGGGCGGCCTGGGCGACGCCTATCGCACAGGCGGCGATGCCGAGCCGGCCGGAGTCCAGCGCCGCGAGAGCGATCTGGAAGCCCTGGCCCTCCTCGCCGACCAGCCGGTCGCGGGAGACCCGGGCGCCGTCGAAGTGCAGCTGCGCGGTCGGCGAGGAGCGCATGCCCATCTTGTGCTCCGGCGCGGCGGCCGACAGGCCGGGCTGGTCGCCGGGGACCAGCAGGCAGCTGATGCCCTTCGGGCCCTCGCCGCCGGTGCGCACCAGCGCGCTGTAGAAGTCGGCCTGCCCGCCGTGGGTGATCCACGCCTTCGTGCCATTGACCACGTACTCCTCGCCGTCGAGGTCGGCGCGGGTGCGCAGGGCGGCGGCGTCCGAGCCGGACTGCGGCTCGGAGAGGCAGTAGGCGCCGAGTTGCTCGCCGGAGAGCATGCCGGGCAGCCAGGCGGCGCGCTGCTCCTCGGTGCCGAAGGTGGCCAGCGCGTGGCAGGAGAGGGTGTGCACGCTCACGCCGAGGCCAACGGCCAGCCAGCCGGCCGACAGCTCCTCCAGGACCTGGAGGTACACCTCGTAGGGCTGCTCGCCGCCGCCGTACTTCTCGTCGTACGGGAGGGAGAGCAGGCCGGCCTCGCCGAGCGTGCGGAACACGTCGCGCGGGAAGCGGTCGGCGGCCTCGTCCTCCGCCGCGCGCGGCTGGAGTTCGCGCTGGACCAGGTCCCGGGTGAGGCTCAGCAGCTCGCGGGCCTCCTCGGTGGGCAGCTGGCGGTCCACGGCTTTCGCAGGGGAGGGGGTCATGGCGGCGGTCGCCTCCTCGATCGGGCGCCGGGTTCCTGGTTCGACAGGTCCGGCGCGGGTGTGGCAGGTCGGCCCGACCGGCACCGGGTTGCGGTGAACGGCCGTTCACAGGCGTGGCGATGCGAGTATGCCCGAAAGCCGCGCTGCCGTCACGACCAGCACAGATGAACTGTCCGGAGTGGCCGGGTACGGCACCGTAGGGTTGACGTCGTGGCCGTAACCGAATCCCCGCACTCCCCCGACACCGTGACCGCGCTCGCCGCCCAGCTGCGCGCGCTGCCGCCCTCCTGCGGGCCGGTGCGGCTGATCGCGGTGGACGGGCACGCGGGCTCGGGCAAGACGACCTTCGCCGGGCGGCTGGCCAGGGCGCTCGGCGGGGCGCCGGTGGTCCACCTCGACGACCTGGCCACCCACGCCGAGCCGTTCGGCTGGACCGCCCGGCTGCGCGAGCAGGTGCTGGAGCCGCTGGCGGCGGGCCGGGACACCGCGTACCGGGTGTACGACTGGACGCTGCGGCGGTTCGCGGGCACGGCCGAGGTGCCGGTGGCGCCGGTGGTGCTGGTGGAGGGCGTCGGGGCCGGGCGGCGGGCGGTGCGCCCGTGGCTGGCGCGGGTGATCTGGATGGAGCTGGACGCGGCGACGGCCCGGCGGCGCGGGGAGGAGCGGGACGGGCCGGAGCTGGCCGAGTTCTGGGTGGGCTGGGCGCGCGCCGAATCGGCGCATTTCGCCGCGGATCCGAGCCGCCCGTACGCCGGAACGCGGGTCGACGGAGTGACCGGGCGGATCGCGTCAGGCACCCTCGGTGAACCTTCAACATGCCCTTGACCTGCGCAGTCGTCAGGATTTAGGTTCTCACCAGTCGCCGGAACGCGAGGTTCCGAACGACTCGGACCCGGCACCCCCGGCTTGTTCCCCCGTGAGCCGGGGGTGCCGCCCCCTCTCCGCACCCTCGTCCGCATGCCCTCCGCGCACCCGACGGCGGCTCAACACCCGCGCGCGCGATTGTATTTGACCCGATGCGGCACCCTTCCGGATCAGCGCGGCCCCGGTACGATTTCAGGCAGGCGCATCTGCGCCCCGGGGGCTTCACGACCACCGGCCGGCTCCGCGCAGGCGGCCCGCAGGCTGGGGCCCCGGGCCACACCGCGGGGGGCGTGAGTGACGACGGTGGACAGTTCCGACAGCAACGCGGGCGGCCCGGACCGGCTGGCCGACCGCGCCTGGCTGCGCGCCATGGACGCCTACACGGCCGGCGCCTACGCCCGCGCCGAGGAGGAGTTCCGCGCAGCCGCCCG
The DNA here is from genome assembly GCF_009569385.1 of Streptomyces kaniharaensis. NCBI lineage: Bacteria > Bacillati > Actinomycetota > Actinomycetes > Kitasatosporales > Streptomycetaceae > Streptomyces > Streptomyces kaniharaensis. The sequence goes on from NZ_WBOF01000001.1 coordinate 536,229, forward strand.
GCTCGACCCGGGCATGGCCGACGCATGGCTCGGCCTGCACGCCCTGCGCAGCGACACCTCGGCCGCCCTGCTGGCCATGTACCGCCACCAGAAGCGCTTCGGCGAGCAGCGCCGCCGCCACCGCCGCCCGCTCAGCTCCTGGTACTGGCTGGGCTGGTGGGTGCAGCCGGTCCTGGAGGACGCCCGCGACCTCGCGCTGGCGCACGCCTCGCACTGGCTGGACGGCCGACACCTGGCCGAGCTGGACCGGGCGCTGGAGCAGTGCCCCGCACCCAGCGAGGACCCGTCCGCCCAGTTCCTGTACGCCTGCCGGTCCTACCTGCTCAAGGACTGGGAGCAGCTGATCCGGGACACCGACCGCCTGCTGGACGACCCGATGCTGGGCATCGAGGCCGGGCTGTTCGCCGGCATGGCGCGGGTCCGGCTGGACATGTGCGCCCAGGCGCAGGCCCCGCTGGCCGCGTCGCTGGCCCGCTGCCGCTCCGAACAGCCGCAGCGCAAGGAGCTGCGGTACTGGCTGGGCCGGGCGTACGAGGGGGCCGGGCGCAGCGCGGCGGCGCTGCCGCTGTACCGGGCGGTGCACCGGGCCGATCCGGCGTTCATGGACACCGCCGCCCGGCTGGCCGCGATCTCGGCGGAGGACGCCCTCGCGGACGGCCTGCTGGAGGGCGGGCGTTCGGGCGGGCTGGAGGAGGCCTTCCCGGAGGAGCCGGAGTTCCAGGACGGGCCCGGGTACGGCCAGGAGCCGGGGTTCGCCGAGGGTTCCGCATACATCGAGGAGGCGGTTTCGACGGACGGCGCGCCGCAGGCCGCCGGCGAGCGCTCGGGTTCGGCGGCCCCGGCCGGCCCCGCCGCGTCGCACGTGCCGCCCGCGCCACTGCCCGTCCGGAGCAGGGCGCCGCGCCGCGCGGACCCGGTCGGTGCTCCCGAACCGGGCGGCAGCGAACAGGAGTTGGACGCCGCCCTGGCCGAACTCTCGCTGATGGTGGGCCTGGAGCCGGTCAAGCGCCAGGTGCGGGCGCTGTCCGCCCAGTTGCGGATGGCCGGGCTGCGCGCCGAGCAGGGCCTGCCGGTCCAGCCACCCAAGCGCCACTTCGTCTTCTCCGGTCCCTCGGGCACCGGCAAGACCACCGTGGCCCGGATCCTCGGGCGGGTCTTCCACGCCCTTGGGCTGCTCTCCGGCGACCATCTGGTGGAGGCCCAACGAGCCGACCTGGTGGGCGAGTTCCTCGGCCAGACCGCGGTCAAGGCGAACGAGCTGATCGACTCCGCGCTGGACGGCGTGCTCTTCATCGACGAGGCCTACAGCCTCTCCAACTCCGGCTACACCAAGGGCGACGCGTACGGCGACGAGGCGCTCCAGGTGCTGCTCAAGCGTGCCGAGGACAACCGCGACCGGCTGGTGGTGATCCTCGCCGGCTACCCGGAGGGCATGAACCGGCTGCTCGCCGCCAACCCCGGCCTCAACTCCCGCTTCACCACCCGGGTGGACTTCCCCAGCTACCGTCCGAACGAGCTGACCGCGATCGGCGCGGCCCTGGCCGGCCGGGACGGCGACGGCTGGGACGAGGACGCGGCCGAGGAGCTGGCCAGCATCTGCACCCACGTGGTGCGCGAGGGCTGGATCGACGAGCTCGGCAACGGCCGGTTCATCCGCACCCTGTACGAGAAGTCCTGCGCCTACCGTGACCTGCGGCTCTCGCTGCTGCGCGAGCCGCCGGGCCGGGAGGACCTGGCGACGCTGCGGCTGCCGGACCTCGTCCAGGCGTACGGGGAGCTGATCGACGGCCGGGGCTGAGCCGCCGGCCGTCGACGATCACTGAGCGATCAGCCCGGGAGACCCTGGAGACCCTGAAGGCCCTTGAGCAGCTCGGCCTCGCGCTCGGGGTCGAGCCCGACGTTCGGCCGGTCGGCGCGCTGCGGGGCGCTGCCGCCGATCGACCGCAGCCAGGCCCAGGTGTCCTCGACGGTCTCGGTGACCGGGCGGCAGCGCAGCCCGTCGGCGACCGCGCGGGCGACGGACGTGTTGTGCAGGTAGTCGTACAGCTCGCCGGGCGCCACCCAGATCGGCAGCTCGGTCCACGGTTCGACGCCGGCCGCCACGATCCGCTCCGGGTCGGTCCAGCACAGTTCGGCGTCAGAGCCGGTGGCTCGGACGCACGCCTCCAGGAGGGACTCGGTGGTGGCGTGCCCGGCCGGGCTGACCACGTTGTACGCGCCGCCGAGGCGGGCCGTGGTGGCGTCCAGCATCCAGCGCGCGAGGTCGCGGGCGTCGACGTACTGCAGTGGCAGGTCGCGCGGGCCGGGGGCGAGCACCGGGCCGCCGCGGGCGATCCGGCTGAGCCACCAGGGCAGCCGGCCGATGTTCTCGTAGGGGCCGATGATCAGCCCGGCGCGGGCGAGCAGCGCCCGTCCGCCGAACTCGGCCTCCAGGGCCAGCTCGGCGCCGCGCTTGGCCTCGGCGTACGGCACCTCGCCGACGGCGTCCGGCGAGCCTTCGACCACTCGCGCCGACTCGTCGGCCGCGGGCGCCTTAGGGTAGGCGTACACCGAACAGCTCGACACGTACGCGTAGTGCCCGACCCGGTCCCTGAGCAGGCGGGCGCTGTCGCGCACCGCCGCCGGGGCCCAGGACCAGGTGTCCACCACCGCGTCCCACTCCCCCGTCGCCAGCGCCGCGAGCCCGCCCTCGGCGGTGCGGTCGCCCCGCAGCACGGTCACGCCCTCGGGTGCGGGCTGCGTGCCGCGGTTGAGGGCTGTCACCTCCCATCCCCTGGCCACCGCCTCCTCGGCGACGGCGCGTCCGACGAACTTCGTTCCACCCAGCAGGAGAAGCCTCATGCCGACAACCCTGCTCCTCGGGTGGCCGGCGGGGAACGGCTGAACGCTCTGGGCGGAATCGCCCGTGGCGGACACGCCGTCGGCGAAACCGGGAACCCGGAGCCGTTACGCCACGGACCGGTGGTCCGGGTCGTGCATCTCGCCGACGAGCTCCTCCAGGAGGTCCTCCAGCATGACCACGCCGAGCGTGCGCCCGTCCTGGTCTAGGACCGCCGCCAGGTGGCAGGCCGCCCGGCGCATCGCGCCGAGCGCGTCGTCCAGCGGGAGGCCGCCGCGCAGCACCGTGATCGGGCGCCGCAGGCGGGCCGGGACGGGCAGCGACGGGTCGTCCACGTCGAGGATGTCCTTGAGGTGCAGGTAGCCCAGGTAGCCGTGGCCGGCCGGGTCGCCGTCGGTGACCGGGAAGCGCGAGAAGCCGGTGCGCAGCGCCAGCTCCCCGACCTGCGCGGCGGTCACCTTGGTGTCCACGGTGACCAGTTGCTCGGGCTTGAGCAGGACGTCGGTGACCGGACGGCGGCCCAGCGCCAGGGCGTCCTCCAGTCGCTCCTGGCGTTCCTCGTCGAGCAGGCCGGCGTCGCGGGAGTCGACCAGCAGGTACATCAGCTGCTCGGTGGTGAAGACCGACTCCACCTCGTCCTTGGGCTCGACTCTGAACAGCTTCAGCACGCCGTTGGCGAAGGCGTTCAGGAGGCGGATCACCGGGGCGAGCCAGCGGGCCAGCCGGTCCAGCGGCGGGCCGAGCCAGAGCGCGGCCCTCAGGGTGCCGGCCATGGCCATGTTCTTCGGCACCATCTCGCCCATCACCATGTGCAGGAACACCACGACGGCGAGCGCGATCCCGTACGAGAGCGGGTGCATCAGGTTGGACGGGATGCCGACGGCGTGGAAGGGGCCCTCCAGCAGGCCGGCGATGGTCGGCTCGGCGAGCGCACCGAGGCCCAGCGAGCAGACGGTGATGCCGAGCTGGGCGGCGGCGAGCATCGCGGAGACGTTGGACAGCGCGTGCAGCACGGTGCGGGCGCGCTTGTGGCCGGCCTCGGCGAGCGGTTCGATCTGGCTGCGGCGCACAGAGATGACGGCGAACTCGGCGCCGACGAAGAACGCGTTGCCGAGCAGCAGCAGGAGCGCGGCGGCCAGTTGGAGCGCGATCATCGGATGCCGTCCTCGTCGTCACCGGACTCCCGGCGTGCGGGGCTGTGTTCCACCCGGACCTTGCTGGTGCGGTGCCGGTCGACGGCCTCCACGGTGAACAGCCAGCCCGGCAGGTGGGCCTGCTCGCCCGGCTCGGGCAGCTTGCCGAGCAGGTCGGCGACCAGGCCGGCCAGGGTCTCGTACGGGCCGTCGGGGGCGTGCAGGCCGATGGCCTCCAGCTGGTCGGTCCGGACCCGGCCGTCGGCCTCCCAGACCGGCCGGCCGTCCGCCGGTGCCAGCGGGACCAGTTCGGGGGTGTCGGCCAGGTCGTGCTCGTCCTGCACGTCGCCGACGATCTCCTCGACGATGTCCTCGACGGTCACGACGCCGGCGGTGCCGCCGTACTCGTCGACCACGATGGCCATCGGCTGGAGCTTGCGCAGCCGGTCGAGCAGCCGCTCGGCGGGCAGGGTCTCGGGCACCAGCAGCGGCGGCGAGGCGAGCTCGCCGACCCGGACCCGGCCCCGGTGGACGGCCGGGACGGCCAGGGCGTCCTTGAGCGTGACGATGCCGGTGACCTCGTCCAGGCTGTCGGTGTAGACCGGGAAGCGGGACAGGCCGGTGGCCCGGGTCAGGTTGACCACGTCGGACGCGGTGGCGTCGCGCTGGAGGGCGGCGACGTCCACCCGCGGGGTCATCACGGACTCCGCGGTGAGCTCGCCGAGGCCGAGGGTGCGCTCGAACAGGGCGGCCGACTCCTCGTCTATCGCGCCGGCCCTGGCCGAGTGCCGGGCCAGCGAGACCAGTTCGGCGGGGGTGCGGGCGTGCGCCAGCTCCTCCTGCGGCTCGATGCCGAAGGCGCGGACCGTCCGGTCGGCGGCCCCGTTGAGGAAGCCGATCAGCGGGCGGCAGACCCGGGAGAACGTCATGTGCGGCGCGACGACCGCGCGGGCCACCTGGACCGGCCGGGAGATCGCCCAGTTCTTCGGGACCAGCTCGCCGATCACCATCTGCAGGACGGTGGCCAGCACCATGCCGACGATCACGGCGGTGCCGCGGGCGGCCGAGTCGGGCAGGCCGAGGCCGGTGAACACCGGGCTCAGCAGCGTGGACAGCGCCGGCTCGGCGAGCATACCGACCACCAGCGAGGTGACGGTGATGCCCAGCTGGGCGCCGGAGAGTTCGAAGGACAGGTGCCGCAGGGCCCGCGAGACCCGCCCGAGCCTGGCGTCCCCCGCCTCGGCGGCGCGCTGCACCGCTCCGCGCTCGACGGTCACGAACGCGAACTCGGCGGCCACGAACAGGCCGTTGGCGAGGATGAGCAGGAAGGCCGCGAACAGCAGCAGCCAGGCGGTGATCACAGTGCCGCCCGCCTTCCGGGCGTCGGAAGTGAGGCGGCGCAGGTACTACCGGACGGATCGTCCATCGAGGGGGAGTGTCACTCCTCAGGTCGCGTGCGGGCAGGACGGGAACTTTGCCCTGCTTTTACCAGCGTAGACCATAGCGGTTTCGACGGTAGGAGATGTGTTCGCCCCCGTTCGGCCGTCGAATCGCAGGCAACGGCCGGGCGCGGGGCTCATTCCCGGGGCCCGGTCCTGGGCTTGGGACCCGGGCTTCGGACCCGGGCTTCGGACCCGGGGTTTCAGACCTGGGCGTGGTGCTCGACGAGGTCGCGCAGGGCGCGGGCGTTCGCGATCGCCTGGGACTTGCCGACGCCGGACTGGATGCCGACCGCGGCCAGCGAGGTGCCGTCGGAGAGGTCGAGGGTGGCCCACGGGTCTCCCTGGCGGAAGTTGACCCGGACGATCTCGGCCCAGGCGAGCCGGCGGCGGCGGACGAAGTTGACCACCGTCACGCCCTCGGCGTCGGCGGTCACCCGCGGACGGGCAAGCATCAGACCGGCGCACGCGAACGCCACGCCGCTGCACACCATCATGATCCGGTCGTTGAGCTGCCAGTTCTCCGGGAGCGCGAGCGCCATCACGGCGAACAGCACCACGAGCAGCGCGCAGACCGGCAGCAGCACGGCGCGGGTACGGCGCGGGGCCCAGGTGACGGGGAGCTCGGCGGGCGTGGACACGTGGGGTCTCCGGTGGGGTGGTTCCAGGGAAGTTCCGGGAAAGGGCGGGGACGCCGACCGGCGTCCCCGCCCCATTCAACCGTTCCTTACTCGCGCGGCAGCACGCGAGGCTGCCCGCGAGGTCAGAGGCGGCAGGCGTGGATGTTGGTGACCAGGATGGCCCGGGCGCCGATGCTCCACAGGTCGTCCATGATCCGCTGGGCCTCCTTGCGGAGCACCATCGCGCGGACGGCCACCCAGCCCTCGGTGTGCAGCGGGGAGACGGTCGGCGACTCCAGGCCCGGGGTGAGCGCGACGGCGGCGCTGACCTTCTCGGCGCGGATGTCGTAGTCCATCAGCACGTAGCGGCGGGCCACCAGCACGCCCTGGAGGCGGCGCAGGAACTGCTCCACCGCCTGGTCGTCGCCCGCGCCCTTGGGGCGGATCACCACGGCGTCGGAGACCAGGATCGGCTCGCCGAACACCTCCAGGCCCGCGTTGCGCAGGCTGGTGCCGGTCTCCACGACGTCGGCGATCACGTCGGCGACGCCCAGCTGCACCGCGGTCTCCACCGCGCCGTCCAGCTTGGTGACGGTCGCCTTCACCCCGTGGTCGGCGAGGTGCTGCTCGACCAGGCCGGTGTACGAGGTCGCGATCCGCAGGCCCTCCAGGCCCTTCACGTCCTCGACGGCGACGCCCTCGGGGCGGGCGAAGCGGAAGGTCGACCCGGCGAAGCCGAGGGCGAGCACCTCCTCGGCGTCGGAGTGCGAGTCCAGCAGCAGGTCGCGGCCGGTGATGCCGATGTCCAGGCGGCCGGAGCCGACGTAGACGGCGATGTCGCGCGGCCGGAGGAAGAAGAACTCGACCTGGTTGTCCGGGTCGACGAGGACGAGCTCCTTGGGGTCCTTCCGCTGGCGGTAGCCGGCCTCATGGAGCATCTCCGCCGCGGGACCCGAGAGAGAACCCTTGTTGGGGACGGCGATGCGCAGCATGGGAGGTCAGTTCCTTACCTGTTGGGGAGGGTGTGCTGTTCGGACCGGATCAGAGGTACTGGTAGACGTCGTCGAGCGTCAGGCCGCGGGCGATCATCATCACCTGGAGGTGGTAGAGGAGCTGCGAGATCTCCTCCGCCGTCTGCTCGTCCGACTGGAACTCGGCGGCCATCCAGACCTCGGCGGCCTCCTCGACGACCTTCTTGCCGATCGCATGGACGCCCTGCTGGACGAGCTGCGCGGTGCGGGAGGACGAGGGGTCGCCGGTGGCGGCCTTCTGCTGGAGCTCGGCGAAGAGCTCCTCGAATGTCTTCGAAGCCATGATGGACCTCACCTTACGGTGTGCGGGCTGACCGGCGGTAAACGGTTCCGGACCGTGGACAGTCCAGTGGACGTCCACGGTCCGGAAGCGGTCCGGGAGCGGTCCGGAGCGGCTTCGCCGGCGTCAGGCGATCGCGCGCAGCACCGCGGCGGTGGCGACGGCGGCGGTGACGGCCTCGTGGCCCTTGTCCTCGGCGGAGCCCGGCAGGCCCGCGCGGTCGATCGCCTGCTCCTCGTTGTCGCAGGTCAGCACGCCGAAACCGACCGGGACGCCGGTGTCCACGCTGACCTGGGTGAGGCCGGCGGTGGCCGCCTGGCAGACGTAGTCGAAGTGCGGGGTGCCGCCGCGGATGACGACGCCGAGGGCGATGACGGCGTCGTAACCGCGGTCGGCGAGGCGCTTGGCGGCGACCGGCAGCTCGAAGGTGCCGGGGACGCGCAGGACGGTGGCCTCGGCGATGCCGAGCTCCTTGAGCGCGCGGTGGGCGCCGTCCAGCAGGCCGTTCATCACCTTGTCGTGCCACTGGGCGGCGACGACCGCGACCTTGAGGTCGGCGGCGCCGTCGATGGTCAGCTCGGGGGCTCCGTGGCCGCTCATGTTCTCTGCTCTTCCTGTAGGTGTGGGTCGGGTCCGGCTGTGGGTGTGGGACGGGTCCGCCGTCAGGAGCCGAGGCCGGGCAGGTCGTGGCCCATCCGGTCGCGCTTGGTGCGCAGGTAGCGCAGGTTGTGCTCGCCGGGCGCGATCTCGATCGACTCGCGCCCCTTGACCTTGAGGCCGTGCTCGGTGAGCGCGGTGAGCTTCTCGGGGTTGTTGGTGAGCAGGGTCAGCGAGCGCACCCCGAGGTCGACGAGCATCTGGGCGCCGATGCTGTAGTCCCGGGCGTCCGCGGGCAGGCCGAGATCGAGGTTGGCGTCGACGGTGTCCCGGCCCTGCTCCTGCAGCTCGTAGGCGCGCAGCTTGTGGGTCAGGCCGATCCCCCGGCCCTCGTGGCCGCGCAGGTAGAGCACCACGCCGCGGCCGGCCTCGGCGACCCGGCGCAGCGAGGCCTCCAGCTGCGGGCCGCAGTCGCAGCGCAGCGAGCCGAGGACGTCGCCGGTCAGGCACTCGGAGTGGACCCGCACGAGCACGTCCTCGCCGTCCGGCAGCCGTCCGTCCGGGCCGAGGCCGCCCGCCACCAGGGCGATGTGCTCGATGCCGTCGATGGTGCCCTTGTAGCCGACGGCGGTGAACTCGCCGTGGACGGTGGGCAGGGCGGTGACCGCGGCCCGGTCGACGTGCAGCTCGGTGCGGCGGCGGTAGGCGATCAGGTCCTCGATGGAGATGATCGCGAGGCCGTGCTCACGGGCGAAGGCGACCAGCTCGGGCAGCCGGGCCATGGTGCCGTCGTCGTTGACCACCTCGGCGATCGCGCCGGCCGGCGGCAGCCCGGCGAGCCTGGCCAGGTCGACGGCGGCCTCGGTGTGCCCGGGGCGGACCAGCACGCCGCCCTCGACGGCGCGCAGCGGGAAGACGTGCCCGGGGCGGGTGAGGTCGCCCGGCTCGGTGCCGGGCGAGGACAGCAGCCGGACGGTGCGGGCGCGGTCGGCCGCGGAGATGCCGGTGTCGACCCCCTCGCGGGCGTCCACCGAGACGGTGTACGCGGTGCCCTTGCGGTCCTCGTTGACCTGCGTCATCGGCGGGAGCTTGAGCCGGTCCAGCTCGTCACCGGTCATCGGGGCGCAGATCACGCCGGAGCTGTAGCGGATGGTGAAGGCCATCAGCTCGGGGGTGGCGGCGGAGGCGGCGAAGACGATGTCGCCCTCGTTCTCGCGGTCCTCGTCGTCGACCACGATCACGGCGCGGCCGAGGGCGATGTCGGCGATGGCCCGCTCGATCGGGTCGAGCACGAACTCGTCGGTGGGGCCGTCGGTCTGATGGGCGGTCATGCGGTGACTCCCTGCGGGACGGTGGCGGACTGGAGACGCGGCTCACGGGTGCTCAGCCACCAGGAGCGCAGGCCGAGCAGCACCAGGACGAAGTAGATCGAGTAGGTGAGGCCGGAGAAGGAGTAACCGCTGTCGAAGGCGAGCGGGACGCCGACCACGTCGACGGCGATCCAGGCGAACCAGAACTCCAGCCAGCCGCGCGCCTGGGCGACCATCGCGGCCAGCGTGCCGACGAAGATGTAGGCGTCCGACCAGGGGCTCCAGGACAGGTTGGGGTACGCCTGGAACAGCAGCGCCAGGCCGACCGTCCCGGCGGCGGTGCCGGCCACCAGGGCCGCGCGCTCGGGCCAGGTGGCGAAGCGGACGGCGATCGTGCCGGTGTCCCGGCGGCCGCGCTGCCACTGGGTCCAGCCCCAGGCGGCGGTGACGATGACGATCAGCTGCTTGCCGATCAGGCCCGGGACGTGGCCGCCCAGGTAGGCCGCGATCAGCACGGCGCCGGAGAGCAGCTGGACCGGCCAGCTCCACACCGAGCGGCGCCAGCCGAGCGCGAGGGCGGACAGGCCGAGCACGTTGCCGCACATGTCGGCCCACTTCACGTGCTCACCGAGGACGGTGAACGCTTCTCCGCTGAGCCAGCTCACTTCGACTCCGGGTGGTTGATCGGCAGGTTCGGCAGGGTGCGGGAGTCGAGGAGCCGTTCGACGTACTTGGCGAGGACGTCCACCTCCAGGTTGACGCTGTCGCCGACGGCCTTGGCGCCGAGCGTGGTCAGCGCGAGGGTGGCCGGGATCAGGCTGACGGTGAAGCTGTCGCGGGCCGCCTCGACGACGGTGAGGCTGACGCCGTCGACGGTGATCGAGCCCTTCTCCACCAGGTAGCGGGAGATGGTGTCCGGCAGCGAGAACCGCAGGACCTCCCAGCGGAGTTCACCGGCCGCGTCGCGCTCGCCGGGCTCGCGGCTCAGCAGCGTGCCGGTGGCGTCGACGTGCCCCTGGACGAGGTGGCCGCCGAGCCGGTCGCCGAGCGCCATGGCGCGCTCCAGGTTGACCGGGGAGCCGGGCTTCAACTCGCCGAGGCTGGAGCGGTGCAGCGTCTCGGCCATCACGTCGGCGCTGAACTCGCCGGTGCCGGCGGCCAGTTCGTCGGGGGTGTCGACGACGGTCAGGCAGACGCCGTTGACCGCGATGGAGTCGCCGTGACGGGCACCCGCACAGACCACCGGGCCGCGCAGGCGGATCCGCGAGGAGTCGCCGATCTCCTCGATCGACACGACCTCGCCGAGCTCTTCGATGATGCCGGTGAACACCCGGGTTCTCCTCGCGCTTGGGGCGCGGACTCCGGGGCGGCATAGGGAGATGACACGGACGGGCACCGGTGCACCGGCCGGCGGCACGACCCGTCGCCGGGGTGCCGAGGCCGCCGGGAAATCGCTCCCCCAGCACGGAAGCGCGTGCACTCCCGCCGTCCACCTGACCATGGACCACCGGGGCCCACGGGTACTGCTCTTCGTCCGCCCGCGCACGCCTCCCATCCGGACTTTAACCGTCGGTCCAGGAATTTCACCTGGTCAACCGGCCGCTGGCTGCGGACGGGTCGCGGACTGTAACCGCCGGTTCGGATTTTCACCGACCCCGGAGTGCGCTGAACGTCACTGCTGTTGCCGTCATTGTGCCACGGCCCGTGCTGGCCCAGGGAGAGGCTTTCGCTGTGGGCTGTTTCACGTGTGGGCGGGGAATGCCCGGGGCCGGGGCGGCCGGGTGGTGGCGCGGTGGTCGTGGGCGCAGGCTGGTGGTAGGGCCCGACCGTTCGAGCGGGTCGAGTACATGTCGAAGTCGAGCACGTGCCGAACATGCCGAGCGGGTCGAGGTTGTCGAGTTGTCGAGGCTGTCGGGCACGGAGGCGAGGGCGATGGCCAAGTTCATGGACGTCCACCACGGGATGACCGGGATCACCGACGAGCAGCTCAGGCAGTCGCACGCGGCCGACCTGGCGATAGAAGGCGAGGAGGGCGTGCACTTCGAGCATGCCTGGGCCGACCCCGAGTCGGGCACGGTGTACTGCCTCTCCGAGGCGCCGACCAAGGAGGCCGTGCAGCGGGTCCACACGCGCACCGGCCACCCCGCGGACGAGATCCACCCGGTGCCGCTCGCGGTGTGAGGCCCCGGGGATGCGGTTCGAACGGTTCGGAGCGTTGGTCCGCGTTCGGAGCGTTGGTTCAGGGGTGCGCGCGGTTCAGAGAGGTGCGGGCGCCGCGATCGGCATGAAGTGGGTGACCTCGGGCGGGTGTGCGAGATAGCGCAGCTCGCCCTCCGACCAGACCGGTCGGATCCGCCACATCGGCCCCGCGTACCCGCGCAGGGCCTCCTCGTCGCGCCACCGGCTGACCACGAGCACCCGGTGCCCGTCCTCGGTCACCGAGCGCAGCAGCTCGCCGCCCAGGCAGCCGTCCGTCCGCCCGAGCTGCGGGATGACCTGTGTCGTCAGCAGCGTGCAGAATTCCTCGATGTGCCCGGCCATGACCTGACCGGCCCAGATCCTGACGATCACGACCACCACCTCCCGTGGAAGCCTTTGGCCCCATTATCAGCGGAAAACCGCTGGTGGGGAGGGGTGCGGCCAGGTTGCCTCCTGGGCTGCCCCGACCCGCTCGGCTAGATTCCCGGTATGACCAGCACACCGGAAACTTCCGTTCCGTCAAACACCCTTCCGGACGGGCCCGGCAGCCTGTTCGCCGCGCTCCGGGCCGGGGCCGTGCGCACTCCGGACCAGCTGCGCGAGATCTACGAACACCCCGGGGACCGCGCCCGCCGCAAGCAGGTGGACCGCCTCCATGACGCGGCGCGGCAGCTGATCGCCTGCTCGTCGATGGTCTTCGTGGCCAGCTCCGACGCCGCCGGACGCTGCGACGTCTCCCCGCGCGGCGGGCCGGCCGGGCTCGTCTCGGTGCTCGACGAGTACACGCTGGCCATACCTGACGCCACCGGCAACAAGCGGCTGGACACCCTGCACAACATCCTGGAGAACGGCCGGGTCGGGCTGATCTTCGTCGTCCCGGGCCGGGACACCACGCTGCGGGTCAACGGGCGGGCCTGCGTGTCCACCGACCCGGAGCTGCTGCGGCAGCTCACCGCCGTCGGCAAGCCCCCGCGCAGCGCGATCGTGGTGGCCGTCGAGGAGGTGTACGCGCACTGCCCGAAGGCGTTCCTGCGCGGCTCGGCGTGGAAGCCGGAGAACTGGCCGGCCCAGGACGCGCAGCCGAGCTCGGCCGAGATCACGCTCTCGCACCTGCGGGACGACTCGCTGACCATCGAGATGATCGAGCAGGACGAGCGGGAGGCGCTGCTCCACCGCTACGAGTAGACGCCAGCGCACGGCCGGCGGCCTCGGGGACGTGGGATGTCCGGGATGCGGGATGTCCATCGCACGGCGTGCCCCTCCCGCACGGGGCGACGCCCGGCGGCTTGAATGGGCGGATGGACTGCGTCTTCTGTGCGGTCGTGGCGGGCACCGAATCCGCGCACCTGGTGCTGGACGACGAGGCGGCGGTCGCCTTCCTGGACCGCCGGCCGCTCTTCCCCGGGCACGTGCTGGTCGTGCCGCGGGCCCACCACCACACCCTGGCCGACCTGCCGGCGGCCGACGTGGGGCCGTTCTTCCTGCGGGTCCAGCGGGTGGCCGCCGCGGTGGAGCACGGGATGGGCGCGGCGGGCAGCTTCGTCGCGGCCAACAACCGGATCAGCCAGTCGGTGCCGCACCTGCACGTCCACGTCGTGCCGCGCAATCCGAAGGACGGGCTGCGCGGGTTCTTCTGGCCGCGCGGCAAGTACCCGGACGAGGCGGGCGCGGCGGAGGTCGCCCGCCGGCTTCGGGCGGCGCTCGAAGGTCTCTGACGGTCGGGGCGGCGCCCTGGTGTGCTCCGACATACCTCGCCGAACGTAGTGGGGCGTACTCCTGCGGGCGCAGGAGGCAGCCGCCGAAATCACCGTGCGGGCTGACGAATCCGCAGGTGGGCGCGCCTAGGCTCACTGCCATGAACGAACTCGCCTGCCTCGTCCAGCGGACCGCCGACCAACTCGCGGGCCGGCACGTCGGCGCGGTCGTCGCAGGGCTGGCCGGCGGCGCGGTGGAGATCCGCGGCGCCGGGCGCACCGGCCCGGGCGGCGGCGTGCCGGGGCCGCGCACGCTGTTCGAAGTCGGCTCCGTCACCAAGGTGTTCAGCTCGCTCGCGCTCGCCCGGCTGGTGCTGGCCGGCGCGGCCGAGCTGGACGATCCGGTCACCGCGCTGCTCCCCGACGGTGCCGCGGTCCCCGTCCGGCGCGGGCAGGCGATCACCCTGCGACACCTCGCCACCCATACCTCCGGGCTTCCCCGGCTGCCCCGGGGCATGACGGCTGCCGCCCTGTTAACCCCGCACAAGCCCGACCCGTACGCCCACTGCACCGCCGATCGCATCCTCGCCGGTCTCGCCCGGACCAGGCTGCGGGCCGTACCCGGGCGCGGTTTCCGCTACTCCAACCTCGGTGCCGGGCTGCTCGGTCTCGCCCTCGCCCACCGGGCCGGCACCGGCTACGCGGAGTTGGTGCGGCGTGAGGTCTGCGCTCCGCTGGAGCTCGCGGACACCGTGGTGACGCCGGACGAGGAGCAGTCCGAGCGGCTCGCCCACGGGCACACGGCGCGCGGGCGGGCGGTGCCGTACTGGAACTTCGCCGATCTGGGAGGCATGGGGGCGCTCCGTTCGACCGCCGCCGACCTCGCGATATTCGTGCGGGCCCAGCTGTCCGCCGGCCGCGAGCCGGACGGGCCGCTGGCGCCCGCGATATCGCTCACCAGGGAGGTACGGCACCGGGTCAACCCGTTCGCCTGGGTACACCTGGGCTGGCTCGCCCACCGCCTGCACACCCAGCAGGGCGGCCACCTCCAGATCTGGCACAACGGCGGCACGGGCGGGTTCCGGTCCTTCGTGGCCTTCGATCCGGAGAAGCAGGTGGGGGTGGTCGTGCTGGCCAACACCCGCCGGTCGCCCGACTCGCCCGGCACGGCGCTGCTGCGCACGCTGCAGAACGGGTTCGCGACGACGACGTAGGAGAGGTGAGGCATTGGCGGAACGATCCGGCGCGGGTTCGGGACGACCGGTTGGCCGCCCACCCCCACGCGAGCCGGCCACCGACCGCCACAGGCGGCCTTGCGGATCGTGAGCCGCCGAGGCCGGTAGGCGTACGGTGAGCGGTTCGGCGGGGCTGCGTGGGAAGATGGCAGGGCTGGTGGGAACGATCTCCGGACGGTTCTCTGGCCATGGTGAACGAGATGCAGCACCAGGGGGAGCCGCGGCAGGATGCCCTGTTGATGGTGCCGATCGCCACCGCGCTGATCGAGGCCGACGGGCGGATCCTGCACTGGAGCGGCGACGCGGAGGCACTGCTCGGCTACACCGCGGACGAGGCGATCGGCGCCAAGGCCGCCCAGTTGCTGGCCTCGGAGGAGCAGCGGCCCTATCTGCTGGAGCTCTTCCAGCAGATACTGGACGGCCGCGGCTGGTCCGGCGTGTTCGCGGTCCGGCACCGGGACGGGCACAACGTGAACCTGGAGTTCCGCACCCACCCGATCGCCGGGCCCGGCGGCAGCCCGCTGGTGCTGGCCGTCGCGTCCGACGTGACGACGCTGCGCCGGATCCAGGCGGACCTGGCGGTCCTCGACGGCTTCTTCACGCAGTCCCCGGTCGGGATGGGCGTCTTCGACCCCGACCTGCGGTTCGTCCGGCTGAACGAGGCGCTGGCCCGCGTCAACGGCCTGTCCGTGGACGCGCATCTGGGCCACCGGCTCACCGAGGTGCTGCCCGGGATCAACGGCGAGGAGGCCGAGGCGGTGATGCGCCAGGTGCTGGAGTCCGGTACGCCCGTGGTTGATAGCCGCTCGCACGGCCGCACCCCGCGTGACCCGCAACACGACCACGCCTGGTCGGCCTCGTACTTCCGGCTGGAGGACCCCGGCGGGCGGGTGCTCGGCGTCAGTTCGACCATCATCGACATCACCGAGCGGTTCCGCGCGGACGCCCGGGCTGCCAGGGCGCAGGAGCGGCTGGCCCTGCTGGTCGACGCGACGGCCTCCATCGGCACCACGCTCGACCTGCGACAGACCGCCCGGGAGCTGGCCGACGCCATGGTGCCCAGGGTGGCCGACATCAGCGGGGTGTTCGCCCTGGAGGCGCTGGTGGCCGGGCGCAACGTGGAACCGCCCGACCCGGAGGCCCCGCAGCTGGTGCGCCGCCTGGCGTTCGCCTCCAACGACCCGCTGTACCCGGCGGAGGCACTGCCGGTCGACACCGTCTACGAGCTGCCGACGGACTCCCCGTACACGCGGGCCCTCACCACGGGGCGGACGGTCGTGGTGCCGTCGTGGGAGCTGCCGCTGCTGAGCGAAGGCATCCCCGAGAGCCGCCGCCAGGCCTACCTCGGCGACCGGCCGCGCTCGGTGCGGATCACCCCGCTGGTGGCGCGCGGCACGACGCTCGGCATGATCGTGTACTCCCGGCGCGGTGCCCGCGAGTCCTTCGCGGAGGCGGACATCACCCTCGGCGACGAACTGGCCTCGCGCGCCGCCGTCGCGATCGACAACGCCCGGCTGTACCTGCGCCAGCACCAGACCGTGCTGGCCCGCCAGCAGGCACTGCGCGAGGCGAAGGCCGCGCAGGAGCGGCTGGCGCTGGTCAACGTGGCCTCCACCCGGATCGGCACCACCCTCGATCTCGCTCAGACCGCCCAGGAGTTGGCCGAGGTGGCGACGCCTCGGCTGGCAGACACCGTGGTCGTGGAGGTGCTGGAGGACCTGGTCCACGGCGAGCGCGAGGCCCGCCCCCAGCCGGACAGCTCGGCCGTGCTGCGGCGGATGGCGTTCCATTCGGTGCACGGCTCCACGCTGAAGCCGATCGACCGGCTCGGCGGGGTACACCGCTTCGTGCCCGGCTCGCCGTACGCGTGGTCCCTGGCGAACCGCAAACCGGTGCTGGTGCCGAGGATGGACGAGGCCGGCATGGCCTGGTTCGCCGACGACCCGGTGCGTTCGGCGGCGGTGCGGGAGCAGAACGTCCGCTCGTTCATGGTGGTCCCGCTGATCGCGCGCGGCACCCCGGTCGGCGTCGCGGGCTTCTACCGCACCCTCGTCGAGCGCCCGTACGAGGACGACGACCTCGCGCTGGCCGGGGAGTTGGCGGTGCGGGCCGCGGTGTCGATCGACAACGCGCTGCTGTTCACCCGGGAGCGCGACGCGGCCGCCGCCCGCCAGCGCGCCCTGGACGAGGCGTGGGCGGCGCAGCAGCGGCTGTCACTGCTCAACGAGGCCAGCAACCGGATCGGCACCACCCTCGATCTGCACCGCACCGCGCGGGAGTTGGTGGACGTGGTGATCCCCCGCTTCGCCGACTTCGTCACCGTCGACCTGCGTGAGACGGTGCTCGGCGGCGAGGAGCCGGGGCCCGTCCCGGACGACGGCTCGGTGCTGATGCGCGCGGTCGCGGTCGGCGAAGCGGCCCCGGACGGCACCATGACCGGCGCCGCCGACCAGGTCGGCGAGACCTCGCAGTCCGCCGAGGTGTACGCGCAGAGCCTGCGCACCCGGCGCTCGATCCTGATCGCGGAGGTGACCGAGGAGGAGCTGCGCCGGATCGTCGCCTCGCCCGACCGGGTGGAGCCGAGCCTGGCGGCCGGGGTGCACTCGTACCTGATGGTGCCGCTGGTGGCGCGCGGACTCGTGCTCGGCGGCACCGAGTTCGTGCGCACGCGCAACCCGGTGCCGTTCGGGCCGGCCGACCGTTCGCTCGCCGAGGAACTGGCCGCCCGCACCGCCCTCGCGATCGACAACGGGCGGCTGTACCGGCGCGAGCGGGACACCGCGCTCACCCTCCAGCGGAGCCTGCTGCCCCAGGAGATCCACCGCACGCTCGGCCTGGAGATCGCCTACCGCTACCTGCCCAGCAGCGTGGTCAGCGAGGTCGGCGGCGACTGGTTCGACGTCGTGCCGCTCTCCTCCGGGCGGGTCGCGCTGATCGTCGGCGACGTGATGGGCCACGGCATCCGGGCCGCCGCCACCATGGGCCAACTGCGCACCGTCGCCCGCACGTTGATCACACTGGACCTGGACCCGGCACGCGTGCTGCGCCGGCTGGACGAGGCCACCACCGCCATCGGCGAGGGCCAGTTCGCCACGTGTGTCTGCGTCGTCTACGACGCGGTCGACCGCCACTGCACCGCCGCGTGCGCCGGCCACCTGCCGCCGGTGGTGGCGGACCCGGAGGGCCGGGCCCGGCTGGTCGAGCTGCCGCCGGGCGTGCCCCTCGGCGTGGGCGGAGTCCCGTTCGAGAGCGTCGAGTTCACCCTCCCCGAGGAGGCCATCCTCGCCCTCTACACCGACGGGCTGGTCGAGCGCCGGGGCCGCGACCTCGACGAGGGCCTGCGGCTGCTCTGCCGCACGGTCGCCGACCGGCGCCGGTCGCTGGAGCAGACCTGCGACGCCGTCCTGGCCGAACTCACCGGCCGCACCGCCGAGGACGACATCGCCGTCATCATGGCGCAGGTCCGTCCGGCCGGCACCGACCGGATCGCGATCCTGCCGCTCACCGGCGACCACGCGATGGTCGCGCACTCGCGCCGGTTCACCCGCGAGACGCTCGTCGAGTGGGGGCTCGGCTCCCTGGCCGACTGGGCCGAACTGCTCACCAGCGAACTGATCACCAACGCCCTCGTCCACGCCGGATCACCCACCCAGCTGCGGCTGTTCTGCAACCGGATGCTGACCGTCGAAGTGGCCGACGAGGAGGGCGAGGCCCCGCGGATGCGGCGCGCCCGCACCGAGGACGAGGGCGGGCGCGGCATGCACCTGGTCAACGAGCTCGCCCACCGCTGGGGCAGCCGGCGGACCAAGGACGGCAAGGTGGTCTGGTTCGAGCTGGAGCTGCCGCCCGGCACCTCGTCCGGTTAGCGGGCGCTGCGACGACAACGGCCGGTTGTCGCTGGGGTGGTGCGGTTGTTGGCCGGGCGGGCGGCATGAGCGGTTACCTGGTGGCACGGCGGGACAAGCCCGCCGACCAACCGAAGGAGCCACCGTGAACCAGCTCGACCCGCGCACCGTCGTCACCGACTACGTCACCAACCTCGCCGCCGGCGAGCTGGACGCCGCCATCGCCCTCTTCGCCGAGGACGCCACCTGGACCTACCCCGGCGACCTCGCGCTGTCGCGCACCTGGCGCGGCAAGCAGGAGATCTTCGGCGACTTCCTCGGCCAGATCGGCACCCTCTTCGCGCCCGACGGCCTCCCGGAGATCACCCTCACCGGCGTCATCGCCGACGGCCCGCAGGTGGTCGCCGAGTGGACCACCGTCGGCAAGGCCGCGAACGGCGCCGTCTACGACAACCACTGCCTCGGCATCTTCACCGTCGAGAACGGCCTGATCACCGCCGTCCGCGAGTACCTCGACACCGACCACGTCGCCCGGACCCTCCTCGCCCCCGTTGCCGGCTGAGCGCGGTGCGGTCCGGCAGAGCGCGGTCGGCGCGACGGCCGGCAGCGGCCCAGGAGCCCACAGCTCAGTCTGGCAGGAGCAGGTTGACGTCGCCGAACTCGTGCCAGAGGTAGCGGTGGTGGACGGCCTCGCGGTAGCAGTTCGCCAGGAGCGGGCGGCCGGCGACGGCGGCGAGCAGGTGGAGGTGGGAGGCGCGGGGTTCGTGCCAGCCGGTGAGCAGGCCGTCGACGGCGCGGACGCCGCGGTCGGGGGTGATCACCAACTCCGTCCAGCCGTCCGCCTCGTGGACGGTGCCGCCCGGGTCGGTGGCGGACTCCAGGGCACGGACGACGGTGGTGCCGACGGCGATCACCCGTCCGCCGTCGGCGTGGACGTGGCCGACCAGGCGCGCGGTGGCCGCCGGGACGTGGAAGCGTTCGGCGTAGGGGGCCTCGTGGGCCTCCGGGGAGGCGACGCCGGTGTGCAGGGTGATCGGCGCGACCAGGACCCCGCGGCCGGCCAGCCGGGCCACCACCTCGGCGGTGAACGGGCGGGCGGCGCTGGGCATTTCACTGCTTCCGGGCACGGTCGCGAAGACCGTCTGGTAGGCGTCGATCGGCCAGTCGCGGTCCACGTAGCCGTAGCGGATCGCCCGACCGTGCACCGCCAGGTACGACAACAGCGCCGCGGGCAGGTCGAGTTCGGCGTACCAGAGGCGGGCGGTGAACGGCGCGGTCAGTCGCGCCGCGCCGCCGGCCGGCAGGCCCACCCGCAGGCCGGGGCGGGCCGGGGTGTCCTGCGGCGGGTAGTAGGCCGCCGCCTTCCCGGGGACGACCCGGCGCAACTCCACCAGGTGGGCGCCGCGTTGGTCGGGCTGGGCGGAGGAGAGGTGCAGCGCGACCGGGGTGCCGTCGGGCAGCCGGCCGGGTAGGGCGGCGGGGAGGGTGGCCGAGTTGTTGACCACCAGCAGGTCGCCGGGGCGCAGCACCTCGGGCAGGTCGGTGAAGCGGTGGTGTTCGGCCGTCCCTCGGTCGCGTCGGCCGACCAGCATCCGTACGCCGTCGCGCGCCTCGCCGCGCGCCTCCGCCGGTGCGCGGGCGGAGAGTTCGGGCGGGACGGTGATGTCGAGGTCGATGGTCGCCGGTGTGGTCATCGCCCACCCCGGGCCGGGGCGGCCAGGTCCTCGGCGCGGTAGCGGCCGGAGGGGGTGCGGTCGCGGAGCAGGCCGAGCAGGACGGGGGCCACCTCCTCGGGCAGCGGCTCGCCGGAGATGTCCTCGCCGGGGCTGGCGGCCTGGAGCATCCCGGTCCGCATGCTGCCCGGGTCGACGGCCCAGACCCGCACGTCCGGCTCCTCGCGGGCGAGGACGGCGGTGGCGAGGTCCAGGGCCGCCTTGCTCGCGCCGTAACCGCCCCAGCCGAGGTAGGGGACGACGGCCGCGTCGGAGCTGATGTTGAGGACGGCGCCGCCGTGGGCACGCAGCTGCGGCAGGACGAGCTGGGTGAGTGCGATCGGGGCGAGGGCGTTGACCTCGAAGGTCTCCAGGAGAGCGGGCAGCGGGACGTCGGCGAGCCGGGGCAGCGGTTCGGCCGTGGCGTCGTCGCTCCCGTTGAGGGTGCCGGCGTTGTTGACGAGGAGGCTCGCGCCGCCGAGCCTGGCGGCGGCCTCGGCGAGGCGGGCGCGGTGGTCGTCGTCGACGATCGTGCCGGGCAGCGCGACGACCTTGGTGACGGCGGCCAGACGCGCCTCGGCGGCGGCGAGTCCGGCGGCGCCGCGGGCGGTGATCACGAGCTGCCAGCCGTCGGCGGCGAGGGCCTCGGCGAGGGCGAGACCGAGGCCGCGGGAGGCTCCGGTGACGACGGCGACGCGGGCGGGGGCGGTGTGCTGTGCTGCGTTCATGGCCCCACGATCGCGCCGCCGGGCCGCCTGGCGGATCGGTCACCGGGACCGGGACCCGGTCGTCCGTTGGACCTAGTTCCCTTCTGCCGGCCCTACTTCCCCGCTGCCCAGCCCTCGGGGTCGGTCCAGGCGGCCAGGGTGCGGCGGCTTTCGAAACGGCGCTCGCGGCCGGTCAGCGGGTCGGTGAACTCGACGACGGAGGCCAGCAGTTGGAGCGGGTGGCGGAAGTCGTCCGGGGCCGGTTCGGGCAGCACCACGGGGTAGACCGGGTCACCGAGGATCGGCACGCCGAGGCCGCTCATGTGCAGCCGCAGCTGGTGGGTGCGTCCGCTGAGCGGGCGGAGCCGGTAGCGGGCGAGGCCGTCGCGCCGCTCGACCAGGTCGATCCGGCTCTCGCTGTTCGGCGGGGCGTCGATCTCGCCGGCGGCGATGACCCCGCGCTCCTTGACGATGTGGCTGCGGACGGTGCGCGGGAGGTCGAGCGCCGGGTCGTAGGAGGCGACGGCCTGGTACTCCTTGCGGACCAGCCGGTCGCGGAAGAGGGTCTGGTAGGCGCCGCGGTCCTCGGGCCGCACCACGAACATCGCCAGGCCGGCGGTGAGCCGGTCGAGCCGGTGCGCGGGGCTGATCGCGGGCAGGTCGAGGGTGTGCCGCAGCCGGGAGAGCGCCGTCTCGGCGACGTGCCTGCCGCGCGGGGTGGTGGCCAGGAAGTGCGGCTTGTCGACGACCACGAGGTGCTCGTCCCGGTACAGCACCTCCAGCTCGAACGGGACACGGACCTCGTCCGGCAGGTCCCGGTGGAACCACAGGTGCGCGCCGGGCCGGAACGGCGCGTCGGGCGCGACCGGCCCGTCCTCGCCGACGATCTCCCGCCCGCGCAGCGCCGCGTCGATCCGCTCGGCGGCCACCGCGGGCAGCCGCTCCGCCAGGTAGGAGCGGACGGTCGGCCAGGAGCCCTCGGTCGGCAGCCGCAGGTGCACCGGATCCACGCCGTTGCGCTGCGGGAGGGGGGATGCCGGGCGGCGGCTCTTGCGTCTCATCTCGCGGCCCAGCCTAGCCGGGGCCCGCCCGGTGCCGTCCTTCGAGGTGCCGCCGCTGGGGCGCGCAGGGAGAGTGGACGGGAGGCCCGCTCCAGCCAGGGAGGACGTGTGAGTGCCGACGGCCCGGACGGTGTGCCGCCGCTGCACCTTCCGCGGCGCACCCGGCTGCTGCTGTACGGCGCCCTCGTGCTGCTGGTCGGCGCCGTGGTGGCCGATCTGGTGACCGGCCCCGGGACGACCCTCTCCCCCGTCCTCGCGGTGGCGCCGGTGCTGGCCGGCGCGGCCACCCGGACGGCCCGGGTGCCGCTGCTCGCCGGGGGGCTGGCCGTGATCGCGGTCGGGCTGCTGGAGTCCACCAACACCGACCTGCCGACCGAGGTGCACGTCACCGCGCTGATCACGGTGCTCGCCGCGACCCTGGCCAGCGCCGCCAACGTCGTGCTCGTGGCGGCCAGGGAGCGGGAGCTGTTCCAGGTCCGGACGGTGGCCGAGGCGGCGCAGCGGGCGCTGCTGCGCCCGCCGCCGGAACGGATCGGGCCGCTGCGCCTGGCCGTTCGGTACGTCGCGGCGGCGGCGGAGGCGCGGATCGGCGGAGACCTGTACTCCGTCGTCGAGACCCGGTTCGGTGTGCGGATCCTGCTCGGGGACGTGCAGGGGCACGGCCTGCCGGCGGTGGAGACGGCGGCCGACGTACTGGGGGTGTTCCGGGAGGCGGCGCGGACCGAGCCCGATCCCGGCCGGCTCGCGGAGCGGCTGGACGCGGCGCTCACCGCCCGGCCGGGCGACGGGCGGTTCGCCACCGCGCTGCTGCTGGAGGTCGCACCGGGCGGCCGGGGGCCGGTGACCATCGTGAACTGCGGCCATCCGCACCCGCTGCTGCGCCGCGCGGGCCGGGCGAGCGAGCTGGAACCACCGTTCCCGGCGCCGCCGCTGGGCCTGCTCGGACTGGCCGACGGCGGCTACCCGGCGAGCCTGTTCGAACCGCGACCGGGCGACCTGCTGCTCCTCCACACGGACGGCGTCTCGGAGGCCCGGAACGCCGAGGGCCGGTTCTACCCGCTGACGCAGCGGCTGCCGGGCCTGCGCACGAGCAGCCCGGCGGACCTGCTGGACGAACTGCTCGCGGACGTCGACGGCTGGGTCGGGGGCGCCGGGCTGGCCGACGACGCGGCGCTGCTAGCGATCCGCTGGGAGCTGTGAGGGATCACCGCGGGGGCGATTGTCAGTGGCGTGTGCAAGGCTCTGTCCACGGCCGACGGGGGGTGCCGGCCGCGGACACGATCGTCGAACCGAGGGGACGGGGCCATGGGGAGCAAGGCGAGCGGGGCGTTCGAGGTGACCGGCTTCGAGCCGGTGGAGACGGAGGAGCGGACGGACGCGCCGTTCGGCCGCATCAGGATCTCCAAGACCTTCACGGGCGGGCTCAGCGGTACGAGCGAGGTGCGCATGCTGTCCGTCGGGGATGCGGCGGGCGCACCGGCGTCGTACGTCGCGGTGGAGCGCGTCACCGGCGAGCTGGACGGGCGGAAGGGCTCGTTCGTGCTGCAGCACGCGGCCTGGGACACCAGCGGCGTGACCATACGCGTGGTGCCGGGGACGGGCGCGGGCGAGCTGGCCGGGCTCACCGGGGAGTTCCACCTGGCCGTCGACGAGGCCGGCAAGCACACCTACGTCCTGGAGTACGAGCTGGGCTGATTCCCCGCCGACCTGGCCGGGGTCACCTTGTCGGCCGCGCGCCGCGCCCGCCGGGCGGCCGTCCGCGCTGCCACGATGATGCGATCAGTGCGATCGACATCGGAGAGTGGCCCATGCCCGATGCGGCGGCGGCAGCGGACGGTGCGGTGGACACGGTCGACGACGTGGTCGGCCGGTTGCGGGAGATCGGGGCGGGCCTGCCACCGGCGGACGGGGTGGCGGTGTTCAACCGGGCCTACCTCACCGTCACGGAGGCGGTCCGCGACCGGCTCTGCGGCCGGTACTTCGCGGATCCGACGGCGATGGCCGAGCTGGACGTGGTGTTCGCCGGGCGCTACCTGCTCGCGGTGGGCGCCGCCACGGCCGGGCGGGAGCCTCCCGCCTGCTGGCGGCCGCTGTTCGAGCTGCGCGCCCACGCCGGGGTGCACCCGCTGCAGTTCGCCCTGGCCGGGATGAACGCCCACATCGAGCACGACCTGCCGCTCGCCGTCGTCGACACCTGTGACCGGCTCGGCTGCGAGCCGGGCGACGTCGAGGCCGACTACCACCGGATCAACGGTGTGCTCGCCGAGGTGGAGGCCGCCGTCCGGGAGCAGCTGATGCCCGGGCCGGATCTGCTGGAGCGGGTCGAGCCGCTCACCCACCTGCTCGGCGCCTGGTCGGTGGACGCTGCCCGGGAGACGGCATGGTCCGCCGTCCGGGCGCTGTGGGAGCTGCACCGGGTGCCGTGCGCCGAACAGGCCTTCGCCGCCGCGCTGGACGGCTCGGTCGGGCTGCTCGGCCACGCGCTGCTGCTGCCGCTCGGGCTGCACCCCGGCCACGTCGCGACGGCGGCCGGCCGGCTCCCCGGGGCGAGGAACCGGCCGGCCGCCGAGGACGGTACGGGTGATCAGGCCCAGCTGGAGTGCAGCGGCTTGCCCTCCGCGTAGCCGGCCGCGCTCTGAACCCCGACGATCGCCTTCTCGTGGAACTCCTCCAGCGTGCTGGCGCCCGCGTAGGTGCAGGAGCTGCGCACGCCGGCCACGATCGAGTCGATCAGGTCCTCGACGCCCGGGCGGGCCGGGTCGAGGAACATCCGGGAGTGCGAGATGCCCTCCTCGAACAGCGCCTTGCGGGCCCGGTCGTAGGTGGAGTCCTGGGCGGTGCGGTTGCTCACCGCACGGGCCGAGGCCATGCCGAAGCTCTCCTTGTACTGGCGGCCGTCGGCGGCGGTCTGGAGGTCGCCCGGGGACTCGTAGGTGCCGGCGAACCACGAGCCGATCATCACGTTGGACGCACCGGCGGCCAGCGCCATGGCGACGTCGCGCGGGTGCCGGACACCACCGTCGGCCCACACGTGCTTGCCGAGCCGGCGTGCCTCGGCGGCGCACTCCAGGACGGCGGAGAACTGCGGGCGGCCGACGCCGGTCATCATCCGGGTGGTGCACATGGCGCCCGGGCCGACACCGACCTTGAGGATGTCGGCGCCCGCCTCGACCAGGTCGCGGACACCGGCGGCGGAGACCACGTTGCCGGCCACGATCGGGACCTGCGGGTCCAGGCCGCGCACCGCGCGCAGCGCGTTGATCATGTTCTCCTGGTGGCCGTGCGCGGTGTCCACCACCAGCACGTCGGCGCCGGCCTCGACCAGGGCCTTGGCCTTGCCGGCCACGTCGCCGTTGATGCCGACGGTGGCGGCGATCCGCAGCCTGCCGGCCGCGTCGACGGCCGGGGTGTACAGGGTGGCGCGCAGCGCGCCCTTGCGGGTGAGGATGCCGACCAGCCCGCCCTCGGCGTCGACGACCGGTGCGAGCTTGCGGTGCGCGTCGGAGAGCTTGTCGAAGGCGGTGCGCGGGTCGATGCCCTCGTCCAGGAGCAGCAGGTCGCGGGACATGACGTCGGCGAGGCTGGTGAAGCGGTCGACGCCCTGGCAGTCGGACTCGGTGACGACGCCGACGGGCTTGCCGCCCTCGACCACGACGAGGGCGCCGTGCGCGCGCTTGGGCAGCAGGGACAGCGCCTCGGCGACGGTGGCGCCCGGGGCGAGGGTGATCGGGGTGTCGTGCACCAGGTGGCGCTGCTTGACCCAGGAGATGACCTCGGCGATGACCTCGGTGGGGATGTCCTGCGGGATGGCGACCAGGCCGCCGCGTCGGGCGACGGTCTCGGCCATCCGGCGGCCGGCGATGGCGGTCATGTTGGCGACGACCAGCGGGATGGTGGTGCCGGTGCCGTCGTTCGAGGAGAGGTCGACGCCCTGCCGGGAGCCCACGGCGGAACGGCTGGGGACCATGAAGACGTCGTCGTACGTCAAGTCGTACGAGGGCTTGAGGTCGTTCAGGAAGCGCATGAAAGGGGGCTCTCTGGCTGGGAGAAATTACACCTCGGGTGCGGTTGCGGCAGTGCCGCCGGGCGCACTCGGGCGCCCGGCACCCAACGTTCGATTCTCCGCGACGGTGGGGGCAAAAGCCAGTTCGAGGGCGATTGCTGGCACTGCACACAAACCAAGATCAATGCTCCGCGCGTAGACATGGAGGATCCTCCAAAAGTCCCGGTTTTCGCCCTGGCCCGGACCGCTCCCGTAGCATTCACGCGGTAACGGCGAGGCGAACGGGAAAGCGACAGCGGGCATGACGGCGGGCACGGGGATCGACACGGACATCGAGCAGCACCAGGGCAGCGAGGGCTGCGAGGAGGAGATCGACTACGGTCCCGGCCTCGACCCGGAGCGCCTGAGGCTCTGCCTGGAGGTGCTCGCCGAACTCGACGAACTGCACGTCGACCACCCGGACGCGATCACCGTGCGCAAGGCCGTCGGCGGCATATTCCGCACCCTCAAGCAGCGCCGCCGCCAGGAGACCCGGGCCCGCAAGACCGCCAACGACCGCGCGGTCACCGCGCGCACCGCCACCGGCGCCCCCACCCGGATCGACGACGAGACGGCCGGCGCCTTCGGCCTGACCACCGTCACCACCACCGAGATCGCCGGCATCCTGGAGCGGCCCCGCTCCTGCTACATCTGCAAGGGCCGGTACACCGAGGTCGACGCCTTCTACCACAACCTCTGCCAGCGCTGCGCGGCCCTCAACCGGGCCCGCCGGGACGCCCGCGCGGACCTCACCGGCAAGCGCGCGCTGCTCACCGGTGGCCGGGCCAAGATCGGGATGTACATCGCGCTGATGCTGCTGCGCGACGGCGCCCACACCACGATCACCACCCGCTTCCCCAACGACGCCATCCGCCGCTTCAAGGCGATGCCGGACAGCGCCGAGTGGATCCACCGCCTCAAGATCGTCGGCATCGACCTGCGCGACCCGGCCCAGGTGATGGCCCTCGCCGACGAGGTCGCCGCCGACGGCCCGCTGGACATCCTGATCAACAACGCCGCGCAGACCGTCCGCCGCCCGCCGGAGTCCTACCGCGAGCTGGTCGCCGCCGAGTCCGCGCCGCTGCCGGCCGGCGAGCTCCCGCAGGCCACCACCATCGGCCGCTTCGGCAGCGGCAGCGTCGACCTGCCCGCCCTCCCCCACCAGGCGAGCGGCGTCGAGCGGCGGATGGCCGCCGAGGACGTCACGTCGCTCGCCCTGGTCACCGGCTCCGCCACGCCAGCCCGCATCGCGGCCGGCACCGCGATCGACGCCGGCGGTCTGGTGCCCGACCTCGCCGACACCAACAGCTGGGTGCAGACCGTCGAGGAGGTCGGCCCGATGGAGCTGCTGGAGGTCCAGCTCTGCAACTCCACCGCGCCGTTCATCCTGATCAGCCGGCTGCGCCCGGCGATGGCCGCGTCGCAGTCCCGCCGCAAGTACGTGGTCAACGTGTCCGCGATGGAGGGCGTCTTCTCCCGCGGCTACAAGGGCGCCGGCCACCCGCACACCAACATGGCCAAGGCCGCGCTCAACATGCTCACCCGCACCAGCGCGCAGGAGATGTTCCAGACCGACGGCATCTTGATGACCGCCGTCGACACCGGCTGGATCACCGACGAGCGCCCGCACCCGGACAAGATGCGCCTGGCCGACGAGGGCTTCCACGCCCCGCTCGACCTGGTCGACGGCGCGGCCCGGGTCTACGACCCGATCGTCCGCGGCGAGCAGGGCGAGGACCTGTACGGCTGCTTCCTCAAGGACTACGAGCGCGGCAACTGGTGAGCCCGGTGACCATCGAGAAGGAGATGGCGAGTTGACCACCGCACCGCTGATCGGCGCCGGCGTCATCGTGCCCACCGGGGACGGCCGGGTGCTGATCGGCCGCCGGACCACCGCCGGCGAGCCGCCCACCTGGAGCCTGCCAGGTGGGAAGGTGGACGACCCGGGCGAGTCCTTCGAGCAGGCCGCGGCCCGCGAACTCGCCGAGGAGACCGGGATCGTGCTGCCCGCCGACGAGATGCGGGTGCTCGCCGTGCTGCTCGACCACGAGCTCGGCCGGCCCCGGCTGACCGCCGCCGTGCTGGCGCCGCCGAGCCTGGCCGATGCGGTCGTCACCGAGCCGCACGCGTGTGGCGGCTGGGAGCGTTTCCCGGTGGACGCGCTGCCGGAGCCGATGTTCTACCCGTCGGCCCTCGTCCTCGCGGCCTGGCTGCCGGGCATGGACGGCGTCCGGCGGGCGGGGACGCACGCCTACCGGCTCGGCTGAGGCCGGGACCTGGGCCGCAACCGAGGCCGACAACGCGCCTTCGCCTGGACACTTCTAGGGCACTACCGAGCGTTTCTGACGATATCTCAGCTCTAACTGCGGCCCCGCGCCAGCCCCCTGTTGCGCACTCTTGTGCCCGACCGGCCGTCGGGTGGACATTGTGTGACGGAAAGCGGCTCACCACCGCACCGCCTCAACGCCTTTGAGGAGCCGTCATCGTGTCCAGCCGCCCGCGCCCGGCCCGGCCCACGTCGCTCCCACGGCGAGCCGGGCGCCAGCTGCGGCGGGCCCTGGGCGCCCGGCACGAGCCGCTGGCCCGGCCGGTCGACCGGGCCCGCGCCCGGGCCTGTGCCCTCTCCGCCCTGGGACTGCTGCTCGCTCTCGTCCTCTCCGCCACCGCGGCCCTGCTCAGCTACCGCGCCGCCGCCCCTGAAGCCGACGCCGAACGCGGGCGGCTCCACCAGGTGGATGCCACGGTGCTCGGCACCTCCCAACACGCCGCCGCCGGGGGCCGCCTCGTCGCCGGGTTCGAGAACGGTGTCGACGCCGAGGCCTCCTGGACCCACCCCGCAGGACGGCCACACACCGGCGTCGTCCAGGCACCCCGCGAGGCCACCACCGGCACGGCCGTCCGCATCTGGGTCGACCCCGCCGGCGCCGTCGCCAGGCCCCCGCTCGACCGCTCCGCCGTCGCCGTCTCCGCCGCCTGCACCGGCGCCGGCGGCCTGCTCGCGCTGGCCGCCCTCGTGGTCGTCGGCCTCCGGCTCCGGCTCCGGACGCTCGACCGGCGGGCCGAGGACTCCTGGGCGCGCTCCTGGGCCCTGCTCGAACCGCGCTGGAGCGGCCGGGCCGGCCAGCGGCACGAGGACTGAAGACGGGGACCGAAAACGCGGGCTGAGCATACGGACTGAAACCGGCGCCGGCCGATCCGCGTCTCCCCCGGCACCGCATCAGCTCTCGGGGGAACGCACATGACCAACCACCGCACCGCCCTGGCCACCGCCGCGCTCGCCCTGGGCCTGGCCGCACTCGTCACCGGCTGCGGGCCGGACGACCCCGACCCCGCACCCGCCGCGGCCCCGCCCGCCTCCACCACCGCGACCGCCGCCCCCACCACGCCGGCGCCCACCGCGAGCGCGGCCCCGACCACGCCCGCGCCGACGGCCTCGGCGGCGGCCTCGGCGGCGGTCGAGCCGTGCCATCAGGACCCGGCCCGGCCGGAGACCGTCAGGTTCAACTCCGCGACCACCGGCGGCGGGACGACCAAAGTGAACGTGACGCCGGTGAACTGCACCCACAAGGTCGGCGACGAGCAGGCCGTCGAGTACACGCCGACCGGCGACCCGGCGAGCTACGTGCTGGCGAAGAACGCCGTCGTGCAGGTCGTCGAGCCCGGCGGGAAGGGCGCGAACGGGCAGAGTGCGAACGGGCAGGACACGAACGGGCAGAGTGCGAACGGCAAGGGCACGAACGGGAAGACGGCGAACGGCAAGGGAGCGAAGGAGCGCACCATCACGCCCGCCGAACTGCCCGGCTACAAGCTGGCGGGCGCCCCGTACTTCACGATCCACCGGGACGGGCAGGGGAGGGTGACGGCGATGAAGGAGGTCGACCACCCGTAGGTCGACCACCCGTAAGCGCGAGCGCGCCGGCCACGTCCGCCTCACGCACCGTCCGGGTGCGCCCAGGCCGGGGTGGTGCGGCAGTGGCGGCGGAGGAGGACGGCGACGGTGACCAGCAGGGCCAGGGCGAGGGCCAGGGCCGTCGAGACGTTCGCATGGAGGACGAGCAGTCCGCCCAGCAGAGCGCCGGTGAACATCCACACCGCGGAGGCGAACCGCCGCGCGCCGGTGCGCTCGACGGTGAGGGCGGTGATGGTCCTGGTGAGCACGGTCGTGGGCAGGTCGGGCACCCGGAGCGAGCGCGCCACGGCGGTCTGGCCGCCCATCGCCGTGCCGAGCAGCCCGATCAGGGTGTAGCGGACCGGGTCGGCGGTGTGCCCGGCCACCGCCGCCAGGACGGTGCTCGCCGCGACGAGCACCGCCTCGGACGCGACCGCCGCCCGGAGCAGCCGCCCCCGGTGGTCGGGCAGCCGCTCGGCGAGGCGGCCGCCGGCCAGGGCGCCGAGCAGGAAGGCGCCGAGGGCGGCGAGCGAGGCGGTCGCCGAGAGGTTGGCGGCGTTGGCCAGGGCGAAGCCGAGGAAGACCACGTTGCCGGTCATGTTGGCGACGAAGACGTGGCCGAGCGTGAGGTAGCTGACCGCGTCCACCACTCCGGTGATGAAGGTGAGCACCAGCAGCATGGGCACGAGCGGCCCGTGCTTGGGGTCGGGTGTAAGCATCGGGCCTCCCGGTCGGGGGTGTGACGGCCCTTCCGTTCTACGTCCTCGGGCGCGCGCGGGACGGCCGTTGTCCTTCGGGTTCGGGATCACGACGGGACGAACGATGCGGACGGGTGACGGGCGGCGAGCCCTCCACCCGTCCGCCGAGGTGCGTCCGGTGGCTCAGCCGGCCATGGCGGTCTGGACGATCTTGATGACCACGAGGATCATCGCGACCAGCAGGTAGGTGCGCAGCGCGCCCATGCCGATCTTGTAGCCGGTGGAGACGACCGGCCGGGCCAGGGTCTCCAGCGGGGGCATCCGCCAGCCGTCGCGGCCGGTGCGGTCGATCGGGTCCTCCTTCGTCGCGGTGCGGTTGCGGAGGAAGGCGTACCCGGCCGCCAGCACACCGAGGACACCGCAGACGGCCATGATCGTGAGGATCGCGTCCGCGCTGATGTCGGGGAAGAGCACGGAGGCGGTCAGGATGATCGACAGGGTGACCAGCACGCCGACCACGGCGGCCGTGAAGGCGTTGGTCCGCGGCCCGTTCACCCAGGGGCCGAGGACGTCCCGGTCGTTGCAGAGCAGGAGCAGGAAGACCGAGGCGGAGGGCAGCAGCACGCCGGCCAGGGTCTGGACGCCCGTGGTGAGCAGGCCGAGCGGCGAGCCGGGGATCAGCACGATGGTGGCGGCCACGGCCACCAGGCCCGCGTAGACGGCGTAGAAGCCCTTGGCGCCTGCGACGCCGCGGTGCAGCGAGTGCTTGATGCCGAACACGTCTCCGATCGCGTAGGCCGTGGAGAGGGAGACGGCGAAGGCGCCGATGATCGAGGCGTCCAGCAGGGCGATGGCGAAGAGCACGCCGGCGGCCTTGCCCGCCTTGTCGGCCAGGCCCCGGGCGACGCCGGCCGCGTCCGTGAACTGCCCGAAGCCGTCGGTGTTCGCGAAGGCGGCGGCGGTGAAGCCCATCATCGCGGCGGCACCGATCACGACGACCGCGATGCCGATCCACAGGTCGATCTTCTCGTACTTCATGAACCGCGGGGTGATGCGCTTGTCGATGACGTACGACTGCTGGAAGAACAGCTGCCACGGGGCGACGGTGGTGCCGACGATGCCGATGATCAGCAGCATCACGGTGGAGAGTTCACCGGTGCCGCCGGGCATGTTCGGGACGACGAAGTCCTCGGCCATGCGGCCGACCGGCGGGTGGATCATGAAGTAGACCGGCACCAGGAGCAGCGAGCCGACGCAGAGGCCGATCGCGACGCGTTCGAAGCGCCGGAACGAGCCGGTGAACGCGGACGCGATGATGATCGCCGCCGCGAGGACGACGGACAGCGCCTTGGGCAGGCCGAGGTAGCCGGCCGCCAGCGTGATGCCGATGAACTCGGTGACCAGCGTCAGCGCGTTCAGCAGGAACAGGTCGATGACGCTGAACGCGCCCCAGAACCTGCCGAAGCGCTCCAGGATCAGGCGGGCGTGGCCGACGCCGGTGACGGCGCCCAGGCGCAGCACCATCTCCTGGTTGACGTACAGGACCGGGACGAGGAGCAGCAGCGTCCACAGCAGGTGGGTGCCGTAGTTCTGGCCGGCCTGGCCGTAGGTGGCGAAGGCGCCGGCGTCGTTGTCGCCGACCATGACGATCAGTCCGGGGCCGATGATCGCGAGCAGCGTCCTGAACCGGGCGGAGAGTCCCTGGCGCGGAGCGTCGTCGTCGAGCCGGATGGTGCCGAGCGCACCCTTGATGTCGCCGAGGTGCGCGTCGTCCAGCACTGCGGTGGGAGCGGCGTGAACTGTCGGGTCCAGGGTCAGGTTGGTCATGATGGAGCCTCCCTCCCCCCTTCCTTGAGGGGGTGTCGGGGGGCACGCAGCAGCGATCCCCCCTGCGGGCGCACGGCGTCGGACCGCACGGCGGCGCGCGGACGGGTCGCGGGGGCGTGCGGGCATGACGATGCGTCGGACGGCTTGCGTCAGGGCGCGGTCGAGCGCGGGACGCAGCGTCGGAGTGAACGCGCAGGAGAGGTTGTTACCGCGTGCCGGAGGTGATCGAGAGCATGCGGGAAGAGGGGCGACTGTGGCCCGGACTACTACAGTCCATGCCTCTCACCTCCTCCCGGCCGGGGGCGCACCGTCTGTGCGCCGCGTCGCGACACGGCAAGGAGCGGACCGGCCCCTGCGGACCGGCACACCCCAACTCGTCAGAGCTTTGGCACTTCACGGCGTGATCCCCGTGCGGGGGAAGCCACTTGGGATCAACCCTTAGGTCGGGAGGATCTGTCCTGAACCTGGGCGTCTCTCGACGTCGTCGGGTCAGTGGCCTGTGTCCGTGAAGACGCCTCACCGAACGAGGTGCCTTTTCAAACCTCGAAGAGCATAGACGCTCCCGGAGTCGGCCCGGGCGGCTTTTCCGCTCATCTTCGACACCTTTGTAGAACCTTGACCGAACACGCGTGTCCTCGACCGCCCGCCCTCGGCCCCGAGGGCGGGCGCGAGTACCCGCGCCGTACGATGGGCGGGTTCCAGCGGGGGTCGGCGAGGGAGAGTTCGGGCAGTGCTGCGCGGGTTCGGCGATCTGGAGGCCGAGATCATGGACCGGCTCTGGTCCTGGGGCCGGCCGGCCACGGTGCGCGAGGTGGTCGACGACCTCCGCCGGCAGCGGCCGGTCGCGTACACCACCGTCACCACGGTCGCGGACATCCTGCACACCAAGGGTTGGCTGCGCCGCGACAAGGTCGGCCGGGCCTGGGTGTACGAGCCGACCTGCACCCGGGAGGCGTACACCGCGCAGCTGATGCACCAGGCGCTGGAGACCACCCCGGACCGCACGGGCGCGCTGCTGCACTTCGTCGACCGGATGAGCGGGGACGAGGCCACTGCGCTGCTGGCCGCGCTGGAGCAGGTGAAGGCCCGGGACGACGGCCGGTGACCCTCGCCCTGCTCGGGCCCCTA
The DNA here is from genome assembly GCF_009569385.1 of Streptomyces kaniharaensis. NCBI lineage: Bacteria > Bacillati > Actinomycetota > Actinomycetes > Kitasatosporales > Streptomycetaceae > Streptomyces > Streptomyces kaniharaensis. Next base: position 569,515 of record NZ_WBOF01000001.1, read on the forward strand.
CCTGGCCGCGCCCGGGTGCACCGGCCGACCGACTCCGAGCCCGCCCGGCGGAACTCCCAACTCGCCTGGCGGGTGCCAGTGTTGGGGCTACCACTGCTGCCGCACCTGTTGGCATGCGCACCGCATCCGTGACCAGCGGCTTTCCGGGCACAGGTTCGCTCACTGACTGCTCGTCAGAACGTCAGCTCGATCGGTTAGCCTGCCCTCGACACCGCAACGTGCGGTGCGAAATGGGGGATTCGATGTCCACGTACACGCGTGTGAAGGCTGCCCGCTGGACCGCGGTGATCGCCGCCGCGGCCGCTTTGGCCCTCACCGGCACCACCGCCCAGGCCGTCGAGGCGGTTTCCGGCACCGAAGGCGTCATCGCGGTCGGCAAGATGAACGCCCAGCCGAGCGTCAGCCCGGACGGCACCAAGGCCTACGTCGTGGTGGCCGAGGCCGACAACACGCTCGTGGTGAAGACGGTCGACACCCAGACCGGTGCGGTCACCGGGCGAGTCGCCCTGGGCGCCACCCAGTTCTACGTCGCCTCGGCGCTCAGCCCGGACGGCTCGCGCCTGTACGTCGTCAACCAGCAGCAGTTCACCGTCGTGGACACCGCCACGCTGAAGGTGCTCACCACGGCCGCCCTGCCCGACCAGTCGCGCCCGGCCGGCTGGAACCCGGGCACGCCCACCGGCGTCACGGTCAGCCCGGACGGCGCCACCGTCTACGTGGCCCAGAACGGCGCGACGGCCTACCGGCAGAACGGGAACGGCCGGGTCGTGGCGTTCTCCGCCGCGCAGCGGGCGTTCACCGGCTCGGTCGAGGTGCCCGCCGTCTACACCGGCAACCTCGCCATCCGGCCGAACGGCCAGGACGCGTACCTCGGCAGCGTCGCCGGGGTCTTCCACCTGAAGACGACCGGCGCCGCACCCACCCTGGTCGCCGCCGTCCCCGGCACCGCCGCCGCGCTCGACTACTCCGTCGCGCTCACTCCGGACGGCACCCGCCTGTTCGCCCTGGGCGGCGGCGCGGCCGGCGCCGGCCAGGCCGACCTGGTCGACCCCGCCACCGACACCGTCACCAAGCACGTCGCCCTGGTCTCCGGCTACGCCGACCTGTCGAACCCGCAGGCCAGCCCGGACGGCACCCGGTTCTACGTCAGCCAGAACAGCTACACCACCGGCCCGTCGGTGCTCTCCGTCGACTCGGCGACGGGTGCCACCGTCGCGGCCGAGACCGTGAGCACCACCGTGGAGCACGTCGACCACCTGGCCGTCGGCCCCGACAGTCACACCCTCTACGTGGGCGGCACCATCGGCAACGCCGCCGACCTGGAGATCGACAACAACTGACCGATCGCGGCGGGCCCGGTCGTTCCGTTCGGAGCGGCCGGGACCGCCGGGCGTCAGGCCGCCCGGAAGGTGCGCCGGTACGCCTGCGGGCTCACGCCGATCGCCGCGTGGAGGTGCTGGCGCAGCGAGGCGCCGGTGCCGAGACCGGCGCGGCGGGCGACGAGGTCGACGGGCCAGTCGGTGGTCTCCAGGTAGTGCCGGGCCAGGTCGGTGCGCTGGGCCGCCAGCCACTGGCCGGGGGTGGTGCCGGTCTCCTCGCGGAAGCGACGCGAGAACGTGCGCACGCTCATGTGGGCGTGGGCGGCGAGGTCGGCGAGGGTGAGCGGTTCGGCGAGGCGTTGCATCGCCCAGGCCTGGGTGGCGGCGGTGCCGGTGCCGCCGGGGTCCGGGACCGGGCGCCGGATGTACTGGGCCTGGCCGCCGTCGCGCCACGGCGGGACGACGCAGGAGCGGGCCACCTCGTTGGCGATCTGGCTGCCGTGGTCGCGGCGCACCAGGTGCAGGCACAGGTCGATGCCGGCGGCGACCCCGGCGGAGGTGAGGATGTCGCCGTCGTCGACGAACAGGACGTCGGGGTCGATCCGGGCCGTGGTGAACATCCGCTGAAGCCGGTCGGCGTCGCGCCAGTGCGTCGTGGCGGGGCGGCCGTCGAGGAGGCCCGCGGCGGCCAGCACGTACGTCGCGGTGCAGAGCCCGACGATGCGCGTGCCCGGGCGGACGGCGGCGAGGGCGGCGCGCAGCGCGTCGGGCAGGCGGCCCTCCTCCCGTATCGGGCCGAGGGCCCCCGAGGGCGGGATGACGACGGTGTCGACGGCGGCCAGCAGGCCGGCGTCCCGGGAGACGCCGATCTCGTAGTCGGCGTCCGTGCGGACCGGACGGCCGTCCAGGCTGCACGTGGCCACGGTGTACAGCGGCGCGCCCGATTCGTCCCGGGCGGCGCCGAAGATCCGGGCGGGGATGCCGAGTTCGAACGGGTAGACGCCGCCGAGGGCCAGAACGCCGACGTGGTGCATGGCCGGATCCTTTCACCCCGTGGCCATCTCGCCACCACCGGGGGCCTGCCCGCTCCGGCAGTCTGACGGCGTGCCCGGGAGGCGGGCACAGTCCGAGCAGAAACGAGTACGTGACCATGCCTCAGAACAGCGCCACCATGCGGATCGTCTCCCAGGAGACCGCCGGAGGCCCCGAGGTCCTGCGGGTCGTCGAGGCGTCGCGCCCGGAGCCGGGCCCGTGCGAGATCCTGGTCCGCGTGCACGCGGCCGGCGTCAACCCGGCCGACTGGAAGACCCGCACGCGCGGCGCCTTCGCCGGCGGGGTGACGCCGCCGTTCACCGTCGGCTGGGACGTCTCGGGTGTGGTGGAGTCGGTCGGCTACGGGGTGACGATCTTCCGGCCCGGCGACGCGGTGTACGGGATGCCCCGCTTCCCGCACCCGGCGAGCGCCTACGCCGAGTACGTCACCGCGCCGGCCCGGCACTTCGCGCCCAAGCCGGAGGGCCTGTCCCACGTCGAGGCCGGCGCGCTGCCGCTGGCGGCGCTCACCGCGTGGCAGGCGCTCATCGACACCGCCGACGTGCGGCCGGGGCAGCGCGTGCTGGTCCACGCCGCCGCCGGCGGGGTCGGCCACCTGGCCGTCCAGATCGCCAAGGCCCACGGCGCCCACGTGATCGGCACCGCGAGCGCCGCCAAGCACGAACTGCTGCGTTCGCTCGGCGCGGACGAGGTCGTCGACTACCGCACGACGGACTTCGCCGAGGCCGTCCGGGACGTCGACGTCGTCCTCGACCCGATCGGCGGCGCCAACTGGGCCGGCTCGCTGCGCACCCTGCGCCCGGGCGGCATCCTCGTCTCGATCGTGCCGCCGACCGAGGACTTCCCGGCCGCCGAGGCGGAGGCGGCCGGGCTCCGGGCGGTGTTCATGCTGGTCGAGCCGGACCAGAAGGGCCTGCGCGAGATCGCCCACCTGGTCGAGACCGGCCGCCTGCGGGTGATCGCCGACCACGTGTTCCCGCTGGCGGAGGCCGCCGAGGCCCACCGCCTCGGCGAGCAGGGCCGCACCACGGGGAAGATCGTCCTGTCCGTCCGTTGACCTCCGGCTCACGTCCGAATAGCCCCGGCTCGGGCAGGGCACGGCGAAGGCGGGCGAGGTCGCACGGGAATGCCGGCCTCATCCGCCTTCTTCTAAAGAACTTAAGAGATGAGGGTGCGAGTTCCCAAGCCCGCCCCCCTTTCGCGCGCGATGGCACTTCTCGCCGCCCGGAGTGCTGAAGAACCGCTAAATCGAGGGAAAGGTCACACCAGCCGCCCCTCCTGTGCGCTCGCGAACGGGCGCTAACCTGCGGTCATGAAGGTCCCGCCCGAAGGGCTCCCCCTCGCCGCCGAGTTCCCGGCCGCGCACCGTGAGCAGTGGCAGCAGCTCGTCGAGGGCGTGCTGCGCAAGTCCGGCGCGCAGCCCGCGGACGCCGCCGCCGCCGAGCAGGCGCTCGCCACCGAGCTTCAGGACGGGCTGCGAGCCCGGCCGTTGTACACCGCTGAGGACACCGCGCCCGAAGCCGGCTACCCCGGCTTCCCGCCGTACCTGCGCGGCGGCCGGCCGCAGGGTTCGGCCGTCGCCGGATGGGACGTCCGCCAGCGGCACGCCGACCCGGACCGTCGGCGGGCCAACGAGGCGGTGCTGGCCGACCTGGAGAACGGCGTCGGCTCGCTCTGGCTGGAGCTGGGCGGGGACGGCCTGCCGATCGCCGCGCTGCCCGAGGCGCTGACCGGGGTGTACCTGGACCTGGCCGCCATCACCCTCGACGCGGGCCCCGAATTCACGGACGCCGCCGAGCAGTTGTTCAAGCTGTACGAGGAGCGCGAGGTCTCCCCGGGCGCCGCCGCCGGCAACCTCGGCGCCGACCCGCTGGGCCTTGAGGCCCGCACCGGCGACGCCGACCGCACCGGCGCGCTGCTCGCCGACGCGACCGCCCTGGCCGCCCGCTGCACCGCCGACTACCCGGGCGTGCGGGCGCTGACCGTGGACGCCCTGCCGTACCACGAGGCCGGCGCCTCGCCCGCGCAGGAGCTCGGCTGCGCGCTGGCCACCGGCGTCGCCTACCTGCGCGCGCTGACCGCCGCCGGGCTCTCGGTGGACGCCGCGCTGGGCCAGCTGGAGTTCCGCTACGCGGCGGACGCCGACCAGTTCCTGACGATCGCCAAGTTCCGTGCCGCGCGCCGCCTCTGGGCCCGCGTCGCCGAGGTGTCGGGCGCCACCGCCGACGCCTCCGCGCAGCGCCAGCACGCCGTCACCTCCCGGGTGATGATGACCGCGCGCGACCCGTGGGTGAACATGCTGCGCACCACCGTCGCCTGCCTGGCGGCCGGGGTGGGCGGCGCCGACGCCGTCACCGTGCTGCCGTTCGACAGCGCGCTCGGCCTGCCCGACGCCTTCGCCCGCCGGATCGCCCGCAACACCCAGTCGATCCTGCTGGAGGAGTCCCACCTGGCCCGGGTGATCGACCCGGCCGGCGGCTCCTGGTACGTCGAGCGGCTGAGCGAGGAGCTGGCGCAGGCCGCCTGGGCCTGGTTCCACGAGATCGAGCGGGCCGGCGGCCAGCAGGCCGCGCTGGGCTCCGGGCTGGTCGGCGAGCGGATCGCCGCGACCTGGGCCGCGCGCTCGGCGAAGCTCGCCAAGCGGCGCGAACCGGTCACCGGCGTCAGCGAGTTCCCGCACCTGGACGAGCAGCCGCTGGTCCGCGAGCCGGCCCCGGCCACACCCGGCGGCGGACTGCCGCAGGTACGCCGCGCCGAGGCGTACGAGGCGCTGCGGGACCGCTCGGACGCGTACCTGGCGGCCACCGGCGCCCGTCCGACGCTGTTCCTGGCGTCGATCGGCACGGCCGCCGCGCACACCGCGCGCACCACCTTCGCCGCCAACCTGTTCCAGGCGGGCGGCATCGCGACCGTGTCCGCCGAGGGTGTCGACCCGGCCGCGTTCGCCGAGGCCTTCACCGCCTCCGGCGCCGAGGTCGCCTGCCTGTGCTCCAGCGACGCGCTGTACGGCGAGCACGCCGAGGCCGTCGCCGCCGCCCTCAAGGCGGCCGGGGCGCAGCGGGTGCTGCTGGCCGGGCGGCCCGGCGAGCAGCGCGCGGCCTTCGAGGCGGCGGGCGTGGACGGGTTCGTGTTCGCGGGCGTCGACGCCGTCGCCACGCTGACGGCCCTGCTGGCCCAGATCACTGGTACGAGCCTCACCGACGAGAGCAAGGTGGCGTGATGATCCCCGACTTCACCGGAATCGGGCTGGACGGCGACGCCGCCCGGGACGTCACCGACACCCAGTGGCATGCCGCCTGGCGGCAGTCCACCGGCAAGGACGTCGACGAGCTGGTCTGGGACACCCCCGAGGGCATCGGCGTCAAGCCGCTGTACACCGCGGCGGACCTGGCCGGCCTGGACTTCCTGGAGACCTACCCGGGCATCGCCCCGTACCTGCGCGGGCCCTACCCGACCATGTACGTCAACCAGCCCTGGACCGTCCGCCAGTACGCGGGCTTCTCCACCGCCGAGGAGTCCAACGCCTTCTACCGCCGCAACCTCGCGGCCGGCCAGAAGGGCCTCTCGGTCGCCTTCGACCTGCCGACCCACCGCGGCTACGACAGCGACCACCCGCGCGTAACCGGCGACGTCGGCATGGCGGGTGTCGCCATCGACTCGATCTACGACATGCGCCAGCTGTTCGACGGCATCCCGCTCGACAAGATGTCGGTGTCGATGACCATGAACGGCGCCGTGCTGCCCGTGCTCGCGCTGTACATCGTCGCGGCCGAGGAGCAGGGCGTACCGCCGGAGAAGCTCGCGGGGACCATCCAGAACGACATCCTCAAGGAGTTCATGGTCCGCAACACCTACATCTACCCGCCGCAGCCCTCGATGCGGATCATCTCGGACATCTTCGCGTACACCTCGCAGAAGATGCCCCGGTACAACTCGATCTCCATCTCCGGCTACCACATCCAGGAGGCCGGTGCCACCGCCGACCTGGAGCTGGCCTACACCCTGGCCGACGGGGTGGAGTACCTGCGCGCGGGCCTGGACGTGGGGCTGGACGTGGACGCCTTCGCGCCGCGGCTGTCGTTCTTCTGGGCGATCGGCATGAACTTCTTCATGGAGGTCGCCAAGCTGCGCGCGGCCCGCCTGCTGTGGGCCAAGCTCGTCAAGCAGTTCGACCCGAAGAACGCCAAGTCGCTGTCGCTGCGCACCCATTCGCAGACCTCCGGCTGGTCGCTCACCGCCCAGGACGTGTTCAACAACGTGACCCGTACGTGTGTGGAGGCGATGGCCGCCACCCAGGGCCACACCCAGTCGCTGCACACCAACGCCCTCGACGAGGCGCTGGCGCTGCCCACCGACTTCTCCGCGCGCATCGCCCGCAACACCCAGCTGCTGCTCCAGCAGGAGTCCGGCACCTGCCGGGTCATCGACCCGTGGGGCGGCTCGGCGTACGTCGAGAAGCTGACGAACGACCTCGCGGCGCGCGCCTGGCAGCACATCCAGGAGGTCGAGGCGGCCGGCGGCATGGCCAAGGCCATCGACGCGGGCATCCCCAAGATGCGCGTCGAGGAGGCCGCGGCCCGCACCCAGGCACGCATCGACTCCGGCCGCCAGCCCGTGATCGGCGTCAACAAGTACCGCGTGGAGAGCGACGAGCAGATCGACGTACTCAAGGTCGACAACTCCTCCGTACGCGCTCGCCAGATCGAGAAGCTGCGCCGCCTGCGCGAGGAGCGCGACGAGGCGGTCTGCCAGGACGCGCTGCACGCGCTGACCCGGGCCGCCGAGGCCGGCCCGCAGCGCGGCGGCTCGCTGGACGGCAACCTGCTGCACCTGGCCGTCAACGCGGCCCGGGCCAAGGCCACCGTCGGCGAGATCTCGGACGCCCTGGAGAAGGTGTACGGCCGCCACTCCGGACAGATCCGTACCATCTCCGGTGTGTACCGAGACGAAGCGGGCCCGTCGGCCTCCCTCCAGCGCACCCGTGACCTGGTCGAGCGGTTCGAGCAGGCCGAGGGCCGGCGGCCGCGCATCCTGGTCGCCAAGATGGGCCAGGACGGCCACGACCGTGGCCAGAAGGTGATCGCCACCGCCTTCGCCGACCTCGGCTTCACCGTCGACGTCGGCCCGCTGTTCCAGACCCCGGCCGAGGTCGCCCGCCAGGCCGTCGAGGCGGACGTGCACATCGTCGGCGTCTCCTCGCTGGCCGCCGGGCACCTCACCCTGGTGCCCGCCCTGCGCGCCGAACTCGCCGAGGCGGGCCGCGAGGACATCACCATCGTGGTCGGCGGGGTGATCCCCCCGCAGGACTTCGACGCGCTGTACGAGGCGGGTGCCGCGGCGGTCTTCGGCCCGGGCACCGTCATCCCGGATGCGGCGCACGACCTGCTGACGACGCTGGCGTCCGACCTCGGCCACGAGCTGTGAGCCGCTGATCCGATGCCACCGAGGACGATCGACCTCGACCAGTACGCGGCCGGTGTGCGGGAGGGCTCGCGCGCGTGGATCGCGCGGGCCGTCACCCTCGTCGAGTCCACCCGACCCGACCACCGCGCGCTCGCGCAGCAGCTGCTCCAGCGGCTGCTGCCGCACGCGGGCGGCGCGGTCCGGGTGGGCATCACCGGCGTGCCCGGTGTCGGCAAGTCGACCTTCATCGACTCCTTCGGCACCATGCTCACGGGGCTGGGCCACCGGGTCGCGGTGCTGGCCGTCGACCCGACGTCCAGCCGTACCGGCGGCTCCATCCTGGGTGACAAGACCCGGATGGAGCGCCTGGCCGTCGACCCTCAGGCCTTCGTCCGCCCCTCCCCCACCTCCGGCACGCTCGGCGGAGTCGCCAAGGCCACCCGGGAGTCGATGGTCGTCATGGAGGCGGCCGGCTACGACGTCGTGCTGATCGAGACGGTGGGCGTCGGCCAGTCCGAGACGGCGGTGGCCGGGATGGTCGACACCTTCCTGCTGCTCAGCCTGGCGCGCACCGGCGACCAGTTGCAGGGCATCAAGAAGGGCGTGCTGGAGCTCGCCGACGTCATAGCCGTGAACAAGGCGGACGGCCCGCACGAGACCGACGCCAAGGCGGCGGCACGCGAACTCGCGGGCGCGCTACGGCTGTTGCAGGCCCCGGACGCCGCGTGGACGCCACCGGTGCTCACGTGCAGCGGGCGGGAGGGGCTTGGGCTCGACGTGCTGTGGGAGCGTCTGCAGCAGCACCGCAAGGTGCTGGACGCCACCGGCGCGCTGGCCGCGAGGCGGCGGGAGCAGCAGGTCGAGTGGACATGGGCGATGGTCCACGACCAGCTCTTCGCCCGGTTGCACGAGCACCCCGAAGTCCGCTCTCTGACCCCCGAGTTGGAGCGCCAGGTCCGGGACGGCTCCCTGCCTGCGGGGCTGGCCGCGCAGCAGATCCTGGACGCCTTCTTCGGCTAGCGGTCACACCCGGCCACGAACCCGGCCACCACGGCAGCGGAGAAGAGCACCCACCACACGAGCCGCCCGACGGTCGCCACTACGCCACCTCGCAGAGCGAGTGGAGACTGCGCGCCGTGCCCCACCCATGCGTGGGGCACGGCGCCTCCGACGCCTCCAGGTACTCGAACCACACCACCTTGCCCACCCCCGCCGGGTGCCACCCCCACGCATGCGCCAGCGCCTCCACCAGCAACAGGCCACGCCCGCTGGTCGATTCATCATCGCGCTCCTGCCGCGGGAGTTCCGGACACCGGTCGGCAACCTCCACCCGCAACCGCCCGGCACGCCGCCGGACCGTCACGGCACAACGCTCCTTCGTGTGCACCAGCGCATTGGCGATCAACTCGCTCGCGCACGCCTCGACTTCCTGAAGCGCGTCAGCCGAGAGCGGCACGCCCCACTCCCGCACGATCGCCACCACCAACCGCCGCGCCGCTGGCACGGCGTCGACCCCCGGCGGTACACCCCACTCCAGCGGAACCGGAAACCGCGCAACACTCAATGGACTGACCACCATCGACATCTCCGGGCGCTAATCTGCCATCAGGCCGCTTCCTTCGTCGCGTCAAGAGAGATGGCCCATTCCAGAGCCGTCATGATGTGTTCCGGCTGAATGCCGGCGCGCGGGTCGGGCTGAATCAGCAGGGTGGGGTTGCCGAAGGCACTGCGATCTGCCGCCCACTGGTGATCGAGCGGAGTGAAGTCGTCGTCGATCCACACGGCGGGGGCGCCGGAGAGCCAGTCCGCGACGTGGTTGCGCTTCCAGAGGTAGCCGTCGGGGTGGCTGATGGTGATCGGCAGCTTGGGCAGCTCGATGTGATCGAAGTCCGGCACGCCCAGCAGCGGGGCGATGATGCGACGGGCGTCGAAGCGCCAGCTCGTGCACCACACCGGCCGGACGAGACCGGTGTTGATGGCGTCGGTGATCAGCGCGCCGTGGGTCGGGTTGAGCCAGACCCAAAATGGCTGGGCGACACCGTCGGTGCGGACTCGGTGGCGCGTGTGGGTGGTCGCAGTGCTCCCATCGACGGCGGGGAAAGGGACGAGGACGCCGTCGATGTCCAGCAGCAGGAACGGGGACTTGTGCATTTGGTCCCTCCTAGATTGGTCGGATGTCAGGGCATCCGCGTGGTGATCAGGAGCGTGGTCGGCCACCGTGCGTCGACCGGGGCGAAGAGGTCCTGAACTCCGGTGACGAGCAGGCCGGCACGATTGATGGCCTGCACCCAGGAGGCCGAGCCGATGTCCCAACGCTCCACCACAGTTGGGGTGCCATCGGGCAGGGTTAGCTGGTCGCGGGTGCGGGGGCTGGCCGGGATGGTGCCGGTCCTCTGCGGGTGCGGGACGGAGAAGGCCAGCATGCCATTGCGGCTCAGACGGCGAGAGCACGCGACGAGGAGCTTGAACGGCTCGGTCAGGCCGATCGCTCCGAAGATGGACACGATGGCGTCCAACCTCTCGCGTTCGCCGTTCAGGTAAGCGCTCGCGGTGGAACGGACGAACTCGGCTCCGGTGTGACCATAGTGGGCGGCGGCCCGGCGGATCTGGCCACGGGAGCTGTCGATCCCGGTGACGCGGGCGCCGAGGCCGGCCAGGTGGGCGGTGTTGCGGCCGGGGCCGCAACCCAGCTCCACGATCCGGCGCCCGCACAGGGAGCCGCCCAGAACCTCGGTGCCCGGCCCGATACCGGGCCGCTGGGTCCACTCCATCCGTACGGGTGGCGCCAGCGGCTTCGGCGGGTCCTGGGCGAGGCGCTGGGCGGCGTGGGCGTCCCAGGCCTCCACCGTCACGCGTCCAGCAGCCGTGCGGCCGCAACCAGGTGGCGGCGCACGGCCTTGATGTAGAGAGGATCGCTCGACGGGTCGTTGATCCACTTGACGGCCTGCTCCATGAACCACTCCACGGCCCAGACACGGTGCCAGCCCAGTGCCCAGCGCTCGGCCGGCAGCCCGCCGCGTTCGGCTAGCGCATCCTTCGCGCCGCCAGCGGCGACGTACGCCTCGATGAAGGCCCGGAGCCGGATCGGGTCGGGGTCGTCGAGGGTGCCGTGCCAAGAGGCGAGGTCGAGCAGACCGGGTCCGGTGAACGCGCGGGCGAAGTCCAGCAGGCGCCAGCCCTCTTCTCCGAAGTGGAGGCTGGTGGGGTGGAATTCGGAGTGCACCCAGCCGAACGGGGCCAGTTCGGCTCCGCTCGCACGCTTGACCGCCGAGACCGCGAGGGCTTCCAGCATCGCCGCGACATCCGCTGCGTCCTCCGTCCAGCGGCCGGCCTCGCGCAGGCGCCGGAGGTGCCCGAGCGCGAGTTCCGGGAGGGCGGCGAGCGCGCCCTCGTCCATCACCGGCAGCGACGCGGCGGCGGGGGCCTCATGAAGGGCGACGGCGGCCACGGCGCCGTCGATGTCCTCCGGTTCGCCGACCGCTTCACCCAGATCTTCGATCACCATGCCGAGGGTGCCTTCGCGGGCGATCGAGCCGATGATGTGGGGCACCGGGATGCCGGAACGGGCGGCGGCCTTGAGGATCTGGTCCTCGCCGTCGAACGGCTCCACGGCGTACTTGTAGATCGCGGTGCGGCCGCTGTCGAAACGCAGGCGTTCGACACCGGACATGCCCCACACCCTGACCTTCTCGCGGGCGGGCTGGGAGTGGCCGATGCTGGAGCAGATGTCGGCGAGGATGGCGGTGACGAGCGTGGTGTCCACGGGAATTGTTTCCGTTCGGTCAGGCTGACGGGTTGAGGACGATGGGTTCCGGGGCGGCAGCGCGCTTGCCGCCCCGGACCGGTGTCAACGCGAGGGTCAGGCCGCCGTCACGCGGTAGGAGTCGACCTGCTCGATCCACTCCTGCTTCATGCCGGCCAGCTCCTCACGGAAGCGGGCCATGAAGGCGCCGTAGGGGGCAACGACGCCGCCGGACTGGTCGGGAACGGACTGGCAGCCGTGCACCAGTCGGCCCCCGAGCGCGGTGTGGGCCTTGATCCCCTCGATCCGGCGGTGCTCGTTGAACCAGCCGCCGTGGTAGACCTCGTCCAGCATCTGGCCGTCTTCCTCGGAGAGGTCGAAGACGACCCCGGTGGCGGAGGGGAAGAACCAGCACGGGCCGACGTTGCTGATGTGTCCGTCCAGCTCAACCTTGTTGAGCGCCATGAACGTGGCGGCCTCGCGGAGCATCCGCAGGTGCTCGGCCGTGACGCGCGGCAGGCCGAGGGAGGCCAGGTGCTCGTCACGGAACAGGTACGAGTACACCTGGTGGGCGATGGCCAGCACCTCGCCCGCGTCGCGGGTCGAGCGGGCGTAGGCCTTGATGAACTCCAGCGCCATCTGCTCGACGGCGGCCTCCTCGGTCTCGTCCACGTCCAGCAGGCCGTCCTGCACGGTCTGCCACTCGATGACGAGCCAGGAGTCGGTCTCGAACCGGAAGAAGTACTTCTCCGGGTCGAGGGTGATCTTCTTGCCGTCCACGGTGATGCCGGGCAGGCGGTTCCAGCGCGGGTCGAACGCCTCGGGCAGCTCGACCGTGATCGTCGTGGTGTCGACGGTGGTCACCTGTGTCTCCATTCCGGGTCGCGGCACCTGATCGGCGCCAATCGGCTTTGACTGGCCGCCTGAAACACGGAAGAGCCGGCTGTCTCGGGCGACTGGTGACTACGGTGGCGGCTAGGTTCAGCTGCTTCCATGCCGAGCTACGGTCGCCCGTATACGCGAGATACATAGATCGCCGGACACTTACCGTGGCGGTTCCTATACTCTTGGTCAGGTTGCGTTTCTGGGCGAGCGGATCGGGCGGCAACTGTGTCGGTCAGGCATGGACCAGCGCTCACATGTCGTCGGTGCGGGGCACGGCTGGCTACAGATCATCAAGCTGCACTGTGCTCACCGTGCCAGGCTGTAGGTCGCTCCCAAATCGGCACTCGGCCGCCGGCCGTGCCTCCCGAGTTCTGGATGGTCGAGGAGCTGCTGGCGGCTTTCGAAGCCCGCCACATCGGTCGGCTGATGCGCGCCTATCGACTCCATCGGTACCACCGGGCGGAGTACGGGCCGCGGGGCGTTCCTCAGAGCGTCGTCGCTCAGTGGTTGGGCCTGACTCAGGCCCAGGTCAGCCGAATTGAGACCGGGCCACCCGTCACCGACCTCATCTCCTTGACCCACTACGCCCGCGTGCTGGGCGTGCCGGAGGAGCGGCTGTGGTTCAGCCTTCCGGGGAAGGTGCCGACGCCACGGGCCGAACCTCTCTTCCTAGCCGAACTCGACTCCCCTGCAAGCGAAGTAATCGCTAGTCAAGAGGCCTGGCGAGCCACGCGCCGCTACCTCAACACCCATCGGGCGCAGCTCGCCCAAGCGGCAAGCGCGCTGTATCCGGCCGAGTTTCACGTGTCAGGTACCGCGCTGCTGATGGCACCAGCCTGGACACCGCCGGCTCCTGTACCGCTTGAGCGTGTACGCCTTAAGTGGATCGACGCGGCGCCGAAGGTGCCACTGGTCGACGGGAGAGAAGTCGAGGCTCGCCAGACCGTGCCGTTGTACAGCCCCAGCCGCTCGTTCGAGCGCTACACACAGGCGGTGCGATACATCGACTCGCCTTTCCTTTTCGAGAATCGCCCGAGCTATCGGCTGACGGCGGTCGAATGGGATCAGGCCGGTGGTGGCGAGCTCTCCTTCAACTTGGCCACCTACTTCGACAAACTCGACGTCTGCGAGGCCGTCGGACACGAGTTCGCCTCCGCCATGACCGAGGGCTTCGCCAACTGGGCTCGGTTGCCTCTACGGCGGCTGCTGAACGATCCATTCGATGTGGAACTGCGGACCGTGGCGCCTGCCATCACCACACTGCTGTTGCGGGTGCGGGCCTCCGGTGAGGCCACGTTCCTGCTGCACTGGCGTGATCCAAGCAAGGTAGCCACTGCAGGCGGCCTCTACGACACCATTCCGGCTGGAGAGTTCCAGCCCAGCACGATCACGGGCGACCCGTCCGGAAGCGACTTCGACCTGTGGCGCAACATCGCCAGGGAGCTCAACGAGGAACTACTTGGAGCGCCCGAGTACGACGGATCCAGCAGCCGACCACTGGATTACGATCGATGGCCGCTATACCGTTCGCTTGAGCGAGCCCGCCAAGCCGGGCGTCTACGGGCATACTGCTTTGGTGTGGGCTGCGATGCGCTCACGTTGGCAGCAACCATCCCCACGGCACTGGTTATCGACGACGAGGTCTTTGAGGAGCTGTTCGGCGAGGTGGTGAAGACCAACGCCGAAGGGGTCACAGTCACCGAGTGGAACGGTCAGGACACCTCGAGTGGTATCCCGTTCACCGAACAGAACGTCTCACAGTTCATCAGAAACGAACCCATGGCACCGCCAGGCGCAGCATGCTTGGCGCTGACCTGGAAGTACCGCGACCTGCTGCTCGGCTCATAGCTGACTGCAAGGCGTCGCGGCCACATGCGAAGAAGGAGCGTCGTGTCCAGCGGGCCCGTGGCAGACGACCAGCCGAATCCGTCCGACAACAGGGAGCAGTGGCAACGGGTACGAAGCCATCTGAACCATCAACGCTTCGCCTTGACTGGTCGGCTCCTGACCGAGAGCACTCCCGAACACCTGATCTCTGGAACACCTGTACTGGCCCGCCGGCACTGGATTCCGGAACAGCCAGTACCGCTGGAGTGTGTACGGCTGTACTGGCAGCCGGACACGCCCGCAGCCGACCTGGACGGCGGTGAGCCAGAGCTCGATCACATTCGCCCACGCCGGGATGACGGGACCACCCATCGCCGCTATGCGGATGCTGTTCGGGATCTCGCCAAGCCCAAGCTCTTTGAGAACCGAAGCTGTTACCGCCTGCTTGCTGTTGAGCCTTCTGCCGACGGTCCAGCGTTGACCTTCGGCCGTGGTCAGTACTTCGACGTCATCAACATCTGTGAGGCCGTCGCACATGAATACGCGGCGGCAGTCCTGGAGGGCGCGAACGGGCCAGTTCGCCCTGCTTCCACGCCCTTCCGGGCCGCCATCGGTGATCCGACCGACCTTGTGCGCCGACCCGTCATGGCGGCCATCAGCACGCTTACCATTCGGCACGATCGCCAGACCGGCGACGCGGAGTTCGTGCTGCACTGGCGTGATCCCGAGAAGGTGGCCAGTGGCGGGGGCCTGTACCAGGTGATGCCGGTCGGGATGTTCCAGCCATCGGACGACGCGCCGTGGAACGAGGACAACGACTTCGACCTGTGGCGCTCCATTCTGCGGGAGCTGAGTGAGGAACTGCTCGGTGGCAGCGAGGATTACGGCAGCGACCGGGCGCCCATCGACTATGCCGCCTGGCCACTCAACAAGACGCTCACCGCAGCGCGTGAGGACGGCAGCCTGCGAGTCTTCTGGCTGGGCCTCGGGATGGACCCACTGACGTTCGTCACCGACCTGCTCACCGTGGCCGTGTTCGACGCCGACCTTTTCGACGAGACGTTCCAGCGCATCGTCTCGACCAACGACGAAGGCCGTCTGGTCGGTTTGGAGGATGCGACAGGGCGCTCGGTAGGCATCCCTTTCACTGCCGATCAGGTGGATCGCCTCACCGGCACGGAGCCGATGCAGCCCGCCGGCGCGGCGCTCCTGCGGCTCGCCTGGCAGCACCGGAAGGCCCTGTTGCAGTTCCCCTGACGCAGGGCGGTACCCGGGCTACCCAACCGGCCCAGGAGCTGGTTGGGGGTGGAGGCAACGCAGGTCAGGCCGCCCGGGCCGCACTGGCGGCCCGGGCGGCCTCGCGTTCTCACGGCCCTCGCAGCACACCAGCCCAACTCATGCGATGGACTTCGAGATCTACAGGACCGCAGGAAGATCCATGCCCGCATCGAACCAGGACATTCAGCATTCCCTCACTTGGGCCTGCTAGTCGGCCAAGTGGGCGGGGGGCGGGGGGCGGGGGGCGGGGGGCGGGGGGCGGGGGCGGGGGGCGGGGGGCGGGGGGCGGTGTCACGGGGTGCTCTGGACCGGGAAGCCGGTGGGGCGGCCCTGGTCCTTCAGCCAGGTGAGCACCTGGTCGAGGGCTTCGACAGTCTGCTGGCGGTCGCCGCCGCCGTCGTGGAACAGGATGGTCGGGCCGAGGCTGATCTCCTTCTTGACCGTGGCGACGATGGTGGCGGTGCCGGGCTTGTTGAAGTCCTTCGAGTCGTCGTTCCAGCCGAGTGGGCGCATGCCGTTCAGGGCGGCGATGCGCCGGCTGTCGGGGGTGAACGAGCCGCCGGGAGCCCGGTAGTACAGCACCTTGGCGCCGCCAGCAGCCTCCTCGATCATCTTCTTCGCGTCCAGGATCTGCTTCTCCTGGTAGGCGACGGGCTTCTTGTCCATGGTGGTGTCGTGGTCCACGGTGTGATCGCAGAGCCGGTGGCCTTCCGCGACGACCCGCTTGACCATGTCGGGGTGGGCCTTGGCCTGCGGTCCGATCATGCAGAACGTCGCCTTCACGCCGTGCCGCTTGAGCACGTCGAGGACCTTCGGAGTCCAGATCGGGTCGGGGCCGTCGTCGATGGTGATGTTGACGGCCTTGCCTCCGGCCTCGGAGGCGTGGGCTATGCCGTCGGGTATTCCGCCTTGCTGGGTACCGCCGTCGTCGCCCTTGGAGCCGTCCCCGCCGCTGCCGTCGGGGGCCGTGTCCTGCGCGTGTGTGACGTTCGGCTGGGGAGCGTCGTCCGACCCGTTGAGGGACGCAACCCCCCAGACGCCCGCCGTCAGCACAACGGCCGCTGTGGCGAGGGCCACCCGGCTGCGGCCCAGATCCTTCATGCGTGCTTTGAGGTCCATCGACCGACCACTCCCCCACCTGTCTGCGAGCTTTCCGAGGTTCATGACGAGAACCGAATCGAACAGGTTCCCCGATTCGCTCGTCATTGCAGGTGAAGGCCTTGATCGCGGCCCCGGCCCGCCCGACCGGGCCGGGGCCTGCATGGGGCCTGAGGGGCTCAGGCGCTCTTGGCAGCCTCGAAGCGGGCCTGGAAGTCCTGCCAGTTGACGACGTCCCAGAGCTTCTCGACGTAGTCCGGCCGGACGTTGCCGTACTGCAGGTAGTAGGCGTGCTCCCAGGCGTCGAAGGCGAGCAGCGGCGTGGTGTTCCGACCAACGTTACTGCTTCTTGTTCACATCACGTCAGATACGCATGCTCAGCCCTCCGCCGTCCACGTGACCAGCGGCGGGCGGACGGCGGCGCACAACGGGTGCCCCTTGGCGTCCGTCAGCCCCAGGCGGGCCACCAGCAGGCCGGTGTTCACGGCCGCCTTGACGGTCGCCGGGTCGATCTCCTCCAGCAGCAGCTTCGCCCGGCGGAACAGCGACCAGCCGTCACCCTCGGCCGTCACCCAGTTCAGGTAGACGAACCTGCCGCCCGGGCCGCCCTGGACGTACCGGCCGGTGATGTCCACGCCGGTCGGCGTCGCCTTCGCCGCGCACTCCAGCGTCCACTCCGCGCGCGGCGCATCGCCGGGGTACGGGTCCAGCAACTCGCCCGGCTTGGCGCGGCGTTGGACGGCCACGTGGATGTCCCGGTACCCCGGGAAGCCGGGGGCGGCCGCGCACTCGCGGCCCGGCAGGTCGGTGGCCTCGATCCTGAGCTGCATACCGCCATCGTCCCGCACCCGGCGCGGTTCTCCCCGCGCCCCCGCCGCACGGCGAGGGCGGGTAGAGCTCAGCGGGTGATCGGCGGGTGGAGGGCCAGGAGGGACGGGACGGTCTCGGGGGCGGCCAGGCGGAGGAGGCCGTGGCCGATTCCGGCGAGGCCGACCATGAGGGAGGGGCTGTGGACGCCGTTCGGGAGGCCGCAGATCCAGCCTCGGGTGTCGAGGGCGTCCAGGGTCGCGCGAGCCTGCGCGTGCCAGGGGGCGCCGGCGAGGTGGAGGGGTTCGAGGTTGCCGAGGTCGCCGTGGCAGAGCGAGAAGTTGAGGCCGAAGCCTTCGCGGAGCACGGTGTCGAGGGCGTTGTCGCGTTCCTTGCGGAGCAACTCGTCGCCGTCGGGCAGGAGTTCGGCGAGTTCGACGCGGGCGAGGGCGATGCCGGCGGCGCCGTGGCACCAGAGGGTGGGAAAGGAGGGAGCGCCGGGTCCGCCGTCCTCGCGGACGTCGCGCCAGTTGGCGGCGGCCGGGTCGAACAGGGTGCGCTCGTACGCGAGGGCGTCGAGGGCGAGTTGGGGCAGTCGCTGGTCGCCGAGGCGGTGGCCGGCGCGGGCCAGGGCCCAGGCGATGCCGGAGGCGCCGTGGGCGAAGCCCGCGAGGGGGCGGGTGGCGGTGTCGGCGAGGGAGGCGGGCAGCCAGCCGGTGCCGCCTTCGGGGTGGGGGGTGGCGGTGCCGGTGAGGCGTTCGGCGCAGGTGGCGAGGGCGGCGGTGACGGCCGAGCCGGGGCGGATGGCGTCCCAGGCGAGCAGGCCGCCGATGGTGCCGGCATTGCCGGCGAGGAGGTCGTGCAGGGTGTCCTCGGCGGCGGTGACGGTGATGCGCTCGATCACCTGCGCGGCGAGTGCGTCGAGTTCGGCGTCGGGGTGGTGGGCGGCGAGGTGGGCGACGGTGTAGAGCACGCCGCCGGTGCCGGCGAGGCCGCCGCCGAGGCGGTCGGCGCGCCGGCGGATCTGGTGACGGAACGTCAGTTCAGCTGCCCGGGCGGCCTCGCGGTGTGAACGGTCGCCGGTGACGACGGCGAGCTGGTGGAGGAAGAGGGTGATGCCCGCGGTGCCGCTGTAGAGGTCGGGGCCGAGTTCGGCGGGGGCCCAGCGGCCGGGCGTGGTCCAGTTGGGGCCGACCCAGGCGAGGTCGGCGCGGCCGCGGTAGGCCTCGCGGATCAGCTGCTCGCCGGCTTCGACGGCTTTGGCAAGGGCGCGGGCGGCCAGCCCCTCCCCCGGTTCGACCGACGTGTCCCGCGGGACGGCGGCGGTGGTGGCCCGGCGCGGCTCGCGGGCCCCGTCGGCGGTGGTGACGGAGAGCCGCAGGAGCTGGAGCTGGCGGGCCAGGTCCTCCTCGCCGAGTTGGTCCGCCTTGGCAAGGGCGAGGTCGAGCGCGGGCCGGTCGGTGACACCGGGGATGACGGCGCCGGTGGAGGAGCGGGCGTCGACGCTGTCGGGGCGGATGGTGAAGACGGGTATGTCGCCGCGCCACAGGTCCGCGCGTTCGTGGTCGACGAAGGCGAGGGCGTGTTCCTCCCAGGCGGCGAGGGCCCAGAGCCGGTCGAGGTGGCGGTCCTGGTCGAGGGCGTCGCGGAGGAGGTCGGGGTGGCAGGCGGTGTTGAGGAGGCTGCGGTACTCGAAGGTGTCGCGGCGCAGCATCCGCGTCTCGTCGCCCGCGAACGCACCGATCAGTTCCCGGAGTTGTTCCTTGTCCGCGGCGAGCAGCCGGTAGGCCTCGGTGAAGCCGGATTCCAGCGCGTCGAGGTGGTCGGCGAGTCGCAGCGGCTGCCCGGCGGGGACGGGCCGGCTGCCGGGGGCTTCGACGGGCAACCGCCGGTATTCGAGCCGTAGTTCGTCGGTGCCCTGGTTGACGAGGACGGCGGCGGCACGGGGCGGGAGGCTGGCCGGGTCCCAGCCGAGGGCCGAGAGGTCGGTGCCGCCGTTGCCCTCGTCCCACATCCGTTCGGGGAGCAGGCCGGAGCGCAGGACCGAGTGGCGGGCCCGGTGGCGGGCGAGGCGCTCGGACTCGGAGAGGTCCTTGGCGGGCTCGTGCAGGTCGGGGTGGAGCAGTGCTTCCAGGTCGATGAGGACGGGCTGGTCGCGGACGGCGAGGAGGTTCTGCGCGTGGCAGTCGACGGCGTCGAGGGCGTAGAGCAGGGCGGCGAGGGTGCCGGCCCGGTGGTAGAAGGCGCTCAACTCGACCGCATCGCGCGCAGGTTCGGACGTGACGTGGGCGACCCAGCCGTAGCCGTCACCGGCGAGGTGGGCGAGGTCGTGCAGGGGCAGCCGGAGCCTGGGATTGAGCCACCGCAGGATCTGCTGGAAGTGGGTCTCGGCACCGAGCGGGCGGGGCTTGTAGACGATCCGGGTGCCGTGCTCGAAGCGCAGGGAGCTGACGGTGGCACCGCCGCGATGGGGGTCGCCGAGACCGGTGGCGAGTTCGGTGAGGCGGCCGAGCGGGCGGCCGGCGGCGAAGGTGGCGCGGAGGGCGGGCAGGTCGGCGGCGAGGCGGCGGAACAGGGTGAGGCCGGTAGCGGCCCACTGGTCGGCGGCGGTGGCCAGGCGGTGGGCCAGGACCGGGTACTCGGCGAGGAGTCGGACGGCCCGCTCCGGCCGGGTGAGCCGGTCGAGGAAGTCGCGGTAGCGCTGCTCGGGGGTGTCGCCGGTCAACTCGCCGGTGAGGCGGGCGACGTGGAGTTCGGTGATGACGGTGCGGACGGCCATCGCGTGGGCGGCGGCGGTGAGTGCGGGCAGGGCGAGGGCGGTCAGCTCCTCGGGGGTGCCGAGGGTGGGGGCGTCCAGGACGGCGATCCCGGCGGCGAGGCGGTCGCGGGCGTCGGCGAGCAGCGGGGCGACGATCCGGGCGAAGGCGTGGTCCTCGGGGACGTCGATCGGGGCCGGTTCGGCGAAGGCGGCGGCGAGGCGTTCGGCCCACGGTGCCGGTCCGAGGCGGTCCGCGAGCGCGTCCGGGTGCTCGGCGAGCAGGGCGCGCAGCGCGTCCGGGTCGAGGCCGTCGGCGGCGAGGCGGCGCTCGAACCAGCCGTCGCGGTCGAACGGCGCCTGGGCCCGCCAGCGGTCGAGCTTGCGGGCGGCGCGCTCGGCGGACTCCGGGCCGGGTCGGCTGCCGTCCGGGACCCGGCCGCGGGCGTTCAGCGGGACGGCTCGGGCCGCGGCCCGCGGGAGTTCGGACGCGTCAACCACGGGGCGGTGCTGCCTCTCTGGGGGCTCGGCGAGGGTGGTGCGGGTGCCCGGCGGTCGGCCGGGGCACGGCCGCCCGGCGCGGACCCCGGCGGTGCGACCGGGGTCCGCGCCGGGCGGTGGTCTCAGAAGCTGCAGACGCTGCCGCAGCTGGACCAGCCGCCGCAGGTGCTGTTCTGCACCGCGGCGGTCACGTACACCTCGTCCGCGAGCTCGCCGGCCGGGTGGACCTGGTGGCCCTGGCCGAGGGTGAGCCGGAAGTCCTCGTCCTTGAGCGCGCGGACCTGCTCAGCCGTGGGCAGCATGTTGCCTCCTACAAGCGTTCGGATGCGGCACGGGTGTGCCGGATCGGGATCCTGACAGCGCCTCACCCGTCACACCAGAGGCATGCGCCCCACCCGACCCGATTCCGGCCAGGATCGAAACAGCACCCGCCGCACCGCCGAACCCCCGTTCCCGCAGGCCGCACCCCACCTCGTCTCGCACCACCCCGCCGCCCGGCCGCACCGACGGCCGTACACCTGTCCGAAATCCGGACGATGGCGCTCACTTGAACCGGACTCCAACGTTTGTGCCAGCCGCCGCTGGGAAGCCGTGCCCGGCCGTCGCCACAGCCGAGGTCACCCACCGGGAACGCACACGGGCCCGGGGGCGTGACGCCACCGGGCCCGTGTCAGGCGTCCGGGCCGACCCGGTCGGGTCGGCCCGGACGTCACGGTCAGGCGAGGTCGAACCGGTCCAGGTTCATCACCTTGACCCACGCCGCGACGAAGTCCGTCACGAACTTCTCCTTGGCGTCGTCGCTCGCGTAGACCTCGGCGAGCGCGCGCAGCTCGGAGTTCGAGCCGAACACGAGGTCGGCGCGCGTGCCGCTCCACTTGAGCTCGCCGGTGGCGGCGTCGCGGCCCTCGAAGGTCGTCGCGTCCTCGGACGTGGCCTTCCAGGTGGTGCCCAGGTCGAGCAGGTTGACGAAGAAGTCGTTCGTCAGGACGCCGGGCGTCTCGGTGAGGACGCCGTACGAGGACTGCTGGTGGTTCGCGCCGAGCACCCGCAGGCCTCCGACGAGGACGGTCATCTCGGGGGCGCTCAGGTTCAGCAGGTTCGCCTTGTCGAGCAGCAGGTACTCGGCCGCCAGCCGGTTGCCCTTGCCGACGTAGTTGCGGAAGCCGTCCGCGGCGGGCTCCAGAGCGGCGAAGGACTCCACGTCGGTCTGCTCCTGCGTGGCGTCCACCCGGCCGGGCGAGAACGGCACCTCGACGGCGTGGCCCGCCTCCTTGGCGGCCCGCTCGACGGCCGCGCTGCCGGCCAGCACGACCAGGTCGGCCAGCGAGACCTGCTTGGCGCCGGACCGGGCGTTGAAGTCCCGCTGGATGCCTTCCAGCGTGCGCAGCACGATCGCGAGCCGGTCCGGGTCGTTGACCTCCCAGCCGACCTGCGGCTGGAGGCGGATCCGCCCGCCGTTGGCGCCACCGCGCTTGTCGCTCCCGCGGAAGGAGGCGGCCGCGGCCCACGCGGTGGAGACCAGCTGGGCGACGGTGAGGCCGGAGGCGAGGACGCTCTCCTTGAGGGCGGCGACGTCGGCGGCGTCGATCTGCGCGTAGCTGACGGCCGGCAGCGGGTCCTGCCAGAGCAACTGCTCGCTCGGCACCTCGGGGCCGAGGTAGCGGACGACCGGGCCCATGTCGCGGTGGGTGAGCTTGAACCAGGCCCGGGCGAAGGCGTCGGCGAACTCCTCGGGGTGCTCCATGAAGCGCCGCGAGATCGGCTCGTAGACCGGGTCCATGCGCAGCGACAGGTCGGTGGTCAGCATCGTCGGGGCGTGCCGCCGGGACGGGTCGTGCGCGTCGGGGACGGTGTCCGCCCCGGCGCCGTCCTTCGGCTTGTACTGGTAGGCGCCGGCGGGGCTCCTGGTGAGCTCCCACTCGTAGCCGAACAGCGTCTCGAAGAAGGAGTTGTCCCAGGTCACCGGGGTGGGCGTCCAGGCCCCCTCCAGGCCGCTGGTGATCGCGTCGGCGCCCTTGCCGGTGCCGAAGGCGCTCTTCCAGCCGAGGCCCTGCTGCTCCATCGGGGCGGCCTCGGGGTCGGGGCCGACGTTCTCCGCCGGGCCGGCTCCGTGGGTCTTGCCGAAGGTGTGACCGCCTGCGATCAGGGCGACGGTCTCCTCGTCGTTCATCGCCATCCGGTAGAAGGTCTCGCGGATGTCGCGGGCGGCGGCGATCGGGTCCGGGTTGCCGTTGGGGCCCTCCGGGTTGACGTAGATCAGGCCCATCTGGACCGCGGCGAGCGGGTTCTCCAGCTGGCGGTCGCCGGTGTAGCGCTCGTCGGCGAGCCAGGTGGTCTCCGGGCCCCAGTAGACGTCCTCGTCCGGCTCCCACTCGTCCACGCGGCCGCCGCCGAAGCCGAAGGTCCTGAAGCCCATGTCCTCCAGGGCGACGTTGCCGGCCAGGATCATCAGGTCGGCCCACGAGAGGGCGCGGCCGTACTTCTTCTTGACCGGCCAGAGCAAGCGGCGGGCCTTGTCGAGGCTCGCATTGTCGGGCCAGCTGTTGAGCGGGGCGAAGCGCTGCTGGCCGCCGCCGGCGCCGCCGCGGCCGTCGCGGATCCGGTAGGTGCCGGCGCTGTGCCACGCCATGCGGATGATGAACGGGCCGTAGTTGCCGTAGTCGGCCGGCCACCAGTCCTGCGAGGTGGTGAGCACCTGCGCGATGTCGCGCTTGACGGCCGGGAGGTCGAGGGTGTTGAACGCCGCGGCGTAGTCGAAGTCCGCGCCGAGCGGGTTGGCCACGGCGGGGTTCTTGGCGAGGATCTTGAGGTTCAGCTGGTCCGGCCACCACTGGCGGTTCCCGCCGCCCTGGGTGGGGTGCGGCGCGCGCCCGTGGACCACCGGGCAGCCGCCCGTGCCCTCCGCCTCTGCCGCTACGACGGTTGCATCGTGGTTCTCAGACATGGGAATCCTTCCCTAGACAGGCGGATCACGGTGTCTTTCGCTACCTAGTGTGCTGCTACCTAGGCTATCGCCGGAGCCGATCCTACGATGGACGCAATCCAAGTCAAGAAAGACACCAAACCCATATCCGATCGGGAACCGGATATCGCCGATACCGGTTGATAAACTCCCGGCTTCTCCCATGACCTGAACAGGTGAATCGATATGAGTGACCTGCTGGAGCGACTGCGCGCGCGCGGCTGGCGCCTCACCTCCCAGCGGCGTGTCGTGGCGGAGGTCCTCGACGGCGACCACGTCCATCTCACCGCTGACGAGGTGCACGCCCGCGCCACGGAGCGGCTCCCGGAGATCTCCCGGGCCACCGTCTACAACGCCCTGGGCGAGCTGGTGTCGCTCGGCGAGGTCACCGAGGTCTCCACCGACGGCCGCGCCAAACGCTACGACCCGAACGCCCACCGCCCGCACCAGCACCTGATCTGCACCGGCTGCGGCACCATCCGCGACGTCCACCCGGCCGGCGACCCGGTCGCCGACCTGCCGGCCGAGCAGCGTTTCGGCTTCACCGTCTCCGGGGCCGAGGTCACCTACCGGGGGCTCTGCCCGTCCTGCGCGGGCTGACCGCTCCCGGCCGGCCCGCCCTCGGCCCTCCAGCGGACGGGCAGCGACTTGAGCCCGTTCTGGAAGTTGGAGACCAGTCGCTTCGGCGGCGCGCCCGAAGCGAGCTCCAGGCCGGGCAGCTCGGAGACGATCCGGCGGATCAGGGCCGACATCTGGATCCTGGCCAGTCGCGCTCCCACGCAGAAGTGCGGACCGAACCCGAAGCTGACGTGGTCGTTCGGCGTGCGGGTGATGTCCAGGCGGTCCGGGTCGGGGAAGACCGATTCGTCCCGGTTGGCGGAGGCATGGTAGACGACCACCTTGTCCCCACTGCGGATCGGCTTCCCGGCCAACATCACGTCCCGAGTGGCGGTCCGCCGGAACTCCAGAACGGGCGGCCAGAACCGGAGCAACTCCTCCACCGCCGAAGGGATCAGATCGGGCCGTCGGGACAACCGGCCGTACTGGTCGGCGTGGGTGAGCAGGGAATACAGACCGCCGGGCAGGCCGTTGCGCAGCGTCTCGTTGCCGGCGACTCCGAACAGGAAGAACATCGTCTCGAACTCCGCAGCACTCAGTCCTGCCTCCCGCATGCGGGCGACCATGCTGCCCGGCGGTGGCTGTTCGGCGAGCGCGTGGGCGTAGGCGAACATGTCGGCGAGGGCGGCCCGGGAGCGCGGGTTGACCGGGCGGCCGTCGGGGGCGGTGAGCGCAACGGGGCGGCGGACGAGCGCGGCACGGCCCATGTCGGTCAGCTGAGACGGGTCGGCGCTACTCGACTCGGCGTAATCGGGGTCCTGGTAACCGATCACGCGATTCGACCAGTCGACCAGCAGTTGCCGGTCCTGCTCCGGCACGCCCAGGATTCGCGCCAGCGTCCACACGGGCAGATCAGCGGCGATCGGCACGAAGTCGGCCTCGCCCGAAGGACGGATCGCGGCAACGAGTTCGGCCGCGCGACTCTCGATGGCGACGGTCAGCTCGTGCAGCGCACGCGGGGTGAAGGCGGCAGCGACGGCCCGGCGCAGCCGGGAGTGGTCGGGCGGGTCCTGGTTGAGCATCATCGTGCGGGCGAAGTCCAGGTCGGCCGCCGAGTCGGGGTCGCGGATCTGGGTCGCGCCGAGGCGTGAGGAGAAGTCCTCCGGGCTGCGAAGCACGTGCTTCACGTCCGCGTGCCGCAGCACCGCCCAGTAGCCGGGCCCGGCCGGCCAGTCCCCCACCGCCGGCTCCTCCACCCAGCAGACCGGCGCCGCAGCCCGCAGCTCACGGAACAGGCCGTACGGCACACCCTCGGCGTACGTCTCGGGAAGGAAGAGCCGATTCACCCGCGCCTGGTCGAAGCCCATACCGACCGACCGTACGCCGCGCCCCGGCGGCCTGCCAGAACGCGGGATGTCGCGGCTGCGCCCATCGGTCGCCGGGATCCCGTAGGGTCGGCCAATGGCGAAGTACTTCGACGTGCACCCAGAGTCCCCCCAGCCGCGCACCATCGGCACCGTGGCCGCCAGTCTCCGGTCCGGAGCCCTCATCGCGTACCCGACCGACTCCTGTTTCGCCCTGGGCTGTCGGTTGGACAACCACGACGGGCTCGAGCGGATCCGGTCGATCCGGCGTCTCGACGAGCGCCACCACTTCACCCTGATGTGCGTGGACTTCGCGCAGCTGGGGCAGTTCGTCCAGCTCGACAACAACGTCTTCCGTGCCGTCAAGGCGGCGACGCCGGGCAGCTACACCTTCATCCTCCCTGCCACCAAGGAGGTTCCGCGCCGCCTGATGCACCCGAAGAAGAAGACGGTGGGAGTCAGGATCCCCGACCACGCCGTCACCAGGGCTCTGCTCGCCGAACTCGGTGAGCCCCTGGTCTCCAGCACCCTGTTGCTCCCCGGTGAGGACGAACCGATGACACAGGGTTGGGAGATCAAGGAGCGGCTCGACCATCTGCTGGACGCCGTGGTGGACTCGGGCGACTGCGGCACGGAACCGACGACGGTCGTCGACTTCTCCGGCGGCGGGCCGGAAATCGTCCGGCGGGGGGCCGGCGACCCCACGCGCTTCGAGTGACGGGCCGGGCACACCCGTGGTCGGGGGTCATCGTCACCTTCGAGGCGTTCTCGCACTGATCGGCGTCGCGAGCGCCGCCGGCAGCCCTCACCCTCGCCGGCGCCCGTGGCGCCGAACCAGGCCTGCATCAACCTGGGTCCCGGAGAACCACCTTGGAAGCACGGGAGTTCTTCCATGACCGCACCAGCCATCAGGCGATGCGGCGGGCGCCCTCCGACGGGACGGCGGTCAGGGTGCGCGGGGTGGCGTAGCCCGCCGCGTGGAAGGCGGTGGTGACTTCGGCGGCGATCTTGTCGGCGGCTTGGGCTTCGACCAGGGCGATGACCGAGCCGCCGAAGCCGCCTCCGGTCATGCGGGCTCCGTGGGCTCCGGCTGCGACCGCGGCGCCGACGGCGAGGTCGGTCTCGGGGCAGGAGACCCGGTAGTCCTCGCTCAACGAGGCGTGGCCTGCGGTGAGGATCGGGCCGAGGGGGGCGAGGTCGCCGGCGTCCAGATGGGCGACTGCTTC
The DNA here is from genome assembly GCF_009569385.1 of Streptomyces kaniharaensis. Classification (NCBI taxonomy): domain Bacteria; kingdom Bacillati; phylum Actinomycetota; class Actinomycetes; order Kitasatosporales; family Streptomycetaceae; genus Streptomyces; species Streptomyces kaniharaensis. The sequence continues at coordinate 596,293 of NZ_WBOF01000001.1, forward strand.
CTCCACGCGCTCGTTCTCGGTGACCACATGCCGCACCAACGGCCTCAGTTCGCCTGGCAGTTGGGGCAGTGCGGACGGAAGGTCGGCGAACCCCAGGTCGCGCAGGGAGTGCAGGCCGAGCAGCCTGGCGGCCCGCTCGCAACCGGCGCGCAGGGCGGCGTACGCGCCGTCGCCGAGGTCGTGCTTGACGCGGGTGTCCAGGACGAGCAGCGCGAGGCCCGCGCCCGCCAGGTCCACAGGTACCTGACGTACCGTCAGGTCATGACTGTCCAGGTGCAGCGCCGCTCCCGCCCGGCAGCACATGGACGCCATCTGGTCCATGATTCCGCACGGCACCCCCACGAACGCGTTCTCCGCCCGCTGGGCGAGCAACGCCAGCTCGGGTGCCGAAAGCCCCAGCCCGTACAGGTCGTTGTACGCGAGGGCGACCGCGCACTCCAGCGCGGCCGAGGACGACAGCCCGGCTCCCGCCGGCACGTCGCTGTCCAGGAACAGCTCCGCGCCGCCGACGTCGTGCCCGGCCTCGCGCAGCGCCCACACCACCCCCGCCGGGTAGGCGGCCCAGCCGGCGACGCCGCCCGGGGCGAGGTCAGTGACGGCCGCCTCGGCCGAACCGCCCTGCGTCGAGTGCAGCCGCAGCAGCCCGTCGTCGCGCCGCCCGGCCTGGGCGCGGACCGTCTGCGGCAGGGCGATCGGCAGCACGAAACCGAGGTTGTAGTCGGTGTGTTCGCCGATCAGGTTGACCCGGCCGGGGGCGGCCCACTCCCCCTCGGGGGCGCGGCCGTACAACTCCGTGAACGTGCTCATTAGAGGACCATCCCTTCTGCAACCCTCTTCGGTAGGGTTGTGACCTCTCGGTCCCGGTGGGTGCATGGCCAGTCGCGCGAGCCGTTCGTCGGCCACGATGAGTTACGCCAGCCCCGCCGGGCCGAGGCCGTCTGATCGGCTTCAGGGACACGCCCCGCAGAGGGCCGATTAATGAGCTCCCGGCAGACGACCTCACAACCGGGCAGGTGCTCCGTCGACGTCACAGGAGTACGACCTTCGTGTTCATCGGATGGGACTGGGCGACCGAGACCCACGACGTCACCGTCATGGACAACTCCGGCGCCCACGCGGATCGCTGGGAACTGACGCACACCGAGCAGGGCATCGACGCCACGCTCAAGCGCCTTCGCAGGCTGGGGAACCCTGCCGATCTGCCGGTGGCGATCGAGACCACCCGCGGCCTGGTCGTGGACCGGCTGCTGGCCGCCGGCCACCCGGTCGTGCCGGTCCACCCCAACGCCTTCCACGCGATGCGCCCGCGCTGGGGCGCCTCCAAGGCCAAGACCGACGCCGGGGACAGCCACAAGCTCGCCGACTACCTGCGCACCGACGGCCACCAGCTGCGACGTATCACCCCCACCGACCCCAGGACCCTGGAACTCCAGGCCCTCACCCGCCAGCGCGCCGACCACGTCGAGGCCAGGGTCGCCGCCGTCAACCAGCTCGACGCCCAGCTCGACCAGCTGTGGCCCGGCGGCAAGGCGATCTTCGCCGACCGCGACAGCGACATCGCGCTGGAGTTCCTCGACCGCTACCCGACCCCGCAGGCCGCCGCCAAGCTCACCCCTGCCAAGCTGGAAGCCTGGTGCAAGCGACGCGGCTACTCCGGCCGCCGCACCGGCAAAGCGCTCATCGAGCGCATGCGCTCCGCCCCGAGCGCCGCGACCCGCCTGGGCGAAGCCACCGTCGCCACGCTGGTCCGCGTCCAAATCCATCTGGTACGCGGCATACGCGCCACGATCCGCGAGCTGGACAGGGCCATCACCGATGCGGTCACCGCCCACCCCTACGCGCCGCTGCTGGCGGGCATGCCACGCATCGGCACGGTCAACCTCGGACAGATCATCGGCGAACTCGGCCCGATCCTCGAACGCGCGGATTCCTGCGAGCAGTTCATCGCCGAAGTCGGCGTCGTCCCGGTCACCCGCGCCTCCGGCAAGTCCCACACCGTGACGTTCCGCTTCGCCACCAACCGGCGGGCGCGCCTGGCCGTCACCACGTTCGCCGACAACAGCCGGCACGGCAGCGACTGGGCCGCGAAGATCTACAACGACGCCCGGGCCCGCAAGAAGCGACACCCCCACGCCACCCGCATCCTCGCCCGCGCCTGGCTGCGAGTGATCTGGGCCTGCTGGCGCGACGGAACCTGCTACGACCCCGCCACTCACCAGACCAACAGCAAGACCAAAACGGCCCCGGAGGCGGCCCTGGCGGCATAGGCGTTGACTCAGGAAACTCATCGGGCTACCTCCCGCAGCCGGCGGGCCGCGTCCTCGGGGGTGACGTCGTTGACGAAGGCGTCCATGCCGGATTCCACTCCGGCCAGGTACTTGAGCTTGTCGGCGGCGCGCCGGATGGTGAACAGCTCCAAGTGGAGGCCGAGTTCGGCCCGCTGACGAGCCGGGGCCTGGTGCCAGGCGGCGATGTACGGGGTGCGTCCGCCGCCGAAGAGGCGGTCGAAGCGGCGCAGCAGGTCGAGGTGGAGCCGGGGGAACTCGGCGCGCTGGGCCTCGTCGAGGGCGGTGAGGTCGGGCACCCGGCGGTGCGGGTAGAGGTGCACCTCGTAGGGCCAGCGCGCGGCGAACGGGACGAAGGCCGTCCAGTGTTCGCCGGCCAGCACCACCCTTGCGCCGTCCGCGCGTTCGGCGGCGACGAGGTCGTCGAAGAGGTTGCGGCCGGTGGCCGCGCGGTGGCGCTCGGCCTGCCCGATCATTCGCGCGGTGCGCGGGGTGGTGAACGGGAAGGCGTAGATCTGGCCGTGCGGGTGGGCGAGGGTGACGCCGATCTCGGCGCCGCGGTTCTCGAAGCAGTACACCTGCTCCACACCGGGCAGGGCGGACAGGGCGGCGGTGCGGTCCGTCCAGGCGTCGAGCACCAGGCGGGCCCGCTCGGGGGAAAGGTCGGCGAAGGAGGCGTCGTGGTCGGCGGTGAAGCAGACCACCTCGCAGCGTCCGGCGCCGGGCCCGGCCGTCCACAGTCCGCCCCCGCCCACCTCGGCCGCAACCGGGGCGCCGGCCAGCGACGGGAACCGGTTCTCGAAGACGGCCACCTGGTAGTCGTCGGCGGGGATCTCGCTGAGCCGCCCGTCCCGGGAGGGGCAGAGCGGGCACTCCTCGGCGGGCGGCTGGTAGGTGCGGGCCTGCCGGTGGGCGGCGATGGTGACGTGGTCGCCGGTGACGGGGTCGAACCGCACCTGGGAGGCGGGGGTCCGCGGGTCGAGCGGGCGCCGGTCGACGGCGTTCCGGGGGACGGCGGCGCCGCGGTCGTAGTAGATGAGCTCCCGGCCGTCCGCGAGCGTGGTCACGGTCCTGGCGGTGGGCTCGGTGACGGTCCCGGCCATGGCCCTCTGCTTCCTCCTCGATCCGACGGTGAAGTCCGACGGTGCATCCGGCAGTTCATCCGGCAGTTCATCCGGCGATGAATCCGACGTGAATCAACAATCTCGAACACTATCCAACAGGAACGGCTGTCCGGAAGTGTCCGCCGCCTGCCATGATGACGGTGATCGTGGCCGTCCGCGCCGCACCGACCCGAGGAGGCCGTCCGATGGCCGACAGCACCCAACCGCTCGCCGGGCAGCGGCGCGCATTGATCCTGGAGCAGGTGCGGGAGCGGGGCGGGGTCCGGGTGACGGAACTGGTGCGCGACCTCGGAGTGTCCGACATGACCGTCCGGCGCGACCTGGACGCCCTCGCCCGCCGCGGGCTGGTGCACAAGGTGCACGGCGGGGCTGTGCGGATCGAGGCCCCGCTGAGCCGCGAACCCGGGTTCGAGACCAAGGCGCACTGGGAGCTGCCCGCCAAGGAGGCGATCGCCCGGACCGCCGCCGCCCTGGTGCCGCCCGGTTCGGCGGTCGGGCTGGCGGCCGGGACGACGACCTTCGCCGTCGCCCGGCACCTGCGCGCCGTCGAGGGCCTGACCGTGGTCACCAACTCCCTTCGGATCGCCGAACTCCTCGAACAGCCCGACGAGGACGGCACACCCGCCACCGCGACGGTGATCCGCACCGGCGGCGTGCGCACGCCCTCGGACGCGCTGGTCGGGCCGGTGGCCGACCAGGCGATCCGCTCGCTCCACGTCAACGTGCTGATCCTCGGCTGCCACGGCCTGTCCGCGGAGACCGGGCTGACCACCCCGAACCTGGCCGAGGCGGAGACCAACCGGGCCTTCCTGCAGTCCGCCCGCCGGGTGGTGGTGGTCGCCGACCACACCAAGTGGAACGCCGTCGGCCTGGCCTCCTTCGCCGCTCTGGAGCAGCTCGACGTGCTGGTCACCGACGACGCCCTGCCCGCCGAGGCCCGGGCCGCCGCCGAGCGCCTGGTCGGTGAACTGATCGTCGCGCCGTCAGGGGAGAACGGCCCGGAGACCCGCTCGGACGCCCAACCCTAGGAACTGGCCCGCACCACCAGGTCGGTGGGCAGCTCCAGCCCGGCGGCCCGCGGCGCCTCCCCGCGCACCTGGTCGAGCAGCCTCTCGACCAGCGCGCCGGCGATCGCGCGCAGCGGCAGCCGGACGGAGGTGAGCGCGGGGTGCAGGTGGCGGCAGAGCGGGGTGTCGTGGAAGCCGGTCACCGCCACGTCCCGCCCGACCGTCAGGCCCTCGGCGCGGACGGCCTCGTAGACGTCCAGCGCCAGCAGGTCGCTGCCCGTCGCGACGGCCGTCGGCCGGTCCGGCCCGGCCAGCAGCTCCCGGACGGCTTCGACGCCGGGCCGCGCGGTGGTGACCGCCGTCAGGCCGAGCCGATGCGCCTCGGCGAGGAAGCCGGCCCGGCGGTCCGCCATCCACGGCAGGTTCTCGCTGTCGCCGACACAGGCACTTCCGACATACGCGATCCGCCGGTGGCCGCGCTCGGCCAGGTGCCGGACCACGGTGGCCATCGCCGGGCCGTTGGCGATGTCCACCCAGTGCTGCGGCTCCCCCGGCCCCGTCCGCCCGAAGGTGGTGAACGGGACGCCCGCACGCACGACGTGCCCGATCCTGGGGTCGTCGCGCAGCACGTCCGCCAGCACCAGCCCGTCGACCTGGCGGGCCGCCACCAGCTCGTCGATGGCCGCCAGCGGGTCGGCCGCGCCCGGCGCGGGGCGGAACAGCAGCACCCGCTGGCCCTGCGCCCCGGCCGCGTCGACCAGCGCCTCCAGGAAGCCGGCCATCAGCGGGTTGGGGTCGAACGGGTCGTCCACCGGCGCGAGGTAGCCGATCGTGCGCCGGGCGCCGCTGCGCAGCGAGCGGGCGGACTGGTCCGGCTGGTAGCCGAGTTCGCGGATCGCCGCGGTCACCCGTTCCAGGGTGTCGGGGCGGACCCGGTGCGGGGCGTTGAGCACGTTGGAGACGGTCTGCCGGGACACCCCGGCCGCGCGGGCGACCTCCTCGATGGTGGTGGCGCCGCGGCGCGGTCGGTGTGTTCCCTCGGGCATCGGCTCTCCCAGGCGGTCAGTCAGGTCCAGGTCCAGGCCCAGGCCCCAGCCCGGATCCGGATTCAGGGCCGGGTCCAGGTCACGGGCGGCGCAGGGTCAGCAGCCCGCCGCGCGGTACGGGGATCACGCCGTCCCGGCCGAGCTCGACCGCGCCCTGCCGGACGATACGCCCTCGGGCGTCCTGGACGGTGGCCTCGGCGGTGCCGCTGCCGCCGGTCAGCCGGACGTCCGGGTCGGCGTCGGCGTTGGCGACCAGCAGGGTGCGCCAGTGCTCGCCGGAGGCGTCCACCGGCAGCGCCGCGTACCGGGCGACCGCGGCGGTGGCGCCGCCGGTGGCGGTGACCATCGGGTAGCCGAGGTCCGGCCGGGCCGGGCGCAGGTCGCCGAGTTGCAGGGTGCCAGTGTGCTCACGGAAGACACCGAGCCAGAACGCGATCGCCTCGCGCTGCTCCGGGCGCTGCGCGGCGAGGTCGACGGAGATCTGCGGGACGGCGAACAGCACGTTGATCAGGTGGCAGGCGATCTGCTCGGGCGGCTCGGCCGGGTGCCACATCAGCATGTCGGAGTGGACCGGGACGGGCCCGGCGGCGAGCCGCACGTCGATGGTGCGCTGCCGGTTCTCGTGCGGGCTGAGCGGGCAGTCGGTGGCCCGGATCATGGTGACGTACGGCCACAGGCCGGGGCTGACGTACGGCTGGCGGTGCTCGATCATCGCCTCCGGGTCGGCCGCGGTGATCCGTCGGCGGATCCCTGCCAGCAGCCGCTCGACGCCCTCGTCGACGCTCTCGCAGTCCGCCTCGGGACCGGCGGCCGGCGCTTCGGGGTGGGCGAACCAGTCGACGAAGTCGACCTTGAGCCCGTCCATGCCCCACTCCTCGACGGCCCGGGCGAGCTTGCCGGTCAGGAACTCGCGGACCTCGGGGTAGCGGGGGTCGGCGACGATCGCGCCCATGTGGGCGGCGTCGGCGAGCGCGAACCGGCCGATCCGCTCGAAGGCCGCGCTGTCCCTGCCGATGAACGGGAGTGCGTACCAGAGCACGTACCGCATGCCGAGGTCGTGGACGCGTCGCACGTGGGCGGCGGTGTCCGGGAGGGAGACGGGCTCCCAGTCGCCGCAGTGCGCGTAGCCGCGGGTGCGGTCGGCGGTCATCCAGCCGTCGTCGACGATGACGACGTCCATGCCGAGTTCCTTGCCGAGCGCGGCCTGCGTCTCGACGGCCTTCGGCGAGACGTCCTGGTGCATCGAGTACCAGGTGGAGTAGGCGGGTCGGCGGGCCGCCTCGGGGATGTGGGCCTCGCGGCCGGTGCGCCACCAGGCGGCGAGGTCGGCGAGGCAGGCGGCGTAGTGGCGGCGCGAGGTGTCGATGCGGACGGTGAGCCGGCCGGCGGCCTGGGCCCAGAACCGGAAGTCGCCGGTCTCCTCGACCACCCCGGCGCCGGCCAGCACGTCGGGGCGCTCGGCGGCGAAGGCGCAGATCGCGACGTCGCCGGTGCCGACCAGGGCGGCGATCGGGGCGCCGCCCGCGAGGCCGGTGCGGCGCGGGGCGCTCCAGGCGGCGGGCAGCCGGCCGGTGCCGCGCGGTTCGGGCGTCCAGAAGGCGGTGGCGTCGACGCAGGGCACCCGCCACTCGATCCGGACGTCGCCGTCGCCGGCCGCGGTCACCTCGACGAGGCCGTCACCCGCCGCGCGGGCCGTCGCCGCGCCGCTGACCCGCAGGTCCAGGCCCTCGGCGTGGAGCGGGCGCAGGTCGCCGACGGCGGCGGGGGCGTGCGGCTCCCAGATGTCGGTCATGATCAGCCTTTCGTCGCACCGGCCAGCAGGCCGGAGATGAACTGCCGCTGGAGGAGCAGGAACAGGGCCATCATGGGCAGGGTGGACAGCGCGGTGCCGGAGAGAATCGCGCCGTAGTCGGTGGTGCTCTGGTTGCCGTGCAGGGTCGCGAGGGCGACGGGCAGGGTGTGCATGTCGGGGCTGCGCAGGGCGACCAGCGGCCAGACGAACTGGTTCCAGGAACCCAGGAAGAGGAAGATCGCCAGGGCTGCCAGCACCGGCCGCATGACCGGCACGACGACGTTCCACAGCACCCGGAGCTCGCCCGCGCCGTCGACCCGGGCGGCGTCCAGGAGTTCGTCGGGCAGGCTGGTGAGCGACTGCCGCATCAGAAAGACGGCGAAGGGCACGCACAGGCCGGGCAGGATGATGGCCTGGTAGGTGTCGAGCAGGCCGAGGTCCGTCATCATCTTGAACAGCGGTACCAGCATGACCTGTTCGGGCACCACGAGGGTGGAGAGCAGCAGCGCGAACAGCAGGGTACGGCCGCGGAAGCGGAACTTGGCGAAGGCGTACCCGGCCAGCAGCGCGACGACCAGCGCGCCGACCGTCTGGACTCCCGCCACCAGCAGGGAGTTTCCGACCACCCTGAGCAGACCGATCCGGCGCTGGAGGCGGTCGAGGTTGTCGCCGAGGTCGCCGCCGGGCAGCAGCTTCGGCGGCCAGTCGAAGATCTCCGTGTCCTTGCGGGTGGCGGCGATCACCAGCCAGTAGAAGGGGCCGACGGACAGGCCGGTGACGCCGGCCAGGAGGAAGGTCAGCGGCCAGCCCCGCAGCTCCTTGAGGTGCGACGACTTGTCGGGGTTCACGTCCCGCGCTCTCCCATCAGGCGCATCTGGACCGCGCCGAGCACCGACACGAGCAGCGTGAGCGCGTACGCGACGGCGGAGGCGTAGCCGAAGTCGAAGTACCGGAAGCCGTTCTGGTACAGGTACATAGAGACGGTGAGGGTCGCGTTGTCCGGGCCGCCGCCGGTCAGCACGTAGGGCTCGTCGAAGAGTTGGAGCGTGCCGATGGTGGACAGGACCACGGTGAACAGCAGGACCGGGCGCAGCGCCGGGACGGTGATCGCGGTGAAGCGCCGGACGGGGCCGGCGCCGTCGACCATCGCCGCCTCGTACAGCTCCTTCGGGATGCCCTGCAGGCCGGCCAGGTAGATGACGGCGTTGTAGCCGGTGTAGTGCCAGGTGAGGACCAGGACGACGGACATCCGGGCCCAGAACGGCCGGCCGAGCCAGTCGACGGCGGGCAGGCCGACGGCGTCGAGCAGCCAGTTGACGGCGCCGTGCTCGGTGTTGAGCAGGAAGGCGAACATCACGCCGGTGGCGACCAGGCCGGTGACGGCGGGCATGAAGACGCCGAGGCGCCACACGGCGCGCCAGCGCACCAGGACGGAGTTGATGCCGGCGGCCATCAGCAGGGCCAGGCCGAGCATCAGCGGGACCTGCACGACGAGGATCTCGGCGGTGTTGCGCAGGGCCGTCCAGAACAGCGGATCGTCCAGCAGGCGGCGGTAGTTGGCGAGGCCCGCGTCTCGGGTGGCGGCGCCGGAGCCGGTGGTGAAGGACAGCAGCAGCGAGTCGAGGATCGGGTAGGCCTTGAACACGCCGAAGGTGATCAGGGCGGGAGCGAGCAGCAGGTACGGCACGGCGGTGCGGCGCCACCGGGCGCTGCGGTGCGTCCGCCTGGCTTCCTCGGCAAGGGGGACGGACGGGGCGGCGGGCTCGGCGGCGGCGGTCATGCGGTGCTGCGTCCGGTCTGCTGGGCGAGTTGCTTGGCGGCGTCCTGGAGGACGGCGGCCGGGTCGCCGCCCTTGAGGAAGACCTTGGTCTGGGCGTCGCTGGCGAGCTTGAGGGCACGGGCGTAGTCGCCGGAGTAGTTGGTGGGGTCGCCGCCGTCGACGGCCAGGTCGGCGAAGGTCCTCAGGACGGGCTGGCCGCCGTAGAAGGTGCTCGGCGCGGAGTACATCGGGTCGGCGTAGGCCTCGGTGAGGGCGGGGAAGACGCCGCCGGCGGTGAACATGCTGTTCACGGAGGCGGTGCGGGTGAGCGCGTACTCGACGAACTTCCAGGCGGCGCGGCGGCGCGGGCTGGAGGCGGCGACGGCGAGGTGGGTGGAGTTGACCAGGGCGGTGCGCTTGCCGCCGGCGATGACGGCAGGGGGCTTGGTGAGCCGCCAGTTGCCGCTCTGGTCGGCGAACTTGGTCTCCAGGTAGTGCGCGGCCCAGGCGGGCATCGGGGCGACGGCGAGCCTGCCGGCCTTCATCAGGGTGGCCCAGCCCTGGTCTCCGGGGGCGTCCGCGATCAGCCCGGCGTCGTCCAGCCGCTTGACGGTGGCGAGGGCGCGGACGTCCGGCTCCGAGCCGAAGGTGATTCTGCCCTGGAGGTCGAAGTAGAACGCGCCCTGGAGCTGCATCAGGGACTGCAGGAAGTCCAGGTCGGGGTCGGGGTTGGCGGCCTTGTTGATGCCGATGAGGGAGATGCCGGGGTTGGCGGCCTTGAACCGGTCGGCGGCCGCGACCAGGTCGTCCCAGGTGGCGAGGCCGGCGGGGTCGATCCCGGCCTTGTCGAAGTAGTCCTTGCGGTAGAAGAAGCCGAGCGGGTTGACCTCCCAGGGCAGCGCGTAGGCATGGCCGTCCTTGCCGGTGACAACCGGCCACAGGCCCTTGGCGAACTTGTCCTTGTAGGAGTCGGCGCCGTACTCGGAGAGGTTGGCCAGGCCGCCGGGGAACTTCTCCAGGTAGCCGGGCAGGTAGTCGCAGCCGATGTGCAGGACGTCGCCGAGGCCCTGGCCGCCGGCCGCGAGGCCCACGGTGATCTTGTCCCAGATGGCCGGGTTGCCGATGTCCTGGACGTCGACCTTGATGCCCGGGTTGTCCTTCTCGAACGCCGGGACGACCCCGCGCAGAGCGGCGGCGGCCGTGGCCCAGGACCAGACGGTGACCGTGCCGGTGTCGGCGTCCCCGCCCGAGGCGCTCCCGGAGCCGGAGTAGCCGCAGGCCGCGAGAGCGCTGCCCGTGGCCAGGGCCAGCAGGCCGGCCCCAGAGGCGCGGAGCAGATCACGACGTGAAAGGTGTGACATTGCATTCCTCCCGAGTTTGAACGTTCAAATCCACAAAACAAACCAGAACCAAACAGGTTCGGACGGGGCGGAGACAGCAAACGCCCGCCCTCCGCACCCCGTCAACCCCTGGGCGCACGGAGGGCGGGCTCCGCAACCGTTCCGTTACCGGACTCCCCGGCACGGGTGCCGCCCGATCATTCGCGAGCCGGGCACAGGTAGATCGGGTGGGGCTCGATCCCGAGGAAGGCGATCGCGCGTACCGCACCGACCTGGACCAGCTGATGGGCGATCCGTTCGGCAGAGGCCGGGGAGAAGAGGTCGGCGAGGTAGCCGGCCTGGTCGTCGTCCAGCGGGAGTTGAGCGAGGCTGGTACGGACGGCGTCGAGGGCGTCGGGAAGCCTCGCGAAGGTGGCGGCCTTGGTGATGCCCTTGATCTCGACCGTGACGGGGAAGGGAAGTTCGGCGCTCACTGCCCGCCTCCGACCAGCGCCCACATGGCCTTGCCGATGCCACCCGCGCGGGGGCAGCAGCCCCAGCGGGCAGCGAGCTGGGAGACCAACCAGAGCCCACGACCGGCCTCGTCGTGTTCGGTGGAGGGGCGCGCCGTGGGTCGGGTGGCGTCGGCGTCGTGGACTTCGACGCGGAGGGCGTCGGGGTGGAGTTCGAACTGGATGTAGATGAGCCGCCCGGACGGGGTCTTGGCGTGGAGGACCGCGTTGGTGACGAGCTCGCTGAGCACCAACTCGCCGGTTTCAACGAACAGTTCGCCGTCCGGACGGTCGGCGAGGAAGGAACGGAGCAGCCCTCTGGCCACCCCGACGGACTTTCGGTGCATGGGCAGCCAGCACGAGTACTCGCTTGCGGGGGTTGGCGACTTCTCCAGCATTCCGGGCATGGCGGGGCCTCCTCCGGGCGTGGCGGGAAAGATCGCGATCCGAAGGGCGGCGAAAGGCACGGGAATGCCCGAGCAATGAGCCATCAGGATCACGCTGTGTGGTGATGTTCACCACGCTTCGTAGCATGCTCCTTGCCTACCTCTTCGTGCAACACGATCCAGCAAAGTGCATATGCTCTTTGAGATCTGATGTGACGAAACCACTTCCGCCACGCCAGACTGTGGCTCGACGACAGAGCGCGACGAGGGGAGGTCGGAGCGTGGCCGCAACACCGACGGTGCGCCGCCGAATGCTGGGTGCGGAACTGCGGAGGATCCGGGAGGGACTCAACCTCAAGGTCGACGACGTAGCAGCCCGGCTCAGTTGGCACCAGTCCAAGGTCAGCCGGCTGGAGAACGGCCGCCATGGCGTGCGGGCGAACGAGGTCGGGATACTGCTCGACGTCTACGAAGTCACTGACCCAGCAACCCGGGAAGCGCTTGCAACGCTGGCGCGCGAGGGCAAGCGCCGGGTGTGGTGGCAGCCGTACTCCGATGTGATCTCACAGCGATACGCCTCGTTCATCAGCTTCGAGGCGGAGGCCGTGTCGATCCGGAACTTCGAGTCGGCGCTCATCCCAGGACTACTCCAGACCGCCGACTACGCGAGGGCGGTGATTCGCGGGCTCCGACCGGAGGCGGCGCCCGAGGTGATCAATGCACTGGTCGATGTGCGCCTGGCTCGGCAGAACGCGGCTCTTCGTCGAGAGGAGCCGCTGAAGCTCTGGGCAATCGTGGACGAGGCCGCACTTCGGCGGGTAGTCGGAAGCAAAGCTGTCATGGCCAAGCAGCTACAACAGCTCGTCACCGCCTCCAAGGAGCCACATATCACCTTGCAGGTCGTGCCGTTCGAGGCCGGCGCCCATCCGGGAGTGCTCGGCTCGTTCGTGATCCTGGAATTCCCCGTCCGGAATGATCTCGACGTGGTGTACACGGAGGCCATGACGAGTAGCCTCTATCTCGAACGGGATGACGACGTTACAGCCCACGACCAGGCGTTTGACCGACTCCGAGCAGCAGCACTTGATGTCGGGCCGTCACGGCGACTTATCGCGCGGATTGCAAAGGAAATTGAGTGATGGACACCGAACGGGGCACGGCGTGGCGGAAGAGCACGTTCAGCGGCGACCAGGGAAACTGCGTTGAGGTAGCCGACGGCTTCGCCGACCTCGTCCCGGTCCGGGACTCGAAGGACCCCAACGGCCCTGCTCTGGTCTTCCCCGCCGACGCATGGACTGCGTTCGTCACCGGCATCAAGACCGGCCAGTTCCCCAACGCCTGAACGCACGTGCGCGAGAAGTCGGCCCGGCCGACTTCTCGCGCAGCCCTGCCAGCCGGCTACCGATCCGCGGTGAGCTTGCCGGCCGCGCCCCAGTTCTCTGCCGGGTACTCCTGGATCCACACGAACACACTCTCGGCGGGCACCTCAAGTGCCTCCACGAAGGCGTCGGTGACCTTCTTGACCAGCTGGCGCTTCTGCTCGACCTCGCGCGGGCCCTGCTGGATGGTGACGATCGGCATCTTCGGCTCCTAACCGGGTGTTCCTGCCGGGCTTTCCGGCCGAGAACAGTCCACCCGATCGGGCCGCCCGCACCCAGACCCGAATCGCTCTGGCAGCGATCACGAATCCTGATCGTCCCAGGTCGGGGTCGTCTGGCGGCAGGCTTCCAGGAGCAGCCGGGGAAGCGGGGCGGAGCGCCGTACGGCGATCGAGGTCGGCAGGGCCAGCGGGGTTCGGCAGGGGCGGAAGGCGATCCGGCGGGCGTTCATCATGCGGGCGTTGGCGGCGTACACCACCGTCCACATCGGGGTTCCGGTGCCGATCGAGGCCAGGGTGTCCTGCAGGGTGCTGTGGGCCGGGCCGAGGATCGGCCGGAAGCCGGCCTGCGCGCAGGCGTCCATCACCAGGTCCACCAGCGCCGGGTGGTTGCGGCGTTCGGTCAGCCGGAGTGGCAGGGCGGCGAGTTCCGCGAGTTCGATCTCGGGCTGGTCGGCGAGGGCGTGCCGGGCGGGCAGCGCGAGCACCAACTCGTCCTGCCAGACGGGCAGGAAACGGAGATCGGCGCTGCTCCCGGCGATGGCACCGCGCACGAAGGCGGCGTCGAGGCGGCCGTCCGCCAGCCGGGCGAGCCGTTCCCGTACCGGGGTGGAATGAAGTTCGACGCGCACGCCGGGGGCCCGTCGCTGGTAGGTGTCCAGGATCAGGTCGAGCCTCTCACCGAGCCCGGTGACGGTGCCGAGCCGGAGCACGGCGGGTGCGGCCAGATCGGCGGCGAGGGCGCGGGCGGCGTCCTCGGCGGCCAGTACGTCCCTGGCGGCGGGCAGGAAGTGCTCACCGGCCGGGGTCAGCCGGACGTACCGGGGCGAGCGGTCGAACAACTCGACCTTCAACTCCCGCTCCAGACGCCGGACCTGCTGGCTCACGGCGGGCTGGCCGAGCAGCAGCTTCTCGGCGGCCCGGCCGAAGTGCAGTTCCTCGGCGACGGCGACGAAGCAGCGCAGCTGCCGTAGCTCCATGCGGTCCCCCTGCTCGATATGCCGACGACCCATGGTCGCAGGCCGGGACGTGCGGCGACGGGCGCGCCAGAACCTGCCGCAGGGCGCAGCGCTTCGGCTCGTCAGTCGAACGTCGGGGAAGGCCGGCCCGCCCGGTCGCCACCTGGTGCCGTCGCCGCGGCGGCCTCCTGAACACCGCAGGTGACCACCGCGCATGTGAACGCGATCAGCGGGGCCTGCCAGCCCCACGAGGCGAGCGCGATCACCGCAAGGTTGGGCACCAAGTGGACAGCGGAGACGGCGAACGCCGCCCGCGCCCAACCCCCGCCGCTCCCCGGACGGCGCGCGGTCACCTGGTGGCGCCCCCAGAGCAAGGCTGCCACTGCCGCGACGGCGGCCATCACGGCAGCACCCATCCGGGCCAGGGCGGCATCGGTCACACCGTCAGGGTCGAGCGCGGCCGGATCGGGTGTGTGCACGCTCATCGCGACCACAGTCCAGCCGACGGCCGCGGCACCCAACAGGAAGACCAGAACCTTCGCCCGCTGTCCGGACCAAGCCGCCGCAGAACGTGTGATGTTCGATTCCATGCTTCATGCTAAGGGCTGACCCGTAACGCCGGCGGGGCGTCAGATGGGTGCGCCAGTATGCGCAGCACGGTCATGAGCTTGGCGAAGTCTCCCGGACTCAACCCGGTGAACGGGCCTGTCCGGGACGACTCCGTCGCCGTGATCACAGCAGGCACGCCGAGCTCATCTCACCCACCACCAGCAGGTACGGGGTGCCCTCATGTCGGGACCGACCTCTAGTAGTACCCCTTCGTGCCGTCGAGAAGCTCCCGGACGATGTCCGCGTGCCCCGCGTGCCGCCCGGTCTCCTCGACAAGGTGGATCAGCATCCAACGGAGGTTGGCGCTGCCGGCGCGGAAGTCGGGGTGGCGGCCGACATCGTCCAGGGAGGCCGCGGCGACGATCTCGTTGCTGCGGGCACACTGGGCCTCGTACTCCGCGAGGAGCTCGGCGAGGGGGCGACCGTCGGTGTGCCAGTCGGCGTCGTCGCTCGACTCGTCGCACGACGGGTTCTGCTTCTTGTCACCGCCGAGGAACAACACCTCCAGCCATATGTGCTCGGTCCAGCGCATATGGGAGACGAGACCGGCCATCGTCATGGCTGGTGAGGTCGGGATGACCGAGCGGTGCGCGTCCTCGTCGTCCAGCCCCTCGCACTTCCAGCGCAAGATCTGCCGCTGCAGGTCCAACCAGCCTACGAGCGCGGTCCGTTCGTCCGCTTGGAGCGGGGGGCGTTCCAGTTCCGATGCCATACCGGCGCACGCTACCGGGACAGTCGGGAGGACGCAGCTGGATTTACGGGACAGCCCTGGCCGCACTCCCACGCGGTGATCGCCCGGTTCCTCAGCGCCCGACCTCGCGCAGGCGGAAGTCCTCGACCGTCTCACGCCGGATCAGCAGCCGGGCGCGACCGTCCCGCACCGCAGCCACGGCCGGGCGGCCGACCAGGTTGTAGCCCGACGCCATCGACAGCTGATACGCCCCGGCCGCCGGCACGGCCAGCAGATCGCCCGGGCGCAGGTCGGCGGGCAGGACGGCGTCGCGGACCAGCACGTCCCCGGCCTCGCAGTGGCGACCGACCACGTCCACCCGGGCCGCACCCGCCTCCGACCTCCGCCCCACCAACCGCACGCTGTACGGCGATCCGTACAGCGCCGGGCGCGGGTTGTCGCTCATCCCGCCGTCCACCGCCGCGAAGCAGCGGCCGTCCGAACCATGCTTCACCGACAGCACCCGGTACACCGCCACCCCCGCCGGCCCGGCCACCGCGCGGCCCGGCTCGACCAGCAGGCGTGGCACCTCCAGATCCGACTCCGCGCAGCGCACCGCCAGCCGGTCGGTCACCCGGACGGCGAACTCGGCGAGACCCAACTCCTCATCGCCCGGCAGGTAGCGGATGCCGTGGCCGCCGCCGAGGTCCAGCTCGGGCAGCTCGACACCGTGCCGGTCGCGCACCTCGACCATCAGCCGCACCAGCGCGTCCACCGCCTCCAGGTACGGCCCGACCTCGGTGATCTGCGAGCCCAAGTGGCAGTGCAGTCCCACCAGTTCGAGTCCGGGCTGGTCGAGCACCCGGGCGATCGCGTGGGCCGCGTCACCGCCGTCGATCGGGAAGCCGAACTTCTGGCCGCCGACGCCCGTCCGTACCGCCGCGTGATGGCCGGCCGCGATCCCGGGCACGACCCGGACCAGCACCTTCTGCGGGGTGTCGGCGGCCACCAGCGCGGCCAGCCGGGCGATCTCCGCCGGGCCGTCGATGACGATCCGGCCCACCCGCAGCCGCCGGGCCAGTCGCAGCTCCGCCGGGGACTTGGCGTTGCCGTGCAGCAGGATCCGCTGCGCCGGGAACCCGGCCGAGACGGCCAGCCACAGCTCACCGGAGGAGCAGACGTCCAGGCCCAGGCCCTCCTCGGCCACCCAGTCGGCCATCGCGCTGCACAGGAAGGCCTTGGCCGCGTACAGCACGTCGGCGTGGGGCAGCGCCCGCCGGTACGCGCGGGCGCGGGCCCGCACCTCGGCCTCGTCCAGGACGTACAGGGGCGTGCCGAACCGCTCGGCGGACTCCGCCAGGCCCACCCCGCCGACCAGCAGGTCCCCGCCCGGGCCGGGCCGCGCCGAGGCCGGCCAGGGCGAGCCGAGCGCGTCGTGCGCACCGACGGCAGCGGTCGAGGCGGGAGGGGCGGTCAGCTGGGTCATGGCGGCAACTCCCAGGGAACGTCGAGCGGGTGGTCAGTCTTCGAAGTGCATAGCGAACCGGCAGTGCGCCGGGCGGGTGCGGTCGCGGTCGGCCGCCGCCGCAGGGGCCGGTTCGGGCGGCTCGGGGCTGTCCTGGCGTCCGGCGGTGGGCAGCAGACGGATCGTCCGCTCCGGCGGCTGGTCGACGTCGATGGTGGCGGTGGTCACTGCGAGCTCCTCGGGTCTCGGGGCCGTCGTTCACGGCCCTCGGTTCCAGTGGAGACCCTCCGCGCACCGATGGCACCCGTCCTTGACGCGCGGCCTACGGATCGGGGGCGGACTTTGACGGCTCCCTGACATTCCCCCGACGCTGGCCCGTCCCGAACGGCGGGCCGTCAGGGGGCCGTCAAGAAGCGGGCCGCGGGCGTCATGACCGCGTCAGCGGCGGCGCGGACGAGATGGTTCCGGGGTTCACTGGATACGACGGAACCGAGAACCCGGAACCACGCGGAGGCGAACGGCCATGACCGGGACCACCCGAGTGATCGTCGGCCTGAGCGGATCACTGAGCAGTCTCGCCGCCCTGTACCTCGCCGTCGGAGAGGCCGCCCGGCACAGGGCCACCCTCGTGCCGGTCGCCGCCTGGAGGCCGAACGACCGGGACGGGCTGCGGCCCCTGTCCGAGCTCGAACACGGCGCCCGGCGACGCCTCGACATCGCCTTCGACCAGGCTTACGGCGGCTACCCGTCCGGTCTGGTCATCCGCCCCCTGGTGGTCAACGCCGAACCCGGGCCCGCCCTGGTCGGCGCCGTCACCGGCCCGGACGACCTGCTCGTCCTCGGCACGTCCGCCCGCCGCCGCCTCGACCGGCTACGGCGCCCCTCGGTCGCCCGCCACTGCCGCCAGCGGGCCGGCTGCCGGGTCGTCGAGGTGTCCCCGTCCGAGCTGCTCACCCGCCTCGAACTCCCCGCCCGCACCGGCGCCCCACTCCCCCTCCTCGCCCGCTGACACCCGCGCGCCCTCGAAACCCGACGCCTGCCGAGACCCGCCTAACGCCCCGATCCGCCGTTGTCCCGCCCGATCCCCCCGCGGGCGGGGCAACGGCATGCCAGGGGCGCGCCGTCAGGACGGGTCGTCCAGGTGGACGCTCAGCCAGGTCAGCGACGGGGGCAGCAGGCGGTTCCAGGTGGTGAAGTTGTGGCCGCCCTTGTCGACGGTGGCCTGTGCGACGACCAGCGGGGGCCGGGCGCCGGCGGCGAAGGCGCTGGAGTCGGCGTAGGTGCGGCCGTCCTCCTTGCTGTCGGCGAGGAGGACGTTGAGCGCGGGCACGGGCAGATGGGCGAGGCGCCAGGCCATGTCGGCCTCGTTGCGGCGCTGCTGGCTGCCGGCGAAGAGATCGCCGGTCGTGACGTCCTCGGCGGCCTTGAGGTAGCCGGAGAGCGAGACGACCGCGGAGAAGGTCTGCGGGTGTTCCATGCCGAGCTTCAGCGCGCAGTAGCCGCCCGTCGAGTCACCCATCACGCCGACGCTGCCCGTTCCTCCCAGCACCCGGTAGGAGGCGCGCAGGTCGGCCGGCACGTCGGTGGTGAAGTAGGTCTGGGCCTGCGGTCCGTTCGGGATGTCCTCGCACTCGCTGTCCCGGGGCATCGACGGCGAGGGCCGCATCAGCACGAGGACGGTGGGCTTCATCGTGCCCCTGCGCAGGAGGTCGAGTTCGGTGGCGGGGTAGCGCAGCTTGGTGACGAGGTTGGTGGCGTCGCCGGGGAAGCCGGTCATGACGAGGACGGCCGGGAAGTGCCTGCCCTCGTTGCCCGGCTGGAAGTACTGAGGCGGCAGGTAGACGTACCCGTCGGTGCTGAGCCCGGTGGTGCCGCCGGGGATGCGGACCCTGTCGAGCCGCCCGATCTGGGCCGGATCCCGGCTCGCCGATCCGGCGCCGGTGATCTCCGCCGTGCCGAGCACCTGGACGCCGGTGGGCCCTCCGGGGCCGGCGCCCTGGACGACCCCGGTGCCGCGCTCGTGCCCGAACAGGTCGGACCAGCTGCTGTAGAACACGAAGTAGTCGTTGACGGCGAGCCCGAGCGTGGCGAGCAGGGCGAGCTGGGTGAGCAGGATGGTGCCGAGCCGCAGGAACATCGCGGGCCAGCTGCGCACGGCGAGCTTGGGCCAGACCCACAGGGTGCCGAGCACCGTGGACACCGCGAACAGTGCCATCAGCGCCAGCAGCTTGTGACTGGTGAGTCCCATGGGTCCCGGCCTCCCCTACCACTGTGACCCACCGGCCCGGGTCGGCGCTCCTCACCGCAGAGCGATCGAGTGGCCACCCGGCGTGATCCCGGTCACGCGCGCTAGAAGTTCGACAAGGATGTAGAAGATGGGTCGGGTCGCAGGCTATGCTTTCGGCGGCTTGAAAGGGCACGCGAGACGCCTCCGCCAGATGGCGAACTACCCATTGATGGGGCATATCTGACGAGTTATCAGCTGCTTGCTGCGGGCGCCGGGACGTGCACCGAGAGGACGCCGTTGCGTCACGTCAACCCGCCGCCAGCACGCCACGCCCGACCGGGGCATGCCCTCGCACGCCCGTCGGCCGTTGAACCGGAGGTGAGTCGCCACGGGAGAGCCGACCGACCGATCCCGGCCGCCACACACACCCGTTCACGCCGAAGGAAGTCCGTCATGGCCGTCCGCGCACGACCCCCGACCGGCCGGCGCCCGATCCGTCTGGCCAACTCCCCCGTCCAGAGCCCACGACGAGGTTTCCGATGACTCCCGGAAAGCTGCTCCCGCAACGCGGCGAGGCGGCGGGTCTGCTCGCCGTCCTGACGCTCCTCGCCCTCGAAGGCCTCACCCTCGGCACCGCCTCGGAGACCGACCGGCCGGTGGTCGGCGCCGCCCTGATCGGGGCCGCCGGGTCCGGCCTCGCGCTGACGGGCGCGCTGCTCGTCGGCCGTCTTCTCAGTGCTCGGCGCAGGCTCCCGCTGCCCCCGCCGGGCCCCAACGGCCCCGTCTACAGCGCCCGCGCCCTCGAGGGCTTCCCCATGGAGGCGGTCCGCCCGCTGCTGCTCGCCGAGCACGGGCCGCGGCTCGACCAGTTGTACGCCGCCTGGGTGCTGGCCCTGGGCGGCCGCACGGCGCCGTGGATCGCCCGCCGGCTGGACCTCCCCGTGCCCACCGCCCGGCTCCTGGTGGACGCCGTCCACGCGTGCCGCCGGGTCCGGACGAAGCCCGGCCGGTCCGCCGGCCCGGGCCGTCGCCGCGACTGATCTCTCACACGGGCGCCCCGGGCACAGCGGCGGCCCCGCCGCAGCCGGCGTTCGCCTGCGCCACCAGGAACGGCACCATCCCGCGCTCCGCCAGCGCCGTCCGCCACGCCTCCCGCGCCGACGCCAACTCCCCTGCGCCGTCCGCCTCCCCGGCCTCGGCCGCCCGGGAGCGCGACGCCGCGCCCAGCAGCCCCAGCCCGCCGGCCAGCGCGCCCACCAGCGCCACCCCGGCCGCGATCCACCCGGCGCCGACCAGCGCGTGCCCCAGCAGCTCCAGGTCCTCGGCCAACGCGAGCGCGTAGCCGAGCAGCAGGAAGATCGTGGCGGCGGCGCCCGCGACGATCGGCACGATCACGGCCAGCACGCCCAGCCACCCCGACGCCCGCTGCCGTGCCGGCGCGTCCACCGGCAGCGGCGCCGCCGCGTCGGCGTCCGCCCGCAGCACCGCATATCTCTCGTATTCCGGCGCCGCCGCGGCCAGCACGTACTCCGCGTTGTCCCGCGCGCTCCGCCGCAACCGCTCCGCCCCGTGCGCCTCGTCCCCGATCGCCCGCAACGCGGCCTGCGCCGGCGCCCCCGCCAGCGCGCGACTCAGCATCGTCTCGAAGTCGGCCCGGTCCTGCTGCGGCAGTCGAAGCGGCCTGTCCATGGTTCTACCCCGTTCGCTGTTCACCTGCCGGCCCCGTCCCGAGCGCGTCAGCCCCACCACAGCGCCGGCGTCTCCAGCCCTTGGTTCTACAGCACTGTAGAGCATGGGGTGGTACGGGAGCAGCACACTTCACCTGTGGAATCGCGGGGCCGGGCATCAGGCCACCGTCAGGATGCCCCGCATGAAGTGGTGGAGGGTGCACAGGTACGAGTAGGCCCCCGGCTGAGTCGGCGCCTCGAAGGTGGCCGTGCCGCCCGGGGTGATGGGGCCGGTGTCGAAGGAGCGGTCCTGGGCGGTGAGGGTGTGCTCGACGGTGTCGGCGTTCGTGACCGTGACCACCGCGCCCGGGCCGACGGTGAGGTTCGCCGGCTGGAACAGGAAGTTCCTGATCGTCACCGTCCCCGCCGCCGTCGAGCCGGTCGGGGACGACGGGCCGGGGCCGGGCGACGACGGTGGGGCGGCGGAGCTGCTCTCGGACGGTGCCGGGCCGAGGTAGCTGCTGAGGCAGGCGCTCAGGGTGGCGGCGAGCAGCAGTGCGCCGCCGGCCCGGGTGAGCCGGGTCGGCGGGCGCATCATGCGGTGGTGGGCCGGACGCGGCGGGCGTCCCCGACCGGCTCGGCGGCGGCCGGGGCGGGTGGCGCGAGGCCGAGGAGGGCCGGGGTGAGAGCCGTCGGGGTGGTCCACCGCTGCACTGCCGACCTCCCTGGGGCGAGGATGCGCTGGGCCCGACGCTAACCGCCCGCCTCGCACGCCGCGCGGCGAAGCGGGCGGCCGTCGCACGAACGGCTCAGCACGAACGGCTCCGTGCGACGAACTCAGCGCGACGAACTCAGTGCGAACGGCTCAGTGGGACATCCGGGCACCCGGCCGCAGCCAGACCACCCAGGTGAGCACCGAGCACGCCACGTACGCCGCCAGGAACCCGACGTACGCCGTGTCCCCGTTGTGGCTGCCGAGGAAGGACTGCCGGAACGCGAGGTTGACCAGCACCCCGCCGAACGCCCCGATCGCGCCCGCGAGCCCGATGAGGGCGGCGGACCGGCGCCGGGAGGCAGCCTCGGCGGCGGCCGGGTCGCCGCCCGCGGCGACCGCGGCCCGGGCGCGGGCCTGGTAGTGGGCGGGGATCATCTTGTACGTCGAGCCGTTGCCGATGCCGCTGAGGACGAACAGCGCGATGAATCCGCCGAGGAACAGCGGCAGCGAGCCGGCCCGCGAGGCGGCCAGGACCACGGCCGTCCCGGCGCCCATGGCCACGAAGGTCGCGAGGGTCACCTTCGCGCCGCCCCAGCGGTCGGCGAGCCGCCCGCCGACGGGGCGCAGCAGGGAGCCGAGCAGCGGTCCGAGGAAGGTGAGGGCGGCGGCCTTGACCGGGGTGTCGAAACGGTCGTGGAACTGCACCTGGAGCACCTGCCCGAAGGCGAAGCCGAAGCCGATGAACGAGCCGAAGGTGCCGATGTAGAGCGTGGACACGGCCCAGCCGTACGGGTCGCTTGCCACTTCGCGCAGCGCCCGACCCTCCCCCGAACTCGCCGACGACACTGGAAGGTTGTCCATCTTCCACCACGCCCCGGCCGCCGCGAGGACGATCAGCGGCAGGTAGAGCAGCGGCAGCAGCCGGGGGTGGGCGGCGTCGGCGGTGGCGAGCACGAGCAGTCCGAGCAGTTGGACGGCGGGGACGCCGAGGTTGCCGCCGCCCGCGTTGATGCCGAGCGCCCAGCCCTTGAGCCGGTGCGGGTAGAAGGCGTTGATGTTGGCCATGGAGGAGGCGAAGTTGCCGCCTCCGACGCCGGCCACGCACGCGACCGCCAGCAGCGTCCCGTACGAGACGCCGGGCTCCAGGACGACGGCGGCGAGGGCGGTGGGGACGAGCAGCAGCAGGGCGCTGACGACCGTCCAGTTCCGCCCGCCGAACCGGGCGACAGCGAAGGTGTACGGGAGCCGCAGCAGCGCGCCGAGTGCGGTCGGAAGCGCGGTGAGGGTGAACTTGCCCGCCGGGTCGATGTGGTACTCGGGCCCGAGGAAGAGGACGAGCACCGACCAGAGGCTCCACACCGAGAAGCCGATGTGCTCGGAGAGGACGGAGAAGACCAGGTTGCGCCGGGCGATCCGCGCGCCGGCGCGCTCCCAGAACTCCTCGTTCTCCGGGTCCCAGCCGCTGAGCGGGGCGGGCGGTCTGACGTCGACGACGGCGCTCATGCGCCCACCTCTCTCCGCTCGGCAGGCGCTTCGCGCAACGCGCACCCTTCGATGATTCGCTCGCTTCTCTCGCTCATACCACTTCCCCTTCCGGGGCGAGCCGGACCGGCCAGAGCCGCAGGACGGCGGGGGCGCCGTCGGGGGCGGTGTCCTCGTCGAGGCAGCGGCCGTCGGTGAGGTCGAAGACCTGCTTGTACATCGGGGATGCGAGGGTGGGCCGGTCGCCGCGGCTGCCGATGAGGCCGCGGGAGAGGACCTGGGCGCCGCTGAACGGGTCGAGGTTGTCGACGGCGTAGAGGTCGCCGGCGCGGCCGAGGAACAGCGCGACCTGCCGGTCGCCGTCGAGCAGGACGGCCCTGCCACGGCCGGGCTGCAGGTCGTCGAGGGTGCAGACGGCGTGCCAGCTGGTGCCGTCGTGGATCTGAACGGTCACGGGGTGAGCACCTCCAGTCGGGACCCGGCCACCAGGACCGGGACGGGGGCGGTGAGGGTCTGTCCGGCCTCGCCTGCGCGGGCGGGGCGGATCTGGCCGCGTTCGGGGACGAAGGTCACGGCCGGGTCGGGGGTGCCGGGGGCGTTGACGAAGGACGCGAAGCGACGCATCCGGTCGGGGTCGGCGAGGGTTTCGGCCCACTCGTCCTGGTAGCCGCCGACATGACGGGCCATCAGGTCGTCGAGCTCGGCGGCGATGCCGAGCGAGTCGTCGAGGACGACGGCCCGCAGGTGGTCGAGGCCGCCTTCCAGCCGCTCCAGCCAGACCGAGGTGCGTTCGAGCCGGTCGGCGGTGCGGATGTAGAACATCAGGTAGCGGTCGATGGTGCGGATCAGGGTCTCGCGGTCGAGGTCGGCGGCGAGCAGGTCGGCGTGCCGGGGGGTCATGCCGCCGTTGCCGCCGACGTAGAGGTTCCAGCCGGCCGAGGTGGCGATGATGCCGAAGTCCTTGCTCCGGGCCTCGGCGCACTCGCGGGCGCAGCCGGAGACGGCGGACTTGAGCTTGTGTGGGGAGCGCAGTCCCCGGTAGCGGAGCTCCAGTTCGATGGCGAGGGCGGTGGAGTCCTGGACGCCGTAGCGGCACCAGGTCTCGCCGACGCAGGACTTCACGGTGCGCAGCGCCTTGCCGTAGGCGTGGCCGGACTCGAAGCCGGCGTCGACCAGCTTGCGCCAGATGACCGGGAGCTGGTCGACGGTGGCGCCGAAGAGGTCGATCCGCTGGCCGCCGGTGATCTTGGTGTAGAGGCCGTGGTCGCGGGCGATCTCGCCGATGACGATGAGGCCTTCGGGGGTGATCTCGCCGCCGGGCACGCGGGGGACGACCGAGTAGGAGCCGTTGCGCTGGATGTTGGCGAGGAAGTGGTCGTTGGAGTCCTGGAGGGCGCCCTGCTCGCCGTCGAGGATGTGGCCGTTGCCGAGGCTGGCCAGGATGGAGGCGACGGTGGGCTTGCAGATCTCGCAGCCCTCGCCGTTGCCGTGCCGGTCGAGCAGGTCGGTGAAGGTGGTGATGCCGGTGACCCGGACGATCTCGTACAGCTCGGCGCGGGTGTGGGTGAAGTGCTCGCACAGGCCCTTGTCCGTGCTGACGCCGGCGGCCTCCAGCTCCTCGGTGACGACGGTGCCGAGCTGCTTGAGGCAGCTGCCGCAGCCGGTGCCGGCCCGGGTGCACTTCTTGACGGCGGCGACGCTGTCGCAGCCCTGCTCGTGGACGGCGGCGCGGACGGCGCCCTGGGTGACGTTGTGGCAGGAGCAGAGCACCGCGTCGTCGGGCAGGGCGACCGGTCCGGCATTGGCGAACCCGGCGGGCAGCACGAGCTGTTCGGGGGCGACGGTGAGCGGCTTGCCGGCCACCGCGAGCGGGCGCAGGGTGCCGTAGGCGTCGGTGTCGCCGACCAGGACGCCGCCGAGCAGCGCGCCGTCCTGGCCGATGACGAGCTTGCGGTAGACGCCGCTGCGGCTGTCGCTGTAGAGCACGTCGAGCGCGCCCTCGGCGGTGCCGTGCGGGTCGCCGAAGCTGGCGACGTCGACGCCGAGGAGCTTGAGCTTGGTGGAGGTGTCGGCGCCGGTGAAGCCCTCGCCGGTGGGACCAGCGCCCTCGCCGGCCAGGCCCGCGACGGTGCGGGCGGCCGTCTCGGCCATCTGGTAGCCGGGCGCGACGAGGCCGTAGACCCGGCCGTCGGCGGCCTGGGCGCACTCGCCGATGGCGAGGATCGCGGGGTCGGCGGTGCGGCAGTGCTCGTCGACGACGATGCCGCCGCGCTGGCCGACCGGCAGGTCGCAGTCGCGGGCGAGCTGGTCGCGGGCGCGCACGCCCGCCGAGAACACCACGAGGTCGGCGGGCAGTTCGCGGCCGTCGGAGAGGGCGAGTGCGGTGACCCGGCCGTCCGGGCCGGTGACGACGCCGCTCGCGCCGGCGCTGGTGTGCACCGTCACGCCGAGGTCCTCGATCTTGCGGCGCAGCACCGCGCCGCCGCCGTCGTCCACCTGGACGGCCATCAGGCGGGGCGCGAACTCGACCACGTGGGTGGAGAGTCCACCGGCCCGCAGCGCCCCGGCGGCCTCCAGGCCGAGCAGGCCGCCGCCGACCACGACACCGGTGCCGGCCGCCTCGGCGTCGGCGCGGATGGCGTCCAGGTCCTCGATGGTGCGGTATACGTGGCAGCCGGCGGCGTCCTTGCCGGGCACCGGGGGCACGAAGGGGACCGAGCCGGTGGCCAGCACCAGGACGTCGTAGCGGACTTCGGTACCGGACCGGGTGGTGACGGTCCGCCCGGCCCGGTCGATCGCGGTGACCGGGTCGCCGAGGCGCAGGTCGATGCCGTGCTCGGCGAGGAAGCCGGGCGGGCAGAGCGACAGGTCCTCGGCGGTGCGGCCGTCGAACAGCGAGCTGAGGTGGACCCGGTCGTACGCGGGCCGGGGCTCCTCGGCGAGCACGGTGACCCGCCAGCCGCGGGCCGCGGGCTGCTCGGTCCAGGCCTCCAGGAAGCGCTGGCCGACCATGCCGTGGCCGACCAGGACGAGGTCCCGGACCGTGCGGTCGTCAATGGTCATCCCAGTACTTCCAGTCATCGCAGTTCTCCTCGGGTGAGCAGGTGCAGGGGGTGGCCGGCGAGGGCGCCGCCTTCGGCGAAGGCGCCGGCCAGCGCGTCCACGGTGGCCAGGTCGCCGAGCAGGATCGCGCCGACCAGACGGTCGCCGCGCAGGACGAGCTTCTTGTAGCTGCCGCGGGTGGCGTCGGTGATCCGCAGGACGTCGAGGCCGGGGTCGAGGGTCTCGTCCACGGCGCCGAAGGCCGCGTACTCGAGGTCACCGGTGCTGAGCCGGGCGCGCGGGCGGGTGCCGGAGTAGGTGGCGTCCGGGTCGGCGCCGGAGAGCCGCCGGGCCAGCACGTCGGCCTGGTCCCAGGCGGGGCCGGCCAGGCCGTGGACGGTGCCGCGGTGCTCGGCGCAGTCGCCGATCGCGTACACGTGGGGTGCGGCGGTGGCGAGCCCGTCGTCGACCAGGACGCCCGTGCCGACCGGCAGTCCGGCGACGTGGGCGAGGGCGGTGCGGGGGCGGGTGCCGCAGGCGAGCAC